>NZ_JAKZGS010000009.1 GCF_022549695.1 Belliella calami | reverse complement strand
ACCACCACAACAAAGATTAAATCCAAAATCTTTGAAATAAAAACAAAGATCAGGACTATAACTCAAATTTACCTAAATATTAAATTGTCAGCTTTCTCCTGAAACATAGTTTTAGGAGGGGACTCAAGATTGAAAGATTGGAAAATTCTAAGATTTTAAGATTTTGGGACTGATATTTTGGACAAAGCCTGTTTACATTTTCGATAGTTTCTGTAGCCTCCAGCTAAAGCAGGAGGGAATTGATTTCTAAAAAATAAAAATGTTGTTTTAGCATTTCCTTTGAATTCAATGAATAGAAAGGAACTTAAGCCAATCCCCTTACTTCAATGAATAGCTAGATTGCTTTACTCAATTCCCTGATTTTAATGAATAGGGATGGTGCTTTAGCCCATCCTTAAAGAATATGTACCTCGATCAGGGGGCTTTAGCCAAATATTTCTATTTGTTAAAAGAATCATTGATTAAAATCAGAAACAGTGATTTTTGGACTGATATTTTGGGTAAAGCCTGTTTACATTTTTGATAGTTTCTGTAGCCTCCAGCTAAAGCAGGAGGGAATTGATTTCTAAAAAATAAAAATGTTGTTTTAGCATTTCCTTTGAATTCAAAAGATTAAGACCTTCGAGGTTTTGAAAAAAAACCTCAAAGGTCTAAAAAAAAGCACCCATATTTGATATGGGTGCTTTTTCAATATATTAAAGCTATAATTGCTTATTTTTTATCTTCAGATACTTCTTCGTAATCTACATCAGAAACACCATCTCCAGCTTCAGCTGAACCTCCAGCATTTGCTTCTGCTCCTGGTTGTGGGCCTTCTGCTCCGCCGGTTGCGTTGTACATTTCCTGAGAAGCAGCTTCCCAAGCTTTGTTCAAACCTTCCATGGCTCCGTCGATTCCTGCCAAGTCCTGAGACTGATGTGCAGTTTTCAAAGTTTCCAAAGCTGAAGAGATATTCGCTTTATTGCCATCTGACAACTTATCTCCATATTCTTTCAATTGTTTCTCAGTTTGGAAAATCAAGCTATCAGCTCCATTTAGTTTCTCGATTTTCTCTTTTTCAGCTTTATCTCCGGCAGCATTTGCTTCTGCTTCTTTCTTCATTCTTTCGATATCATCCTGAGACAATCCTGAAGAAGCTTCGATTTTGATTTTTTGTTCTTTTCCAGTGCCTTTGTCTTTTGCAGACACATTAAGAATACCATTTGCATCGATATCGAAAGTTACTTCGATTTGAGGAACTCCTCTTTGTGCAGGTGGAATATCGCTCAATTGGAATCTACCGATTGATCTGTTATCCTTCGCCAAAGGTCTCTCTCCTTGCAATACGTGGATATCTACAGCAGGCTGGTTGTCAGCAGCTGTTGAAAATACTTCTGACTTCTTGGAAGGAATAGTTGTGTTAGCCTCGATCAATTTAGTGAATACTCCACCCATTGTTTCGATACCAAGAGATAAAGGAGTTACGTCTAGCAACAATACATCTTTAACCTCTCCTGTCAATACACCACCTTGGATCGCAGCACCGATTGCTACTACCTCATCAGGATTTACACCTTTTGAAGGTTTTTTGCCAAAGAATTTCTCTACTTCTTCCTGGATTTTAGGGATTCTGGTAGAACCACCCACCAAGATCACTTCATCAATGTCAGAAGCAGAAAGACCAGCATCTTTCAAAGCTTTGATACAAGGATCCATAGATCTTCTTACCAAACTTTCAGATAGTTGCTCAAACTTAGCTCTGCTTAATGTTCTCACCAAGTGCTTTGGTCCTGATTGCGTAGCAGTGATATATGGTAAGTTGATTTCTGTAGAAGAAGAACTTGACAACTCGATTTTAGCTTTCTCAGCTGCTTCTTTCAATCTCTGAAGTGCCATAGGATCTTGTCTAAGATCGATTTGCTCCTCAGCTTTGAATTCTTCTGCAAGCCAGTTGATGATCACTTGGTCAAAATCATCACCACCAAGGTGTACATCACCGTTGGTAGATTTTACTTCGAATACACCATCACCCAATTCCAAGATAGACACGTCAAATGTACCACCACCAAGGTCATACACAGCGATTTTCATGTCTTGGTTTTTCTTGTCCATACCATAAGCCAATGCGGCAGCTGTAGGCTCGTTGATAATTCTTTTCACTTCCAAACCTGCAATTTGTCCAGCTTCTTTAGTCGCCTGACGCTCTGCATCGTTGAAATAAGCAGGTACAGTGATCACCGCTTCTGTTACTTCCTGACCCAAGAAATCTTCTGCTGTACTCTTCATTTTCTGAAGAATCATAGCTGAAAGTTCCTGTGGAGTATATGATCTGTCTCCGATTTTTACAGCTACAGTATCGTTAGAACCTTGTTCTACTTTGTAAGAAGCGTGTTTTTTGTCTTCTGAAACTTCAGAAAACTTCTTACCCATAAATCTTTTTACTGATGAAATAGTATTTGCTGGGTTTGTGATTGCCTGACGTTTTGCAGGATCTCCAACTTTTCTCTCTCCATTGCCATTGTCTAAGAATGCCACGATAGATGGCGTGGTTCTTCTTCCCTCACTGTTTTGGATGACCACTGGCTCGTTCCCTTCCATTACAGCAACACAAGAGTTTGTAGTACCCAAGTCTATACCTATGATTTTTCCCATGATTTTATATTTTTATTTTTTGATTGTTCAATTTTTAAAACTATAAAACACCTATTGACAAGGGTTGTGCCAAGGGAAATACTGAGAAAATTTACGTCAGAATGTCAGTAGATGGTGACATTTTATTTTCCAAAACCTGACAATATCTTTCCGAAAAACACTTTTCATGTCATAAAGTATGGCTTTGGGTCGCTGCTTTAGCTGGGTTTTGTCAATGTGATTACTTACGTGTTTTCTTTCCAAACTGAGGTGTCATTGCTAACCAATTCTTTCCCCCAAATCGGCAATTCATTCTTGATTCTTTCCACAAGTTCTTCACATGCAGAAATGGCTGCTTTTCTATGTTTGGATGAAGTGAACACAAATAGACAGATTTCTCCCACTTTAACTTCACCTAGGCTATGGTAGATGTGCATGCATGTCAAAGGATACTTCTCAAAAACTGCTTCCCTGATTTCGAATGCCTGCTGAAGAGCCATCTCTTCATAAGCGGTGTACGCGATGGCAGTGACTTTTCCTCCTTCTTTTGCGTCAGCTCTTACTTGACCTAAAAATATACTATGACCACCGATTTCATGATTGGCAGCATGATTGGCAATAGATTTGGCGATTTTCTCGGGGGAAATTGCTCCTTCTACAAATATGTTTTTTGGCTTTCTAGTCTTTTCCATTTTATGTTTTTTAGAGATTGAGATCAAAGGAGTTGATTCCTCCAGAAATCGATCTGATGTATTTATCGGGATATTTTTCTTGAAGTAATTTTGATGCCTTCATACTTCTTACGCCTGTTTGACAAAACAAAAGGATTGTATTCGTTCTTGTCAACTCAGCATTTTCCAAATGAATCTGATCCATGGAAACACGAATAAAAGGAATATCTTCGAGTTCAGGTTCTTCGTGAGATTGCCTTAGATCAACCAAAACAGTATCTCCAAATTCATTCATCAAAGGGATCACATCTTCCCAATTAAGCTGAGAAGACAACCCACAAAAATCCTGGTAATCCATTTGAATTAAATCATTTGCTGATTTGGGTCTGGAAATTTCACTTTGTGGGTCTTTCGTAAGCTCAATTTTATATTCAGAATGATTGAGAAAATTATAGTAGAGCATCTTTCCATCTAATATTACCCCAAAACCAGACACCAGCTTTATTGCTTCAGAAGCCATCATACTACCGATAATTCCAGGAAAAACCCCCAAAACTCCAGCTTCATTGCAATTTGGCACTTCATGGGCTGATGGTGGTATTGGATAGATATCCCTATAATTTACTGACTGAATACCACGAGTGTTGAAAACTGCCACTTGCCCTTCATTCTGATACAAGGCGCCAAACACCAATGGCTTACCAAGCAAAACGCAAGCATCATTTACCAAATAGCGGGTTGGGAAATTATCCGAACCATCTACTACAAGATCATAGTCATTGAGATGCTCAATGATATTCTCTTTATTCAAGTATTCAGGAATAGAGACAAGCTCGATATCACTATACTTTCCGAGAAGGATTTGAACCGCTGCCTCAGCTTTGTTTTTGCCCAAATCATTTTGACCAAAAAGGACTTGGCGACTTAGGTTGGACTCAGACACTAGATCTCCATCTACGATTCCTATTTTCCCAAAACCTACAGAAGCAAGATAGAGTAATATTGGACAACCTAGCCCACCTGCCCCTACTACAAGGACTTTAGCTTCCTGAAGCTTTTGCTGGGATTTTAGCCCAAAACCTTTCAAATTATAATGCCTATCAAATCTATCCATAAATCAACCTCCCGAAAAAGGTGGCAAAAGGGCAATTTCAGCCCCCTCAGGAATCTTGTCCGAATCTGTAGAAAGCTTCTTATTGACAGCTATCGCAAATTTCAAATCCTTTAATTGAGGATAAACTGCATTAATTTCACCTTTTAAAGAAGCAATATTGTCTGATCTTTCTATCATAAACTCACTTTCCCCAATTTCTTCCGAAATCCTCCCAAATACTTTAACAATCAATTTCATTTCTTTTAAATTCTAATTTAACAATAATTTGACTGATGCGAATATTAGGACAGCGCAGAGTAAATAGCGCAATGCTGAATTACTGAATTTTCTTGCTCCAAAATACCCTCCAAGCAACCCTCCCGCTATCGTAATTGGTATCAAAACCCAAAACTCACTTGGAAGATCGAAATTCAACGCCCCAGAACCAACAAAACCAGCTATTGAATTCAAAAATATAAATAATGAAGACAAAACTGCCGTTTGCTTCACATTTGCCCATCCAAGAACCAAGACAATCGGTGTAAGTAAAACACCTCCGCCAATTCCTACCAAGCCTGATAGCAAGCCTATCAACACCCCGAGCAATGGTGCCATCCATATTTTTCTTTCTACGACAACTTTTTTTGACTCAGGAAAAACCATCAAGAATCTCAAAGCTGGAAACAGCAAAATCACTCCCAATATTTTTCGGTAAATATCTGTATCCAATAGGATCGTCCCTCCCAAATATGCTGCAGGTATAGAAAAAACAATCAAGGAGAAAAACAAGTCTCTTTGCAAAGACTCCTGCTTTCTGAAATTCAGAAAGGAAATCAACGATACAAATATGTTCAATAGCAAAGCAGAAGGCCGTATATCTTCCGGGAGAAAACCCATCAAGGTCAATATCATCAAATAACTACTTGCTCCACCATGACCTACAGAAGCATATAAAAATGCCGCAATCGGCAAGAGACAAAACAAAACCAAAGTCCACAAATCCATATGTGCTAAAAGGGATAATAGTTGTAGTTGCTATTTTCTGGAGAAACTGAATTTATGCCTGGAATTTCAACAAGCCCTGTGGCTGTATTGAATGAAATGAGATTAAAAGATTCTTGGCCTTTAAGGAGATGAATCATCCCATTTTTCAACTGGCATTTTAGGAAAAACGTCAAGATCGATTCTGAATGATACGTTTCTGACAAAGGAAACCGAAGGTTCGATTCAAACGCATCATTTGCACCACAAAAATGTCTTATAAAAGGCTTAACATACACCATAAAACAAGAAAGGGAAGACGATGGGTTTCCCGGCAATGCAAAAATAATCTTGGACCCCAATTTACCCACAAATAATGGTTTACCAGGCTTTTGCGCAACTTTGTAAAAGAGTTCTTCTACTCCCATATCTTGCATGGTAGGCCTGACAAAATCATAATCTCCCACAGAAATCCCTCCACTCAGGATCAAAACATCAACCTGCTCTACCAGTCTTTCTACTGATGATCGGACAACATCCGCATCATCTTTTACTTTTTCGACAAACGCTGGTTTGACTCCCAATTTCATCAATGCAGAAGTCAACATCGGCCCATTTGCATCATAAATCTGACCATTTTCAAGTTTCTGCCCTGGCTCGACTACTTCATCCCCAGTAAGAATCACACCTATTCTGGGCTTGCTAAAAACCTTGATCCCCTCTATTCCCAAAGAGGCAAGCAAGGCTATTGTTCCAGAAGAAATCTCCGACCCAACCTCCAATACCTTCTCCCCAACCTCACATTGAGCTCCAGCCTTTCTGACAAAGCCACCCTTTTTAACCTCATTAACATCAATCAAGAACTTGTTTTCGTAAACATTTGCAACCTCTTGCTTGACGACTGTATCTGCCCCTTCTGGAATCGGCGCGCCTGTAAAAATTCGAACCACCGTACCTGGCCTCAATTTTTCTACGGACAAAACCCCTGCTTTAACCTCTCCAGAAATCACCATTTCAGGCTTCAAATCCCCAAAAGCAAGCGCGTAACCGTCCATTGCGGAATTATCGAAAGAAGGGACAGAAATTGGAGAAAAAATTTCTTCTGCACAAAAAAGACCTGTCGATTCAGATATCGGGCAGATTTCTATTTTCCGTGAAATCAGTATTTCTGATATTCTTTTTTTGGCTTCCTCTACATTGATCATTTTTATTATTATTTGGTTGAGACGAACAATCGGGGCATAAAAATACCTGCCCTCGCATACTGATCCTATTTCTATCTTTAAAACTTAAAAGATCAGACATATAAATCAAAGTAGAATTCTTGTTAAAAAAAAATCTAAATGCAACCTTTTTACCAAAACCTGTATCTTAGTAGTATGATTCGGGACAATTTGGCAAAACGTAGAAAAGAAAGAAAAAGATGGGCATTGGTCTTTCTCGTTTGCTTGGCCACTGTCTTATTTTTCTCTTACGAACCTTCAGAGCACAATTTCCTACACACCCTAATCAATCCAATCGAATTTTTGAAAGTAGAACAGGAAAATCAATTTTATCAATTCATCACCAAATTCTTTTCGTTTGAGATACCTGAAAAATTCAAAAGGTTGTATCTTGACTCTTGATTTCAATCAACTGTCACCAAATGCACTTAAAAGACATCTACATTTACCCCATCAAATCATTGGGTGGGATAAGATTAACTGAAGCAATTTTAGAAGAAAAAGGGCTGCAATACGACCGAAGATGGATGCTGATAGACAAAGACGGAAAATTTTTGTCCCAAAGAACCATCCCAAAACTAGCTTTACTGCAAGTAAGCATCTCTGAAAACAAGCTGCAAGTCACGCACAAAAAAGAACCAAATATCAGTATCTCCTTTCCATTAGATGCCAAAACTAACAAGTTGAAAAACGTCAGTATATGGGAGGATGTGGTAGAAGGGCAGGTTGTAGATAAACATGTAAGCGACTGGTTCAGCGAACAACTCTCCATGTCTTGCGAACTTGTAATCATGCCTGAAAGCACAAAGAGAAAGCTAAAGGAAAAATATGCTGTCAACGGAGAATCTGTCAGTTTTGCAGATGGGATGCCCTACCTGTTGATTGGACAATCTTCATTGGACGATCTGAATGAAAAACTGGAAGACCCGGTGCCCATGGATCGGTTTAGACCAAACTTGGTATTTGAAGGAGGAGAAGCATTTGAAGAAGACAAATGGGATCAAATTCAAGTCGGAACCGCCCTTTTCAAAATTACAAAACCTTGTGCCAGGTGTGTGATGGTGACCGTAGATCAAGAAAATGCGAATAAAAGCAAGGAACCTTTGAAGACCTTGGCAAGTTATCGGACTGTAGATGGCAAGGTTATGTTTGGTCAAAACATGTTGCTGCTAAAAGGTGAAAAAATAGCTGTTGGTGATGAAGTAAAGGTGGTAAATGAAAGAAATAGTTAAAGTTTTATATGAGTATCCGAAATGTTGCACCTTGGTTAAAAAGTAACTTTGTAAGTTGCGGATACTCGTCGGCAGACAACAGTTTACTGTCAACAGAACCACAAATCGTTCAACCGCCATCCTATTGTTTGGCTACGTGCAAGAAAGCGGATACACATATACCTAAATCAAAAAAGCCATCCGAAATCAATCGGATGGCTTTTATTTTTTTTGTGACTTTAAATTTAGAAGCTAAATCCAGTGGTTACTTTGAAGAAAGAGTCATTTCCATCAACCAAGTCAGTACCAAAAGACAATCTAGCGAAAGCTCCACCAGTAGGCTTGCTGAATTGAACATATGGACCTAACCACTGATAAAGATCTGTAGAAGAAGATAC
Source organism: Belliella calami (assembly GCF_022549695.1). Taxonomy (GTDB): domain Bacteria; phylum Bacteroidota; class Bacteroidia; order Cytophagales; family Cyclobacteriaceae; genus Belliella; species Belliella calami. The sequence continues at coordinate 153,848 of NZ_JAKZGS010000009.1, read as the reverse complement.
GTTAGATCCACCAGAGTTGATCAAATGTTCATAGTGAGCCCCAACTGAAAAGAAATCTGTAGCCTTTATCCCGAAATTTGCCCAGTAATGTAAGTATGATAATGTCGTACCGCCAGCAGGTGCTTCATCCCTTAATGGTGCATAGAACCCCAAGTATATTTCACCTTCAGTTTTTGCCTTATCCAAACCTATTGTCAAGTTAGGAACAATACCATCACCAAATATTGAAGGGCCAACTGCTCCCGATGAAAGTAAGTTACCTCCTGTAATTCCTATTTGTGGGCTTATGCTCAAACCTGGTGCTGGCTCGAAACCCACACCAACCCCAAACTCTGTCCAGTTACCCCAGCCACCGCCACCTGCACCTTGAACTCCACCAGTACCACCTGACCAAAGAATCCCATAAAATGTGAAATCTAATTTTGGACTCACACTATAAGAACCAGCGAAGAATGGATAAAATCCGAAAAAGGTATCAGAGTTCAAGGTAACATCCATGCTAAATCTGCTATCTTCTTCCTGAGCGAGTGCTGGAGCTGATACCAATACCAAGCAAAGCGCAACCAATGCTGAAGCCTTTGCCAAAACTTTTGTAAATCTGTTTTTCATTTTTTTAATAGGTTATGTTAGAAATAGGTTTGAAAAATACCCTTATAAATCATTAAATATGTTCTATACTGATATTATGCTTTCAAATTTAACTATGATTTTATAAAAGACAACATTTATCAGTTTTTTTAATCAAAAAAATAACGATAACACAGAAAATTTACAGAAAGTACAAGAAAAACAGATGAAAATTACGCCGACAACATTAAGACTCTGTTATAAATACCAAAAACACAACCCAAATCAAACCCAAAAAATCATTTTCTGCTAAAAATTTTAAAAAAGTCAAAATCAATAAACCTGATTTTATGAAATCTACTTAAAAAAGTAAAAACCCGCTCCAAAAATGAAGCGGGTTTTTACTTTTTATAGTTTTCAGATGAAATTACATTAAAATATGAAAAGAAGCATCTTACTTAACTACTTTTCCGACTTCCCATCAGCTCTTCTATCTCCTCAGCCTCAATAGGAATATTTCGCATTAGATCTAAGTATCCATTTTCTTGGATCAGGATATCATTTTCCAACCTAATCCCTAAGCCTTCTTCCTGAATATATATCCCCGGCTCAACAGTAAAAACCATGCCTGGTGTAATTGGTTCGTGCATCGTACCTACGTCATGCACATCCAATCCCAAATGATGGGAAGTGCCATGCATAAAGTATTTTTTGTAAGCTGGCCATTTTGGATCCTGATTTTTGATATCGGTCTGGTCTATCAATCCCAAGCTTACCAATTCCGATTGCATGATCAAGCCAACTTCTTTGTGATAATCCTGAATATTCACCCCAGGTCTTAGCATATCCATAGCAGCTCTTTGAACCCTTAACACAGCATCGTACACAGCCCTTTGTCTTTTGGTGAATTTACCATTGACAGGGATAGTTCGGGACATATCTGCATTGTAGTTTCCATATTCCGCACCTACATCAAACAAAATCAAGTCACCATCTTTGCATACTTCTTTATTTTCAATATAGTGCAGTACACAGGCATTCGACCCTGATGCGATAATCGGCTCATAAGCAAACCCCCTACTTCTATTTCGGATAAATTCGTGGATATACTCCGCTTCTATCTCGTATTCAGTCACTCCAGGCTTTACAAATGAAAGAATTCTCCTAAATCCCTTTTCTGTAATATCACAGGCAATCTGAAGCTGATCGATTTCTTCCTGCTCCTTTACAGCTCTGAGCTGATGCATCAGAGGAGCCACACGGCGATAGGTATGAAGTGGATATCTCTCTTTGCAATTATTGATAAATCGAGCATCCCTGCTTTGTACCTGCACATCTGCCCGAAGGTGTTCATTTGTATTCAAATATACATTTTCGCTCAATGCCATCAAGCTGTTGAAAACACTGTCAAAGTTTGCTACCCATTGGATATTTTCAATTCCTGATGCAGCAAAAGCCTCCTCTTTGGTATATTTATGACCTTCCCAAATTGCAATATGCTCGTTTGTCTCCCGTACAAACAAAATTTCTCTCATATCTGGGTTTGGAAAATCTGGACAAATCACCAATATGGATTCCTCCTGGTCTATTCCTGAAAGATAAAAAATATCATTATTTTGTCTAAAACGCATCGTCCCATCTGCATTTGTGGGCATGATATCATTAGAATGTAAGACCGCAACAGATTTTGCCGGTAATTTTTCTGCCAGCTTTTTACGGTTATTGATATAGAATTCTTTTGAAAGTGGGCTGTATTTCATTTTACTTTATTTTTTACGTTTTTAATCCAAATTTATTGGTCTATAAGGACACACTATTGGTCTGTGAGGACACTCTATTGGTCTGTGAGGACACAAACCAAGGAGAGAAAATGTTTCTAATGGTCTGTGGAGACACAGACCAAGGGTGGAGGAAATATTTCTATTGGTCTGTGAGGACACAGACCAAGGATGGAGAAAATATTTCTATTGGTCTGTGGGGACACAAACCAAGGATCAGAATCATAATCATTTTGGTATGTGAAGAGACTAACCAAGGAATTTAGTGATTAATCCTTCACAGATTCACAAATATACTTTTACTATTTCTTCTATCCTTCCCAATCAAAGATTTTTACAGAAGCCGAGACCATGAATTCGAAGAAGATTTGGTATCTTTTCCTACTATTTTTTGAAAACCAGCCAATAAACCTTTCATATACTCAAACAACTCAAAAACTATTATAATTTTGTACATTAATTGCGAAAACATTACTGATGCAATACAACCTTAAAGAATTACCAAACGGAATCAGAATCATCCACATGGAAGTCCCACACACTCGGATGGTTCATTCAGGTTTTATATTGAATATTGGCAGCCGAGATGAGTCCAAAGAACAGGAAGGCCTTGTTCATTTTTGGGAACACATGGCTTTCAAAGGCACCAAAAAACGAAAAGCATTTCATATTATCAATCGCCTAGAGTCACTTGGTGGCGAACTCAATGCCTATACGACGAAAGAAAAAGTCTGTTTTTACGCCACCATATTGAAAGAACACTTCAACAAAGCGGCTGAATTGCTCTGTGATATCACCTTCAACAGTACTTTTCCGGAAAAACAAATCGAAAAAGAAAGGCAAGTCATCTTGGAAGAAATGGCTATGTATAGGGATTCTCCCGAAGATGCTATTCAGGATGAATTTGACGAGCTGGTATTCGAAGGCCATGCTTTGGGAAGAAACATCCTTGGGACAGAAGAAACGGTTGGGAAATTTAGCCAACAGGATTTTTTTAACTTCATATCGAGCAGAATGGACACTACAAACATAGTGTTCTCGGTAGTGGGAAATATCAGTTTCAAGAAAGTTCTAAACCAAGTCGAAGGCTACCTCACTTCCATACCTGCCAAGAGAAGTCTATACATCCGAAGCGGCTACGACCAATACACGCCAAAATCCAAGGTTATAGAAAAAGATATTACACAAGCGCATTGCGCGATAGGCAAACCTGCCTTTTCGATCTATGATCCCAAAAGGTTTAAGCTTTATCTTTTAAACAACATTTTGGGTGGGCCTAGTATGAATTCGAGGCTCAATCTTTCCTTGCGCGAAAAGCATGGATATGTCTATGCAGTAGAATCTTCCTATCAAACTTATTCCGACACAGGCTTTTTGGGGATATTCTTCGGTACTGAGGAAAACACTGTCAATCGAGCCAAGAAATTGGTACTGAAAGAAATGGAAAAGTTGCGGACCCAAAAACTTGGCATCATGCAACTTCACATGGCAAAAGAGCAGGCCATAGGTCAAATGGCCATGGCAGAAGAAAATTATGCTGCATTGATGTTGGTTTTTGGCAAAAATTTATTGGACAAGGGAAAAGTTGATTCTTTGGACAGTATCTTTGACACTATTAGACTAACCACAGCTGAAGATCTATTGGAAATAGCAAATGAAGTTTTTGCTCTGGATCAATTAAGCTTTCTCACCTATTTACCTCGATAAAATGGAATTTATAGCACCTGAGTTATTGGCATATTGCGAAACCCATACTTCGGAAGAAGATGAATTACTCCAGTATATCTCTCGGGAAACGCACACCAAAGTAATGATGCCAAGAATGCTCTCAGGACATCTACAGGGAAAAACCTTAGAACTGATCACCAAACTTTTGAATCCAAAAACAATTTTGGAGATCGGTACTTATACAGGTTATTCGGGAATTTGTATGGCTAGGGGCTTGGGAAAAGAAGGGAAATTGATCACTTTGGATATCAATGATGAAATTGCACCTATGGTGAGGGGATTTTTTGAAAAATCAGGGCTTGCGAATCAGATTGATTACCGATTGGGAAATGCCTTAGATCTTATCCCGCAATTGGAAGGGAATTTCGACATGGTTTTCATCGATGCCGATAAGGCAAACTATATCAATTACTACAATCTAATCATAGATAGAATGAATCCGGGCGGTGTAATATTGGCTGACAATGTCCTTTGGTCGGGTAAAATATTGGTGGAAGAAGGCAAAAAGGTGGACAAAGACACAAAAATATTGTTGGAGTACAATAAAATGGTACAAGATGATCCGAGAGTAGAAAACGTACTACTTCCCATTCGTGATGGAATCATGTTAGCGAGAAAATTATGAAAACAAACAATCTAAATTATATTTTCAACAACTTGTTTGTAATCTTACTATTGCTGCTGACTTCCAGCCATGCAATAGCACAAACACCCCAAGTCCCAAAGGAAATGAGGTTTGCTGACCTTACTTTGCGACTCAATGAACAAGCCAGAAGAGAAATCCAACTTGATGTCGATGCCCTTTACAGAAATCCAACCTATTTCAAAACGAAATTGGAAAGGGTCAATCTTTATATGCCAATAATCGAGCGAGAACTGCAGAAAGAAGGAGTTCCCACAGATTTGAAATACTTGGTAATCCAAGAGAGTAGCTTAATCGCAGATGCAGTGTCTACTTCCAATGCAGTAGGTTTTTGGCAATTCAAAAAAGGAACGGCTGAAGAGGTTTTTCTACGTGTTGACAGTCAGATTGATGAAAGAAAAAACATTGTCTCCTCCACACAAGGTGCTGCTAGATACCTAAAGAAAAATAATGCTCAATTCAACAATTGGATGTGTGGGCTTGTCGCATACCAAATGGGTTTGGGAGGTGCAAAATCATACTTCGGCACGCAATACAATGGCAAAAAGGTAGTAGAACTTGACAGAAATACCCATTGGTATTTCAAGAAATTCCTAGCCCACAAAGTTGCTTTTGAAGGAAATAACGTTCAGTTAGTATCGAACACTGGCTATCTTGAAGAAATTAGTATCCAAGGCCCCACCACACTCAAGGCTGTAGCTTCTCGACTCAATGTATCCGAAGACCATCTAAAAGAATATAACAAATGGACAAGCAAGGGCTCCATCCCAGGAGACAAGCCTTATTCGATAATTTATCTAAAAAGTGGATTGACACCAAGACCTGCTATTTCGGAAGCTACCTCAGCTGCACCTGCATCCGAGATCAACTACCAAGACACTAGGTACAGCCAATCATTAAGACAGGCCACTACCTATCCAAAGGTATCCGGAAACACTGCCAAAGCAACACAACCAAACCAAATTTTGGTCAATGATATTGAGGCTGTACAAGCTGCTGCCAGTACTACGCAGGATGAGTTTACCGACCAAATCGGCATGAGAACTGGTAAATTTCGTCGAATCAATGATTTGGACAAAAAAGAACCTGTAAAAGCTGGAGAATACTATTACACAGCACAAAAGAGTACAAAAGCAGAAGCGGAAATCCATGTTGTAAAAAAAGGGGAAACTTTGTGGTCTATTTCCCAAAAGTATGGTATTAAACTGGCTGCACTCAAAGCAAAGAATAGAATCAGAGCCGACAATCACTTGGTGCCGGGTATGGTTTTGAACCTTCAAGAACATAGAAAAAGAAGCGAGGACATTAAGATCCTTCCACTTAACCAACAAAACATTGCCAATAAACCTGTGACAACCCAGCAGGCCATCCCTACAAGCAATCCTCAAACACAAACAAGTCCTCCAGTAAACCAAGAAGTAAATAAGAGCCCTGAAAATTCAAGAATTGTACATACAGTGATCAAAGGGGAAAATCTATTTAGGATTAGCCAAAAATATGGTGTAAGAGTAGAAGAAATCAAAAAATGGAATAATCTTAACAATGATAATATTCAGCTTGGGCAAAAACTGACGATTTATAGACCATAAATCACAAAAGTCAAATATATTTGAATCATGATCAGAAAGCTGTTTTTAATTTTATTTGCTTTGTTCGCTTTTACAGCACAAAGTCAGGCTCAAGATGACATCCAACTTGCTGATACCCTCATCATCAATGGTGAAACCATCATTATGCTTGGCGACTCGGTGATAATACTTAGAGCTGAGCAACCTAAATATTGGAAGAAAGGTGGGAATTTTAACCTTAGCATTCAGCAAGTGAGCTTGACCAATTGGTCTGCAGGTGGAGCCAGCAATATGGCTTTGAATACAGGCGTGAATCTTTTTGCGAATTTCCAAAAAGATAAAAAAATATGGGACAACAACCTTACAGTCAGCTTTGGCTTCAATAGACAAAGTGACAGGAGATTTGCCAACAGAAAAACAAACGACAACTTTGTTTTTATCAGTAAATATGGACGCGAACTCACTCCCAAATGGTACCTTTCTACACAAATAGATGCAAGGACACAGTTACTCTCAGGGTACAGATACTTTAGGCCTAGTGGAGCCGAATTGGATGCTAGAACAAAAATATCAGACTTATTCGCACCGGCTTATATACAATCGTCAACGGGGTTGAACTATAAAAGGGAAATGAAAAACAATGATAAAATCTCGGTGATTGGATCTCCATTTACTGGAAGATTTACGATTGTCATGGATGACTCCCTTAGCCGCGCAGGAGCTTTCGGAGTGATACCTGGAGAAGTGGTCCGGGCAGAAGCAGGTATGTCTGTGACTTCATCGACCGACATTCAGATTCTCGAGAATATAAGATGGAAAATGGATCTCAACCTTTTTTCCAATTACGAAAAGTTAGGGAATCTGGTCGTAAACATGAACTCTGTTATCAGCATGAAAGTAAACCGATTCATTACAACCCGTATTGAAACTATATTGATCTATGATGAAAGAGTCTTGATCACGAGGTCTGACGAGACTAAAGGACCTGCCATTCAGGTTCAAAACTTGATCAATTTTGGGATTGGCGTGGATTTTTAGAAATCTGTCTCTAACCCAAATTTCCGCTGCAACTCTCGCAAAGCACCATGCTTCTCCAAAAGGTAATTCAGCTTGTCTGAAGATGTGTAAAGTCTCTTGCCTTCTGGCACGGCATCTTCTTGTATTTGTGCAGAGATGGTCACATTGTAATTATTCAACCTTCTCCTGATTATATTCATTACGACAGGTCTGTTCTTCGCAAAAATATCTTCCTGAATCTCTCCATTCAGAAAAAATGTGATATGCTCACCTTCCAGTTTATGGGGTTGTTTGAGGACTGTCACTTCTAGGTTTTTATGGTCTTTTTTATATTCCTCGACCATTTCATGTAGGACATTCTTCAGTTTATTTTCATCAAAAACTTCCGCAAGCTGATTGACTTCCTCTTTGATATCAGGCTCTACTACTTTTGATTCTTGGACGACTGGCTTTTCAGCTGCCATTTTTTTGGCATCCTGAATAGATGAAGGTATTGCAATGGTTTTTTGAACTGGAGACTTTTTTGCACCAAAAGGATTCGCTGCTTCTTTGATCGAACTTGGCGCTGGTGCAGTGGTTTCAGACTGAGCTGTTAGGCTTTTTTTTTTGTGTCTTCTTGAGCCAATACTGCGAGTGAAATCGCCTGATTCAACTTAGCCAGCTTCATCAAAGCCAATTCCACATGCAATCTTTGATTTTTACTGGCTTTATAGTGAATATCGCATTGATTACAAATATTCATCGCAGACAGTAAAAAAGATAAAGATGTCTCTTTTGATTGTTTCAAATAGCGCATTTTAGCACCCTCTGAAACTTCAATAAGCTCTACTGTAGCTTCATCCTTGCAGACCAACAAATCACGAAGATGCTCATTGAGCCCCACGATAAAGTTATGTCCGTCAAATCCTTTTTTCAGGATTTCATCAAAAATCAATAAAGTTTGGCCTATACTTTCAGCGATAAGCGCATCTACGACTTTGAAATAATAATCATAATCAAGAATGTGAAGATTAGAAATCGTCTCTTGATATGTCAGTTTATTCCCTGCCGAATAGGTGACGATCAGATCAAAAATCGACAAAGCATCACGCAATGCTCCATCAGCCTTTGTAGCAATCAGCCTTAAGGCTTCATCTTCATATTCAATTTTTTCTTCCGAAGAAATATAGGTCAAATGCTCAGCAATGTCCTTGATTTGGATTCTGTTGAAATCAAAAATCTGACAACGTGAGAGAATCGTAGGTATTATTTTATGCTTTTCAGTAGTCGCCAATATAAAAATAGCATACTTGGGAGGCTCTTCCAAAGTCTTCAAAAAAGCATTGAAAGCCTGATTTGAAAGCATGTGAACCTCATCAATAATGTACACTTTGTACTGACCTTGTTGCGGTGCATAGCGGACTTGCTCGACTAGATTTCGAATATCATCCACGGAGTTGTTTGAAGCAGCATCCAGTTCATGCACATTGAAGGATGCGTTGTTGTTGAAAGCTTTACAAGAATCACATTCATTGCACGCTTCAAAATCAGCTGTCAGATTTTCACAATTGATGGTTTTTGCCAAAATCCTCGCACAGGTAGTCTTCCCAACTCCTCTTGGCCCACAAAACAGAAATGCCTGCGCCAAATGATTGTTTTTGATCGCATTTTTCAAAGTAGTAGTTATATGGCTTTGGCCTACTACACTTTTGAAATTGGAAGGTCTATACTTTCTAGCTGAAACAACAAAATTTTCCATCCCTGCAAGATATAAAATTATTGGAAACTAGCCTTTGGTGGAAGCATATTTCGGTTATAAATTTTAATCAATTCTCTGATTATGTGCCCAATTAAATTTTTTAAAAATTTATTGAGAGACCCGTTTTGAAAGCATAGATCACATTGGTGATTGGCACAACAGGCCTATCTTCATAAGATATTTCAAAAGTGTTGGTGATCGAAAATTTTTCATTCAGTCTTGTATTGAGGATAGTCGAATTGCTGATTCTGTTTCTAAAACCCGAAATACTTCTGTCATAACCAACTTGATAATAATTGACCATGTTGAAATCTACAAAGTCGTTGATCGTTGCCCTGAATGTGACGTAATTAGAACTTTTGAATAGGCTCAATTCAACAAAGTCGTCGGAATTCGGAACCTGCCATTTTTCAAACTCATACATCCCACCTATTCCAAATAACAAGGTAATTTTATCTGTCTTGACAAAAGTATGCCTTACAGAACCACCAGCAATCCATCTTGGATCCAACCCTCGGAAATTATCAAATGAGTATTGGATGAATGTTTCATAATTGGTGGTATTCTCTCTTAAAAAATTAACCCTTCCATGCATCATCCCAAAATTTAGAAAATCAGAATCATTAATTTTCAAATAATCAAACTTTGAAATAAACATAAAACCATGTTTACCGGGGTAATATAAAGCATTTACATCTAAATTGTATCCAAAAAGGTTTACAGGATCGTCTGCAGCAGCACTTCTGTTATAAACATTCAGACCAGCTACGGCTTTGAACATAAAAACTTTTGAAGTGTCTTTTTCAATCCTTGACCTTTCGATGTTCAAAATCTGGGCTTCTGTCGCTAGTGGCAAGAATAGAATTGCCAAAAAGAGTAATTTTCTCAAAACTTGTTTTTTTTTTGATTTGCAAAGGTTTCAATTTTAGAATGGCTATGCAAGGAAAAGTGAAGTTAGATGAGTCAATTTCACTTTCCTCTAAGGCTGCCATCTAAAAAACTATCCCAACAGCCATAGCAAATAATTGAAAATCAATCCAAAACTTCAATCACAGGTTTATTTTTGAGTCTATCTGAAAATTCCGAGAGGTATTTTTCCCACTCAGTTATGCTGGTAATCTCACCTGCTTGATCCCATGCAAAGCCTGCATAGTATGTAAAGCTATCATTTCTTGGTTTGACATGAACCAACAATTGACTTTGATCTACATAATCGGTGATATGCTCTTTGTAACCTTCAATAGGGTCGACGACGACAATAGCAGTTCCGATTTCCGTTCCAGACATAGGTTCCCATTGCGCAAAATAACCTTTGTCAGTATTCACGAAAATTTCTCCTTTTTTATCATGTAATGTGATGCCAGCTGTAAGATAAGGCAACTCTTTTCCATCTGCCTCTTCAACCTTGATTTCATATTTGGAAAAATTGCTACCCAAATCTATGCTGATAGTCTTTGTTTCTTTGATTTTCAAGTCTTTTGCATCATAAGGTGCATAATGGAGTTTGAAAACTGTCCTCAATGGACCGTTTGCTAAAATTTCATAATCTGTAAAATTCACTGCTGCAAAAAGCGTATCTCCTGCCCAAAACCCCGAACTCCCTACACCACGGCTACTTCCTACATGGTAAAAATCAGCACCCTCTCCATCGTCTTTGTGATATGTCCCAGAAGTATTCAACTCTTTGTCATACCATTTGTCTATAATCGGATAATTCACTTTTTTGTGCCATGCATCTATTCCTGAAGATAAAGTCCCTCCACTTTTACCTTCCAAAACCAAATCCCTGGCATTGGGTCCATAAGTTCGGAATGCTACCTTGTCATTTTCCCAAGCAAAATCATCTGTCCTTTCGGGCACAAATCTGGAAAAAGTACTAATGTCTGGTTTGCTTTGCGGTTCATTATTCGTAGAAATCAAAATAATCTTTTCTTCTCCAGCCTCAAATCCGAGCCCTAACAACAACTCGTCCCCCGCCCATTGGTAAGTAATTAAAGCATCACTGTCCATTTCAACCACACTTAAATTCTCTTCAAAATTTTTGTCAAACAACTCTGGCAAATCTTCTTTCGTCAGGCTGATTATTGCCATAGGCTGTGCCACAGAGCTACTTACTTTGATTTTAAATCTTTGTTCTTTTTGTCCGCAAGACAGAACCAAAATCAACAAGAAAAAAGACAAAATAAATGGGGTGGTGTTTTTCATAGTGAGGATATTTGAGGCCTAAGATAGCAATCCCAAAAATTGATCACAACCATTTTTGATAAGAACATACGGATAGATTTTTTTATGGTACGCTGTATTATGTACAATGTTCAAAGTACGATGTACGAAGAATCTTCCAAACCCAGGAACTACCTAACCTTCAAACCTTGTAACTTTACAACATTCAAACAAAACATAAACTTTTTAGCAGTTCCCAATTTTTTAATTTTTCAATCTTACAATCATAAAATCGATAGCAGGAACTTTATTTCCCTTATATTTGTCATCCTAATTGGAAAACAATGGGGCTGACCGGTTTTGACAGTAGGTGTAAGGATCGGGCTCGCATGTCAGGTGGAGTATGTACGTCTGTGAATAATTCATACGAACCATAATTGGCGAATCTAATTACGCCATGGCTGCCTAATCTATCCCTTACGGGAAATAGATAACGCTTAAAGGGTTGAGCCTCGATAGAGATTCCCCGGCCACATCTCGCAACCTTTCGTCCTTTCGAGGTTGATTCTGAGGTGTCGAAATGTTAGGACTAGTGTCTGTGATACTACTAAGCAGATGCGAAAATCTAGTAGATAAGTGATATGTAGGTGTGTCATCCAGCAGCATATCGTCGAAAACCCAACAGGTGACTAAACATGTAGACGGTACGGTGTTTCCCTATCTGGACGCGAGTTCGAATCTCGCCAGCTCCACAACCTAAACTCCCTGAATCCCCCGAAACTTTTTGAGCTTTCGGAGATTCAGGGAGTTTTTTTATTGACATTTTGGTAAATAAAAGATGATTTTCAATCAATTCTGATTAACCATTCACTAACCTGAGATAGGTCCAATAAAAGAAAAATTTAAGGCCTTGAGCTTTTCCTTATAGGTTTGAAGATAAATATTTTTGGCTTCTTCATTTAAAAAACTCCTTTTCACCAATGACTGAACTTCTGGTTTTTCGGATGAAAACCCACTCATTATTTTTAAAACCCTCTGTTTCAAAACTCCGATTTTTATCCCAAATTCATAGAAAGTCATCATAGGCATAGAAAGCATTCGCTTCATAACTTTCTGTATAATAATCATTCTTAAACAGCCCACCTTTTAATGCAAGTTCCGGATCATTAACATGAAGCCTCGTATTGATAAGGTCATAAGCGGGACTCAATTGGTAATCACCTGCTTTTGTTTCCAAAATGCTGAAATTTTTTAAATGTGCATCTCCATTGGAGAATAGGAAATTGAACAACAACAATCTGTAGAAGTTTTCCAATGCTATTGGAGCTGAAGGCACATATTGTTTGATAAGATCTGCTATACCTTCATAACTATAATTGTATTTAAATTCATCCCCATTAGTTTGCTTTGTCTTTCCTGCAAGACTCGCAAAATCTTCCATTCCCAATTTCTTCCCATTTTTCAAGACATCAAATCTTTTCGTCATATACGCGGGCTCTCCATTTTGAAAAAATACAAGTGCATTTTCCGCAGTTTTTATCCCATACAACTGCTTGGCTATTTGCATAGTCAAATGTTCATTCGCAGGAACTTGATCCACCATTTCGAAACACATTTGCCTGTTTCATCGATCATTTATTTTTTTTAATCCTATCGAAATTTCCAACCCTAGAATATCACCTATTTTTTTAAGCACTTTTACGGAAGGATTCGCCACTCCTCTTTCTATTTTGTATAAGGTGTTTATACTGATACCTGCCATCTCTGCCAAATCAGGCTGAGTGACTTCCAGCATCTTTCTACGCTCTCTTATATAAATTCCAATCTCTTGAATTGTCATTATAATGTGATTTTCAATAAAAATAGACAAAACTGAATTAAAAATCAATAAAAAATCACATTATAATATGAAAATCAATTCGGAATTAAAAATGTTCAATCCCATCTGGGCTTGTTGTTTCCTGTATCATCATTATTCCCCGGGTTGCGACCCAGGGCTCCGTCACGGCCAAGTATTCAAGGTTTAACCCGTCATCCGTCGGGACAGGTCCATAGGGGTTGATTACATTTTGTCTTGAATCTTGTGTCTTCTATCTCCTATCTAATCTCTAGCTTCTAGTCTCTCGCATCTCGTATCCATTTTCACTCTAAACTATACCATTCCACTTCCAGTGGCATTCTACGTCCTTGTGCTTCTGGAGCGAAATGGGTAGAAAGATAGTCAACGATGGCATCTTCATTCTCTCCCAATTCCCAAAACCCTTGTGTTTCCTGCATCCAGCGAATCACTTGTATCCATCCTTCACGGGTGAATCTATTCTGGGTAACGAGCTTTGCAGAATGACAGTTGGTACAATTAGCCAAAACCAATTGAAGCCCTTCTCCTTCGACCAAACCCACTTCTTCCAATTTCTCAGGTGTCCATTCATCTTGAAAGGCTTCATTAATCTGTTCTGAATTTCGAGATTTTTCTTTGGCTAGCCAGCCTTGTACCAAGTCAGGCTGGTATTGTAACATCAAGACAACTCCAATGGAAGAAAGCACCAAAAAAAGCAATAAAAAACCCAAAATTGACACAAATCGGATCATTCTCTTAATATCCTCTTCTTTCATTTCAGCTTACTTTTACGGCTATTCTGTGACAAGCATTGTTGAGGTAACCTTTTGGGTTCCACCCAGGAACTACCATAGGTTGACTATTTCCATTTTCATCAGTTGCCATCACCCAAATTTCATAATATCCCTTTTTTGGGAATTTGATATTTGTCTGAAAATGCTGCCAAGCAAACCTATTCACTGGCTTGTCAAGATTGCAAGATTGCCAAGTGGCACCAAAATCTATTGAATAGGCAACTTTACTTACTTCTTCCTCACCTGCCCAAGCATGCCCTCTAATTTCAAGTGTTTTGCCTATAGAAAACTCTGCTCCAGATTTAGGATGGGTGATCAAAGATTTGACGGGCATGGATTCTATGATTCGCATGTTTTCGGCAGCCGTTTGTGTACCGGGCTCAATGGGCTCTATCGGAACTCTGTAAGATGGTGATTCCATCTTTGCTCCATCATGTACTATATTCCTTACAGAAATAGCTTTTAGCCATTTTCCCGATGCTGAAGCTGGATAACCACCTGCGACTAATCTCAAAGGATAACCATGAGCCATTGGGATTTCTTTACCATTCATCTGAAAAGCCAACAAAGTCTCGTCTTGCATGGCCTTTTTGATTGGAATTCCTCTCGAAATGGCTTCTTTTTTTGGATCACCACTAAGATGAGCATCTACGCCATGATATCCAATATAGACTGCATCCTTTTTGATACCCACATCTTCTAAGAGATCTTTCAACCTGATTCCGGTCCACAAAGCACAGGAAACCGCACCTTGCCCCCATTGATTTCCTTCTGTAGGTGGATAAAATTCCCCTCTCCCATTACCACCACATTCCAAGGTAAGTTGGTAGGTGTAATTTTTGAATTTATTTTTCAATTCGGAAAGCGTATAGCTTTTTTCCTTTTGTACCGACTCCCCTTTTAATGTCAATGACCAAGTGGAGATATCAATTTTATCAGGAATTGAACCATTGTTTCTGACAAACATTTTGTCTGCAGGGGTAACCTTATCATCAAGCAAGTGAATGGGAGTCTCAATATTCCATGGCCGGTCATTGAGTACCTTCAGAGCAGAATCTTTACCAAATGCCTTTAGGCTATCTTGCTCTTCAAGGAAAACAGGTATATAATCTTTGGGCAAATTCTTCGCGAATACAATTTCCGCTCCCAAAGCCGAAGCCAAAGATGCCAAAGTGATTTTTTTGATAAATGCTCTTCTTTCCTTTTTCACAAATGATTCAATTGAGTATTGAAAATTAATGCAAAGGGAGACCTTATCCAAAATACCGGTCTGAAAAGTGTTAAGTTTCAAAGCGAATGATGACTTGCTAGAAAAACAAAAGAGATTTACCAGTCCAGCAAATCTCTTTTTCAATTTCTCAAATTCTAATTTACATCAAGTCCCAAAATATTCATTCAACTCTCCGACCATCAAAGACTTATCCTTAAGATCTTTGATTACTTTACCTTTTTCCAACAAGACTATTCTTTCGCAAATATCTGTTACGTGATTCAAGTCGTGACTGGAAATCAAGAAAGTGATTTGGGAAAGCTCTTTTTCCTGAAGAATCAATTTTTTCAGTCTATTCTGTGAACTTGGATCCAGGTTTTCAAAAGGTTCGTCAAGCATGACTACCTGTGGGTTTCCCATCATAGCTGCTGCGACACCAACCTTTTTGATATTCCCTTTTGACAAATCTCTCAAATACTTTTTCTTTCCTCTGATTTCATCGTTGAACAGCTCATCGAATTTGGCAAGGTGAAGCGCCAAATCCTCCACAGACAGTCCATATATCTTTCTTAAAGTTTCGAAATACTCATCTGCCGTCAGGTAAGACAAAAGCATGTGTTCGTCAAGATAAGCGCCAACTTTGGATTTCCAATCTTCTGATTTGCTTACATCTTCTCCATCGATAATTACATTTCCGGAAGTGGCACGTACCAAGTCAAGAATAATCCTGAAAAGTGTAGTTTTACCTGCACCATTATTACCCACCAAACCAAAACATTCTGATTTTGGGATTTCTAATGTCTCAACATCCAATACAACAATATCTTTGTATTTTTTCTGAAGGTTAGTTATTGTGATCATAATTCTTGTCTAAATGCGGATGAAATTTCATATCTGTTTTTTAATACTTTATTAACAGGAAAGGAAGATAAATATGGTCCTGCTATAATACCAATGACCCCAGTAATTCCCAGCGCCAACAATCCAGCATATTGGTTGATCAATAAGGCAAAAGGAAAATATACTACATAAGGCCCCAAGAAAATCGGAAGCATCATCAGAAACTGTGCGATTCCAACACCTTCATAATTGAATATAGCCCCTTTGTTGAGATCCATAGGTTTTGGTTTCCAAAGCGAAAGATAGATCACCAAATGGATGACTACTCCCATATTGAATAAGAAAGTGGCTAGGTGGATCAATAGTATTTCCCAACCGAAATAAACATAAGGAACAGATGCCAAAAAACAAAATGCAGAAGTGGCCACAAAAAGCAAGTACTTCCCTTTGACCAATGCCTCCACTCCTCCTCGTTTATTGAGGAAGAAATCAAAATTTGCGGAATTCCAACTCAAGAAAAGCTGACCATATTGCAACATGAAAATGCTTGTAATAAATGTCCCAACAAATACAAACATGTGACTAAATCCATCAACGGACTTATAGAGGGGATTGGTATAAAATATCAATCCATACAAAAGAAAGAAGCCAGCCAACATGAGATAGGTTCTGCTCTTTTTATGCCTAATGATCAATTTCCACTCTAAATTTGCAAGCTCACCAGCCAAACCAAAACGGTCAAAAATCCCAAAATTTGAATTGACAAACCTAACCTCTTCTTCTTTTGCAAGATCTTCGAGGTATGCATTTTTGGTATAAAAGGAATATGCAAGCCAATACATACCGATGCACAAGCCAAGCAAACATGCCACTGGAATAATTGACGTCAATGAGTAGTCGAAAAATGGCTTAATCAATTCTCCCAAATTGAACCATCCATAATAACTAGATCCAACTCCTAATAAAATCACTGCAAAGGTGACTATCAAGCCTATAAAGCTATCTTCAAATTTTTGCTTGAACCACAACATAAACCAATGAAGTGACCAGCTTGCAAGTAAGATGGAGAACAACCAAGTCCACGCACCTTGACTTCCATATTCTGGTGCAATTACCCTGAATGCGAAAGGTGTAAAAAGTAGCAATGCTATCAACGATAATGGAGACACAAATGATCTTCCCAAAAGGAAATTGATAATCCTACTTTTCTTTATAGGTAAATGCAAGAAGCGCTCAAGTTCAATTACTGGAAGCTTTTGGGTGAAATACCTGATCATAAATTCAAATAGAAAAAAGTAAATCAGGTATGAATTCAACACGCTGAGTGTGTCTGTTGTCTTGAAAACCTCCTCTATCACCTCTTTCAGTACCAAGCCTAAAATCAGTAAATAAGAAAGAAGCAATACTGCCAAAAACCCAAGAAAAACAGCCACCAAAACCGATTTGGCAAAGGAAGTGGATCGCATGGTTTTTGTCAATTCCAATTTGATTAGTTGTAGCATCATAGGCTTTGATATCAATGATTAATAGACATTAAATATTTTTACCATTCAAGATAGAATAGATTTTTAATTATTCTATAGAAATCATGAAAGAGTTACTTAAAATCAATAATTTGAAACAAAAAATCGAAAAGGTAGATGAATTCAAGTTTCTTTAATCAATATCCATACTTCCCTTTCCACTTTGAATTCAGGTATTTTCTTAGCTCATTTTCCCTTGCATTATTCCCGGGATCATAAAGCTTGAGGTTTTTGATTTCTTCTGGCAAAAACTCCTGAGCAACAAAATTGCCTTCGTAATCATGTGAATATTTGTATTCTTTGCCATAATTCAAATCTTTCATAAGCTTGGTAGGCGCATTGCGAAGATGAAGCGGGACAGAAAGGTCTCCTTTTTCCCTTACCAATGCCTGGGCTTTGTTGATAGCCATATAAGAAGCATTGCTTTTTGCAGAGCTTGCCAAATATGTCACACATTGTGAAAGAATGATTCTTGCCTCAGGATAACCGATGATTTTCACTGCATCAAAACAGTTGGTTGCCAAAAGCAATGCATTGGGATTTGCGTTGCCAATATCTTCAGAAGCTAAGATAACCAATCGTCTTGCGATAAATTTGACGTCCTCCCCGCCTTCGATCATTCTGGCAAGCCAATAGACTGCAGCATTCGGATCTGATCCCCTGATAGACTTGATAAATGCAGAAATGATATCATAGTGCTGCTCACCAGACTTATCATAAAGTGCTACTTTTTGCTGGGCTATCGTAGTCACGATTTCATTGGTAAGGACACATGGATCTTCATTGATTCCTTCTATGACAATTTCAAAGAGATTCAATAATTTCCTCCCATCACCACCAGAAAGTCTCAGTAAAGCTTCGGTTTCCCTTAATTCTACAGTTTTTTTCTTGAGGAAAACATCCTTTTCCAAAGCCTGAATCAACATTGCCTCCAATTCGGGTTTCCCGAGAGGATTTAACGTAAACACCTGACATCTTGACAACAAAGCAGCATTGACCTCAAAAGAAGGGTTCTCGGTAGTGGCACCGATCAACCGAATCACCCCCTTCTCTACCGCTCCAAGCAATGCATCTTGCTGAGATTTATTGAAGCGATGGATTTCATCTATAAAAAGCACTACACCCATCTGGAACCTGGCTTTTTCTATCACCTCCCTGATATCTTTTACTCCTGAACTAATAGCGCTCAAAGTATAAAAAGGCGCTTTGATTTCATTGGCAATGATGTTGGCAATGGTCGTTTTCCCTACCCCAGGAGGTCCCCAAAGTATCAAAGAAGGTACATTACCACTTTTGATAGCTTTATGCAAAAAGGATGTTGGCGCCGAAAGATGCTCTTGGCCAATAAGGTCTTCCAACCTAATTGGACGCATTCTTTCTGCTAGTGGGGTGTTGTTTATCATTTGAATGGTGAAATTTGAAACTGAAAATTAACAATAAGTATAGACAATGACAGTATATTTCCCCAAGAAAGAAAAGTTATTCCAACTTTTAAAATTCAACATCGTACAAGAAGTTGTACAATGAAAAATTATTACTAAATTTACTTAAACTTGAATGTTATGGAAATTACAACTTACTCAAACTTCAGACAAAACTTGAAGTCCTTTTTAGATAAGGTTTTCATCAACCATCAACCATTGTTTGTCACCAGATCAAACGGAGAAGATGTGGTCGTATTGTCCAAATCAGATTATGATAGCATGCAGGAAACTTTTTATTTGTTGAAAAGTCCTAAAAATGCAGGACGCTTACTAAAGGGTATTGAAGAATTTGAAAAAGGATTAGGAGAAGAAAAAAGTCTCGTAGAATAATTATCTCAGGCCTATGAAAATAATTTTTTTGAGTACTGGATGGGAGGACTATCTTTTTTGGCAGCAGACCGACAGAAAAATCCTTAAAAAGATCAATGAACTGATCAAAACTTCAATGAGAACACCTTTTGAAGGGACTGGAAAGCCAGAGCCCCTCAAGCATGACCTTTCTGGATGGTGGTCGAGAAGGATCAACCTTGAACACAGATTAGTTTACAAAATTGAAAAGGAGTCTATCTACATTCTCCAGTGCAGATACCATTATTGACCTGATACTCAGTAAAACTTTAATTGAAATTACTATAAAAGTTTAATGCAGTTCAAACAATTCATTTGATAGTGTTCATTTGTTTTAAAAACAAGAAAGTTAACAACCATTGAAGAACAATTTTAAGTAAATTAGTGACTCATTCTTTAACCGCTTTCTCTATTTCCTCACGAAATAATTCCAAATTACTATAATGTGGAACCATGGGAGACCCGATGTATTTGGCAACAAGAACTCCATCTTTAACAATAAAATGACTTGGTGAAATTACGACCCTATATTTCTCCAAGATTTCTTTTCTAGGAACACTCACCTGTAGATAACCATAATCTCCATTCCTCTCCAGATATCTTTGGATTTTATTCGGACTACTCATTGCCAAAGCAATAAAAACTACGCTGTCATTGTCTTTATATTCTTCAGTAAGCTTTGCTAGATATGGCTCTTCTACTTTACAACCACTACAACCAACAAACCAAGTATTGATTACTACGACTTTGTCGGAATAAGAACCTAGCGCGACCTTCTCTCCATCCAATGTTTCATATTCGAAATCTGGAAACATACTGCCAACTTCTGGCCCCTGATCTTCTATTTTTATTTTCTGAGCGGAGGAAAAATGGCTATGAAGAAAAAAAGCCATGGATAAAATTAAAAATTTGATTTTCATTGGTAAACAATTTGATTTTTTTGGTAACTACTGTTTTAAGCCAAAAGCTGAATTTAAGGAACGTTACTTTTTGAAAAACACCTGATTTATAGTTAAAATCCATTGTGTAAGAGACAAAAATATCATGTACAAATCAGAAAATCCAATACTTTCAATTAAACTTTGGCGCAATTATTTGACTTTTGACAGCTTGCTGACATGAAAGACCTTTGAATGTGCAGCGGCACAATCAAAGGTCTCTGCATAACATGTATCCAATATCGCAAAGTAAATATCTAATCAATATCTTTTATTCTTTCCCCAAAACGTTCCAGCATCTCATCATTAAAATCAAGATGGGTAACAAACCGAATTTGATCTTTGCCGAATTTAACAGCTTTTATACCTTTTTCTTCCAGTTTTTGAAGCATATCGGTTGGCGAAATTCCAGATAGTTTGGCAATCACTATATTGGTCATTACTGGAAACACTTCCGAAATCAGAGCGTGACCCTCCAACATTTTCCCCAACTCCCTTGCTCTCGTATGATCTTCCTTGAGTCTATCTACATGATGCTCCAATGCATAGATAGCTGCTGCCGCCAAAAAACCTGCCTGACGCATTCCTCCACCGAAAGATTTTCTTACTTTTCTTGCCCGCTTGATTTCTGCTTTGGTTCCTAAGAGTACCGAACCTACAGGGCAACCCAAACCTTTGCTCAAACAAATAGAAATGGTATCAAACATAGCACCCCAATCTTTTGGACTTTCATTTGTCTCTACTAAAGCATTGAACAAACGTGCGCCATCAAGATGCAGCTTCAAACCATGCTGATCACATATAGATTTGATTGGTTTGATCTCTTCCAAAGTGTAAATACTTCCACCTCCTTTGTTCATGGTGTTTTCCAAAGAAATCAAGGTCGTCTCTGCGGCATGCACGTCATCAGGGTTGATGGAATCCAATATATCTTGAGGGCTGATTTTCCCATACTTGCCATCAAGCAATTTGACAGAGGCATGGGAATTGGACATAATACCTCCACCTTCATAAAGATATATATGGGAGTATTTGTGGCATATCACTTCCGTCTGCAAACCTGTATGTAGGCGAATAGCGATCTGATTTGTCATCGTACCTGATGGACAAAACAATCCCGCTTCCATGCCAAACATCCCTGCTAGTTTTTCTTCCAACGTATTCACTGTTGGGTCTTCCCCAAAAACATCATCCCCAATCTCTGCTGCCCACATGGCTTGGAGCATTCCTTCGGTGGGTTTGGTAAGGGTATCTGATCTTAAATCGATTATCATATTTTTTTTTTAGAAATGAGTTATGAGAAGTGAGAAACAAGACCTAGTCTCACGTCCTAAAATTACTTGACACTTTTTTTATTGATTTCTCTTTATTTCCAACAGCCATTCAATTGCCTCCCGATAAGGATGCGGGACAGGCTTTTCAGGGCAGAAATAAACATATCTTTTTATCCTAGCATAGGGTTGCAACCCTATGCTAATGTTAAAAGCCCTTTCTGGGCAAGTCTTGCATCCTGCTTCTCGTTTCTCTGACACTTGTATCTTATGTCATATTGTTGTCTCAAATCTCATATCTTGCGTCTAGTGTCTATTATTTAAAGTATTTCATTTTAGAACTCTCCTCAGGAATCAATCCCTTAATCGCCTCAGCGGCCTCTATAGGTCTATCAGTAGCTAGGATATCTGCACCTTTTTGGATGAATTCTGCGTAAATCTGATCCCCTCTGGCAATAGCACTGCGATCCAAATTCCCCAAAACTCCAAGAATCGTAAAAACACCTTTTTCATGAAGCATTTCATTGAATTCCTGCGTTCTTTCGGAAGTCCCCGTAAATGCAATCCATCTGTCATTAGGGATACCTGATTCTTCAAATCTTTTAAGTTCTTCTTCATTTCTGATGGTAACGGAAAGCATTACATCTGGATGAAGTTTATGGATAATTCTTGCCGCGTCTACGCTATAGGTGATTACCGCTGCATAAGGTTCTGCTTTTTGCTTTTTTATCTCTTCTATTATCATTTCAAAAGGAACTTCTCGTTTTACATCCACTGTCAGTAAGGCTTTCCCCTTAGACCATTCCAAAGCTTCAGCAAATGTAGGAACTAAAAAACTTGTCTCCTTGCCATCCAGATCTACCAGATTCAGTGATTTTATTTCTTCATAAGTGAAATCGCTGACTTTACCTTTGCCTGTGGTCGTTCTATCTAAAGTATTGTCATGCATTAGCACCAAAATAGAATCTTTGGTAATAGCCACATCCAATTCTATAATCGAAGGGGTATGATTGATCACATTCTGAAAAGCTTCCAAAGAATTTTCCGGAAAGCCTGAATAGGGTCCACCCCGATGGGCTGAGACCATTGGGATCCTGTCCGCTGTCCAAGAATAGAATGTTTTTGCCTCATCAAATGAAACCACTTCAATCCTTTTTTCGCCTTGTGATTCGTTAGGATTTTTTCCTTCTGAGATATTCTGACTAGAAGGATTACAAGAAATCAGGAACAGCCCTATAAAAAGGGTCAATAACAATCGGTACTTTTTATTCATCATTTTTATCTTTTTTAAACCAAAACCCACTGGATCTATTCTGAAATAAAGTCTCCATATCCTGTAGCTCAAGGTTGAGCGCTTGAGTAGAAATCAATATTTCAACCAAAGAAATCCCTAGGGAAATCAACAAAGCCAACATACTTCCAATAAACACATAATTGGCTGCAGGCTGAGTTTCAATGAAAATCAAGTACATACAGATCACGCAAAGCAAGAAGCTCAACACCCCGCATAGTTGCATATATTTAATCATACTCAAGCGTCTTTTGAGATTGTGAATTTGCTCAATGATGATCTTTTCATCAGGGTTTTCGAGGTATTTTTTGTGAAGCCCACGAATCAGGCTAGCAACGGCCAAAAATCGATTTGTAAATGCCAACATCATCAAAGTGATGGCCGAAAACAAAAGTGCGGGAGTCGAAAGTTGGAGTTCCATAAATCTTTTAAATTTGAAAGTCCAAGTTGGGGAATATCCGTTAAAAAAGAAAACCGAAGGAAATTCCTTCGGTTTTCTTTTTTCAAATGGTTGAGAATATTTATTTCATAACCGCCAAATTGATATATTTCTCATCTTTGGTCACCATTGCAGCATCTAAATAAACCAGTTTTTCACCTGATACTCCTATAAATTCACCAAATTCATATAAGTCTATATGATTTTTTTGAACACTCCACTTCTCTTCTTCTAAATCTAGTTGATAAAGGGAGCAAAACACTCTATAAAATTCATTCTGCTTATTATCTTTTATTGCAAAAAACAAATACAACTTCCCTCTTTCTACAATCAAATTACTAACTCTAGCTGAAACCTGACGTTGTTCAATTGGTATTAAATGAGGATCAAACTTTTTAGGGATTCCAATCAGATCTAATTCCATATAATCATTTAACGGCAGAGAAATTGATTCAAATGTTTCAAAATCCCCTCTTAAATCGTAAACTCTAATATATTTTTCAAAAGGAAAACAGATATAAAGTTTTTCGTCATAAATATCAAAAGAATAATAATTACTGGGTACAAAATGACCTTTTGGATGAGTCATTTGTTTTGGGTATAGGATCACCCTTTTTATCTGTTTCCCCACAGCATCAAACACTCCCATAAATTCACCTGCCTTCTTGTAATATTCAGCATCTAACAAGGAAGTTTCGGCTGCATTGAGTTCAATATAGAAATGATCTTGGTACTTTTTAAACTTCCCTCCAAACACAGGAACAGAAGTACTTTCGTCTAAACCTAAATTGATGGCTTTAACAAATTCTTTATCATCAAAATTGTAATGGTAAACCATTTTTCGCTTACTTTCCAAAAGATAGATATCAGGAAAGTCAGTGGCATCAAATGTTGAGAAAATCAATGATCTTCTAGGATCACTTAAAGTGTTGACAAAGTCAATTTGTTCGCCATTCTTTAAATTATAAATAGAAATACCTGAAAATCCCCCAACAGAAACGATAATGGAATCAGATACTAATTGAGACTTTTCAGGCT
Organism: Belliella calami; assembly: GCF_022549695.1. Lineage (GTDB taxonomy): Bacteria > Bacteroidota > Bacteroidia > Cytophagales > Cyclobacteriaceae > Belliella > Belliella calami. The sequence continues at coordinate 129,633 of NZ_JAKZGS010000009.1, read as the reverse complement.
TTTGGAAAAACCCTAGTTTATCATTTACCACCTTTACATCTTCAACATTCAAGTCAAACTCATCAAAATCAATTCGATCATCATCCTTAACGTTACAAGACAAAAACCCAATCAATGAAAAACAGAAAATACAGCGCTGTATCATAAAATTAGTATTTAAATATTGATCAGATAACTCTACTCCAATTCCACAAATTAATTACCGATCTATTTCACTTAAAATTCCAAAATCGGAAATTTAATCATAATCAATCTGAGGACTTTATACATCTCCATGTACAGAAAATCAAAATAACTCCACACTATAGAATAGAGGTTATCCTTGTACAGAAATTAATCCCAGTCCAATTACAATTCCTAAGATATGATCGTGAAACCCAATCGGAAGGTCTTGTGATTGGAACAAGTATAGAAAAAAAGTAACGATCACTAATTTTTTTTTAATTTTTTAACAAAAATTAGTTTTCAGAATCCATAAAAAAACCGATCGAATGATCGGTTTTTTTATTTTATTATTGAATATAAACTATTTAAGCCACAGGACCCAACACAACCAATTTCTCCAAAGTTGGGCTTTCACTGCCTCCTTTTGGTTCTATGGTGATGGCAAAGGCTCCAGCTGCAGCTACTGCTTGCATTTGTTGCAGGCTGAATTTCTGATCTGCGTTGACCAAGCCAATCCCTACAGGCCCATCGTCACCGATTGCCCAAAGTTGGTAATCTGAGTTTTCATCCAGCTCATTCAGTGTATTGACGGAAATAAACACGCTTTCTGCACCTCTATCCCACCACACATCTACTTGTGCATCTTTCTGCATTTCAAAACCATCTCCTTTCATAGGTACTCTTTCAAAGTTCCCAGTAAGAAGTGTCTCTAACTGCGCATCTGTCTGTTCGTAGTTGACTTTATATTTATCCAACTCTTCAGCCAAAACGGCTCTTTCATTTACCATTGCTGTGAATTTTTCATCCACATCATAATAACGCGTCGCAAAATAAACCGCAAACACTGATGCCACTACTGCTACAATCGAAGCTGCTGCCGCATAAGTTTTCCATGGTTGCATTGCAACTGTTCTTGTCACTTCTTTTGGAGTTTCCTGAGACTTAGAGATTGTTTTTACCTCTTTATCCCAAGTATCCAAAACCCTTTCTTTTACAGAATCAGATGGAGCATGTCCTAACACATTGTCAAAAGCAAACATGGCCTCTTCTATCTGCTCAAGTTCTTTCTTGATCTCAGGATATTGCTCAGCCATTTTCATGACTTCTTCCTGCTCCCTCACACTCAAATCTCCTAATACAAAGAGTTCGAGTTTTCCAGACGATATATATGCTTGTATATCCACTAAATTTTCTCTAAGTTCTTTTTTAACACATTTACAGCGGCTCGAATCCGTGATTTGACTGTACCCAAAGGAATATCATATTCTTCCGATACTTCAGAATGTGTATAACCTTTAAAGTAAATACATTCAACCACAAACCTTTGTTCCTCGTTGAGGGCGGTCAAGAGCTCTTTGACTCCAATCCCATCCACAAGCTCCAAGGTGCCCGATGCGCTTTCTAGTCCATATACGAAATCATCTATCGTATTGGTCTTACTGCTCTTAGAAAATTCTTTAGACCTGGTCTTGTCTATCGCAGAATTACGGCAGATATTTGCCATCCAAGTATAAAGCCTTCCCTTCGATTCATCATAGCCGTCAATTTTTCGGGTTATCTTAATAAAAGCATCGTGGAATACTTCCTCCGCAATGTCTTTATCAATGATAATCCTGGAAATGACAGCAAAGAGTGCTCTTGAGTATTTATCATACAAATACTCCACCGTCTTGCGGTCTTGCACTCTAAGTCCATTAATCAACTGTTCTTCTTCCAAAAGATACCTTTTATATTGTTTTCATTTTGTTCTAAAAAGAAAGCACAAGACAATAAATCCGTCTTGTGCCTATAATATTATAATTTATTCTTAGAAATTACAAATGAATCACTTCTCCATATGCCGCAGCTGCTGCTTCCATCACTGCCTCTGACATGGTCGGATGTGGATGAACTGTCTTGATCAGATCCATTCCTGTAGTCTCCAGTTTCCTAACTGCAACGATCTCAGCGATCATTTCGGTTACATTGGCACCTATCATATGTGCACCAAGCAGCTCCCCATATTTTGCATCAAAAATTAATTTTACAAATCCATCTTTGGCACCGGCAGCAGAAGCTTTTCCAGATGCAGAGAATGGGAATTTACCAACTTTCAATTCATACCCAGCTTCTTTGGCTTGCGCTTCTGTATATCCAACAGACGAAATCTCAGGAATACAATAAGTACAACCCGGGATATTGTTATAGTCAAGTGCCTCAGGATGGTGTCCTGCAATTTTCTCTACACAAATAATCCCTTCGGCCGAAGCAACGTGTGCCAATGCAGGCCCAGCTACTACATCTCCGATTGCATAGTAACCTGGCATATTTGTTTTGTAGAACTCGTCAGTTTTGATTTTTCCTTTTTCTACCAAAATACCAACATCTTCCAATCCGATGTTTTCCACATTTGACACAACACCTACGGCAGAAAGTACTACATCGCACTCAATTGTCGATTCGGCTCCTTTTTTATCCTTTACAGTTACTTTGCAACCTTTTCCTTTTGTATCTACTGCTGTCACTTCTGTGCTTGTCATGATTTTGACACCAGCTTTTTTGTAGATTTTCTCCAAGGCTTTGGATACTTCCTCGTCTTCGTTTGGAACAATCCTGTCCAAAAACTCAACGATCGTAACTTCCACTCCGATTGAATTATAAACATAAGCAAACTCAACCCCAATAGCACCTGATCCTACGACTACCATTTTGGTAGGCTTAGTATCCAAAGTCATAGCCTTTCTGTAGCCAATGATTTTTTCATTGTCAATCTTCAAAGCAGGAAGTTCTCGAGCTCTACCACCAGTAGCGATGATGATATGGTCAGCAGCATAGGTAGTCTTCTTACCGTCCTTGTCCTCAACATCTACTTTCTTACCTGGCTGAACTTTTCCCCAACCTAAAAGTTGGTCTATTTTATTCTTTTTAAGCAAAAATTGTATTCCTTTGGACATTCCTCCGGCTACATCCCTGCTTCTTTTGATCATGGCATTGAAATCTACTTCTGCATCTTTCACTTTGATGCCATAATCTTCAGCATGGTTGATATATTCAAATACTTGTGCACTTTTGATCAATGCTTTGGTAGGAATACAACCCCAGTTCAAGCAAATCCCGCCCAATTCGGCAGCTTCTACCACTGCGGTTTTGAGACCCAATTGGGATGCACGGATCGCCGCTACATACCCTCCAGGTCCAGAACCCACTACAATCACATCATATTTCGTTGAAGACATATTTTTAACATTTTAATTTTCAAATAAGCTATGCAAAAATAAGCTTTTTAAGGAGAGAAAAAAATTAAGAACTGTGTAATATTGTTGCACGCAGAGCCGCAAAGAAAAAGTGTTTTGATAATAAATGTCAAGTTCAGAAATATTTTTATAAATTCATGGTGAAAATTTTTCTATGACTCAAATCTAGGTTTTATGAGTGAAAATGAAATTTCTAAATCAATTTTAGATTCGTGCTATCTAATACACACTAACCTTGGCCCGGGGTTATTTGAGAATGTATATGAAAACATCTTGTACTTTGAACTAAAAAATAAAGGATTAAAAGTAGAAAGGCAAACCCCAATTGAAGTCAGATGGCGAGGTTTGATATTTGAGAATGGATTTAGGGCAGATTTGATTGTTGAGGACAAAGTACTGATTGAATTAAAGTCTGTAGAATCTCTTTCAAAAGTTCATTACAAACAGTTATTGACGTATTTAAAATTGACGAACATTAAACTAGGCTTATTAATTAATTTCAATGAAAACCTAATTAGAGACGGAATAAAACGAGTAGTCAATGGTCTTTAAATTCATCCTGGTTCTTATGATTTCCATTTAACAAAGCGCCTTTGCGTCTCTGCGTGCTAAATAAATTTTCATTATTTTTGGACTTTAATCATAAACAAATTCAAAGAAAATAAACCATGGGATTATTAAGCGGGAAAACAGCTCTGATAACGGGAGCGTCAAAAGGTATAGGAAGAGCGATAGCTATCAGATATGCTCAGGAAGGAGCAAATGTGGCATTCACTTATTTGTCAAGTGTAGAAAAAGGCCAAGCTTTGGAAAATGAACTGGCTGCTTTTGGCATCAAAGCCAAAGGATTCAAGTCCGATGCTTCCAATTTTGCTGCTGCTGATGAACTTGTAAATGCTGTAGTTGCTGAGTTTGGAGCTTTGGATATCCTTATCAACAATGCAGGCATCACTCGTGACAATTTACTTATGCGAATGACCGAAGATGCATGGGATGAAGTGATCAACGTAAACTTAAAATCCTGTTTCAATACTGTCAAGGCTGCTACCCGAACCATGATGAAAGCCAAAGCAGGCTCTATCATTAACATCACTTCTGTAGTCGGAATCAAAGGAAATGCAGGCCAGGCAAATTATGCTGCATCCAAATCTGGAATAGTAGGCTTTACTAAATCAGTTGCTTTGGAATTGGGTTCTAGAAATATCCGTTGCAATGCTGTGGCTCCAGGCTTCATAGAAACAGAAATGACGGCTGTGTTAGATGAAAAAACCGTCCAAGGCTGGAGAGATGCCATTCCAATGCGACGTGGCGGTCAACCTGAGGAAGTGGCAAATGCATGTGTTTTCTTGGGTTCAGATATGAGTTCTTATATTTCAGGTCAAGTGCTGCAAGTAGATGGCGCGATGTTGACTTAATTATAGAATTTAGATTGTAGATTGTAGAATTCTGATTGAACTCTTCGGTTTTCGAAATTTAAAATGTTGAATATTGAATTCCGAACTACGAATTATGAAATACAAAAAAGCAGACCCTGCATGAAAGATTTTATTTTTCATGCAGGGTTATTTTTTGCTTTAGAAGTTAGTCCAACGAAAACTGAGTTTTAAGCAGCTCATCTATCAATTTTCTTTCTTCTCAACCCAATGCTTTGGATAATTATTCAAAGCGTTTTGTCCATAAAACCTGGCCTTATCATTATCCCCTATCTTATCATAAATCATGTCTGCCAAAAACTGATTGAAATAGTGATCTCCTTTAGACAAAGAGTTTTCTAAATGCTTGATTGCATCAGCATAATTCTCCACAGGAAGTATGATATCTTCACAGGTAATCGAATGATATAAAAATTAGTCAAATGTATTGTAAGCATGGTTATTGATCATTTACGACTATGAAAACCATATCCACAGCCCTTCTCCTAATATTTTCCGCACTGTTATTTTCTTGTAATGGTACCAAAATAGACAAGCTTCTAGGCTCTTCAAGCCCCTATAAGGATTATGAAAACAGTCTGAAGAATGCTGGAATGGAAAGCTATGCATTGGGAAAAGATTGGATTGAAGCTGGAGAAAAAGCACTCTTAAACCCTTCTTCCATTTCATTGCCCTACCAGGAAGTTACCCGATTTGAGAACGCAAATCCACAAGCTGTTTTTTTGGAATACAGTGTAACAGAAGGTCAAGAAATTGAAATAAAGGTAGAACAGATTTCTCAACAAAGCGGAATGGTCTTTATTGATGTTTTTGAAAAAACAGATGAAAGTCAGAAAAATATTCACTTTGCAAAAGAGCAGCATTCGATCAAATACAAAGTCACCAAATCAGGGATTCATGGTGTTAGAGTTCAGCCAGAATTGTTTCGTGGCGGCATCATTCAAATTGCAGTAACCTACAATGCTTCCCTTGCATTTCCTATAGAAGGAAAAAACCACCAATCAATCGGTAGCTTCTTTGGTGTGGCAAGAGATGGTGGGGCGAGAAAACATGAAGGAGTGGATGTTTTTGCCCCAAGAGGCACCCCTGTGGTTGCCGTGACGGAAGGGAGGGTTTCCCGAGTCGGGAGTAATCGGTTAGGAGGCAAAACAGTAAGCATTGCTGCAAGTGGGTATTCCTATTACTTTGCTCACCTTGACAGCCAATTGGTCAGTATAGGTCAAAAAATCAAACCTGGAGACACACTTGGTTTGGTCGGAAACACTGGGAACGCCATTACAACACCTCCACATTTGCATTTTGGTATTTACAAATCTGGAAGAGGAGCTGTTGATCCTTTACCATTTTTGGCAAGTGCCAAAGAACTTGCCGAACCAAACTTTTCGGACAGCATTGATTTGGGAGGCCCTCACAAAATCATCGTCCCAAAAGCCAACTTAAGACAAGAACCCAATACACAGTCTTCAACTATTACACAGCTTACCAACAATACAATAGTATTTGCATTGGCTAAAACCTCAGATTGGTATAGAGTAAAATTACCTGACGGAGAGAATGGATACTTGCATCAAAATCTGCTCAGCTCAAACTTACCCCCTTTGTCAAAAATAGACATGAGCAATACTATATCCCTAAAAGAAGATTTTTTGAATGAGAATACTTTTCCTTCCGACCTTATCGGAAAAGAAGCGGAAATAATCGGTGAATTTGGATCCTACAAAATGCTAAAATCAGAATCAGGGGCTTTTTATTGGACTATTGATTGATTTTGAGTACAAAGAAAAGTATCAATTTTTGAAGAAATACCTTTGGGATTCGGTTAAGAAACCCAAAGGTAAATTATCTACTAAAACTGGAATTCATATCCAACTTGAACTGCAACGAAAGAACCGCTAAACTGATGCTTACTAGAAAAATCTTGCTGATGTAGAGAAATTCTATTGAAATCATTTTTATAAAGTGGTTTCCCTATTGCATGACCATAGACAAAAGATAAACCTAATATTTGCCTATCAAACTTACGATATATCCCTACTTCAGGTCTAAGATGAACAAGGATTTCACTATCTCTTGTAAAGTATTCAACATCATGCCCCATAATTGAACCTACATTTCCATTTACATCTGGAATTAAATGTGCCCCGATCCTAGCACCTTCTTCACTTGTTATCCTTCTGATTTCACCTGCGCTTTCACCTAGATAAACACCATTCAGGCCTAAAGAAACCAAACCTCCCCAATTACTAGAACCAAAAGGAATAAACCTATCTATACTCAACAGAAATTGACCGTTAACTCCATTATTTATCCTTCCAAACTTAGAGTTTTCGAATTGATGAGCAGTACTTAATCCCATAACCCCTATTCCAAATCTAGCGCTCCAATTTGACAGGAAATAATACCTGGAAAATATAAAGACATTTGCATCTTCGCTTCCAATCGCATTGAATCCATTGAGTTGGTCTGATACTGCTATCGTCTCAGAAGACAATCTTGATACACCTCCTTGTACCCCAATTGCAAATCTACTTTGAGCTTTGGTTTGGAAGGACATCAAAAATATAAAACCTAGGATAAACAAAATTTTTGTGAAATTCATCGATTAGTCTCTTTTAATATTGAACAATTGAAAAGTATCATGATAACCACTTCCATAATTTCCTCCTCCTAGGAAAACGTCAATTATACCATATAAATTGTACTGAGTCAAGCGTCTACCTGCTTCATGATAAACTCTCTGAACCTTTTGTTTATTTGCAGGTGGAGGCCAACAACCTTGACACTCATCATAACAACCACTTAATGGACGCCATGATCGGTTTTTAGGAGTAAAACTACCCCAATAGGTTATTTTCATATTATCACTTCCATAATTGCTCCAACTTCCACCTCCAATGGATCTTCTATATTGAGCAACTTCAGTTTTAAGCCTAAAATAAACAGCTGCTGCTTGATATACATGTTTTGCTTCAGCTTTGAATTCCCAATTTCCCTCTTGCCAAATACTCGTAAATTCACATTTCTTACTATCACAACCACTCCCTACCATAGAAGGAAAAGAAGAACCTGGAGGATATGAACCAGGACACCCTCCAGAGGATATCCGTAAATTTTCATTTACAACTAACTCATCAATATAGGAGTTAGTTTCATTTTTCACTTCATCTTCTCCAAATAGAATTCCAAGCACATCATCTTCAAAACTAAATTTATTAATATCGAGATTATTAAAATCTCGGTTTAAAATTTTCTCTCTCAATGAAAGATCCTTAGTTACGTACGCTTCGCCATTTTCAAAATCCAATTGGATTAAATAATCATGGATGATTACAAATCCATTTTCATCTAGCAATTCAAGAATTTTAGAGTCTTTAAACTCTTCCAAATTCTCTATGCCAGATTTACTTAACCTTCCTAAATATTCACTTTTAGAAGGGTTACTGTTGAAAACAGACTTCAAACTTTGAAAAACAGGTAAGTCAACTTTTTCTGAATTCTCAAAATAATTTTCGTAATCTTCAAGAGAACTAAATTTCAAAGTTTGACCAACCATTTCAAATGTCGAGTCAATAGGAACTAGTGTTTGTTCCTCTAATGTAGAATTACAACCAATAACTATTATTGGGTAAATCAAAAATTTTAGAATGTTAGATTTTTTCATAAAACAATTTTTTTTCAAAAAAAAAAAAAAAAAAAAAAAAAAAAACCTCCTAATTTTTAAAGCGATAGTTAATTAGTTTATTTAAAAAAAATATTTAAATATGAACATTTCAACAAAATACAATATTTAACCATTTTTAAGTAATATTTAAGACGTAAATTAAATATGATTGTAAGACAAGAACCCAATACACAGTCTTCAACTATTACACAGCTTACTAACAATACAATAGTATTTGCATTGGCCAAAACCTCAGATTGGTATAGAGTAAAATTACCTGACGGAGAGAATGGATACTTGCATCAAAATCTGCTCAGCTCAAACTTACCTCCTTTGTCAAAAATAGATATGAGCAATACGATATCCCTAAAAGAAGATTTTTTGAACGAGAATACTTTTCCTTCCGACCTTATCGGAAAAGAAGCGGAAATAATCGGTGAATTTGGATCCTATAAAATGCTAAAATCAGAATCAGGGGCTTTTTATTGGACTATTGATTGATTTAAACCCTTTGTATCCCTCTTATTTTAAATAGCCTTATTATCGAATAAAAAATTCCCAAAATCGGTATAAATAGTAACACCAGATATTCGATAGTTTTAAAAAATATGGCAGAACACACAACCTATTCTAGAAAAATAAGTATATTGTAATGATATCAATTTAATATCAATACAATATGGAAAAAACAATCAAACCTCTTTCTGGCTATTTAATGGTTTTGGTAGCGATAGCACTGATTCCTGCCGCAGCATTCTCTATCGCAACCGGATCAAAAATCCCTGCTATTCTCTCAATTATAGGATTTATTTTAATCCTCCCTGGATTCTTCACCCTTCAACCTAACAAAGCCATGGTACTGATTTTGTTTGGAGCTTACAAAGGAACTGTAAAGGCAAATGGGTTCTTTTGGGTAAATCCATTTATGACAAAAAACAAAATTTCCCTTCGGGTAAGGAATTTTGAAAACAAGCCCTTGAAAGTAAATGATAAAATCGGTAATCCGGTAATGGTCGGAACAATTGTCGTTTGGCAGGTAGAGGACACATTCAAAGCCACTTTTGAAGTAGAAGATTATGAAAATTTCATACATCTACAATCTGATGCTGCAGTGAGAAAGATGGCAGGAAAATATCCGTATGATGACTTTGAAGCTGAAAATGCTGAAATCACTTTGCGTTCAGGTGTAGAAGATGTCAATCATTCTTTGGAGGCCGAGATTTCTGAGCGCTTGCATCATGCCGGCATCAAAGTGATAGAAGCAAGAATTTCCCATTTGGCATATTCTCAGGAAATAGCCTCCGCCATGCTTCAAAGACAGCAAGCTACGGCCATTGTCGCTGCAAGAAGAAAGATCGTAGACGGAGCAGTAGGAATGGTCGAAATGGCATTGGAAGATTTGAAAATAAAAGGAATTATAGAATTCGAAGAAGAAAGAAAAGCTGCCATGGTGAGTAACCTGATGGTCGTACTTTGTTCTGATCGCTCTGCTAGTCCTGTTTTGAATGTAGGGACCTTGAACCAATAGAAGATGGTCCTTAACGAGAGGCAAGATTTTCGTGGAAGCATTATTATGTGGGCAATCATATTAATTGAATTGCCCACACTAATCTTACTCACTGTTTTCTATTTTACTGGAAATCTAGGTGAAGATGGAGGGAAAATGCTTTTGATAATAGGAACAATAATGATAGGTGCATTTTCACTTATCTTCAATATGAGACTTGATCTGAGGGTTGATGATTATGGCATTTCATTTAGAAATCCTCCAATCTTTAATAAGTGGACAAAGTTTAAAAAAGAAGAAATAGAAAATGTTTATGTTAAAAAATCAGATGGTATTCTTGAGTATGGTGGTATTGGAGTAAGATTTTCAAGAAAAATCAAAGCTTACATTTATTTCTCAGACCATATCTTTATAGTGGAAACAAAAAATAAAAAGTATGCTTTCAGTACGCATAAACCTTTGGAGATAGAGAAGATTATTGCATTGTGGAAGTCGGAAGAAGAGGTCTTATCTATTAATAATTAAAGTAATGTCAGCTAAAAAACCCTTTGCTCTAAGAATTGACGAAAAACTCATGAAAGCCGTTGAAAAATGGTCTGAGGATGAATTTCGTAGTACGAATGGTCAAATAGAATGGATAATCTATGAAGCGCTGAAAAAAGCCAAAAGGCTTCCAAAGCAAAAAGACCAAGAATCTTAAGAATCTTGGTCTTATAATATTTTCTAATCTTCTACTTCCTCAGGAAGGTAAAGCAATTTTTTATTCTCAAAGTCATATAGTGTCAACTCACGCATTTCATAATATGCTGTCCAATAATCTCGCAAGGATTGAATATATGCTCTTTTATTGCTATCCTTTTCTTGTTGTGCAATATTCAAATCAGTAATGGTAACGTTGCCATTCTGATATCTTTGAAGTGATATTTCATATCTTTTATCGGCAACTTCATCCGAAAGTTTGGTAATCTCCATTCTGTCTTTGAGCATTTGGAAGTTCTTTACCTTTGTAAATATCAATTGCTCAAAGTTTATGATATCTTGATCGACAGTGTAGTCCACCAATTTCTTGTTTGCAATTGCCTGACCCATTCGGGCTTTATTTCTTCCCCAATCGAGAATCGGAACCGATACATTTAGATTAACTAAGGCTTGGGTATTAGGGTTAGAATAAATATCTCCCCACATCAATGCCGCATTGTTGTAACCATAGCTTGCTCCAAGATTCATATTAAACCTCTGCCCCCTAGCTCTAGCGACACTTTCTTCACCTTCCAATCTTCTTCTATCAAAACCCAAGGCTTCGGATCTATTCTGATATGCTCTATCCAAAGCTTCATCCACTGGCACATCAAATATTGGAATTTCTGCAGGAGCTACCAATACCAAATCTGTAGCTTCATTGAGTCCTACGTATGATTTCAACCTTAAAGAGCGGTCTTCCATATCCAATCTTGCTTGTGCAAGTTGCTGCTGAGCCTGCAATACCTGAAGCCGCACTTGGAGCAACTTATCTTCATAAGTTGTCCCAATATTGTACCTGCCTTGCTCTATCTTATAAATATCTTCAAAATTACTTAAATTCTTTCTCGCAATATCAAGGTTAATCTGAGCATCTAGATAATCAAAAAACATAGAAGAGACAATCCTACTAATCCCTTCCATTTCCTCTACAAACTCTCTTTTACTTTCCTCGTATACAAGTGGTTCAATTTTCTTATCCCATTTGAATGGATTAAAAGCAAAAATTGGCTGCTCCAATCGGATGTTTACAGGAACGCCACTCCACCTTGTCTGTGGAGAGTTACCGGTAACCAAGAAATTATCAAACCTAGAAGTGGATGAGTTCACGGACAAAAGCCCACCAGTCGGAGAAATTATCTGCTCCAAACCTAAGTTAACATCCATGAAATTTTGCCTAACCTCCCTAAATTCAATGGTACCATCGGGCTGAGTCACATTGTTGAAAGATTGGGAGTAACTTGGGATTGTCCCTCCAAGCCTCAGTTGTGGGTTATAATTAGATTTAAACAACCTATACTGCCAAAATCTGTTTTCCCTTTGAGTTTCAGCTCTCAATGCAGCAGGTGATTGACTCTTAGCTCTTGCCACGATTTGATCTAGGGTGTATTCTAGTTGTTGTTGAGAATATGCCTTTTTGGCTGATGATAGGAAAAACCCTACGCAAATGGCACAAAGAATTAATTTTCTATTCATATCTTAAAGAAGTTATTGGATCCTGACTTGCTGCTTTTTGGGCAGGAGCTATTCCAAATATCAACCCAACTGTGGCAGCTACTCCAAAGGAAAGTAAGATGGAAGCAAATGAGACTACTGTGGGGAAGTCTCCAAAGATGGACACTGCATAAGCCAGCATCACACCTAATATCACACCAATAATACCGCCCGAAACACTGATCATAATGGACTCAAAAAGGAATTGGTTAACAATATCGGATTTTTTTGCACCTAACGAAAGCCTTAGGCCAATTTCTTTTATTCTTTCCATCACTGATGCCAGCATGATATTCATAATCCCTATCCCTCCTACCAGCAAGGATATTCCTGCAATAGCTCCAAGGACAATATTAAATATGTTTTGGGTACGTTGCTGTTGTTTTAAAAGCAATTCGGGAATTGTAATCTCAAAATCAACTACTCCATTATGACTTCTTGCCAAAAGTTTTGAAATTACTTCTGCTGTAGGATTGAGCGACTCACTCTCTGCCACCTGGACTACAAGTTTATCAATTTGGTGGTAATTCGGATTTTTCTGACTTGATTCATCTGATTCTAAGTCATAACCAGTTACTAAATCTCTATTCTTAAACCTAATCAACATACTTTGGATAGGTATATATACATCCATGTTGAAATCCCGAATCCCCAACTTCGAAATACTCTGCTCTGAAACCAAGCGCTCTTCCATAATACCAATTATTTCCAGCCATTGACTTCCACTTTTGATTTTCCTACCTATTGGATTTTCTTTTGGAAAAAATTTGCGCTGAACAGCTTTTCCAATAATGCACACAGGATCACCTTTGATTTCGTTAGCCTCACTGAACAATCTTCCATCATCAAGCTTGAAGTCCAAAACATCAAAATAAGCTGGAGTAATCCCAACAAGTTTGGCGGACCTTCTGACACCACCATAGACGATGTTGGTTTCCAAGACCACTTCGGGACTGATTCTAGCGATGCCAGGAATGTTTTTTTCTATTGATGCCACATCAATCAACCTTAAGCCTGGCGAAAACTTCTTTCTTTCTTTTCCCAAGTCAGATTCATCCCCTACATTCTCCTCAAACTGCTCTACTATTGGTTGTATGACAATATTATTGACCCCTACCAACTTGATCTGTTCCAATATTTCTTGTTGTGCCCCATTTCCAATAGCGAGCATTGCAATCACTGCTGCTACACCAAATATAATCCCCAATGCAGTCAAAAATGACCTTAATCTATTTGCTATAACTGCTTCAAGAGCTATGGAAAAATTTGCGAGCAATCTCTCATCAATCACTGGCTTTTTCACTGTGCCCTCCTCCTTCTTCTATTTTCACTTGGCTGTTCTTTTTTCTCCTCATCTTCCAAACCTGCAGCTTCCTTGTAAATCTCAGTCCTTTTCCCTTGTAATTCAGGCAGCAATTTAATTGGGGCATCTTTGGCAAAATCAGGGGTGGACAAGAATACCCTCTCCCCTTCGTTCAATCCCATCTCTATGATGATATCATTCAAATTAGCCATACCCAAAAGAACTTCTTGCTTGGTTCCATTCTTGAGAAACACATAGTTAATACTGTCATTGTGGACGTTTATTGCTTCCAAAGGAACATGCAATACATTTTCAACTTTTTCCACAATTATCATATTGCTAGTCGTCATTGCAGGTCTCAATTGCGGATCACTTTCATTGACCACGATAGCCACCTCAAAAACCTTAGCATCTGAATTGGGTCTTTGCTGACCTATGTTTGCCACTCTTGTGACAGTTCCTGAAAGCTTTTTGTCTGGGAATGCATCCAATCCAATCTCAACTTTCTGTCCACTTTTTATTTTTCGGATATCTACCTCATTGATGTAGGTGATACTTCTCATCCTACTCAAATCCGGTAAAGTCGCTACTACTGGATTCCACGCACTTATTTGTGAACCTTCTTTGATCTTCCCTCCTCTTACCGATTGATAGATCACCATCCCATTTTGAGGTGCTCTTACCGTAAACTTCTCCAAAACCTCCTGCATTTGCGCCATTTCATTCTCGTATTCGCGAACTCTGGCAGCTACTTCGACCATCCTTGCTTTTTCTTGAAGTATTTTCACCCTATACCTATCTCTGGCTTGCTCCAAGTCTCTCTGCGCTTTTTCTACATTATATTCATTCTGCTTGACTATCGCCGGCGGTTCAAATTGTGACTGCTCTACGACCAACTTTCTCTCTTCTACTATATATTCAAGGTTTGTGATATTGTCTCTTTCCTGTCTCAGTACAAGGGAAGTGTCCAACTGGATTTGTTCGTATTGGGCTTTACTTTGTTCGAGATCTAATCTTCTGTCTTCTATTCTACCAAAAAGTTCTGACTTGTCCAGTTCAGCAATCAAGTCACCCTGTGATACCACAGTACCTTCATCGACCATGCTTTCTATGGTAATATTATTGACCCTAAACCTTCTCGCTTCTAATGGCCCCAGTACTTCTACAGAGTTTAGAGCTTCCAACTCTCCTGAACTTGTTATTTCAACTCTAAAATCACCTCTCTTGACGTCAGCCATTATATCAAAACCCTCTCCTGTTGATACTGAAAAAAATCTCCAAACAAATATCAACACGACAAACACGACGGCAAGTATTATATATACTTTCTTATTTTTCATTATATTATTTTGGTGTTTATTTATTTACAAATTTAGTCTATTGAGTTTCTTTAATTCCCCCAACAATAATAAAATAGCACCACTAACATAAAATCAGTCAATTATAAGATTGTGCTCCATGATTTCAATACTTTTGCCCGAACATTACTTAAATTGCAATCCGATCTAATAATCATTGCTAATATCATCAATTCCGACATAACCCAAATTCATGAAGTCCATCATCAGTTTTGTAATCCGCTATATCCCAAGAAAGTACCTCCAGCTTGTTTCTCACTTTTTTTTGAGAGTCTTGGCAATTTTTTACAGAGGTAATCAAGTTTCTTGCAATGTATGCAATCATTCTTTCAGAAAATTTTTACCATATGGAAGAAAGGCAAGGGAAAATGCACTTTGCCCAAACTGCTTGGCGCTTGAAAGACATAGATTGATGTGGCTTTTCCTCCAAGAAGAGACCAACTTTTTCACAGATCGACTAAAAGTTCTCCACATAGCTCCTGAGCTTTGTTTCATTGATAGAATGGATGCTTTGCCAAATTTGGATTATATAACTGGCGATATTGAATCACCACTTGCCAAAGTTAAGCTTGATGTTCATCAGATTCCTTTCGAAGACGAATCATTTGATGTTGTATTTTGCAACCATGTGATGGAACATGTAGATGACGATATTTTGGCATGTAGTGAGATCAATAGGGTTTTGAAAAAAGATGGTTGGGGCATCATTCAGTCACCAGTGTACAACCTCGAAGCTACTTTGGAGGACAAGACAATCACCGACCCAGCCGAAAGGGAAAGGCTTTTTGGGCAGCGTGACCATGTCAGAAAATATGGTAAGGATTACGCTAAGAGACTGAGCACATCTGGACTGAATGTACATGAAAATCTATTTGTAAAAACATTGTCTCAAGAAAAAATCAAAGCCCATGGTCTTCCGGAGAATGAAGTAATATTTTATTGCAAAAAAGGATAAAATCAGCCTTTAATAATTTTCTTCACTCCCTCTGTAATCATTCCCAATCCATATGCTGACAATTGCCCAATGGAAGTGATAATTGATAAGATTCCGATTTTTATGGACGTATTAACTACGGAAGCGTGGACAAAGATTGAAGTTTTCCAGATGGCAAAGATCAGCATGCCAATTATAAAAAAAACATTTGTATAGGGATATACCAATAGCATTAACAACAATGAGCATTCAAAAACCAAGAAAAATGCAGGCATCAAATGGATCAATTTTATTGCCTCTGGATGATACCGACTAACATTGATTCTGTTTTGCCCGAAAGAAAAACTTTGTTTAAAGAAATTCCATATTGTATTTTTTCTTTTGTGATAAACAAAAGCTTCTTCGACCAATTCTAACTTATATCCTAACTTTTTTAGTCGAATACTCAACTCGATATCTTCCCCTTTGTTTGGGTCGACGAATCCTTCTGAGCACTCAAAAGCTTCTTTGGACAAGCCCATGTTGTAACCCCTCGCTTGATATTTGCTTGGATCTTTGAGCTTTCCCCTGATTCCTCCAGTTGTGAATACGGAAGTCATGCTGTAGTTCATTGCTTTTTGAAAATCTGAAAAATCGTGCCCAGCAGCATCTGGCCCACCAAAAGCATCCAGCTTTCTATCTATGATTGCTGATTTCAACAAAGAAAAATAGGATGAAGGAATAATACAATCCGAATCAAACAACACAAAATAATTTCCAAAGGCTTGCTTCATTCCATAATTCCTTGCAAAACCTTGGCCTACATTCGCTATGAATAAATAGCGTACATTCAGAAGTTCTTGGAATTCCTCAACGATATGGCTACATGTAAATTCAGAACCATCTTCAATAATTATCACTTCGAAATCTTTTTCTTCCTGTGCCAACAAGCTATTTAGAAGTTCATGGATTTCTTGAGGTCTATTGAATACAGGTATGATAACCGAAAAGAACATCAATCATTGAGATTTATCTGTCCACTAACATTGTAATCAGCTTTTTTGGAATTGTTAGAAGTCATCATTTCTGCCAAAAATCCAGTCAAAAACAATTGAACACCGACGATCAATGCCACAAGCGCCAAGAAAAACAATGGCTGTTCTGTAATTTCCCGAACTTTACTACCCATATACAAACCATATATTTTTTGGAAAATGAGCCAAATAGTGATCAAGAAACCAGAAGAGAAAGAAATAGTACCTAGTAGCCCAAAAAAATGCATTGGCTTTTTCTTGTATCTGTTGACAAAGGAAACAGAAATCAAGTCCAAAAAACCATTCAAAAATCTTTCAAGGCCAAATTTAGTCTCGCCGTACTTCCTGGCACGATGCTCGACTACCCTTTCACCAATTTTCGCAAACCCATTCCATTTTGCAATCAAGGGAATGTATCTATGCATTTCTCCATAGATATGGATGTTTTTCACGACCTTTTGCTTATATGCTTTGAGGCCACAGTTGAAATCATGGAGTTTGATCCCAGATATCCATCTGGTAACACCATTGAAAAATTTAGAAGGGATAGTTTTGGAAATTGGGTCGAAACGTTTCTTCTTCCATCCTGAAACTATGTCAAACCCTTCGTCGATAATCATATTATATAATCCTGGGATTTCATCAGGGCTATCCTGTAGGTCAGCATCCATAGTAATAACAACCTCCCCTTTAGATTTACTAAAACCCATATCCAAAGCTGCTGATTTCCCATAATTTCTAGTGAAATTGACAGCTTTCACATTTGGGTTCAATTTCGACAATTCTGAGATAACCTCCCACGAATCATCGGTACTTCCATCATTGATAAATATGATTTCATAAGAAAAGCCGTGGTCATTCATAACCCGGCTAATCCAACTATTCAATTCTGGTAAAGATTCCTGTTCATTGAAAACAGGCACTATGACGGAAATTTGAATCATTTTGATTTTTAGTATTCTTCAGTCTTTTTATTGATAGCTACAGCAATAAGCCCCCAAATCAAGAACCCTAAGATAGCCATTAAGAAAGAACTAATAATTTGAAATTCTGCGGTTTGCATCATCTTCACAAACGCAGGAATAGCATCTGGGTCATAAGGAACCCCCATCTTTTCTTGCGCTTCAATTTGCGCTTCTAACGTACGATCAAGGTAGCCCGTATCGATGAATTTGATATATAGGTAGTTTCCGACAGCTCTAATAACTCCACCCAATAAACCAATTAAAGCTACAATTTTGAAACCTTCCCCAAATGATAACAGACCATCATTCGATTCTCTGTATTCTTTGGTTGCTAAAAAATAAATACCAAAAACAATCGCAACTGAAGCTAGGGTAACCATACCAGATATTGCAAAGCCCTTGGTTGCTAAATCAAAAATAGCCGTAAGGATAGCTAATATTAAACCAACTAACCCATAAATTAGACCCCATTTTTTAACAGAGTCTCCAATAGTAATTTTTTCTTCCATGTTTGTAGTTATTTAAAATTTCTTCTTAAAATTATGGAAATAATTATTGTAAAAAAGAGTCCTGGAATAATTTTCCAAATAAAATCATTGGTAGCAATGTCAAAAGTAGTCATTTTAAGAAGACTTTGATAGGTTATATCATAAGATTCTATTCCCATTTGTTCTACTATCAACTCTTTGTTTCCTTGAAGCAAATCGATTTTTTGAGCTTTGATCTCCTCGTATAGTGACGGTGAAATCATCAATATAATCCAAATACCAATTCCAGATATCGCCGCGATCAATGAATAAATCAAAAAACCAGCTGTCATCCCTTCCGAAAAACTCAAAAGACCATCATTGACTTCATTTCGATAATATCTGATCCCGATGAATAAAAAAACCGGTATCAAAATATAGCCAAAAAGCATACTCAATTTGGTAGGATCTATACCAAGTAATTGAAAAATCACAAAGGAAATGACACAAAAAGCACCCCCAATCAATCCGAACTTGTACGATGCTTGAAATTTTCTATTCATTTATAGTTGGATAAATTTTGTCCCGTTCATTGCGAACTTTACTTTTCCTAAGAGGTCTTTGCCAAACCAAGGGGTGTTTTTTGACAAAGATTTGTTACTGTTTTGGTCAAAAGTCCAAGATTCTTTCGGATCAAAAATTGTAAAACTAGTGCTTTCTGACTCTTCCAAACCCAAAACAAATGCAGGGCCATCAGTAATTTTTTTGATCAATAAAGGCCAAGACAATTCTTCGGCAAGGGTAACCATTGCAGGTAAGAATGTCTGCAAACCAATCATCCCAAATGATGCCAAATCAAACTCCATGTGTTTGGAATCAAAATCTTGGGGCTGATGATTTGATACAATTGCATCAATAGTCCCGTCTTTTAAACCATCTATTAGAGCTTCCATATCTTCATTACTTCTGAATGGAGGCATTACTTTTAAGTTAGAATCAAAATCAGACAGATCATTATCAGTGAAGATTAATTGATAAATCGACACATCTGCAGTTACTTTCAAACCTTCTTTTTTTGCTTCCCTTATTAACGCAACTGACTTTTTGGAACTGATTGTTTGAAAATGGATTTTACCACCCGTATATCTTAAGATTTCTAGATTTCTATGGATCGCTACATCCTCAGCAAGATTGGGAATTCCCTTGACCCCGACCATCGTAGAGACATTCCCCTCGTTCATTTGTCCAAAAAGTGCCAAAAGTGGATCATAGGAATGGTCAAACAACACCCCGTCAAATTTTTGTAAGTATTGCAAAATCTTCATCAATCGGTCTGGGTTTGCCAATGGGCTTGTCCCATCACCAAACACATATACACCTTCATTATTAATATCAAGGATTTCAGTAAAATCTTCTCCTTTGTTGTCGCGTGTGGCAGCTGCTTGAATAATTAGATCAGTGAAAAGACTTGACGCTTTTGCTTTCACATACTGGATTTCATTTTTCGACTGCAAAGCTGGAACTGTATTTGGCATTATCACAGCTTTTGCAAATCCGCTTGTAGCTAATACATCACCAAGGCTTTCGATTGATTCTTTGTATTCTAAACCTGGCTCACCCATCATACATCTCAAATCAATCCACCCTTTAGAACCATAGAGACCAGTGCAATCAATCTCCTTTTCTATTTTATGTTTTTCTTGATCAAATGAAACAATCTGACCGTTCTCAAAGAAGTAATCCTTAGCAGGATTTACATTTTCAGAATCGATAAATTGGAGTGATTTCAATAAAATTGCCATGAAGAAAATTGTTTGTGCAAAACTGCAACATAATTCCTAAAAAAGGAAATTGAAGTTTGGGAGATTTCTCTTAGACGATTTTAAGTTGTTGCTGCAATTAGGTAAATAGCCTTTGATATTATTTATCATGTCCCAAATCTACCTCTTTCCTTCCCAAGGAACATAGACAACCTTCTTGGTGTCGAAGAATTCTTCTTTGAAATAGTCGCTAAGATGATAAGTCACATAGCCTACATTTCTTTCTTCCATCTCCTCGTCTACATCTCCGCCTTTGAGCAAAAATATTCCATTTTGAAATTCATTGAAGTCTTCTTTTTTGAACTTCCCTTTGACCCAAGGAAAAAAATTGGTAAAACGCGTCACTGCACGGCTTACCACAAAATCATATCTCCTTACCAAAGTCTCAGCCCTTACTTGCTGGGCTTCTACATTAGACAATTTAAGCTTCTTGGCGACGTCTTTTACAACGCTGATTTTCTTCCCAATGGAATCTACCAAATGAAAATGAGTTTCAGGAAAAAGAATTGCCAAAGGAATCCCCGGGAAACCCCCACCAGTTCCTATATCCAAAACTTTTGTACCTGGCTGAAACTTCATGACTTTGGCAATGGACATCGCATGAAGCACATGTCTTTCATAAAAAAATTCCGTATCCTTTCTGCTGATTACATTGATTTTCTCATTCCAATCGGCATACAATACCTCCAATTGAGCTAGTTGATCAATTTGCTTTTCAGTAAGGTCAGGGAAATATTTTAAGATGATATCCATTTGTTCTTTTGATTTATAAAACACAAAAATAGGCTGAATCTTATAAAATCCAGCCTATTCTAAGTATTTGACATTGATAAATTATTTTTCTGCCAATTTTTGGCTCTTGGTTTCTATTTTCCCTACTAGATATTGTCCAATTTTTTTTCCTTTTGATGCGCCATTTACGATTGCCGGCATGTAATGAATCCCTCCATACATCCTACTGATCGCTGCTTCGTCAGCTGCCAGTTTGAACGATTCAAATTCTCTAATCGGCAATCCAAAAGCCACTTCTGTAGAATCCACAAAATGAAACCCTTCCCCAAACAAACTTGTCAATGTCTCGGCTGCTGCATTACTAATAACACTATGGCCACTTGTATACTCTGGGAAAGGCGGAGTCTGTAAGATTGGCAACCATTCTTCATCTATGTATTTATTGATGTACGTTTCTGGCCTAATCAAAACACTTCTGTACTTCTCATCCCAACAAGCAATAAAACCATCAAAAAGTGCTATTGAAGTTTTCGCCAAGGTCTCTGCTGCCCCTATCCAATCTTGTTTTGCAGTTTTGGAAGAAATTGCAGCTATTCCCATCCAGTGTCCTCCAGGGGTTATTTTTTTCTCCGCAAACATCACATGACCTTTGACATTTACTTTGTATGGATTACAATCCCAGAAAAAAGCAATATCACTTTGTTCTTTGGTCAAATTATTGACCACATTGAATACCTCTTCTGCTTCCCTGTAAAAATCACTTCCAGGTTTTGAATCAAAAGCAGTGGCAGGTTCTGATTTAAATTGATCTGGAGCTTCCAAGACAAAAGGCCTGATCTTATTCCAATGCGGCTCAATCCCTTCCATATACATGGGAGGGGTTGGTTGCCAAGAGTTTGGATCACTGCTGATGGTATATTTCTCAAAAGATCTGCTTTGATGATAATTGTCTTTTTTGGAATATGCGATGACATGGTCTGCTACTTTCTCTCCTAACGCAACAGATGCTTCAATTATATCACTGGGTATTCCTTTGGATTTAAGTTCTTTAAATGCTGCATTTTTGTGAGCTTGCATCATCTCTTCTGAAAAAATCAACATTGTCCCTACTTTATAATAAGCTGCCAAAGACGCTAATGGAAGGTAAACATCCTCTGAGACATCAAAATCAGTTTTTTCAAAACCATTCAATTGCCCCATCAAGGATTTGTACTCTCCATTTCCGGCGAGCACAGCAACTTCATAAGCGGCAATAGATGAATAAGCATAAATCCTGCTCGCCACAGGTGGTGAGAAAATATCATGAATGATAATCTCAGTCAATTTGTCTTGTGCAGCAAACTGATATGCTCCATCAGAAATCACATTTTGATAATCTTTTGGCTGACAGCTATACAGTAAAACCAATACAAAAAGGATATAATTTATATTTTTTAGCAATCTCATTTTCAGAACTTTCGAATAATTTACAAAATTAACAAATACTGGTCAAAGGGACAAAACACCATTCTGAGTTTTAACCTATGAGGTACTAACCAAGGTAGTCATCTATTTCTCTATTGGGACACATTGCGAGATGGATTCTTGTCCTCCTTATGCAGAATTCTTTAGATTAGCGGTCTTGGTCTTGAGGATATAACGGACTGTGAGTTCACATTTTAGGGATAAATTTTGGTTTGTGAAATTCTAATCATAGCAAATCAATCGAATTAAGAGAAGATTGGAATGTGAGGAAATAGTCCAAGGATAGAGACAAAATCCATGGAGGATATGATTGGGCTGTGAGGACACAGCCCAAGGGAAAAGACTTTCAACAACATACTCAACTCTAATTCACTTTGAGTAAGATAGGCTTACTATTGTTCCTTACAGCAAGCAGGTGCAATTCACCTTTGATCAGAATTGGCCTTATAGACCTGTATTCTCCCTTTATATTCATATAATCCAAATTCAAAGCTTCACTTTTCAATTGACCATTTTGAAATATAAAGTAAGCCAAAGGCATAGCATCTGACCGGCCAAAGTCATTTCTAAAACCATAGAATCCTCCAACTGCGAGAATGTGTGTTTTGCCATCTTTTTCCCACGTAAAGAAATCCTTGATTGGTGCAAACTGACCTTCAATGGGAAAGGGTACAAAATCATAATTTCCAGCATTATTCCCTTTCAACAAACCTGATTGCAAATTTTCAACCTGATATTTATTTGCATTTTTAAGTTGCTGTGAATCGAATAGATCATTCGGGTGCTTTATCTGAGCATAACCCACATAGCTCCCATGCTTTTTCTTGATCAATGGAATTTGCTTCATCAGATCATCTCTCGATGCAAAAGGAATCAAGTTATCTCCCATGTAGTGAAAAATAAGTGGGTCTTCCTGCTCATTTCCATCAAAATCATGGTGGAAGAGCCAAAGCGGTTTTTCAGAACCAGCTTTAAGCTTGCTATTCAACCCCAAGTTACCCAAAAGTAAATACTGATCTCCATTTTCAATCAATGAACTTACTGTATTGAAAAGTCCAGCCTTGGAAGCATCTTCACCAATGGAAATCTGTTCAAATTTACGATCACTTTTTTGCTTAAAAATTTGTACAGAATTCCATTCCCCTACCAAGACTAGCTCGTTTTTTTTATCTCCATCAATATCTACCCAAGAAGCCTTTTGAAGCATCCCAGGCTGAAAACCTTCCCCAAAATACTTCCTTGTTTCGTCCTTAAAATTCCCCTTTCCATCATTGATCAAAAGATAACTGTAAGGTTTTGCTCCATAGTTGCCTGTCACTACCGCTGCAGTGACAAAAATATCAGGAGCTCCATCGCCATTGATATCTTGGACAGCAATTGACGAAGTGTTTTCGCCCAATGGAGGCAGAGAATTTGGGGAGAAATTTAATTTTCCATTCCCATCATTCAAATATACCCTGTCATAATTGTAAAGATGTCCTTTTGGATATTCATTTCCTCCACTTCCAACATAAAGGTCAAGGAACCCATTTCCATTCAAATCAACAAATTCCGCAACTACATCTTCACCAGGACTCAACACTTCAAAAACTGGATTTTGCTGAGATTTAAATGTACCATCAACTTGTTGCAAATAAAGTGCTGACACTTGGCCCTTTGCTCCGCCGAGATAAAAATCTTCCAATCCATCATTATTGACGTCAGCTACTGCTAAAGCAGGGCCTTCGGTAGAATATTTTCTTGGAATCAAATATTCCCGACGCATATCATCGAAATCCAAATTTTCTTGATGCTTCCAGTCTATATCAAGTTCCTCTAAAGTAAATGGCAAGCTTTTTCTGTTTTTGCTAGGGATAAATTGACTTCCTGTCCCCTTCTCCAGCAAACTCTTTTTATTGATTGGGTTTTCGTAGAATACTTCTTTTTCGTTTGCACTCCAACTTACTGAAATAGAATCAACTTCATCCCTTTGTCCCAAACCAAAAGTCAAAGTGGTAGAGGAACCGGATTGGAAACCTCGGGAAGTACTTAGCAATTGATGGAAAATTTCTTCTCCGCAAAATACCGTCACTTCTGCTCCAATCCCAAATTTGTTACTTTGTCCTCCCTTCAAATCTATCTGAATAAAATTATTGGAAAATACTTGAATCGCATTGTTCTGATAAATAAATGCTTGATCATTGATATTATTGACAATCATATCCAAAGCCCCATCATTGTTCAAGTCAGCATAAGCAGAACCTGAAGAATATGAAACCTGATCCAAACCCCAAATCTCTGAGACCGACTCAAACTTCAAATCCCCACCATTTCTGAAAGCAAAATTGGAAAGTTTCATGGTAGGTAGCATCTCAATCAGCCTATCGTGGACTTCTTCTTCAGTCAGGTTTGGGTTGGGGGACTGGCTGTACTGAACAAAGTCCAAATCATTGGGGCGCTTGACAATGCCATTTGTGATGTGGATATCCTTGAATCCATCATTGTCCATATCAAAAATCAAAGGAGACCAACTCCAGTCTGTAGCAAAAGTATTGGTCAAAAGTCCAATTTCAGCAAAACGCTGATTCCCTTGATTCAGCTGAAGGTGATTTCTGACATACTGATCACCATACCCAAATTTTTTCTTTATATCATAAACCTCCTGCTTATCCTCACCAATGGATTTCATCCATATCTCAGGATCATCGGGAAGCATATCCGTGGTAAAAATATCAGGAAGACCATCATTATTGATATCATTGATGTCATTGCCCATGCTATATCTGCTCGTATTGCTGATAAAATCACTTAAAGATTCATTAAAAGTTCCGTCTCCCTGATTAATATAAAGGTAATCGTCCTCTGTGAAGTCATTTGAAACATAAATATCGAGCCAGCCATCTCCATTGACATCTCCGACACCTACTCCAAGTCCAAAACCAAGACTACTTGACAAAATTCCTGATATCTCTGTTGCATCCACCATTTTGTTTTCCCCCTGAGAAATCAAGCTCTTAAAAAGCTTGTCTCCCCCTTTTTCATCTTGATCGGAAAATTTTGTATCGGCATGGGTGAACACTTCCGGTTTTTTGATGGAGTGATTCAAAAGATACAAATCCAAATCCCCGTCTTGGTCATAGTCAAAAAACAATGCATGTGTAGAAAAACCAGTGAAATCAACGCCATATTCTGCTCCTTTTTCAGAAAAGGTCAAATCTCCATTATTGATATAAAGCTTGTTTTTACCCGAAATACCTTTGTAATCCCCAACTTGACATACATAAATATCCAGTAAACCATCTCCATTCACATCTGCCATAGTCACCCCCGTGGACCAGCCTCCATCTCCGGTCACTCCAGCTTTTTGTGTAATATCTTCAAATTGAAAATCTCCTTTGTTAAGGTAAAGCTTGTTTTCCCCTTGATTTGATGTAAAATAAATATCTACCAAACCATCATTATTGATATCTCCAACCGCTACTCCTCCTCCATTATAAAAATACAAGTACTCAAGAATGTTCATGTCTTCGGTGGATACCAAATCATTCCTGAAATCTATGCCTGTTTGTGATGCAGGAAGCAGGGAAAATAGCTTCACCTCTTCTTTCTTTTTTGAGCAAGAAAACAATCCAAAAAAAACTAAACCTACTATAAATTTATTCATGCAATATTACACTTTCATACAATTCTTTGATCACCTAATTCCCAAGAACTTAAACATTGATTACTAAAACGACCACCACTCCAAAGCTTTATTGTTCTTCACTACCATCAACATTCTCTGACCTTTGATATTTACTTCCAGTAGGTTTCTGATGTCTCCATCCAGCTTCAGTCCATGGTCTCTATTTTCCACATACTCGAAAGTACCATCTCCTTTGCCAATCAATACCTCTCCATAGCTAGCATCATATTGGCCTGCTTCTGGCTTGGCTCCTTCTAGATTCCCTGCCATAATGATGTCCTGAATCCCGTCGTTATTCACGTCTGTTACCAAAGCAGCAAACATCCAAGATTTTTGGGCTTTTCTAGGCAAAGGCTGAACCTCAAACCTACCTTCACCCATATTCATCATTACTGCTGAGGCTGCGAAATTGAATTCTTGGATTACAGAGTTTGCCAAAGCTTCTGCACCAAAAATATCTTCAATACTTTCCTTGTTGTAATTACTGTATTTGAGATATTTTTTCTTGACAACTGGGATTTGTTTTTCAAGTTCATGTTTCAAAGTATATGGAATATGCTTCCCTTCTACTTCCTTAGTGTGAATTTGTTCCACGCTTCCATTTTGATCAAAATCATTGACAAACATTTTTATCGGAGAATCTACTGTTGGCTTAAACCTGCTATTCAAACCATGATTTCCCAACACGAAATCAGGCTTTCCGTCATTGTTGAAATCCCCGACTTCAATCGTTCTGTACCAGCCTTTGTAAGCCTGCATTTCAGGCATTTCTATTTTTTCCAGTTTGTTTCCTGTATTTTTAAATATAGCAGGAGCCATCCAATCCCCAACCAAAATCAAATCTTCTCTCCCATCACCATCATAATCCACCAATGCTGCATCTGTGACCAATCCTATCTCTTTGAGTTGCGGTGCAAATTCAGCCGTTGCTTCCTTGAAATTGCCTTTTCCATCATTTATCAAAATGAAGCTACTGGCATTGACACCATAGATAAATGGGATCAGCCTTCCTCCTACAAACAAATCCTGAAACCCATCTCCATTGATGTCCAACACTTTTACCACAGAAGTACTGTGACGCAAACTTTCAAGCCCACTTTTTTCCTCTTTGGAAAAAATTCCTTTTCCATTATTGATATAAAGTCTATCTGCCAATTCGGGCACACCAAAAGCCGCTTCATTGCTTCCAGAAGTGACCAAAAGATCCAAGAATCCATTTCCATTGGCATCAAAAAATACTGCATCTGTATCTTCAGAAACTTTATCCAATTCAAAAACTTGCTGATTTGATTTTACAAATCCCCCATTTGCTGATTGTATATAAAGCTGCCCTGGAAACCCCTTCGCTCCACCAAGATAAACATCTTCCAGTCCATCGCCATTGACATCTCCAAAAGTTGCTTTTGGACCTTCTGTGGAGAGTTTGTGATAAGTCAATCTATCTCTATCAAAGTCCACAAATTGGTTTTCAACATGTACAAAATCTAGAATGTTATTCTTTTCTACCTTTTCAAAAATGGCGGAACTTGGTTTTTTGAAAAAATCAAATCCCACTGGGTTTTCTTGGGCATTTTCCCATGTCAAGGTTAATAACTGATTCGCTGTGATTTCTTTCAAAAGTGATATTTTTCCATCAGGCCACCTTATCTGAACTTCATCCAATTTATCCACTTCACCTAAACCAAAGGTAATCTTTGGATCAACGGAAGATTGAAATCCTCTATTTGGCATATGCTCTTGATAGAAAATCTGATCTCCTGATTTTAGTCTTATCTGTGTACCAATGGCTGATGTGTTCCCAAGTTTTCCTTTCAATTCTATTTGCAAGAAGTTGTTTTCAGGAAAAAATTCCCTACTTCTGTTTTTATAGATAGTAGCCTCTTTGTTGACATTGTTGATCACCAAATCCAGTGCTCCATCATTGTTCAAATCTCCATAAGCTGAGCCATTTGAATGGATCGGCTCTCCCATCCCCCATTCATGAATCACATTTGTGAACTGAAGCTCACCTTTATTTTGGAAAGCATAATTGGAAACTGGGGTAATAGGAATTGGATCTACCAATGCCCGATAATCCACTCCCTGCTGAGAAATGATTTTTCTTTTGGTTTCTTCATTATCTATAAAATTCAAGTAGTCAAGATCTGTGATATCTTGATAGATTCCATTTGCCACAAAAACATCTTTATGACCGTCATTATCCATATCAAAAAACAAAGCCGCCCAGCTCCAGTCCGTAGCTTCAATATTGGAAAACCTTCCCATTTCACTAAATGTCCCATCTCCATTATTGACATGGAGCATGTTTCGATTGTACTGATAGTGATAGCCATGTTGGATATTGAATTGAAATTTGTCCCAACTTTCGAAGGTAATCACTTGCTTCAAGCGTTCCATGGGTTCGGGTAGCATATCAGTTACGAAAATATCCAAGAAACCATTATTGTTGACATCTGCAATATCAGCTCCCATAGAATTTGCACTTGTTGACCTGATATAAGTCTCTAAGTTTTCAGTGAAAGTCCCATCTTGGTTATTGATATAGAGGTAATCCTTTTCGAAGAAATCATTGGAAATAAATATATCCATCCAGCCATCTTGATTGACATCACCGATTGTAATCCCCAAACCAAAACCAATCAAGCTGCCATATATTCCAGCTTCTTCACTCACATCCGTGAATTTATCCCCATCATTCCTGAATAATTTATCCCCTCCCACAGGATCCCTTCTTGGCCTTTCGTTCTGCATCTTGTTGAAGCTTCCTATGGCAGTATAGCTGTTGTTGAGCAAATACATATCAAGATCACCATCATTATCATAATCGAAAAAAACTGCATGGGTGGAGTACCCTTGATCCGCCAAACCATAAGCTTCAGCCATCTCTGTGAATGTTCCGTCACCATTATTGACAAACAATTCATTCTGCTTGTTATCCCCTGCCAAATCGCCGGAATTGCAGACATAAATATCTAAATAGCCATCCCCATTTACATCGACCATTGCTACACCTGTACTCCATGCGCGAGTGCCTGCTACGCCAGCTTGGTCTGTGATATCTTTGAACTTGAAATCACCCTCGTTCAGGTATAGCTTGTTCTCTCCTTGATTGGAAGTGAAATAAATATCCAAAAGCCCATCATTATTGATATCTCCCAAAGCAACTCCCCCTCCATTGTAGAAATTTCTATAGGTGAAAATATTGAAGGCTTCATCAAATTTTAGATTATTGCTGAAAGCAACTCCCGAACTTGAAGAAGGAATCGATTCAAACAATGTGTCTTTTTGCTGAACTTTTTGGTCACAGGAAGAAATAAAAACCAGTATAATCAGCAGAATTTCTATTACGCTTCTATTTACTATCATGAAGCAATATCTTTAATATCTTTTATTCTCAAGTCTAATATATCTACACTTACCGCACTCAAGCTCTTGATATGGACTCTCACCAATCTATTCCCATCTACTTTTACCATTGCAAAAGCTCCAGAGGAATCCTCAACTTTAAAAAAACCTTCTCCATAAAGTTCTTCAAAATATGCAACGACATCCATTACCAAATTTTCTGAACTATACTCAGGGTTGGTTGGAAACCAGTCTCTGTACTGGAATTCTACTGGCATATAAAAAATTCGGCCCTCTTC
Source organism: Belliella calami (assembly GCF_022549695.1). Taxonomy (GTDB): domain Bacteria; phylum Bacteroidota; class Bacteroidia; order Cytophagales; family Cyclobacteriaceae; genus Belliella; species Belliella calami. The sequence goes on along the minus strand of NZ_JAKZGS010000009.1, from coordinate 100,038 downwards.
AAATTTCGGGTAAAAAAACATATTCGCCATCTTTCCTGAAGGTAACTCTGGCTTATATTGAACTTTCAAAGCATGTGCACCCTGCATCAAAACCCCTTCCTTGTTCAATTCCCAACAAGTCCCAAAAAACTCTTTCCGTGGCATACCAAATTTCAATCCCAAAAACAATTCGTCTACAACTTTTCCTGACTCGAGCTCACGCTGCTTCACCTTTTCATACTCTGTTTTTCTATCACAAGAAAAAAACAGCCCAATCCCTAAAATCATCAGTACTAATTTCAACTTCATATTAATCTCTTTTTACCCCTTATATTATTTTTGCTTGTCTAGAATAAGCATACTCTGATTATTCCTTACGACAATATACTTATAACCTTGTTTTGTTCTAATTCTCTTGATGTCTCGAACTTCTCCTTCTACAAAGAAGCCTGATTTCTGTACAGGAATCAAATCAAGCTTCTTTTCATCATCCCCCCTAAACATCCAACCAAAACTACCCATATTTATTCCTATTTCCGGCTTTATTTTCGACTGATTTCCTCCAAAAAGAATTTCCCAATGATCTTTATTTTCTTTTTCAGCATAAATAGAATAAACAGGACTGCTTTGCACCAAACTCGGCAAACTAGCAGCTTCAAAAACGCCATCATCCTTGTTCAAAAACAGCTTACTTTCCAAAGTATGTACCTCGTGAACGACACTTCTTTCTAGGATTTCCTTCGGGAATAAATTTTCCACTTTCTTGTCTTTATAAGCATCATAATTCAACAACTGCTTCCTGAGACTTGGCAATTGCTTGAGCAAAGGGCCTTTCAAAACCAAAGGAAATGAACCCTCCCCTTCATACTGTGTTAAGAGCTGCTCTACGCTACCGTTTTGATCGAAGTCATTTACATGCAATTGCATAGGTTTTTCTTCGGAGGCTTTCAGCCGTGTATTGAGTCCCATGTTTCCAGCTATAAAATCAAGTTTTCCGTCATTGTTGATATCCAATACTTGAATTGTATTCCAAAGCCCACCTGTATTTGACAAGCCAAAATTTTCAGAAAGGTCTACATATTTTCCATTAACCTTTTTGAAAAACCTGATCGGCATCCACTCGCCAACCAAAATTATCTCAAGGTCTCCATCTCCATCAAAATCTGCTATCGCAGCATCTCTTGTCATCCCGATTTTCAAAAAAGCTTCAGCTACCAAATTGGTAATGTCTTTAAAATTACCACTTCCATCATTTTCCAAAAGCCTTACATCCAATGGCAATCCATAAGCAAATGGAATGGACCTTCCTCCGATCAATAAATCTAAATGTCCATCACCATTATGGTCAAACGCTTTGACAAATGATGTGCTCTCAAATCTTGGAGGTATCTGATTTGAAGACTTTTTGAATTTCCCATTTCCATCATTAATGTAAAGTCTATCTTGATAATTTGGATTGTTCAATCCAAATTCTATGCTTCCCGAAGCCATGTATACATCCAAATAACCATCCCCATTAGCATCAAAAAACAATGCCTCCACATCCTCTGCAAGTTGATCTTCGGTGAATTCCTGACTCATTTTAAAACTCCCATCTTGTGTTTGCTTCCAAACTGTAGTTGCTTGTCCTCTTGCCCCTGGCAAAACAAGATCATCCAATCCATTACCGTCAATATCTCCAACTCCAATTTTTGGTCCTTCATTGCTGATCATCCAGAATCTAAGCCTGTCTCTGTCAAAATCCACATAATCGCTTTCTTGGTGCTTCCAAGGAATTTGGTTTTTTGCTTTTGTGAAAATTGGACTTTCAGAAATTTCATTTCGAGTCAAATTCACAGGGAAAGCATTATTAGGAGAAGTTACCAACAATTGATTCACTTGTACATTTTTCAGCAAAGTTGCATAAGAGTTTGGCCACTGGATCAGAAGAGAATCTATCAAATCTATTGTTCCCAGACCAAAATGCATTCTGTGATCTACAGAGGACATATATCCTTTGACAGGATTGTGTTCTCCATAGAAAACTTCTGAACCAGAATAAATGGAGACTTTTGCCCCAAAATTACCCGCGAGATCAATTTGTATGAAGTTGTTATTGTGAATCAAATTGCTGTTGTTTTTAAAAATCGAAACTTCACCATTTAGATTATTGATGACCAAATCCAAATCCCCATCATTGTCCAAATCCGCGTATGCTGCACCTGTAGAAAAAGTCAATTGCCCCATTCCTGAAGCGGCAGCGATATCCTCAAATCTGAAATCCCCTTTGTTTTGAAACAAAAAGTTTTGCTGAGGATTTGAAGGGAATTCATCAATCATTTTTGTCAGAAGTATAGAGTCTTTTTTGTATTGGGAAATCAAGTTCTGATTGTTCACATAATAATCAACATAATCAAAGTCTGTCAAATCTTTCACTATCCCATTCGCTACAAAAACATCCCTCAATCCATCATTGTCCACATCAAAAATCAAAGCTCCCCAACTCCAGTCTGTTGCGTGGACACCTGCTTGTCTCGCTACTTCCACAAAATGGACTTCTTCAGAATTGGGTTTATACCCCATGTTTCTCTGCAAAGTATTTCTCGTAAATTGATGAAAATATCCTGATTTTACATTTGCTTGATATTTATCCCACTCTTCAAAAGGGGTTTTGGTTTTTATTCTTTCAAGATCAGAAGGAAGCATTTCTGTGACAAAGACATCAGGCCAGCCATTGTTATCAAGGTCTGCGATATCAGCTCCCATAGACCCCATACTGATCTCAGTCATCATACTTTCGAGACTTTCTGTGAATGTCCCATCACCATTATTGAGATACAGATAGTCTTTTTCAAAAAAATCATTGGAGACATACAAATCTGGCCAGCCGTCTTTGTTGATATCAGCTACAGTGACTCCCAGACCATATCCTATCGAACTCCCATAAATCCCAGCCTCATCACTGACATCTACAAATTTACCATTGTCATTGCGGTATAATTTATTTCCACCAAAAGGATCTCTTACATCTCTCTGCCCTGTTCTCAAGTCATTGATCCCAACAGATCTAGCAGAGTTATTCAGCAAATACATATCAAGGTCTCCATCTTTATCAAAATCAAAAAAGACCGCATGCTGGGACAACCCCTCATCTGCAATGCCGTATTCTTTGGACATTTCTGAAAACGTCATGTCTCCATTGTTGATAAAAAGCTCATTGTGTCTTTGGTCTCCACCGAGTGGTCCAGATTTGCAAATGTAGATATCCAAGAGACCATCTCCATTCACATCAGCCATACTGACTCCTGTAGACCAAACTCCCGGCACTTCCAATCCCGCCTTTTGAGTAATGTCTTCAAACTGAAAGTTGCCTTTATTTAGATAAAGCTTATTCCCAACCTGATTTCCTGTCAAAAAAATATCTATCAGTCCATCATTGTTGATATCCCCCAAAGCGACACCACCACCATTATAGAAATTCCTGAAAGTATAAGGATTGAGCTGTTCTGTATAGGTCAATTCATTATTGAAATCTACACCTGTATGCGACTTATCCAATAACTCAAAAAGCAGGATTTTATCATTTTTTTCTTGACAAGAAAAAAAGAATATTAGCAGAATTATGAGGTTAAATTGGGCTATCGTAGTCTTCACTGACATCAAATGAATAAATTACCGATGTGTCTTAATGTAGGATAAATGTACTCGCTTATAATTAAAAAGAAGTGTGCAAATGCACACTTCTTTTATAAAAAATATAACAGTATGGAAATTAATAACCAGGGTTTTGGGTCAATCTTACGTTCGCTTGAATTTTATTCAATGGAATCGGAAACACACGTCTAGTTTCCGGTGAACTTGGCTTCTCCCACCAAGGAGCTCCAAATCTATTGAATCTGATCAAATCTGATCTTCTCCATCCTTCGGCAAATAATTCTCTACCTCTTTCAGCCAATAAATTATCCATAGTCAACTCTGTGTAAAGTGGAACATTTACCCTATCCCTTACTTGATTGACATACTCTAAACCTCCAGCTGCGTTACCTTGTCTCAACAATACTTCTGCTTTCAAAAGAATTGCATCAGCATATCTAAATACAGGGAAATCATTGTTCAAATCCGGCTGTGCACCTATGGCAATTTCAAATTTATTCACCCTTGCTCCAGCTTGTCTAAATGCATTTGGTGCCAATTCATTGATCTGTGGCGTAAAATTAACTTCCACTCCATCAGGATCTCCATCAAAACCTGCATCATCCCTAAGAGGAGTTACCCCATCCAATTCAAACTGCAAGCCTACCCTAAAGTTTTCTTTTCTCAAATCAGCATCATCATAACTGTTATAGAAATCCTCCAATGCTGCATAGCCATTCCATGGCTGATCTACCAAATCAAATGTTTTTTGAGATTCATAGTGAAGTGCCATATGGTGAATATTGAAACCACCAGCATTATTGGCATCATATGGAAGCGTAAACATATTCTCTACTGAATTTGCATTGGCTGTAGCAAAATTAGCAAAATAGTTAGGAGCCAAACTATATGGACCCTCGTTGATAATAACATCAAGTACAGCATTAGCTTCGGTCCATTTTGGCTGGCCAATATAAACCTCAGCATTCATGTACAGTTTTGCCAAAATCATATGGGCAGACCAAAAGTTAAAATTGATTCTTCTATTTTCTCTTGTCAAGATATCTACATTTTCCAGTACACTTGACTCAATGAAGTTGAATAACTCTTCTCTGGACGAACTCGGTGGGTTCGGATCAGTGGTAGTCTCAATTACCAAAGGTACTCCACCTCCAAAATTATCTAATAAAACTAGATAACAAAAAGCTCTTAAAACCCTCATCTCTGCAGCAAGCTCTTCAATATCAGGGTATTGCTGTAACAAAGAGTTTGTTTCCGCAATAACTCTAAATGGTATATCCCATACCCCATTTAATTCTGTATCATCTATACTCCAAGTATGTCTATGTGCACGTACCCAAAGACCTCCATCATTCCAGTCACCACCTTTCACAGGGATGGCCATTTCATCAGATGTAATCTCTTGATAACTGTAAAGACCTCCATGACCTCCCCAGCTACCATCTCCCATCAATCTACTATAAGCAGACTGCTTCAAAACCTCAGCAAGTTCTGGCGGGGCTTCGTTGATAAGCCGCTCTTGGGTAACCCCAGTTAGCACTTCCTGCTCCAACTCACACGACACCATGGTCATCGCCACGAGTCCTCCTACACATATTGTTTTTATTGATCGTAACATAGTATAAATCAGTTTATGTTATTTAAAGGTTATTGTCAATCCTGTTGTCCAAATTCTAGGGACAAAATAAGTATTTCTCCTTTCAATGCCAGGAGCTAATTGATCAGGGTTGAATGGATCTTCAGCATCCACCCATCTAACTTCCGGGTCAACACCAGTAAAGCTTGTTAATGTAAACAAATTTTGAACACCTGCATACAATCTGAAATTAGAAATCATACTAGATTTTGTCGGTATATTGTACCCAATTTGTAAATTATCCAATCTCACAAAGTCCCCTCTTTCAATATAGAAATCTGAAATTTGACTTGGTGCATTGGAGATAACAGGATTAGTAGGTGTGTTTTTAGTAATTACGGAATTCCAAGTTGCATTTCCATCACCTTCATAGAACAATCTAAACGAATTCAGCATTTGATGTCCCCACGATCCTCTTAACAAGAAATTCAAATCCCAGTTCTTATAATTGAATTGGTTAGTAAAACCGAAGTCTCCAGTAGGAAGTGCATTTCCCAATCTTTCAAACTCATCTGGAGTTTCAGTAGATATGATGGTAGTACCATTTTCTAAAATACCTTCCAGTCTTGGACCATAGATATCACCAACTCTTTCCCCTTCGATGTTTCTGATCACTTGAGCATTATTTACACCGGGAGCCCCTGGAACGCCTCTTCTTATTTCAGGTAATGTCAATCCACCTGCACCAATATTTTGAATTCTAGCTCTTTCATAAATAGTAAAGACTGCAGTTGGAGTCCAAGTAACTCCACCACCCAAATTGATATTATTGGCCGTCATCAGGAATTCAAATCCGGAGCTATTCAAACCAGCAATATTTGCCCAAACAGAATTCGTTCTAAAATTCTGACCAGGAAGAAATGGGTTAGGCTGCCCAACATTGACTGTTGCTTGAAAAAGCAAATCTTCAATATTTCTTCTGTAATAATCCATGCTACCTGTAATCTTACCATTAAACAATGCATAATCCAATCCGAAAGTGAGCTCTCGGGTTGTTTCCCATTGCAGAAAAAGATTTGGATCTGTTCTCAATACAGTTGGAACCCATGCGGAATTAATATTATCAGGATCTAACTGGACTCTATTTCCATTCTCAAAGACCGCTATAGCTAAATTAGGAGACGGAGGAATTTGACCAACAATACCAAATGAACTTCTCAACTTGAATTGGTTGAAAGGTCCCATATCGAATATCTGACTCAAGTCTGCTCCAGCTGAAAAAGCTGGGAAGTAACCTGTCTGTACCTCTCTACCAAATCCAGAATATGTTTCAGCCCTAACAGTTGCTGAAAAGAAATAAATATTTCTGTAGTTAAAATTTGCTCTACCAAAGACAGAGTTCAACTGAGATTTTTCTGCGTTACTGTAAAGGTTAGTATTAGCACCAAATCTGATACCCCCAGCTCCTAGATTGTTCCAACTTTGATCATACAAGAACTGTCTTGTTTGTGCCCCAAAACTTCTTTCAGAAAATAGTTGTGCTTCAACACCTCCCAAAAGAGACATATTCATACCGTCAAAAATTTCAGTTTCGTATCTCAGATTACCTGAAATAACGGTATTAGTTCTGTCAAAAGTGTTTTGCTGTGCAATACCATTATTAGCTCTACCACCGTTAGGCGATCCATCTAATCTAGAACTGTATTGACCGTTTAGGGTGTTAAGAACATCTTGAGAAAATTGAGCAGACACAACCAAATCATCAGTTATATCATATTCTGCTCTGTAAGAATATAATGCATTTCGAACTTTAGTTTGATTGGTAACTGTGTTGATCAAAGCTACTGGATTGTTATTATCAAACCCTGATGGTTGAAAAAAACCTCCATTCAATAAGCCATTTGGAGAGTTATCAAAAACTGGCATCGTTGGATTCAAAATAGTAGCAAACAATAATGCATCACCAGGGATATCATTTGCCTCAGTATCAGTAAATGCCAAATTAAGATTCATTCTCAATCTATTGTTTAAAGCTCCATGGGATAAGTTTAATCTCGTATTCAAGGTTTCTCTTCCTGAATTCTTCACCACGCCTTGATTACTTCTATAATTGACTGATGCAAAATAAGAGGTGTTTTCAAAACCTCCAGAAAGAGAAGCGTTTGTAGTACCATTCAAAGCTGTCCTTAGGATTTCATCCCTCCAGTTCGTATTACTACCGAAATCAGCAGTCTCTGGTCTCCTTGCTCTGAATTCATCTGGACTCAATACAGGAATTAGATTAGTAGCCTGCTCAGCTGTACCAAAAGTATTGATTGTTACATTTGAGAAACCTTTTTTGGTGCTTCCTTTTTTTGTAGTAATCAAGATCACACCTGCCGCACCTCTTGTACCATATATAGCAGCTGCTGAAGCATCCTTCAATACATCTATCGTCTCGATATCGTTTGGATCGACAGCATCAATAGATGCACCAATCACCCCATCCAATACTACTAAAGGAGAAGAGTTCGCTCCAAAAGAAGAAATACCTCTTAATCTAACAGTTGGCTGCGCATTTGGTGAACCACCTGGTGTAGAGATATTCAGACCTGCTACCTTACCTGTCAACAATGACTGTGGATTTGGAAAGTTACCTTTATTGAAACCTTCTGTACCGATACTTGCCACTGAACTTGTAATTTCCTTTTTATCTTGTGTACCATAACCAATTACTACAGCCTCCTGAAGAGATTGGATGTCCTCATCAAGTTCTACATTGATGACACTTTGATTACCTACAGTGACTTCTTGTGGACTGAAGCCCACAAATGAAAACACTAATACTTGGTCTCCTGGCTGAAGGGAAATGGTGAATTTTCCATCTAAGTCAGTGTTGGTTCCTCGGGTCGTTCCTTTGACCAATACAGTTACTCCGGGAAGGGGATCACCCATGGTTTTATCCAGAACTGTTCCTGATACCTCCCTGTTTTGTGCATTTGCCGTGAGTACAGCTGCAAAAAGCAAGGCTGTAATCATCAGAAATACTTTCATTTTTTGTAAATTATTTCTCATAGGGTTTGTTGTTTTGAAAAAAACGGATTTAGGTTTAATAGTTAATTTCTCATCCAAGTTGAACGTTTAATTTTAATTTTGCAATTTTTAACAAATGCCCCGCAAGCCATTTGCAGATTTACTTGTTAACAGAATAAAGGTATTTTTCACTAATCATCAACACATCCAATATTTTGTTGCTATTTACACAACCGAAAACGATTGAATTTTTCGAATAGTTAAAATTTTCGGGTTTTATTAAAAATGTGAAAAAAAACTTCTTTGAGTTTTGAAAAAAATCAATCTTGGCAGAAAAAGAATTGAAATTACAAAAACACAAACTTTTGCAAAATATTATATCTTAAAATCTTCAATTTAAAAATCAAATCATAGTGAAGTTTATTTTCATAAAACAACAACAAAATCTCAGGACTTCTACTAAACTGTTAATTTTTGTCAAAACAAGATTTTAAAGAATGCCGTTTAAATAAATTTGTTTTACTTTTCACTTGTATTAATTTGGAAAAGAATATGAAATCACTTTCAACTCAAAAAATCTTGCTGCTTTTTTTATCTATAGTTTTTTTTCAAGGCATTCAAGCTCAAGGTATCAGAGGGACTGTCAAGGGAGACTCCGGAGAACCGCTAGCATATGCTTCTGTTTATATCAGAAATCTTGCTGATGGTGTACCAACCAATCAAAATGGAGAATATGAATACAAACTCAAGCCTGGTTACTATGATGTAGTGGTACAGTTTCTCGGTTATGCAGCCCTACTCAAAGCAGTAGAAGTAAAGAACGAATGGGTAGAATTGAATTTTGAACTCGAGCAACAGACTTACGCGCTACAGGAAGTGACCGTCAATAGCAAAGCAGAAGACCCAGCTCTGACAATCATGCGAAAAGCAATCTCCAAAGCCAAGTATCACAGACTACAAGTTCAAGAATATAGCATGATGGTCTATCTAAAGGGTACAGGACAGCTTACCAACGCGCCATTTTTCATCAAAAAGAAATTGGAAAAAGAAGGGATGAAGTTAAATGAAGCCTACACAACCGAGTCTGTTTCCGAAATCACTTTCAAACAACCCAATACGATCGAAGAAAAAGTAATCAGCATCCGAACAAACGGGGATAACAACCAGACCTCTCCTGCCCCTTATTTGGCGACGAGTTTTTATAATGAAAAAATCAACGAAGCCATATCTCCACTTGCTCCTTCAGCTTTTGCCTACTACCGGTTTAGGCTTGAAGGTTCTTTTATTGAAAACGGCAAAACTATCAACAAAATAAGAGTCACTCCAAGATCAAGAGGGGAGCGGGTTTTTGAAGGATATATCCAAATAATAGAAGACATTTGGGCCATTCACAGTCTTGATTTAAAAACTTCTTTGCTAGGATTTGATATCAACGCCAGACAACTCTATGCTGAGGTTGCAGAAAATGTATGGATGCCTACAACACACACCTATGATTTTGGAGGTAAATTCTTTGGCTTTGCGGGTGAGTACAGATACTTAGCCTCAACAAGAGATTATAAAGTCCAACTAAACCCAGACCTAATAGTAGAAACGACTATCATTGATGAAAAAATCGATGATGTTCCGCAAGAACGGAGCACTTTCGACAAGAATGCTTCTGCCTTGGATCAAATGGCTCAGGCAGACAAAATGACTAGAAAAGACTTTAGAAAGCTTGTCAATGAATATGAAAAAGAAGCAGAAAAGGAAAGAGAAAACGTAGAAGTGATTTCCAACAGATCGTATAAAGTCGATAGTTTAGCCAAAAAAAGGGATTTGAGCTATTGGGATAGCATCCGACCTGTGAAACTCACAGAAGCAGAAATCAAAGGTTATCAAAGAGATGATAGTGTAGCTGTCATAGAGGCTGCCAAGATAAGTGAAAATGATACGATCATCAAAAAAGCGAGAAGAAAATTCAACCCTGGAGATATTATAACTGGAGGTACATACAATTTTGGCAAGGGAAGATCTGCTGGTTTCAAGCCAAACATTTCCAAACTTTCTTTCAATACAGTAGAAGGTTATAAAATGGGTTTAGCGGGTTTTTATAGAATAGATAAAAGCACAAAAATGGCTGACAGTGTCACAAACCATGTTAAATCTTGGTATTTTGAACCCATAGCTAGGTATGGATTTTCAAGTCAACAATTTTATGGTGCAATAGATATCAGGCATTCAGTAAACAAAGGAAGACCTGGTTATACTTTGGGTCTAAAAGGAGGCTCTTATATATTCCAATATAACACCGACAACCCTATCAACGAGCAAGTGAATGCTTTGTATTCCATTTTACTTCGGCAAAACTACATGAAACTGTTTGAGCAGGATTTTGCCACATTCTATTTTGCAAATAGGAAAAATGATGCCATCACCTACAGAACCAACCTGACATTTGCCAACAGAAGGACGCTGGAAAACAATAGCAATTTTAGTCTTTACAAAAAACCCGAAAGAGAATACACAGAAAACATACCAGAAAATGTGGAGGCTTCGGCAAATGCGTTTGACAACCACAGGGCACTAATTTGGAACAGTAGCTTTGATTGGAGGCCTGGAGTCAAGTATGAAATTAGAAATGGACGAAAATCCCCTATATATACTACAGCCCCTTTATTGAAATTCTCCTACACAAAAGGGATTAAAACAGGAAACTCCCAAGATCAAGCAGACTTTGATTTGGCTGAATTTGGACTTGAGCATTTCTTCAATTTTGGAGTCAGCGGAAAACTTGACTTCAACCTTAGAGCAGGCTCTTTCTTAAACAATAACCAAGTCTATTTTCAAGACTTCGTACATTTTGGAGGCAATAGAACCATATTTGCCAACATGGGAGTAGCTTCAAACTATCGATTTATGGATTATTATCGATACAGCTCCCAGTCAGACTATGTGAGCGGAATCGTGCATTACCAATTTAGGAAGTTTCTACTTACTCAATTACCCATGCTGAGGTTCTCTGGTGTGAGAGAAAATATTTTCTTCAATTATCTGAAAACAGCCAACTCCCCACATTATTGGGAAGTCGGTTACTCTTTGGATAATTTGTTCAGGATTTTCAGACTTGAAATGGGTGCAGGATTTGAAAATAGCCGTTACGAAAGAGGTGGGGTAAGATTGGGGATTGCTAGTTTTATCACTATTAATTGAAATTGATGGAAATTTGAATAGGTGAATTTGGTTCGTAGAGCAAATTGTTTGAAGTGTTTTTTTTTAAAGAAATGAAGGTCTTCAAGCAACTTTTATTTTAATCAAGCATCATAAAATCCTCAATCCAATTGTATGCTTTGTTTGGAGAATAGAGAAATTGGATGATCATTGGCGCATGTTTCTTATTCTCTTGAAGGTGAAAATTAGGCTTGGGATTTATCTTTTTGTACGCTTCCAAAAATCTATCGGTAGTCTGTTTTATACTGGTCAGTGTTTTACCACCCATCATTATCATCATTGGTGGATCATTTTCATCCAAAAAATAAATCGGTGAAGTAGCTTTCCAAACTTCGGGATCATCAGTGAATGTCTTTAGGTATTTTGTTCCCGGATCATAATTTTTTTCTTTCAAAAACCAATACATATCCAAACCCGCGGCATCAATAAGAATAGTCCCCCTGATTGGATTATCGATTTGTAAATCATCAAAATAATCATTTTTCACAGAAATCAGGCTTGCCAAATGCCCACCTGCAGAATGACCTGAAACAAAAATCCTTTCCGTATCCCCTCCAAATGCTCCAATATTTTCATGTGTCCATTTCACAGCTTGAGCCGATGCCAGAGCCATTTCGCCTACTTGATATTCGGGACTGAGCGGATAATCAATTATTACCGCCACAATTCCTTTTCTCGCCAGCCTAGAACCAAAAAAACTATAAATTTCTTTTTTTCCTGAATCCCAGCTTCCTCCATGGATAAAGATCAAGACGGGATTTTTTCCATTTGCTTTTTTTGGAGCAAATACATTCAGCTGCTTTTCGGGAAGCTTTTCAATTGATCCTTCTTCCAAATATGTAATACCTTTGGTTCGATTGACCCCTTTGAAAGAGCAGGAAAAAGAAAAAAATGTGAGAAATAGGAATACTATACTAAGTGAGGAATTTTTCATAGAAACGAATTTATAGCATATACGAAAGAAGTAATCAATTGAAGCATTATTTGGTTTGACAAAAAAAAGAATCTAATTAACAGTCTGTTCATCAAGCATAAATACAATCCATCCCCATAAAACATTGCTCTTTCAATTTTCGGTTAAAATCAGTATTTTTACTTTATGAGACAGGATGATTTGAAAAACAAAGTTGAAGAACCAACTGCCAATTATCTACCTACTGGACAAGTAGGTGATCACTACACCTACGCAGATTACCTGACTTGGCAGATGGAGGAAATGGTCGAGCTGATCAAAGGAAAAGTTTTCAAGCAAGCAGCAGCTCCGAGAGTTAATCATCAGAGAATAGCCGGATCAGTATTTACAGCATTTTTTAGTTTCCTTAAGGGTGAAAAATGTGAGGCTTTTATCGCTCCATTTGATGTTCGACTACCTGTGAAGTCTAAAAAAAACGAAGATATTGACACTGTTGTACAACCTGATATCTGTGTAGTTTGTGACCCTGACAAACTTGACGAGTTAGGTTGCGTGGGAGCTCCGGATTTAGTCGTAGAAATACTTTCTCCTGGCAATAACAAAAAAGAATTGCAAAACAAATACGAGGTTTACGAAGAATCTGGAATCAAAGAATATTGGGTTATCCATCCCAATGAATGTACCTTGATCATCTATACCTTGGTTGATGGTAAATACTATGCTTCCAAAATCTTTACCCATGGGGACAAAGTAACCTCTCAAGCTGTAAAAGGTTTTGTACTCGATCTTGAGGAAGTTTTTGATGGAATGATGTAAATGACTTTGTTATGGAAAAGGAGGAATTGAAAAACAAAGTTGAGGAACCTTCTGTAGAGTACCTAACAGGTGGTCACTACACCTACGCAGATTACTTGACTTGGCAGATGGAGGAAATGGTCGAGCTGATCAAAGGAAAAGTTTTCAAGCAAGCAGCAGCTCCGAGAGTTAATCATCAGAGAATAGCCGGATCAGTATTTACAGCATTTTTTAGTTTCCTTAAGGGTGAAAAATGTGAGGCTTTTATCGCTCCATTTGATGTTCGACTACCTGTGAAGTCTAAAAAAAACGAAGATATTGACACTGTTGTACAACCTGATATCTGTGTAGTTTGTGACCCTGACAAACTTGACGAGTTAGGTTGCGTGGGAGCTCCGGATTTAGTCGTAGAAATACTTTCTCCAGGCAACAACAAAAAAGAATTGCAAAACAAATACGAGGTTTATGAAGAATCTGGAATCAAAGAATATTGGGTAATCCATCCCAATGAATGTACCTTGATCATCTATACCTTGGTTGATGGTAAATACTATGCTTCCAAAATCTTTACCCATGGGGACAAAGTAGCCTCTCAAGCTGTACAAGGTTTTTTACTCGATCTTGAGGAAGTTTTTGATGATATGATGTAAATGACTTTGTTATGGAAAAGGTAGGGCTGCAAATAAAATTGAAGAACTACCAAGCAAAAAGTCTAATTTTCACTTATTTTTTGCGAAAAAAAATCAGACAAAATCACTTCAAATAATTAAAAATCAATTAGCTATCAATTAAATTCTGAAAAATTAATTTATTTGAATATCATTTTTATGAGTTTCAAACAGTAACAATCGTATTTTAAGTTTATTTTCATCATTTATCAATATTTTATTTTGCATTCCTGATAATTATCTTTAATTTTCAACACTTTCGAGTAAGATAAACCTATAATAAGTAACGGAAAACCCACCCAAATTTCCAATATTCTTACCGAGTGAACCACGTTTCGTCACCCCACGAAAAAAAGATTAAAATTATGAAAATAGGAATTTTAGGAGGCACAAAACTTTCGTTTTCTCTAGGCAACAAATATTTGTCAACAGGAGCTAAGGTTGTGTTTGGAGTTCGAAAAGGCTTCGAATGCAAAGATGTGGAATGGAAAATCCTAAATATGCACGCTGATAAAGTTTTTGGATACAAACAAGCCATTGAACAATCAGAAATTATAATGATTTGCAGTGAGAATGAACATCTGGAAAAAGTATGCGAGGCTTTAAAAGAAGTTGATTTAACACACAAGCTATTGATTGACTGCACCAACAGTGCCTACAACAAATACTTTTATTGCAATACAACTTTCATCCAAGAAAGTATTGGTGGAACACCTCCCATTTACAAGGCATTCAACAACCTGGGAATAGACTATCCTAAGTCAGATATGCTTGGGATGATTAAGGAAACTTATTATTGTGGCGAAAAAGGAACTGATAAATGTAGAGTAAAAAAATTGATAGAGCTGATCGGTTTCAAAGCCATTGATGCTGGGGAAATTGAAAGCGCCCTTCTTTTGGAAGCATTTTATCATCTAAAAAAAGAGATTACAATAACCAAGCAGGAAAATACTGATTACCATTTTAAGCTTATATCCTTTTAAATGAAAATGGTCGAAGTAAACTTGCATCACTTGGGCGTCATTTGCCGGTATTTCTCGCCTCCATTATCCTGAAAAATAATATGTGAGCCATTTTCCTTGCATGCTCTTTGGCATAATCAGCTTGATTCCCTGAGAAATTTTCATCCAAGGTTTCAAACCATAATTCCAGCCAATTCCCAAAATGCTTTTGCTCAATCGCATGATCGACTTGCCTGTCCACAGCTTTGTGAACCGGAACAGGATTAAACTTGCCAGCCCCTGGACCAGTCTGCAAGAGTACCATTTCCCAAAAATCAGTTAACCTTTCTAGATGCTCTTCCCAATCATTCACAATCCCATTAAAAATCGGCCCCAATGAAGTATGAATCCTGATTTTGGAATAAAAAGTCCGCACCAAATGCGACACCTCTTTTCTACTTTTAATTTCTTTCAATTGGCTCATTTCTTTTTAAAATTTGCTCTAAAACATTCAAATCCCCATCAATATTTTCCGGCAAAGGCAAACCCAGCAACTCTACTATCAAGGGATAAACATGAATATTCTGAAAAGAGTCTATTTCTAAACCCTGTTTGATCCCAGGTCCATTTGCATAAAAAATAGCTTGCATCTCTTTGTATTCAGGACTGAAACCGTGCTCCCCAAACACCTCTGTCTTCAACATAGCAGCCCTATTTTGATATTTCACCATATCTGAGGTAGTTGCTAGATAAAAGCCCAAATCAGGTAAAATCAACAATTCTCCCAAACGGTCTCTGTAAGTTTCAATATTTTTGTAATACTTTCTATCCTTTACTTTGACGATATTAAATGGACCTTCTTTCATTTTCAGTCTAAGGTATACCTGCTCCAATTCCAATGGATTATCCAAATAAATATGCGCCATAGCACCATTATTCACTACTTGTCCTTCAACCTTTTCTGTGATATGGTCCAAATTCAACAGGTTCTGCCTAGGTACATTTGCCATTCCATGATCTGAAACCAAAAACACATTGATATCCAACTCAAAGCTTTTCAACCCTTCAAACAATGCCCCCAATTCTTTGTCGAGTTTTTTCAATTTTTCACTGAGCTCAACATCGTTATTTGGGCCATAAGCATGACCTACATCATCCATATCGGAAAAATACAAAGTTATCAATCTAGGCCTTTCTTCATCCGGAAGCTCTAACCATTCGAAAACTTGAGTTATTCTGGACAAATTAGTAACTCCAGCATCATAATTTCTGTAATAACTTGGCCTAACTCCCTGAACATCTGCCTCCGAACCTACAAAATAATAGCTTGCAGCTTTCATTCCATTCTGCTCAGCCAATACCCAAAGAGGGGTTCCTCCATACCAATATCCGTCCTCCACGATATTTCTTTCACGAATACTATAAACCATGTTCTTAGCAGGCTCAAAAAAAGAATTGTTCACAAGACCATGATTTTCAGGCTTCATGCCAGTAGCAATGGTATAATGATTCGGAAAAGTCTTCGTCGGGAAGGAAGGTATCATTGATTTCGCAGCAGTTCCATTATGGATAAATCTGGTAATGTTTTCTGGCTGAAAACGCTCCGTGTAATCATATCTATAACCATCCAAAGAAATCAACACCACATATGGTTCACTCTTTTGAGCAAATGAAGCTTTAGACAAAAGCACCAATGAAAAAAATAAAACTACTGCTACTTTAAACTTTGACATTTTACTTTTTACTTTTTTAATGCCTAAAGGTAAGGCTTGCCATTTGCTCAGACAATGATTCTAGGCAAATAAAGTGATTTGAATCAAAATCGTTGACAGCTATTCCTCCTCACTTTGAGAGAAGTGATAAATCTCAAAGCTATACGCAGTATCTAACCGTAAAAATTGAAATACCGATAAATTTCAAGAAATAGACATTCTCCTCGATAGTAAATTTCATTTGACTTTTCGTTTTCTTAAACGTATCCAAAAAAATAAATTTTTCGATGAATAATCTGAGCCTTGTTTACTGTGGGCTTTTGTCAACGTGACAGAACGTAAGTTGATGACGAATTTCGCAATTTAAAATACTCTCCCACCTCCAAACGAGCAAGATTGCTGATAGTCATATAATTTAATTCATATATTTGCATCAACCAACCCAAATATGTTTGTATATGAAAAATAAAATTATTGCACTTGCTGCTTCCACTGCTCTACTTTATGCATGTGGCACAGCAGAACAAAAAACAGAATCTATGAATCCATTTTTCGAAGCTTATGATACCCCATTTGAGGTACCTCCTTTTGACAAAATCAAAAATGAACACTTTGCTCCAGCTTTGAGAGAGGGTATCAAAGAGCACCAAAAAGAAATCGATGAAATTGTAAATAATTCAGAGAAACCAACCTTCGAAAACACCATCGAAGCAATGGAATATTCTGGTGAATTGCTTAGCAAAGTTTCTAGAGTATTTGGCAACCTAAACTCTGCCAACACCAATGACGAACTTCAAGCAATCGCAAAAGAAATGTCACCAGAACTTTCTGCCCATGGTGACAACATTTCCCTTAACTCAAAACTTTTTGAAAGAGTGAAGGCTGTGTGGGATAGCAAGGATCAACTTGATCTAAATGGAGAAAAGCACAAACTATTGGAAAACACTTACAAGTCTTTTGTAAGAAACGGAGCAAACTTAAATGATGCCGATAAGGACAAGCTGAGAGAAATCAACACAAAGCTTTCTTCACTCACACTTCAATTTGGCCAAAACCTATTGGCAGAAACCAATGCTTTCAAACTGGTAATCGATAAAGAAGAAGACCTTTCTGGACTTCCTGAAGGACTGATCAGCACTGCAGCAGATGATGCCAAAGCGGCAGGAGAAGAAGGGAAATGGCTTTTTACGCTTCAAAACCCAAGTGTAATGCCATTTTTACAGTATGCTGATAACCGTGAATTGAGAAAGCAAATCTGGGAGGCATACAAAAACAGATCTGATCAAGGTAATGAATTTGACAACAAAGCTGGATTGATAGAGATTGCAAACCTAAGGAGGGAAAAGGCTCAACTTTTGGGCTATAACACACATGCAGATTATGTTTTGGAAGAATCGATGGCCAAAAATGCTGACAATGTTTACAAATTACTGAACCAACTATGGGCACCTGCTTTGGCGAAAGCGAAAGTCGAAAGAGATGAAATGCAAGCGCTCGTAAAAGCAGAGGGGCATGACTTCAGTATTGAGCCATGGGACTGGAGATATTACGAAGAAAAATTGCGTAAGCAAAAATTCGATCTTGATGAGCAAGAAATCAAGCCATATTTTTCTTTGGAAAAAGTTCAAGAAGGAGTATTTATGGTAGTCAAAAATCTTTGGGGCTTGACTTTTACCGAAATTCAAGACATCCCTGCATACCATGAAGATGCCAAAGCATATGAAGTAAAAGAAGCTGACGGATCACATGTTGGTGTTCTATATATGGACTTCCATCCGAGATCTTCCAAAAGAGGTGGTGCATGGATGACATCCTACAGATCACAAAAGACAGAAAATGGAGAAAGAAAAGCTCCAATTATATCAATTGTTTGCAACTTCTCAAGACCTACTGGCAATGCTCCAGCATTGTTGACTTTTGATGAAGTGACTACCTTCTTCCACGAATTTGGCCATGCGCTTCATGGATTGCTTTCGAATGTAGAATACCAGAGTCTCTCAGGCACTTCTGTCCCTAGAGATTTTGTTGAGCTTCCTTCACAGGTAATGGAAAATTGGGCTACGGAGCCTTCAGTAATGAAACAGTATGCTTTTCATTATGAAACTGGTGAAGTCATTCCTGATGATTTGATTGCTAAATTGACTAATAGCGGAACTTTCGGTCAAGGTTTTGGAACCACTGAATATTTGGCAGCTTCATTACTTGATTTGGATTATCATACCAGAAGTGAAAACATCACTAGCAATGCTACCGATTTCGAAAATGCTTCGTTAGAAAAAATTGGCTTGATAGATGAAATCATCCCAAGATATAGAAGCCCATACTTCCAGCATATTTTTGCTGGCGGATACTCTTCAGGATACTACAGCTATATATGGTCTGGTGTTTTGGATACAGATGCATTCCAGGCATTCAAAGAAACTGAGCTTTTCAATCAAGAAAAAGCACAAGCCTTCAGAAAAGAAATCCTTGAAAGAGGAGGAACGGAAGAGCCAATGAAAATGTATGTGAATTTTAGAGGTGCAGAACCAAAAATTGATGCGCTTTTGAAAAAACGTGGGCTAGACCAAGTTTCTGTAAATCGATCTAAATAAACTATTCCAAATGATATAAGCTTATGATGTTTCCCTAAGGTCTAAAAACCCTAAGAAACAATCTGGATAATGTGTCTTGATTGGTTTTCGACAAGCGTTGAGCGAATCAAAATAAGATTGTAAAAAAGCCCCATTCTGAAACTTCTGAATGGGGCTTTATTTTTAGGAAAACAGTGTTAATGTTTCGTTTTTCAGTCTATGTTTTTGAACACATCCAATCTGATGCTGGCAAGTAATGTAATCCCTAATCCAGCTACAGCTATCAGTACAAAAGACGCTTGGAGGCTCAATAAGTCAGCGATATACCCTATCAAAGGTGGACCAGTCAAAAAACCAAAGAACGAAATCGTGGATACAATTGCGAGTGCTATACCCGGAGAATAAAGTTTGGATCTACCAGCCACGCTATAAGAAACTGGAATGATAGACGCTACCCCAAAACCGACAAGCAGGAAACCTATTGTGGCATAAATGGGGGTTGGGAAAATAACAGAGACCAAAAGCCCCATAAAGATCAGAATCCCACTCAATCTCAGAATAGAAAGCCTACCAAATCTATTTGTCAACCTGTCAGAAACAAATCTGCCTGAAGCCATCGCTCCCATGAATGACACATAACCCAAAGCGACTAGCCCAGGTTGTATTTCAACGACTTTTTTGAAATACACACCACTCCAATCAAACATACACCCTTCCGAAAGCATACCAAGAAAAGCTATCCCACCAATCCTCAACAATAATGCATCTGGTTTCTTCATCACAAAACCTCCACCAGCTTGACTTTTATTTTCTTTTACCAAATATCCTTGTGCAACTATGACTATCAGTAAGGCAATCCCAGAAATAACCAAATAATGATACCTTGGAAGCACATCAAGATATATCATCACAGCACCAATTCCTGCCCCACTAAAGCCAGCCAAGCTCCAAAGACCATGAAAAGACCCCAAAATACTCCGCCCATACATGTCTTCGACAGCAAGCGCTTGGGTATTCAAAGAAATATTCATCAAATTCCCAATCATCCCAAAAAGCATCACTACTGGCACCAAAAGCCAAATACTTGAACTAAACCCAATCAAAGGCAAAAAAATCATGTAACCAATAGCTCCCAAAAGAATCACGATCCTACTCCCATACTTATGAACAGCCCAACCTGCCAAAGGCAAGGCAACCAATGACCCAATTGGCAATCCCAATAAAAGTGTACCCAATTGGGATTCTGACAGTCCAAACTTAACTTGAACATCAGGAATCCTAGAAGCCCAAGAAGCAAAGCAAATTCCAGCAAGAAAAAACAAACTACCTAACGCAGCTCTGCGTTTCTGAAGTATGGTCATAATAGGTGATATAGGTTGAAGAAATTGTATGCAAGTTACAGACAAATATCAAAACTGAAACACAAAACAGAAAGGTTATTACTGCTTGGCCATTCAATCGTTTGAAAAATTCTTTTTCGATTGATAAATGGTTTTCAGAACAAATCGATTGCTTTCTGGTTTTTAAAAATATGGAATTTATAATAGCAGGAAGTGTCATATTGACAGCGATCTTATTAATAAGATTTATCGTAAAAAAAGTATTCAATTGAGGACAGTCCTTTGACCTAATCAACGACTGTCCTCTAATGATGCAAGCTTTCTGTTAAGATGGTTGTCTTCACACCTAACAAATCACGTGCTATAGCATTCATTAAATCCACCTGCAAAACGACCTTATATTTTTACAAATGTAGATTCTGGACAAGCTTTTGGCAAATACTCTCCTAAACCAAAAATTACCCCAAAGAATATCCTCGCAAGCAGATATTTGAGCAATCTCAATTGAGGCTCTGAGATTTTGCCGATTGGACACCTAACTTCCTTAGGGGCTGGATCATGCTATTATAACAACGTAGAAGGACAAACATATTCACTCAGTTTAAATTTTCCAGACTCCCTTAAGCTTTTGAATCCCCCTTTGACATCAACCAAGTTATCATATCCTCTAGCCTTCAGAATGGAAGCAAAGACCATTGATCTATAACCACCAGCACAATGAACGTAATAAGTCTTGTTTTTATCCACTTGAAGCATGCTCTCATTGATATAATCAAGAGGTGCGTTTTCTGCTTCCAGCAATCGCTCGCTCAAAAACTCACTGTTCTTTCTCACATCAAGGATATTGATTGAATCTTGTTCCTCTTTGATCTTGGCAAATTCTTCTACAGTGATTGATTTGATGCTATCAATTTCATATTCAGAATTTTTCCATGCCTCAAATCCTCCTTCCAAATATCCAATAGCATAATCATACCCCACTCTAGCCAATCGGGTAATCACCTCTTCTTCTTTTCCTTTATCAGCAATGACCAAAATCTCTTGCTTAAGATCTGGAATCATCGCACCGACCCAGACGGCAAAGCTTCCATCTATTCCTATGTTGATTGAATTCGGTATGAATCCTTTTGCAAATACTTGGGAATTCCTCGTATCCAACAAAACTGCTCCTGTTTCATTTGCTGCAGCTTCAAAAGCTTCAGGCGAAAGCGGATTCACTCCTCTTTCCAACACATCATCGATACTGTCATACCCTTGGATGTTCATCATCACATTTTGGGGGAAATATGCTGGAGGAGGAGTCAATCCAGATGTCACTTCCTTGATAAACGCTTCTTTTGTCATTTCTTGAAGCGCATAATTAGTTTTCTTTTGGTTGCCCAATGTATCTGAAGTCTCCTTACTCATGTTTTTTCCACAGGCAGAGCCTGCTCCATGGGCTGGATACACTATCAAATCATCTGACAACGGCATGATCTTATTTCTCAAAGAATCATAAAGATAACCAGCAAGCATATCCTGCGTCAGATCAACAACAACTTTCTGAGCTAAATCTGGACGTCCTACGTCACCGATAAACAAAGTATCTCCAGTGAAGATTGTTTCTTCTTTTCCTTTTTCATTAAAAAGTAAATAGCAGGAACTTTCCATTGTATGACCTGGAGTGTGGATCAATTTTATCTTCAATTTTCCTACATGAAATTCCTGACCATCTTCAGCGATAATTGCCTCAAAACCCAACTTCATCTCAGTAGGACCATAAACGATTGCTGCCCCAGTTTTTGCTGCCAAATCCTGATGGCCTGATACAAAGTCAGCATGAAAATGTGTTTCAAAAACATACTTGATTTTAGCGTTGTTCTTTTTAGCCTGATCTATGTATGGCTGCACTTCCCTTAGTGGATCGATGATGGCTGCCTCTCCGTCAGATTCAATGTAATAAGCACCTTGTGCCAGACATCCTGTATAAATTTGTTCTATTTTCATGTTTTTATATTTTCAAATTAATTTCAAAAATTAGGGGAATGGTTATCGAATCCTGATAAATAAACCAAAAATTCTTAGTGCACTCTAGCTCAATTATACCTCTAATTTCTTTTTTTTGGTGCAAATTTAAGATTTGTGATTTTGCATTACTATGACAAATATCACACTGGATCATTTTTAACAATATGTTCCTTTACCACGTTCACAAGTTGATGGGTAGGAACAACTCCAGATTTCCTCCATAATACTTTCCCTTGATGAAAAAGAATCAAAGTAGGCACGCCTCGAACTTGAAAGTTACTAGCTGCAAGTTGATTTTTATCAACATCTACTTTAATAACTTTGATTTCATTGCCAAAAAGCTTTGCCGTTTCTTCAAGAATAGGCTGCATCATTTGGCATGGACCACACCAAGTAGCAAAAAAATCAACCAATACAGGCTGATCTCCAGCTATCAGATCATTGAAAGATTTAGGTTTCGGATTGTTCATGTTTGATTATTTACAATGTTCAAATTTAGTGCAAAGCACTGAATAGGAAGGTAATTTTTATCACAGAAGCTTAAATGCTGTTAAAATTCCTGAGATTAGTGATTATTTGCTTATTTTCGCCCGACACATCTATTTCAAAAACAATGCTTGATTACAAAAAGGTCAATAATCTGACAGGTTGGCTGATTGCCTTAGTCGCTACTTTAGTTTATGTATTAACAGTTGAGCAAACAGCAAGCTTTTGGGATCCGGGAGAATTCATCGCCGTATCCTACAAGCTACAGGTTCCACACCCTCCTGGAGCACCTTTGTTCTTATTGATTTATAGAATGTTTGGATTTCTTGCAATGGGCGATGGACTTCAAGTAGCTTACTGGATGAATATAGGAAGTGCTATATTTTCTGGATTTACCATTCTTTTTCTTTTTTGGTCTATTACTTTGCTAGGAAGAAAGCTATTCAAAATGGAACCTGGAAAAGAAAGCAAGGGCCAAACCATCAGCCTAATGGGCGCTGGGATCGTGGGCGCTTTGGTTTATACCTTTTCAGATAGTTTTTGGTTTTCTGCTGTAGAAGCGGAAGTGTATGCCATGTCTTCGTTCTTTACTGCTATTGTAATTTGGGCATTTCTCAAATGGGATGTCATCGAAGACCCTGTATTGGAAAACAAATGGATGATCTTTATTGCTTATCTGGTAGGCCTGTCTATCGGTGTCCATTTGCTCAATTTGGTAACTTTGCCTGCATTGGCTTTGATTTATTATTTCAAGAAATACAAAGAGCCAAACATCAAAGGAGGTGCTATCGCACTCATACTAGGCGGTGTAGCGCTGATCATAATCAACAACTTCATCATTCCAGGCTTACCTAGTTTGGCAGGATCCATCGAGATCTTTTTTGTCAATAGCATGGGGCTTCCATTTGGATCAGGGATCGTGTTCTTCAGTATTGTCTTCATTGGGTCTTTGGTTTATGCCATTCTTTACTCTATCAAGCAAGGAAAAGTAATTCTAAATACAATCTTGTTGTCATTGACTTTTATTCTGATTGGCTATGGATCATATGCTTTGATCGTCATCAGAGCAAACCAAGATCCTATCATCAACGAAAATAACCCAAAAGATATCGTCAGCTATGTATCCTACCTCAAAAGAGAACAATACGGGTACAGACCTTTGCTTCATGGACAATATTTCACGGCTCAAGTAGAGTCACAGGAAGATGGTGCTCCAATCTACCTTAAAGGGAAGGACAAATATGAAATCGTAGATTACAATACGATCACCAAATATGATAAAAACAAAACAACTATACTTCCGCGAATCTACTCTACACAAGAGCGTCACAAGCAGATTTATCGTACAAAACTAGGATTGAGTGCAGGTCAGGAACCTACTTTCTCTGATAATATATACTTTATGTTCTCCCACCAATTGGGGCACATGTATTGGAGATACTTTATGTGGAATTTCTCAGGGCGTGAAAGTGATTATTCAGATGCTCCATGGTTGGGAATCACTGATGCATTCAGTGACAAATTCCCAGATTACATCAAGGAAAACAAAGCCCATAACAATTACCTAATGCTCCCACTTATTCTTGGGCTAATTGGGCTATTCTTCCAAGCTAAGAAAGATCCGAATTCATTTTATGTCACAATGGGGCTTTTCCTCATGATGGGCGTCGTATTGGTGATTTATCTTAACTCGCCTCCTGTGGAACCTCGAGAGCGAGATTATATCTACGTAGGGTCATTTTATGCATTTGCCATATGGGTTGGATTCGGAGTGTTGGCCATTGCACATGGTATTGCCAAAATTAACAAAAACCTTGCTTTAGCTGGAGTCATCGCAACATTGATCACATTCCCAATCCCTGTATTAATGGCAAACCAAAACTGGGATGATCACAACAGGCAAGGCAGGTATTTCTCTGTAGATTCTGCAAGAAACTTCTTGGCATCCTGTGAACCTAATGCAATCCTCTTTACTGGCGGTGACAATGACACTTTCCCCCTATGGTATGTGCAAGCGGTTGAGAACTTCCGAACTGATGTCAGGGTAGTCGTATTGAGTTATTTTGATACCGACTGGTATGTAGATCAAATGACAAGAAAAGCATATGAATCAGCCCCTTTACCATTTTCTTTAGAATATGAACATTACAGAAAAGGTACAAATGATGTGCTTTACTTGCTCGAAAGAGAAGGTCTTGATGCTATTTCAGCAAAAGAGTATTTGAAACTGTTAAAAAACAAAAGTGAACTACTGAGACTTCAAGGCTCCAATAAAATGACCTTGAATATGGTACCTGCAAGAAACATCATTCTTGATGTGGACATCGAGAAAGTTTATAACGATGGATTGATTCCTGAAGGCATGGAAGCCTTGATGGTAGACCAAATGAACCTTAGGGTGAAGGGTGAATATATGACTAAAGGCAACATGATGCTTTTGGACCTCATTACTTCCAACAATTGGGAGAGACCTATTTACTTCAACAATACTTCATTGGCAACTATTGGTTTGGATTTGGAAGATTATGTTGTGATGGAAGGAATGACTTATCGATTACTTCCAGTAAGAAAACCACAAAACTTCAGAGCTGAATTGGTAAATACTGAAAAGTCTTACAAGCATATCATGGAAGACTTTGCCTTTAGAGGCATGGATAATCCTGATAACTACTTCGATGATGAATTCAGAAGATTCACATCCAACCACAGAAGCTCAATCAACAGCATTGCCATAGCACTTTTGGATGAAGACCAAATGGACAAAGCAGCAGATGTACTCAAGTTTAGTTTAGAGAAGATGCCAAATGAAGCCATTGCTTATGATTTGGCAAGTGGACAGTCTGTACCATTGTTGTTCGAAGTAGGCGAGGATGATTTGGCATTGGATATAGTAGATAAGATGAGTGTGAAATCGATTCAGCTATTAGAATTCTACGCAAGTACAGACAGACCTTACGATCGGGAAGCAATGATTTCATTGGAAATGCTTAGATACTTTGTCCCTCTTTTGGAAGAAAGAGGCTACGAAGAGCTTGCTTCGGAATTAAAAAAGAATCTTGAAAGATTTATTGGAACCTCAAACAAGAATACCCTAGACAGAAGATAATCAGAAGTTAGCCTAAAAAACACTTTAAGCATGTCTGGCAATTGAGAAAAGAGCTCCTATTTTTATAGGAGCTCTTTTTGTTTTGAATTCAACACAAATAAATTTGGACCTTTAGAAACCATCGTGGCCTATTATGGGGTCAAGGGAAAATTAAAAATCACTTGTTTCTTTTCTCCAAAACATAAAATAAATCCAAACCCTGATCGGGATGATCTACCAAGAGGTAATCAGCGTGTTTGATATCTGTAACTATGTTTCCTTGTTGCTTATGCAGCTTTTTCCGATTTAGCCTATTGAGGATCTCATAAGGAAATCTTAGAACTGCTGAAGGCAATCTATGTTGCAAGTCCAAGACATCAAATCGCATTATTCTGTTCACAGATTTGCGATTCTCTTCATGATAACTCCAGACTTTATCATTCCCTCCTATTCCCATAGCATTTACTTTGTCAAAGACTTCATCACAAAGCTTAATCAATTCCTTTCCTGTATATTCTCTGATATGCCAAGGATTTCGCGAAAGTGTATGCCTAATATTAGGCGTAGAAATGATTGCCTTTCCCCCTGGCTTCAATACCCGGTAGATTTCCTCCAAAAAGAGTTTATCATCTTGAATATGCTCAATCACCTGGAAGCTAACCACCGTATCAAAACTATTGGATTCTATACCCACAAAAGGGGGAATCACTGCTTGTTCAAAAGCCACAGCTGGATACTTTCGCTTGAGCTCATCGATCACAGCCTGAATTTTATCAATTCCCAAGTAACTATCCACTTGATCCAACAATTCCTCCACACCTCTTCCTTCTCCACAGCCGACTTCAAGCAATTTCCCAGATACCATTGGTTTTGCAGCAATATAGGCTTTTAGAAGGCGTTGATGAATTGGATTATCACTAACCAACTTATCCGATGCAATTTCCGTTGTATAGGTAGCCATTTAAAATTTTATTAATTTGAGCAAAAATAAGGTTAATTTTTGAACCAAATGACAACAAAGACGATAACAAAAAAAATTCAGCTACTTTTAAGTACTTTGGTACTTAGCTTTACTTGTTCACTAGTAGGAGTAGCCCAGCAATCATTAGAATCTACTAATCAAGCACTTCGATATTCGCGCTACTCTAGAATTTCTCTAAAAATCATCCCAATTCAGGAAAGCTCAAGAGACTTTGTATTGCAGATGCCTATTGAAAAACTTGAAGACAATGCTTCTTTTGGTGATTACAATTTTTATTTCACCATCCTTTCTGGATACAATCAGACATTCGCCGATGAAAATCTGACTAAATTAGAAGAAAATGATCTAAAGTTAAACACCCAGAATCATTTCTATTTTGAGCAAAAAATCAAAATTCCCGAAGAGCAAAATGTAGCAATTGCCTTTCTAAAAGTAGTAGACACCAGGCAAGGTGACGAGTATTACTACCATGTGGATTTGATCAGTCCATTTGTTTTGGGTCACCCAAATTTTGGAGCATACTTTGGAAACAATATTCCATTTGATCAGAATTTCCTCATCCAAGAAGAAGCTTTACTTTTCAAAACAAAAGGCCCCGTTTCATTGCATACTTTTTACTACCCGACGAAATTTGACTCACCATACCCTCCTATGGAAATCAAGCCAGCACCAGTCCCTAGGGAGATCAAGGTGGAAGACCAAGGTGATTTTCTGGCCAATACACCCAGAAATTTTGATGATTACGGATATTTTTTCATCCAATCTGACACTAATTCGACCCAAGGTCTAATGATCAAAACAGTCCCACAGGCATTTCCACGGGTAGAATCTTGGGAAGAAATGGTCGATATGGTCGTATATATCTCCACGAGAAAAGAACATGAAGCACTGCTGGAAGCGCAAGACAAAAAACTCGCTTTAGATAAGTACTGGTTTGGATTGACCAAAGACGAAGAAGCAGCCAAAACATTGATTCGCGAATATTTTAGACAGATTGAGTTTGCCAATATACTTTTTACGGACTTCAAAGAAGGCTGGAAAACAGACAAAGGAATGGTCTATACAGTAATGGGCCCTCCAAATGGCGTTACATTCAGACTGAATGCTGAAATATGGACTTATGGAAATCTTGATTCTAATTCAAAAATAAACTTTACCTTTGCACGCGTCAAAAACATATTGACTCCCAATTATTATACACTCAACCGTTCGAGAGCTTTACAGCCAGAATGGTTCAAAAGCATTACACTATGGAGAAGCGGAAGGATGGATTTCTAATTGAACGAGGCGAGCAAGACAAAGATTTTATCTTTGGTACCCGTGCGGTCATGGAAGCTATTAATGCCCAAAAAGATATAGACAAAATCCTTGTCAATAAAGAGCTGAACAATGATTTGATCAAAGAATTATTGGCACTTGCAAAGCAGGAAAAAATCGCTGTAGTCCGTGTCCCTGAAGCGAAACTCAACCGGACTACAAGAAAAAACCACCAAGGGGTTCTTGCACATATCTCTGCTATTCAATATGCATCCCTAGACAATGTCATTGATGAATGCTTCAGCAAAGGCATTGCTCCGCTTATTCTTGTATTGGATAGAATCACTGATGTGAGAAATTTTGGTGCCATGGCAAGAACTGCAGACTGCGCTGGCGTACACGCTATCGTCATTCCTGAAAAAGGAAGTGCTCAGATCAATTCCGATGCAGTAAAAACTTCCGCAGGAGCACTGAACTTCCTACCTGTGTGTAGGGTCAAAAACCTCTATTACACAGTCAAAGATCTCAAAAAGATGGGCTTGAGTGTGGTAAGTGTCACTGAAAAGACTGACAGAGAGATGTATGAAGCTGATTTCAGCATTCCTACAGCTTTGGTTTTGGGATCAGAGGAAGATGGAATTTCCCCAGAACTGATGGGTATTAGTGACGAATTTGTCAAAATCCCACTCTCGGGAAACATTGAAAGTCTAAATGTATCTGTAGCAGCCGGAGTGGTAATTTATGAAGCACTAAGACAGAGGAGATAAGTAGTGTTTTTGTTTTAGCATAATCACTATATTTAATTCATTCTCTGTAAAAACACTTATAGGAGAAAGGTAAAAAATGATACCTTTCTCCTATTTTTTTCCTCCCAAGAATACATTTTCCAATATTATTAGCTGAAAAATTCGCATACTTCAAATAAAAGAAGAACTTATTTCATCCCTCTTTATCCTTACCATCACCATCTTGAATTTCCTTTAATTTTTTTGATTCTTCAAGTTCTGCACTTGATTTGATTTTTTCATCAAGCAACCCAGGGAAAGATTTGAAATTCAAATCTCGCTGAGGGAAAGGAATCTCTACTCCATTTTCTTTGAAAGCTCTAAAAATCCCTCGCATGACTTGATTTCTGATATTTATCCACAAATCAAAGTTATCTACCCAAAACAACACTCTGAATTCCACAGCACTATCGGCAAAGCTTTGCAACAACACTCTAGGCTCTGGATTCTTCATTACTTCTTCGATTTCAATCTGTTCTGAAAGAATTTTTGATACCAATTCCATATCAGAATTATAGCTTACGCCAATGATGAGCTCTACTCTTCTCTTTTTATCCGAAAGGGTCCAATTGATCAAATGTTGAGACAAAAGATCGCCATTGGGAATGATAATTTCGGAGCCATCATAAGCTTGGATCTTGCTGGATCTGATCCCAACATCTTTTACAGTCCCTGACCTTCCTCCTACTTCTATAGCATCCCCAATCTGAATTGGTTTTTCAAAAGCCAAAATCACTCCAGACACCAAGTTGTTTACTATCGTCTGCAAGCCAAAACCAATACCAAGAGAAAGTGCTCCGAGAACTATTGCGATTTTTTCGAAGCCTATTCCTGAAGCTCCTACAGCAAACAAAAAGCCAACAGAAAGAACACTAAGCCTAATAAGTAGAATGGATGATCCTAGTCTTTTGTCTCTAGCCGATGCTTTCTGCTGATCTTTCATTGTCGCGAAATACGCGACATTATTAGCCAAAATACTAGAAACATATACTATTAAGAAAAAAACCAAGATATTTCCAAAAGTGAATGTTGTATTAATTAATGTCCTCGGAGTTGTGAGTATTTGCTTCCCATTTTCAAGGACAATGTCCAGTAAGGATAGATTGTCGAAAAAAAAGTAAACCCAAATAATCCCAACAAGACCAAACAATACCTTCTTCAATCTGGCTTGTATCCTATGAAAGTCAATATAAGATGTGAAATCATTTTCTCCTTTCCCCCTTAATTCAATTTGCAAATAAATCACCTCCATTATTATCAATACGAATAAATAAAGCGCTACTGCTTGTGTAAAACTGACAGTCGCTGCCACTCCAAGTATTTTGCTTAATGTAAACCTTCCAAAAATGTTGGATAGAATTGAAAGGCTTTGCATTGCAATATAAAACTTGACTAAAACGCTAATAAAAGATGGAAATGAATCGGGATTGTTTTTTTGAAACTTGACAATTCTCAATGCTAAATAAATTCCAATTACACTTAAAAAAATAAGATACCATCTTTCTGAATAATTTATATCCCTGTAGAGATTACTAACGGTGTAAATCAAAAATATAAACACAAAAACAATCCAATTTCTATAAAGCCCTTTTGGAAACCTTCCTATCAGTAGAATAGTGACTGAGATTACACCAACCCAAAGTAATACTGTCATGAAAGAAATGGTTGGGTTTGGAAAAAAGAACGGCAAAATAGGGGTAAGAATTACCAACACACTTAAAAGGGGATTTTTGGGAACGTAATAGGCTCTTTCTAAAATTATTTTAGCAAATTCCTTTTGGGATTTTATTACTGTCAAAATATTTCGAATCCAAAAATACAAAGCCAAAAAAACGACAAGAAAAAAGATTGAAAGACCGAGGTGATTTTTTAAATATCTATAAAGAATAGTCTCATTCAACCGAATAGATTCTATAAAAACAGTTCCTAATTTCGAGTCATTTTTATAAGTACTTTTTTCCCATATATAATTCAAATCCTTAGAAAGTAAAGCCTTCTCCACTTTCCTTAATTCTACTTCTATACTTTCGGAAAGTTCAGAAATACGAATCATCTTTCTGGCGATTCTTGTTTGAAAACTAGCTGTATAGATACGTTGTCCATTCAAAGTACTGTCAGTTTTTTGGACATACTCCCTCAATTGGGTTAGTGCATTTTGGTACTCAGGCAGAATAGAAGAATCTCTCAAGTCCAATTGATATAAACCATCCCCCTTTATCTCTTCCAATTGTTCTCTGACAGAAACCAATTCTTCTATTCTGCTTGTTACTTTCCTCTCTGCTATTGAGATTTGAGATTTGATGTTTTTCAAAAGATTTTCAAGCTCTTGAAGATAGCGGATACTTATCTTTGAATCAGTATCTTCCAACCTATTTTGGATAACCAATGTCAACCTTTCGGCTATCGGAAAGTCCTCCATAATTTCCAATGAATCCAACTCCTTACTCAAAGTAAAGTTGATCCTATTGAGCTGAATCGTATACTCTTGGCTTTTCCTAATGCTTCCTTCCAGGGACGGCAGTTCTTCCTTTTCTTCCGTTTGCTCTTCCACTACTTCTGAAACCTTTAGCAAAGTATCGAGTCCTTGTTGCTCTAAACCTATCGCTTTAGCTGAGAAAAAACTAAAAACAAATATTACAAATAGACTGTTGAATTTCATACCTATTTCATTTTCATTTATAAAACCCGATTCAATATACATGATAAATCAAATCCTATCAGCGTATTAGCAAAAAGAATCAAGATTTCAGACAAACAGACCTTGATAAATACTTTTAAACTCATTTCAGTTTTTGATTGTTAAGTAAAGGTAACAGGTATGCGACAATCGACAAGTGTTAAACCATGTTAAATGTAGGTTTTCAAGTTCCAAAACGCTTGATTTTTGATAACTGTTACTCGTAAATTTCGTGTATCTTACACATAACTTAAACGCAATCAAAAATGAATAAAAAGCAGTTTTTCCTAGGCATCGTTTTAGCCTCTTTGATAGGTGGTGTAGTTGCTTTGGCAGGTGCCAGCTATTTATCCAAGCAGAATACGGCTACAAATTTCACCCAAAAGCAAGATGCCAGTTTGGTAAATTGGCTATCTGATGCAAAATTCACTGTACCAGATGGGATAAACTTTGTCGCTGCAGCACAGCTCGTAACACCAGCTGTAGTTCATGTCAAAAGCTCAGTAACTGCCCCACAGAGGCAGCAAAGGAGAGTTGATCCATTGGAGGAACTCTTTGGGTTTAGTCCGCCAGACAGAAACCAAATGCCGCGAGAAGGGAGAAGTTCGGGTTCAGGGGTTATCATATCAGAAGATGGCTATATTGTAACCAATAACCATGTAATTGATAACGCCACAAAAGTAGAAATTTCATTGGAAGATAATACGCGATATACTGCCCGTGTAATTGGTACTGATCCAACTACAGATTTGGCACTTTTAAAAATAGATGCAAAGGGATTACCTTTCGTAAATTTTGGCAATTCTGATGACACAAAAATTGGCGAATGGGTACTTGCTGTTGGTAACCCATTTGATTTGACTTCTACTGTAACAGCAGGTATCATTAGTGCAAAAGCCCGAAATATAGGAATTCTTAGGAGTGAAGAAAATCAGTTGTCAATAGAATCTTTTCTTCAAACAGATGCTGTAGTCAATCCTGGGAATTCAGGAGGTGCTTTGGTAAATCTAGCTGGTGAGCTTATTGGTGTCAACACCGCCATTGCCTCAAGAACTGGAACTTTCAATGGTTATGCCTTTGCTGTTCCAAGCACATTGGTAAAAAAAGTCATGGATGATTTATTGGAGTACGGGACTGTCCAACGTGGCTTACTTGGTGTGACTATCATCGACGTTTCTCCTGAACTACAGGAAGAGTTAGATTTGAATCTTGGCATTTCTCAAGGAGTCTATGTAAGAGGTGTCAATGAAGGAAGTGGAGGAAAAGAGGCCGGATTGCAGGAAGGTGATGTTATCATCGGTGTCGATGGTGTAAGAACCAATTCTGTAGCGACCTTACAGGAGATGGTTGCCAGAAAAAGACCAGGTGATCAAGTCTCAATAAAATACATCAGAAATGGCAAAGAAATAGAATCCAAAGCTACTCTTAAGAACATTTCTGGAGATACAAAAATAGTAAAGAAAGAAGTACCTGTGGTTGCCAATTTTAGTGGAGTTACCTTTGAAGATTTGAAAGAAAACATAAAAGAAAAGTTGAAAATCCAAGGTGGAGCCACCATTATAAGTGTTGACAATGATTTGTGGAAAAAATCAGGAGCAAGACCTGGATTTATAATCACCTCAATTTTGGGGGTTGATGGTAGGTTTAAGATTTCAAGCGCAAGTGATGTCGTTTCAATATTAGAAAGCAACAAGGGGGAAGAAATTGTTATTCTCGGACTGTATCCTAATGGCCAAGAATACTACTTTGAACTTAAAGTTGAATAAAATTAAATTTAGTGTTTGAGTTGTTTGAAAAAGACCGGTTGTTAGACCGGTCTTTTTTTATTTCAAAACATTCTCCAAACTATCGAATAAAATATCAGCGAAAATCTCACCACCGTCTCTATCCAAATGATCCATATCTCTGAAAAGTGAATCTTGTTCCAAAAACAAATCATCAAAATCAACTACAATAAGCTTATTTCTAATAAATAAACTATCAGCACCATAGCTTTCTTCTCCCAACATTCCATAGTATGTTTTTGACAAAGGAAATTTAAGCCCAACCAAATCAATTTTATTTAATTTGCATATTTTAATTATTCTTTCTAATGCCATTGTCATTTCTTTTGACGGAATCGAGTCAACGAAATAATTTTCAATTCTATCCAAACTTTGTTTCTCTTGTTCAGGGATGTTTAGATCTTCCCATGCTGCTTTCGACCTAACTCCTCCCCATTTTGAATAATCAAAAAGCTCATCTTGCAAGAAATTTTTAATAATCAAACTGTATCTGTCATTTAAAAAAATACAATAATATTTGAGGTATTTATTAAAAAAATAAGCTCTATAACTTGGGAAATCATTTTGATCAGTATAAAAAGATGACCTATCCAAATTGTTCTGATCCTCCCTAGTGGTTGAGAGAGTATGGTCATCAACACTTATATAAACCCTATGTACTTTCGTGTTCCTAATCAGGAACTGTAGCTTTCTCTCCATATCAAGATAGGAATCACTTTGACTTGAAAAATTATGAACATCATGGATTTCAGTAAAATCTCCCAATGGCGTACCATGGGAATCCGCCAATAAAAATTCAGAATAATTCAAATCTACCTCTTCATAATCCTTTATATAAAAACCACTTATCAAAAAAAACAAAAGCACATTTACTATCGAAAGAACTAATAAAAAAACAAAAACCTGCTTCAAAAATAACTTTAACATCATATCAAAATTGAAAGTAAATAAATTCGATCTCTTCCGAAGTATTTCCAAAGATATCAATTATCAAGATAATGATTAGATACATGGCCCATCTATACGTTTTGTTGGAAATCGACTGCAATCCATATATCCCATATTGACCAAACCTTCCTTTCCATTCCACAGAGATGAACCCTAATATAAGTATCAATAAAGTGATAGCACCAGGAAATGAAGAAAAATCGGGTATGGTAAAGGCATCATGTGAA
This sequence comes from Belliella calami, assembly GCF_022549695.1. Taxonomy (GTDB): domain Bacteria; phylum Bacteroidota; class Bacteroidia; order Cytophagales; family Cyclobacteriaceae; genus Belliella; species Belliella calami. Next base: position 65,448 of record NZ_JAKZGS010000009.1, on the reverse strand, counting down.
AATATTCCGCCTATATAGCTCAGTGCATGATTCATATCCTCAGCCCTGAAAAATATCCAAGACAACATGGTAAGTCCAAATGTTCCCAAAATTGTAATCAACTCTTTGAAACTAGGTAATTTTTTATCAATCGCAACTATCTGTAAATTTTGTCTGTTTTTCGCAAATAACAAAAGCGGAATAAAATATAAGGCATTCAAAGCACCCCATGCTACGAATGTCCAGTTTGCTCCATGCCAAAATCCACTTATGAGGAATATGATAAAAACATTGCGAATCTGTTGAATCTTTCCTCCTTTACTTCCTCCCAGTGGAATATAAACATAATCCCGGAACCATGTGGTTAGCGAAATATGCCAACGACGCCAAAATTCTGCCATGTCACGGGAGAAATACGGAAAAGCAAAGTTCTGCATAAGATTAAATCCAAAAAGCCTAGCAGTCCCTATCGCTATGTCTGAATAACCTGAAAAATCACCATAAATCTGAAATGTAAAAAACAATGCTCCCAATAACAATGTACTCCCTTGATAGTCGGTGGAATTATTAAAAATTATATTTGCAAATTCTGCACAATTATCCGCAATAACCACTTTTTTGAAAACTCCCCATAAAATCTGCCTCAAACCATCGGTAGCCAATAGATACTCAAACTTTCTTTCTTTGAAAAACTGAGGGAGTAAATTGGTCGCACGCTCTATTGGCCCAGCTACCAACTGGGGAAAGAAGCTTACAAAAGCTGAAAAAGCTATAAAATCTTTTGTAGCAACCAAACGCTTCCTGTAAACATCAATAGAATAACTCATCGTTTGGAAGGTATAAAAGCTAATACCAACAGGCAAAATTATATTCAGTGAATTAGCTTTAATCGGCATACCAAAAAAAGTAAATGCAGTGATGAAATTGTCAAGAAAAAAATTGTAATACTTAAAAAACCCAAGAAAGCCAATGTTCACCAAAAGACTGAAAACCAATAGGCTTTTTCGAATTCTAATATTTTCGGATTTTTCCAACTGAATCCCCACAATGAAATCAACCAACGTGCTAAATGCAATCAATCCCAAAAATCTCCAATCCCACCAACCATAAAAAACATAACTCGTTGCAACCACCAAGAAATTTTGAGATCTCAAATTTCTATTAAAAACAAACCAATACAAGACAAATACTATTGGTAAAAAAACAGCAAAGTCAAGTGAATTGAACAGCATGGTTTAATAGATGGTAAGTAAATTGAGCAGTAAATTAAAATGAGCAATAGAATACAAACATATGAAAAAAGTTGGTCCATCAAAATGAAGCGCAGGTAAAGTGTTTTCCAGAATAAAAAATATTGCAAAGTATCAGTAGAATGCACTTAAGGTTACGGAAAATACGCTGTTAAAGAAATTAATTATGGCTAGTGGTAAAGAAGTGGATAAACAGATAAAAATCACTTTGAAATATATCTCAAAGCAATGAAGTATAGAATCAAAAGATGGCAATTAATTTAAAACCCAATCAAGAATCATATATGTAATAAGCTATCAAACAAGCCATTATACTATTGGCAAAAAATCAAGACTTTTATTTAGATAATAATTTAAAATAAGTGTTTCTATTGTGAATTTAGATTTGTATCTTAAAGAAGATTAATGATTTAAAATCAATCATGGGAAAATTTATTGAATCGAAGCAGAAAGGAATCTGCCTACAAACGAAAAAGTCTATTAACATTGGCGACTCCGTATTTTACTTTCCTGGAAGAGGAATGTTTTGTATTGAATCTCAAATATACCAAGAGCATTTGAAGAATGGTGCGTATTCAGAAAATACAGAGCCTGATTCTAGAGAAGATATTGTTGATATTTTTGCTGAATAGCATTGTGTCAAGGAATAATTTAATCTATGATTTTCAGGCAAAATGTGAAACAAAACTTTATTCTAAACTGAGCCAATCCAGATTATTTAGTGATGATAGAAACCAATTATTTAGCAAGCATTGAAATTTGAGAATCAATTTAGATCGAACTTTCAAAAAATCATATTTATAAAAAGTAAAAAGCAGCCCTAGGGCTGCTTTTTACTTTTTATAAATATGATTACTGATTATTTTTTAGGAAAAATAGCAGCATCACCTAATTGCTCTTCTATTCTTAGCAACTGATTGTACTTAGCCATTCTATCAGATCTTGAGGCCGAACCTGTTTTGATCTGTCCACAATTAACAGCTACTGCTAAGTCAGCAATTGTAGAATCTTCAGTTTCTCCAGATCTATGGGACATTACGGCAGTAAATCCTGCCTTATGCGCTAGAGCTATTGCATTCAAAGTCTCAGTCAAAGTTCCAATTTGGTTTACTTTGATCAAAATTGAATTTGCAGATTTTTCTTCAATACCTCTTTGCAAGAATTTAACATTCGTTACAAACAAATCATCACCTACCAACTGTACCTTGTCACCAATTTTGGCTGTCAACAAAGCCCATCCTTGCCAATCTTCTTCTGCAAAACCATCTTCAATTGAATCAATAGGATATTTTTCTGTCAATTCTGCTAAATAAGCTACCTGCTCTTCTCTTGATCTAATTTTCCCCGAATCACCTTCGAACTTCTTGTAGTCATAGTTACCATCTTTATAAAACTCAGATGCCGCACAATCCAAAGCAATAGTAACGTCATCTCCAGCTTTGTATCCCGCTTTAGCAATTGCATCAAGAATACAAGCTAGAGCTTCTTCAGTACCACCAGAGAAGTTTGGTGCGAATCCACCTTCATCACCAACTGCAGTGCTCAAACCTTTATCATGCAAGATTTTCTTCAAATGATGGAAAATTTCAGCGCCCATTCTGATAGCTTCAGAGAAGCTACTAGCTCCAACAGGTCTTACCATAAACTCCTGAAATGCAATAGGGGCATCTGAATGTGATCCTCCATTGATGATATTCATCATAGGTACTGGAAGTGTATTTGCATTTACACCACCCACATAACGATACAGTGGCTGACCTGCTTCCATAGCTGCTGCTTTCGCTACTGCCAAAGAAACTCCAAGGATCGCATTGGCTCCAAGCTTGCTTTTGTTGGGAGTTCCATCCAAATCAATCATTATCTGATCAATTGTATTTTGTTCAAAAACATCAAGACCCAACAACTCGGGTGCGATTACGTCATTCACATTTGAAACGGCTTTCAAGACACCTTTCCCAAGATATTTTGATTTATCACCATCACGAAGCTCGACTGCTTCATTGATGCCAGTGGAAGCTCCACTTGGGACAGCAGCTCGACCAAAAGCTCCGTTTTCGGTAAAAACATCTACTTCTATAGTAGGGTTACCTCTTGAGTCTAAAATTTGCCTTGCGTGAATTGATTGAATTAATGTCATAATTTAAAATGGTTTAATTAGGTTTTAATTTTTAGTCATTAAAGATACAAAATCATCGAATAAATACCTCGAATCATGTGGTCCAGGTGATGATTCTGGATGATATTGAACAGAAAACGCAGGCTTATTTTTGAGTTTGATCCCTGCCACTGTTCCATCATTTAGATGGACATGCGTAATCAAAAGATTTTCATTTCCTTCAACATCTTCCCTTTTCACTACAAACCCGTGATTTTGAGATGTAATCTCGCTTTTTCCAGTTACCAAATTTTTGATTGGATGATTGAGACCTCTATGCCCGTGATGCATTTTATAGGTAGAAACTCCACAAGCCTCGGCTAACAATTGGTGGCCAAGACATATTCCAAACACTGGCTTACCAGTATCCAAAATACTTTTGGTGGTATTTACTGCATAATCCATTACAGCAGGATCACCAGGCCCATTTGAAAGGAAATATCCAGTAGGATTCCAAGCTGCAAGTTCTTCAATATTTGTCTTGGCAGGAAAAACCTTACAATAAACACCTCGGTCTGCTAAATTTCTTAAGATATTTTTTTTGATGCCAAAATCTAAACAAGCCACTCTTATCTTCGAATTCTCATCTCCGAAGTAATAAGGCTCTTTCGTGCATACTTTGGAAGAAAGCTCAAGTCCATTCATGTCAGGTACAACATTCAGCTCAGCTTTGAGCCCAGCAAGATTTTCTTCATACTCAGAACTGATGATTGCATTCATAGCACCTTGAGACCTAAGATGCCTTACAAGTTTTCTAGTATCTATATCGGCAATACCAGTAATGCCATGACTAACAAGATAATCTTGTAGCGAACCACTTGCATCTAGCCGGCTGTAAACATCAGAAAAGGAATTTACAACTATACCTGCAATGGTTGGGTTATCAGATTCAACTTCATCTTCAATAACTCCATAATTACCAATATGAGGTGTAGTAGATACAATAATTTGCCCAGTATATGAGGGATCTGTATAAATCTCCTGATACCCAGTCATGCCTGTATTAAAACATATTTCACCGCCATTTGTACCTGGCTTACCAATTAGAGTGCCATGGAAAATTGTCCCATCGGCCAATAGTAGAGTAGCTTTTTGTTTGTTCATTTTTTCTTTAAGACTGGTCAAATTTAAGAAAATTCTAAAGATATGTTTTGTTAAAATTGAAAGGATATAAAAAAAGGGATTGAACCAAAGTTCAATCCCTCTATATAAAGATTATAGCAACATATTATTCTGCAGCGTTATCTTCTTTTTTTTCATCTTCTTTTACTTCTGTTGCAGTATCATCAGCTTTTACAGCAGACTCAGCAGCAGCACCTGATCCTCTTCTACTTCTTCTAGTAGTTTTCTTAGCAGGCTTAGCATCTTTCAACATCAATTCGTTGAAATCTACAAGTTCAATGATACACATTTCAGCGTTATCACCTAGACGATTACCAGTTTTGATAATTCTAGTGTACCCACCTGGTCTAGTTGCAACTTTCTCAACAACTTCTCCAAAAAGAGTCTTGATAGAATCTTTATTTTGAAGATATGAAAATACAATTCTTCTGTTATGTGTAGTATCTTCTTTAGCTCTAGAGATAAGAGGCTCTACATATTTTCTCAATTCCTTAGCTTTTGCAAGCGTTGTAGAAATACGCTTGTGAAGAATCAGTGAGGAAGCCATGTTAGAAAGCATTGCTTTTCTATGACTTGCTGTCCTTCCAAGGTGGTTAAATTTCTTACCGTGTCTCATTTTATTTACTCTTCATCAAGTTTATACTTAGACAAATCCATTCCAAAAGTCAAACCTTTTTCTTGGATTAATTGCTCTAATTCAGCCAATGATTTCTTACCGAAATTTCTGAATTTCATCATATCTGAAATTTCCAATTTGGCAAGATCACCCAAAGTCTTTACATCTGCTGCTTTCAAACAATTGAATGCACGAACAGAAAGATCCAAATCCCCAAGAGAAGTTTTCAATAACTTTCTCATGTGTAGGAATTCTTCATCAATCGGCTCTGGTTCAGAAACTCCAGAAGAGTCAAGTACCATTGTTTGATCAGAAAACAACATAAAGTGCTGAATAAGAATCTTAGCAGATTCTTGAAGTGCTTTCTCAGGATGGATAGAACCATCCGTAGTAACTTCAAGGATCAATTTTTCAAAGTCAGTTTTTTGCTCTACCCTTGTATTTTCGATACTATATTTCACATTTTTGATAGGTGTGAAAATGGCATCAATAGGAATAACACCAAAAACTTGTTCTTTAGGTTTGGATTCTTCAGCTGGAAGATATCCTCTTCCTTTTTCTACTGTAAGTTCAACTTCTAGACTTTTTGATTCATCCAAGTGGCAAATCACCAAATCGGGATTCAGAACCTCAAAAGAAGAGGTGAATTTCGCGATATCTCCTGCAGTGAAAACTGACTGATTTTTAATTTCTACAGTAACTTTACCGTCGATAGCTTCATGTACTTTCTTAAACCTAACTTGCTTAAGGTTAAGAATAATATCTGTAACATCCTCAACAACTCCTTCGATTGTGGAAAATTCATGAACCACCCCTGGAAGTTTCACAGATGTGATGGCATAACCTTCTAAAGAAGATAATAAAATTCTCCTTAAGGCATTACCAATGGTGACCCCATAGCCTTTTTCAAGTGGCTTGAAGGTAAATAAGCCGTGAAAATCATCAGCTTTTTCCATCACCACTTTTTCGGGCATTTGAAATGCTAGTATGGACATATCAATAGTTCTTTTTAAGTCTGAATTAATATTACTTAGAGTAAAGCTCGACAATCAGTTGTTCCTTGATATTCTCTGGAATATCCTCTCTCACTGGAATGCTTACGAACTTACCTGCTAATGAAGCGTTATCCCACTCTAACCAAGAATAACGTGCTGTACCTTTTCCTGCCAAACTTGCAGTGATTGCTTCAAGAGACTTTGAACGCTCTCTTACCGATACAACATCACCAGGTTTTAAGGAATAAGAAGGAATGTTTACTAATTCTCCGTTTACCAAGATATGCTTGTGGGAAGTCAACTGTCTAGCAGCTCTTCTTGTAGGTGCAATACCTAATCTATAAACGACGTTATCCAATCTAGCTTCCAATAACTGTAACAAGTTTTCACCTGTAATACCTTGTTTTCTTGAAGCTATATCGAACATTTTGGAGAATTGCCTTTCCAAAATACCGTAGATGTATTTAGCTTTTTGTTTTTCAGCAAGCTGAATAGCATATTCAGACTGCTTTTTTCTTCTACCTCTTCCATGTTGTCCAGGAGGGTAATTTTTCTTTTGAAGTGCCTTGCTTTGTCCTTCAATAGGCTCACCGAATTTTCTAGCAATCTTTGCCTTTGGACCTCTATATCTAGCCATTCTATATCTTCTTTAATGAATTAAACTCTTCTACGTTTTGGAGGACGACATCCGTTGTGCGGAAGTGGTGTCACATCAATAATCGTAGTTACGTCAAGACCTACATTTTGTAAAGTTCTGATAGCAGATTCTCTTCCTGCTCCTGGACCTTTTACAAAAACCTCAATTTTTCTCAATCCTAAATCATATGCAACTTGACCGCAATTTTGTGCTGCCATTTGTGCTGCATAAGGTGTGTTCTTCTTAGAACCTCTGAATCCCATCTTACCGGCAGAAGCCCAAGAGATCACCTGTCCAGAATTATTGGTAATAGAGATGATGATATTGTTAAATGAAGCTTTGATATGTACTTGACCTACCGCTTCTACTTTAACTACTCTTTTTTTACCTTTAGCTTTATCGTTTCTTTTCTGAGCCATAATCTAAATCAAGATTTATTTAGTTGCTTTCTTTTTGTTAGCAACAGTCTTTCTCTTACCTTTTCTAGTTCTAGCGTTATTCTTAGTTTTTTGACCTCTCAAAGGTAAACCCTTTCTATGTCTCAAACCTCTATAACAACCAATATCCATTAATCTTTTGATATTAAGCTGAATTTCAGATTTCAAAACACCTTCTGTTCTGTATTCTTCAGCAATAATATTTCTAATAGCGGTCGATTCTTCATCATCCCACTCACCCGCTTTCTTGTCAAAGGAAATGCCCGCTTTCTCAAGGATAGCTTTTGCCGCACTTCTTCCTATTCCGAAGATATAGGTTAAGCCGATTTCTCCTCGCTTGTTGTCTGGAATGTCAACTCCTGCAATTCTTGCCATAATTATTAACCTTGTCTTTGTTTAAACTTAGGATTTTTCTTGTTGATCACATAAAGCTTTCCGTTTCTTCTGATCACTTTACAGTCAACACTTCTTTTCTTAATTGATGCCTTTACTTTCATGACAGTTTATTTGTATCGATAAACAATTCTACCTTTAGAAAGATCGTAGGGAGACAATTCTAACTTGACTTTATCTCCTGGAAGAATCTTAATATAATTCATTCTCATTTTTCCGGAAATATGTGCAATCAATTGATGCCCATTTTCCAGCTCCACTTTAAACATTGCGTTTGACAATGCTTCTATTATTGTACCATCTTGTTCAATAGATGTCTGCTTAGCCATATTTAGAATTTATAGTTTTCTTCTATATATTGATGAGTAGTCAAAATCTCAGTTCTATCTTTGAAAATTGCCACTGTATGCTCGTAATGTGCAGAGGCTTTCCTATCAGCTGTTCTGATAGTCCATCCATCTCGCTCCTGTACAATATTTCTTGATCCTAGATTAACCATTGGCTCTATAGCAATCACCAAACCTTCATTCAGAAGTGGCCCACTGCCTCTTTTTCCATAATTGGGTACTTCAGGTGCTTCATGTAGGTTTTTACCTAATCCATGTCCCACCAACTCCCTAACCACAGTGTAACCTTTGGATTCGACATATTTTTGAATAGCATGACCTATGTCACCAATTCGATTTCCAAATACTGCCTTTTCTATTCCAAGAAATAAAGACTCTTTGGTCGCTCTAAGCAAAGACAAAACATTTGAAGAAACTTCACCGACAGGGTAAGTATAAGCGCAATCGCTATGAAAACCTTGGTGAAAGACTCCACAATCTATTGAGATTATATCGCCATCTTTCAAAACATAATTACTTGGGAAACCGTGCACCACCACTTCATTCACTGAAATGCATAATGAAGATGGAAACCCGTTGTATCCTTTGAAGGAAGGAACACCATTGTGATCCCTTATAAATTCCTCCGCTATTTTGTCAAGAAAAGAGGTTTGAACACCTACTTTTACATGCTTGGCAACTTCCCCATGGGCTTTGCCTAATATTTGAGCACTTTCTTTAATTAACTGGACTTCCTCAAAAGTCTTGTATTGAATCATATTGCGGCTGCGTAATTCGAAGGATTATTCTTCATATTCCCACTCTTCATCATACCTTCATAATGTCTCATCAACAAGTAACTTTCAATCTGTCTCAATGTATCCATGATAACACCCACCATGATTAATAGTGAAGTACCACCATAGAACTGAGCAAACTCAACTCCTACACCCGCAATAATTGCAAAGGCTGGGAGGATAGCTACCAATGCTAATAGCACAGAGCCAGGAAGTGTAATTCTAGAAATAATGTTATCAATAAATTCAGATGTTGGAGCTCCAGGCTTTATACCAGGAACGAATCCTCCATTTCTCTTTAAATCCTCTGAAATCTGCTCCGGATTGACCGTGATAGCTGTATAGAAGAATGTGAAAAGGATGATCATCAATGCAAACACTAAGTTATACTGCCAAGAAGTGAAATCTGAAAATGTACTACCAATATAATTAGCGATGTCATTTTCCGAAGACCAAATCTGAGCAATCATTGCAGGTAAAAACATCAGCGATTGGGCAAAGATAATAGGCATTACACCTGAAGCATTAACCTTGATAGGTATATACTGTCTTTGTCCTCCATATACCTTACCTCCTACTACTTGCTTTGCATATTGAACTGGAATTCTTCTAGTAGCTTCTGTCAATGCAACTACACCATACACCACGAAGAACAATACAGCTGCTTCGATTATGATTAAAAGCATTCCTGAAGTACCTTTCGAAAGACCTTCTGCAATAATAGCACCTGGAAATCTTGAGATAATACCGATCATAATAAGCATGGAAATACCATTTCCAATTCCTTTTTCAGTAATCTTTTCACCCAGCCACATACAGAACATAGTCCCTGCAGATAACAACACCAAAGAACTAAACATAAAGAGTGTAGTACTTACCATAACAGCCCCTGTAGGCAAGATTGTAGCTGTAATATAGCCTATACCTTGAGCAATAGTGATTGCGATGGTCAATACCCTGGTAATTTGAGTAATTCTCTTTCTACCAGATTCTCCCTCTTTTTGTAACTTTTGAAAATAAGGTACTCCAACAGTTAATAACTGCAACACAATGGATGCAGATATATAAGGCATAATACCCAAACCAAAAATGGAGGCATTACTAAATGCACCACCTAAGAATGTATCTATTAAACCGAAAATACCTTCAGGAGCATCTGCCAATTTGGAAGGATCTACACCTGGTAAAACGATAAAAGAACCCAATCTGAATACAACCAGAAATCCGATTGTATTCAAGATTCGAACTCTTAAATCTTCAATAGAAAAGATATTCTTAACTGTTGAGATAAACTTTTTCATTTATTAAATCTTGTTAACTGTTCCGCCAACTTTCTCAATAGCTTCCGTAGCAGAAGCCGAGAAATAATGAGCACTTACATTCAATTTCGCTGTAAGTTCGCCTCTACCAAGGACTTTTACAACATCTTTTTTAGAAACTAATCCGTGCTCTACCAAATTGTCGAATGAAACAGTATCCAAACTGAATTTATCTGCCAATTCCTGCAATGCAGAAAGGTTGATTGGTTTACACTCTATTCTATTAAGATTTTTGAAACCGAACTTAGGTACTCTTCTTTGAAGTGGCATTTGACCACCTTCAAATCCTAATTTGGATTTGTAACCAGATCTAGATTTAGCCCCTTTGTGACCTCTAGTAGAAGTTCCACCTCTACCAGAACCAGTACCACGACCAATTCTCTTTCTGTTTTTTACAGACCCTTCAGCAGGTTTTAATGTATGTAATTTCATAATTAAGCTTCCTCCACTTTTACAAGGTGACTTACTTTTCTTACCATTCCAGCAATCTGAGGAGTGTTTTCAACTTCTACAGATTTGTTGATTCTACCTAGACCCAAAGCAGTAATTGTAGCTTTTTGATCCTTTGGTCTTTTGATAGTGCTTCTTAACTGCGTTACTTTAATCTTAGCCATATCCTTAACCGTTAAAAACTTTTGACATTTTTACACCTCTTTGCTGAGAAACAGCAATCGCATCTCTCAATTGAATCAAAGCATCAATAGTTGCTTTTACAACATTGTGAGGGTTGGAAGATCCTTTTGACTTAGCTAGTACATCAGTTACACCAGCACTTTCAAGTACAGCACGCATCGCACCACCTGCAATAACTCCAGTACCTGGAGCTGCTGGTTTGATCAATACAAAACCGCCACCATACTTACCTAATTGTTCGTGAGGTATAGTACCTTTCAAGATAGGAACACGCACAAGATTCTTCTTTGCATCTTCAATACCTTTAGTGATTGCATCAGTCACTTCATTGGCTTTACCCAAACCGTAACCTACAACACCATTACCATCACCTACCACAACAATAGCAGAGAATGAAAATCTCCTACCACCTTTAACTACCTTAGCAACACGGTTGATAGCAACTACTTTCTCTTTTAGTTCTGTATCTGTTGCCCTTATGGGTTTTCTTTTAACTTGAGACATAATATCTATTAAAATTTAAGGCCACCTTCCCTTGCACCATCAGCAAGAGCTTTAACATTACCATGATATAGGTATCCACTTCTGTCAAAAACAACAGAATCGAAACCATTAGCAACAGCTCTTTCAGCTAATTTCTTACCAACCTCTTTAGATACAGAGATGGTATTATTCTTAGCACCAAGTTCCTTGGAAGAGGCTTGCGCAAGAGTATGACCCTTAAGGTCATCAACCAATTGAGCGTATATACCAGTATTGCTTTTAAATACTGACAAACGAGGTCTAGAATCTGTTCCGTTGATTTTTCTACGGATACTTTTCTTGATTCTAAGTCTTCTTGAATTCTTATTAAAAGCCATCTTATTTATTTTTTACCTGCGGTTTTACCAGCTTTACGTCTTACAATCTCACCTACGAAGCGAACACCTTTACCTTTGTAAGGTTCTACTTTACGTAGAGATTTGATTTTTGCAGCTACTTGCCCGATCAATTCTTTATCGATACCTTCCAAAGTCACTAAAGGATTTTTACCTTTAGGAGTTTCTGTTTTCAATGAAATTGAATCAGGAAGTGCAAAGAAAATATTGTGGGAGTAGCCAAGTGACAATTCAAGAATTTGACCTTGGTTGGAGGCTTTGTAACCTACACCCACTAATTCTAATTCTTTCTTGTAACCATCGGCAACACCGATAACCATGTTGTTTAACAACGATCTATACAAACCGTGAAGAGATTTGTGTCTCTTAGATTCAGTAGGTCTTGTTACTACGATTTGGTTATCTTCAACCGCAACGGTAATATCGGGATTCACATCCTGAGTCAGAGTACCTTTGGGACCTTTAACAGTGACAGTATTGTGTGCTGACACGTCTACAGTAACACCCGCTGGTAGATTTATTGGTTTTTTACCTATTCTAGACATAACGGTTAATTAATAAACGTAACAAAGTACTTCGCCACCTATACCTTCAGTACGGGCTTCTTTATCGGTCATTACACCTTTCGAAGTGGACATAATCGCAACACCTAGGCCGTTGATTACTCTAGGTAGTTCGTCATGTTTAACATATTTTCTTAGACCAGGCTTACTAACTCTAGTAAGGCTTACAATTGCATTCTGCTTTGTTGCAGGATTATATTTCAAAGCAATTTTGATAGATCCCTGAGGACCTTCTTCTTCAAACTTGTAATTTTGAATATACCCTTTATCATGAAGAACTTTAGTAAGTTCTTTTTTGATGTTAGAAGCAGGAATCTCAACGATTCTGTGAGATGCCTTTATGGCATTTCTTAATCTGGTCAAATAATCAGCTATTGGATCAGTCATATTTATATAAGTCTAACTGCACACCCGTTTCGGGCGTGCAAAGTTACACAATGATTTTAAGAATAAAAACTTTTGTCCGATTTTTACCAGCTTGATTTGGTAACACCAGGAATCTTTCCAGCAGAAGCCATTTCTCTGAAAGTTACCCTATTGATACCAAATTTTCTCATATAACCTTTTGGACGACCTGTCAATTTACATCTATTATGAAGTCTGACAGGAGAAGCATTTCTAGGTAGCTTATCCAAGGCTTCGTAATCACCAGCAGCTTTTAATTCTGCTCTCTTTTTCGCGTACTTGGCTACAAGACGTTCTCTTTTTCTCTCACGAGCTTTTAATGATTCTCTTGCCATGATTATTCAGGATTATTTTTGTTGATAAAAGGCATTCCAAAAGCTTTCAATAGTGAAAAACTTTCTTCATCTGTCTCTGCTGTAGTCACAAAAGTGATGTCCATGCCAGAGATTCTATTTACTTTCTCAATGCTGATCTCAGGGAAGATAATCTGTTCAGTCACACCCAAAGTGTAATTGCCTCTACCATCAAAACCTTTATCGCTGATTCCTTTGAAATCTCTTACTCGTGGAAGAGCTACAGTAGCTAATCTATCAAGGAATTCATACATTCTATCACCTCTCAAAGTAACTTTAGCTCCAATTGGCATCTCTTCTCTCAACTTAAAGTTGGATATTGAGTTTTTAGCTTTTGTCGCTACTGCTCTTTGACCAGTGATCAAAGAAAGCTCTTCAACACCTTGATCTACTAATTTCTTGTCAGCTACAGCTGCACCGATACCCTTGTTCAACACAATTTTGGTCAACTTAGGAACTTGCATTGCTGACTTATACTGGAATTTATCCTTTAAAGCAGGAGCAATTTCAGTAATATACTTTTCTTTCATTCTAGGATTAGCCATTGATCACCTCCCCAGTTTTCTTAGAATACCTAACTAATTTTCCGTTTTCACCTTGTTTCCTACCAGTTCTGGTAGCGTCACCTGTTTTAGGATCAACCAACATAAGGTTACTAATATGTACGGCAGCCTCTCTTTTTTCAATTCCACCTTGAGGATTTGTAGCAGTTGGCTTTACGTGTTTAGTCACTGTATTGATACCTTCTACTACTGCTCTCCTTTTTTCAAGGTTTACAGAAAGTACTTTACCTGTCTTACCCTTATCATCTCCTGACAATACTTTTACAGTATCACCAGTTCTGATGTGTAATTTGGGTTGTTTATTGAATTTTCTTTCCATGATTACAATACTTCTGGGGCCAAAGATACAATCTTCATAAACTGCTTCTCTCTCAATTCTCTAGCAACAGGACCGAAGATACGAGTCCCTCTAGGTTCGTCGTTGTTGTTTAAGAGCACGGCAGCATTATCTTCAAATCGGATATAAGAACCGTCTTTTCTTCTAATTTCCTTCCTTGTTCTCACGATAACCGCTTTAGAAACGGTACCTTTTTTCATGTTGCTGGAAGAAAGTGCGGATTTAACAGTCACTACAACTTTATCCCCGATAGAAGCATATCTTTTCTTGGTTCCTCCCAATACACGGATTACAAGCACTTCCTTAGCACCCGAATTGTCCGCTACGCTTAGTCTGGATTCTTGTTGTATCATGTTATTTAGCCTTTTCTATAATTTCTACTAATCTCCAACGCTTATTCTTACTCAGCGGACGAGTTTCGCTTATCTTAACAAGGTCGCCAGCTTGGCACTCGTTATTCTCGTCATGAACCATAAATTTTGTAGTCTTGGCAACAAACTTACCGTAGATAGGGTGCTTAACCCTTCTTTCAACGGCAACGGTTATGGACTTGTCCATTTTGTTGCTGACTACTTTTCCTATTCTTTCTTTACGTAGATTTCTCTCAGTAGTAGCCATCTTGATTCTTATTTAGCTAATTGTGATGCCGTCAAAGCAGTTTTCAATCTTGCGATTGTACGCTTTGTCTCTTTTAATTTATTAGGATTTTCAATCGGAGAGATTGCATGAGCAAAACGCATTTTTGTCAAATTTGCTTGCTCAGCGGCGATGCGCTCGATTAGTTCACTTGTTGTAAGTGAGTTGATTTCTGAATTTTTCATAGCTTGTCTTATCCTACGTAATCCCTACGTACTACAAAATTTGTACTTACAGGAAGTTTCTGTTGTGCTAGTCTCAATGCTTCTTTAGCTACTTCTTGACTAACTCCTGTTGCTTCGAAAAGGATAGTACCTGGTTTGATTACTGCAACCCAGTATTCAGGAGCTCCCTTACCTTTACCCATACGAACCTCTGCAGGTTTTTTGGTGATAGGCTTGTCAGGGAAAATTCTGATCCAAACCTGACCTTCTCTTTTCATCGCTCTCGTCATAGCAATCCTTGCTGCTTCAATCTGACGAGAGGTTATCCATCCAGCTTCAAGGGACTTGATGCCAAAGTTGCCAAAAGAAAGCGTGTGCCCTCTTTGTGCAATGCCTTTGACTCTGCCCTTGTGCATTTTTCTATATTTAGTTCTTTTTGGCTGTAACATGATTTCTCACTTAGGGTGAAAATTAGTTATTTCTCTTTCTTCTTTTTGGACCGCCTTCTCTTCTCTTTCCTCTAGCGTTGTTTCCACCTTTTGGTTCGTTGGCTGCGCCTACGTTTGGAGAAAGATCTCTCTTACCGTATACTTCACCTTTGAATATCCAAACTTTGATACCGATGATACCATAGATAGTGTTTGCTTCAGAAATAGCGTAATCGATGTCTGCTCTCAATGTATGCAAAGGAATTCTTCCTTCTTTGTACATCTCCGATCTTGCCATCTCAGCTCCGCCCAATCTACCTGAAAGTTTTACTTTGATTCCCTCAGCTCCAACTCTCATTGTAGCAGCAATAGATTGCTTCATTGCTCTTCTGAAGGAAATACGAGCTTGTAGTTGTTGTGCAATTGACTCTCCAACCAATTTCGCATCCAATTCAGGACGCTTAATTTCAAAAATGTTGATTTGAACATCCTTGTTGGTCAATTTTTTCAACTCCTCTTTAAGTTTATCAACTTCAGCTCCACCTTTTCCAATTACTACTCCCGGACGGGCAGTATGAATTGTTAGGGTGATTCTTTTCAAAGTCCTTTCGATAATTACCTTAGAGATACCACCTTTAGGGATTCTAGCATTTACATACTTTCTAATCTGTTGGTCTTCATAAAGCTTCTCAGCAAAATCTTTACCTCCATACCAGTTAGAATCCCAACCTTTGACTACACCAAGTCTAAAACCAATAGGGTTTACTTTTTGTCCCATAGTCTAATCTTAATTAGAGTTTTCTTTTGTTTGTACTTCATCAGCGGTAACTGCAGTGCTGAATGCATCAACTACTAAAGTCACATGATTTGATCTTTTACGTATTCTGTGTGCTCTTCCTTGAGGAGCAGGTCTCAGTCTTTTCAACATACGACCACCATCTACTTGAATTGTCTTGATAAATAAATCAGCTTCTTCAAGTTTTTCATCTGGATTTTTTGCTTGCCAGTTGGCCACAGCAGAAAGAAGAAGTTTCTCTAATTTAATAGCACCGTGGTTAGGTGTAAACTTCAATATACTTAATGCTTGTCCTACTCTTTTACCTCTTACAAGGTCAGCTACCAATCGCATTTTGCGAGTAGAAGTAGGAACGTTGTTTAATCTTGCTATTGCTTCCATGATTATCTCTTTCCTTTATCCTTTTTGGCAATATGACCTCTAAAGTTTCTTGTAGGAGCAAATTCTCCTAGTTTATGACCTACCATGTTGTCTGTTACAAATACTGGAATAAACTTGTTTCCATTATGCACAGCAAAGGTATGGCCTACAAAATCCGGAGAAATCATTGATCTTCTCGACCAAGTCTTGATGACTGATTTTTTTCCGGACTCGTTCATTACATCCACTTTTTTGGCCAAGTGATGCTCTATATAAGGACCTTTCTTTAATGAACGTGCCATAGTTATTTAGATCTTTTACTGATAATGAATTTATTTGAATATTTTTTAGGAGACCTAGTCTTCTTACCTTTTGCAAGTAAACCAGTCCTAGATCTTGGATGTCCACCTGATGAACGTCCTTCACCACCACCCATAGGGTGATCGACAGGGTTCATGGCTACACCTCTTGTTCTAGGTCTTCTTCCTAACCAACGGTTTCTACCAGCTTTTCCTAACACTACGTTCATGTGGTCTCCATTAGAAACAACACCTATCGTTGCCATACAAACTCCAAGTATAAGTCTCATTTCCCCAGAAGGTAATTTAACTGTAACATACTTGCCGTCTCTAGCTACTACCTGAGCGTATCCACCAGCACTTCTTGCCAATGCACCACCTTTACCAGGCTTCAATTCCAAATTGTGAACAATGGTACCCAAAGGGATATTTACCAATTGCATTGCGTTTCCAACTTCTGGAGCTACGCTTTCACCGGAAATCACTGTTTGTCCAACTTGCAAACCTTCCGGGGCAATAATGTAAGCCTTTGCACCGTCAACATAATACAATAAAGCTAGACGTGCTGTTCTGTTTGGATCATATTCAATAGACTTAACTACTGCTGGTATTCCAAACTTGATTCTCTTAAAATCTACGATTCTAAGTCTTCTTTTATGGCCACCTCCAATATATCTGGAGGTCATTTTACCTACATTATTTCTACCACCTGACTTCTTCAAAGGAGCCAATAAAGATTTCTCTGGCTTTGATGTTGTAATTTCATCAAATGCTGGAGCAACTCTAAATCTGGTTCCTGGGGTTACAGGCTTTAATTTTTTAACTGCCATGATTCTGATTCAATTAAATTTCTCCGTAAAAATCGATCACTTCACCTTCTGCAACTTGTACAATTGCTTTCTTGAAGGCATTCGTAAATCCACTTACAACTTTTGCTTTGGTGTATCTTGTCTTTGATTTACCAGCATAACGCATGGTTCTCACGTCAACAACTTTCACACCGTACATTTTTTCTACAGCTCTCTTGATTTCTGGCTTCTTTGCAGTTTTCTCAACTACAAATCCATAAACACCTTTCTCGTTCATCGCAGAAATCTTTTCCGTAATCAAAGGTTTTTTTAGAATTTCCATTGTCTTACTTCAATAATAGGGTTTCTAACATACTTACAGAACCTTCGCACAACATCAAGTTGTCTGCGTTAAGCAATTCATAAGTGTTTACTTCATTTACTGAAACCACCTTTGCTTTAGGTAAATTTCTACTAGATAAATAGACATTTTTGTTTTCCTCAGGAAGTACCAAAAGTGTCTTTTTATCTGTCAAAGAAAGTCCATTCAAGAATGCTATATAATCTTTTGTCTTTGGAGCGTCAAATGAAACGTTTTCCAAAATCATTAGGCTATTTTCTCTTACTTTATAAGTCAAAGCAGACTTTCTTGCCACTTGCTTCAATTTTTTGTTCAATTTGAAAGAATAACTTCTTGGTCTTGGACCGAAGATTCTTCCTCCTCCTCTGAACACTGGAGATTTGATAGATCCGGCTCTAGCTCCGCCAGTACCTTTTTGCTTTTTGATCTTTTTGGTAGATCCAGCAATCTCATTTCTCTCTTTTGATTTGTGCGTTCCTTGTCTTTGGTTTGCCAAAAACTGTTTTACATCAAGGTAGATAGCGTGATCATTTGGCTCAACACCAAATATCTCTTCTGAAAGCGTTACTTTTCTACCTGTCTCTTCGCCGTTATGTTTTAATACTGCTAATTCCATTGTCTTACTTCTCTAGGATAACGAAAGAATTTTTTGGACCAGGGACAGAACCACTCACTAATAGCAAGTTCTTTTCTGCGTAAATCTTCAACACTTTCAAGTTGATAACTTTAACTCTATCACCACCAGTTCTACCTGCCATTCTCATGCCTTTGAATACTCTTGATGGCCAAGAACAAGCACCAATGGAGCCAGGGTGTCTACCTCTGTTGTGCTGACCGTGAGTCTGTCCACCAACACCGGCAAAACCATGACGCTTAACTACACCTTGGAAACCTTTACCTTTTGAAGTTCCGATAGCATCTACGAAGTCACCTTCGATGAATACTTGTCCTGCTTCTACGGTTTTTCCAAGATCAACCTGACCTTCGAATTCGACCCTAAAGTCTCTGAATTCTACAACTTTCTGCTTTGGAGTTGTACCGGCCTTTTTAAAGTGTCCGATTAGTGGCTTAGGAGTGTTTTTCTCCTTACGCTCACCATAAGCCAACTGAACAGCGTTGTACCCGTCTGTTTCTAAATTTTTTACTTGCGTCACTACGCAAGGACCAGCTTCTATTAGCGTGCATGCGACGTTACGTCCATCGGCACTAAAAATGCTAGTCATTCCTACTTTTCTACCTATTATTCCAGACATCTTCTGATATATAATATAATTACGCACAAGCGATTAGACGCAAGTGCCCTTTTTAAAGGACTGCAAAGTTAGGAATTTAATTCCACCTTACAAACTCCAACTTTAATATTTTCAATTATTTACGAAAAAATATTTGGTATTTTGAAACTTTTTTATTGTTTGATCAGTACCGAATACCTTTTCTTTGATAAAGACAAAAGAAAAACCCATCCCCCGAAGCGGATAGGTTTTTCATTCTGAAAGTTCCTACTGTCAGACTTTGATCTCTACATCAACTCCACTAGGAAGTTCGATTTTCATCAAAGCATCAACAGTTTTTGAACTATTGCTATAGATATCAACCAATCTTTTGTAAGTACAAAGTTGAAATTGCTCTCTAGCTTTCTTATTTACGTGTGGCGATTTCAACACCGTGAACTTTTCCTTCTTAGTAGGCAAAGGAATTGGTCCTACGACAATTGCACCAGTTGCTTTTACTGCTTTCACAATCTTCTCTGATGACTTATCCACCAGGCTGTGATCGTATGATTTTAATTTTATTCTGATTTTCTGATTCATTTTCGCTTAGAATTTAGGCTTTTTCACCTTTAACTTTCGCTATCACAGCTTCTGCGATATTGTTAGGTACAGGCTCGTAATGTGAGAAGGTCAATGAAGCTGTTGCTCTACCTGATGTGATTGTTCTCAAATCAGTAACATAGCCAAACAACTCGGAAAGAGGTACACTAGCTTTGACTACAGTAGAAGTACCTTTTGTATCCATACCTTTCATCAATCCTCTTCTTCTATTCAAATCACCAGTAATTGGACCAGTGTATTCATCTGGCGTAACTACGTCAACTGCCATGATTGGTTCCAACAATTGTGGTCTACATTTTTTAGCTGCTTCCTTGAATCCAATTCTTGCTGCCAATTCAAATGATAATGCGTCTGAATCGACATCGTGGAATGATCCATGGAACAATCTTACTTTCATAGACTCTACAGGATAACCTGCCAAAGGACCATTTTTCATAGATTCAGCAAAACCCTTTTGGATAGCAGGGATAAATTCCTTTGGAATTACACCACCTACGATTCCGTTTACGAAATCCAATCCTGCCTTGATTTCGTTTGTCTCTGGATCTGGATCTTTCGGTCCAAGTTCAAATACGATATCTGCAAATTTACCTTTACCACCTGACTGCTTTTTATAGACTTCTTTGTGCTCAATAGAACCAAACAAAGCTTCTTTATATGCAACTTGAGGTGCTCCTTGGTTAATCTCAACCTTGAATTCTCTTTTCAAACGATCGATAATGATATCCAAGTGAAGTTCACCCATACCTCTCAAGATAGTCTGTCCAGTTTCGTGGTCAGTATTAACTACAAGAGTAGGATCTTCTTCTACAAGCTTAGCGATAGCCATACCTAGCTTATCTACATCAGCTTGTGTCTTAGGCTCAATAGCATAACCAATAACTGGCTCAGGGAATACCATTGACTCAAGAACTACTTTACGTTTTTCATCACAAAGTGTATCTCCAGTCTTGATATCTTTAAATCCAACTACTGCACCAATATCACCAGCTACCAATCTTGGAATCTGATTTTGCTTGTTCGCGTGCATTTGGAAAACTCTTGAGATACGCTCTTTATTTCCAGAACGGCTATTGAATACATAAGAACCTGATTCAAGAACACCTGAATAAGCTCTCACGAAACAAAGACGACCTACAAATGGATCCGTAGCGATTTTGAATGCCAAACCTGTGAAAGGTTCTGATTCATCTGGAGCGATTTTTACTTCTTCATCTTCATTATCCAAAGAATGAGCAATAATATCATCTTTGTCCAAAGGAGAAGGAAGCAACTCCATCACTAGGTCAAGCATAGTTTGTACACCTTTGTTTTTGAAAGATGAACCACAAACCATAGGAACTACTTTCATTGCGATAGTAGCCTGACGAAGTGCGTTTAGGATTTCTGCCTCAGTAATTGACTCAGAATCTTCGAAGAATTTCTCCATCAATGACTCGTCAAATTCTGCAACTGACTCCAAAAGATATTCTCTATATTGAGCAACTTCTTCTTTCATATCTTCAGGAATAGGAACTTCTTCGAAAGTCATCCCGAAATCATCCTCATTCCAAACAATAGCTCTGTTGTTGATCAAATCAACTACACCTCTAAATTTGTCTTCAGCACCGATAGGAAGTTGCAATGGAACTGCATGGCTACCTAACATTTCTTTTACTTGCTTACAAACTTCAAGGAAGTTAGCACCTGCACGGTCCATTTTGTTAACGAAACCGATACGAGCTACTTTGTAATTATCAGCTAGTCTCCAGTTAGTTTCTGATTGAGGCTCAACACCATCCACAGCACTAAAAAGGAATACCAACCCATCCAAAATTCTTAAGGAACGGTTTACCTCTACGGTAAAATCCACGTGCCCAGGAGTATCGATGATGTTGATTTGGTACTTGTTGTCTCTATAATTCCAAAAAACAGTGGTCGCAGCAGAAGTAATTGTGATACCTCTTTCTTGCTCTTGTGCCATCCAGTCCATGGTAGCCGCACCATCATGAACCTCACCGATTTTATGGCTTACACCAGAATAAAATAGGATACGTTCAGTAGTTGTGGTCTTACCTGCATCAATATGTGCAGCAATTCCAATGTTTCTTGTAAATTTTAAATCTCTTGCCATTTCAATTAAAATCTAAAGTGTGAGAATGCTTTATTTGCTTCCGCCATTCTATGGGTATCATCTTTCTTCTTCACAGCAGCACCTTCGCCTTTTGCGGCAGAGATGATTTCTCCAGCTAATCTATCCATCATAGTTTTCTCACCCCTTCTTCTGGCATAAGTGATCATCCACTTGATTCCGAGGGACAACTTTCTTTCAGGTCTAACTTCCATTGGGACCTGGAAAGTAGCACCACCAACTCTACGACTCTTCACCTCGACAGCGGGAGTTATATTGTTAAGCGCTTTTTTCCAAACCTCAAGACCGTTCTCACCTACTTTTTGTTCAACTTTCTCGACTGCGTCGTAGAAAATTCTGTAAGCAATACTCTTCTTACCATCCACCATTAGACAGTTAACAAACTTTGTTACCAAAGTGTCATTAAACTTCGGATCAGGAAGAATATATCTCTTTTTTGGTTTCGCTTTTCTCATTTTTTCTAAATGTTTTTGTAATATTATTTCTTAGCGGCCTTAGGACGCTTCGCACCATACTTGGAACGACCTTGCTTACGGTCTTTTACTCCTGCTGTATCTAGTGCACCTCGGATGATGTGGTAACGTACACCTGGAAGATCCTTCACACGACCACCTCTGATCAATACGATCGAGTGCTCTTGCAAATTGTGACCTTCTCCAGGAATGTAGGCGTTAACCTCTTTTCCGTTCGTCAATCTTACCCTAGCCACTTTTCTCATCGCTGAGTTAGGCTTCTTAGGCGTGGTAGTGTACACCCTTGTACAAACCCCTCTTCTTTGAGGACATGCATCCAAAGCTCTAGACTTGGACTTGGTCTCAAGGGTAGTTCTACCTTTTCTTACTAACTGTTGTATAGTAGGCATTAACTGATAAAATTTATTTTGTTCCTTGTAAACTTGTGAATTTTGGACTGCAAAGGTAAACAAATAGGTAAAACAAACAAAATTAAGATGTTATATTTTTACTATGCCTCCCCAGGAGTCCCTCCAAAATTCAATGGAAAAGACGGACTTTCATCTCCTCCCTGAATTTTACCAAATGCATTTTCGTATTTATTTATATTATCCTTCAAAGCTGCTAGCAATCTTTTTGCGTGATCAGGGGTCATGATGATTCTTGATTTAACTTTTGCTTTTGGTACTCCAGGCATCAGTCTAATAAAATCAATCACAAACTCTGAATTTGAATGTGCTATCATTGCCAAATTTGAATAGACACCTTCGGCCACTTCTTCTGAGAGCTCAACGTTGATTTGTTGATTTTGATTGGCTAATTTATCGTCTTCCATAAGATTAAATGAATTTTGTTTTACTCCAGATTATACTTCCAGACTATGTATCAATTGCTAGTTTTGATTTTAGTTTAAAACTTCCTTTCTATTTTCTAAGAAATAATTAAAGATAAAAAAGGCCTGCTTTTACACAGGCCTCTTTATTTCTATATCAAAACCGGTATTACTTAACTACCTCTTTTGACTTTTTTACTGATCTTTCCTTCTCAACAGATAGTCTCTCGTAATCATCCAAAGAACCTACAATAATATCTTTAAAGTTTCTTTGTCCTGTTCCTGCTGGAATCAAGTGACCTACGATAACGTTTTCTTTCAATCCGAGAAGTTCATCACGCTTACCTCTAATAGCAGCTTCACTCAAGACTTTGGTAGTCTCCTGGAAAGATGCAGCCGATATAAAGCTTTCTGTACCCAAAGATGCAGCTGTAATACCTTGAAGTGTTGGTCTAGAAACTGCTGTTTCAGCATCTCTAACTTGCACCAATTTCAAATCTTTACGCTTCAAACTGGAATTCTCGTCTCTCAATCTTCTTGCAGAGATAATCATACCTGCCTTCAATGTGCTCGAATCTCCAGGTTCCATTACAACTTTCTTATCCAAGATGTTGTCATTTTCTTCCCTGAAAGCCCACTTATCAACAACTTGGTTTTGAAGGAAACCTGTGTCACCAGCATCAAGTATTTCTACTTTTTGCATCATTTGGCTTACGATTACCTCAATATGTTTATCGTTGATTTTTACACCTTGAAGTCTATATACTTCTTGGATTTCATTTACCAAATATTCCTGTACAGCAGTTGGTCCTTTGATAGCCAAGATATCGTTTGGAGTAATTGCTCCATCAGAAAGTGGCTCACCAGCTCTGATAAAGTCATTTTCCTGAACAAGAATATGCTTAGACAATGACACCATATATCTCTTTCTTACACCATCTTTGGATTCGATAAAGATCTCACGGTTACCTCTTTTGATACCTCCATAAGTCACAACTCCATCGATTTCTGAAACTACCGCCGGGTTGGAAGGGTTTCTGGCTTCGAATAATTCTGTTACTCTTGGAAGACCCCCAGTAATATCTCTTGTCTTACCAACAGATCTTGGGATTTTAACCAAAATTTGACCAGCTTTCACTTTTTCACCTGCTTCTACCGCTAAGTGAGCTCCTACTGGAATATTGTATGATTTATTTTCCTCACCATAATTTACAATTACAGCAGGGTTTTTAGTCTTATCTTTTGTATCAATGATTACCTTTTCTCTGTAACCAGTCTGATCATCCGCTACTTCTTTGAAAGTAACACCTTCAATGATTGCATCAAATTCGATTTCCCCATCAAACTCTGACAAAATCACAGCATTGTATGGATCCCAAGTACAAAGTGAATCACCTTTACCAATTTTCTGACCATCTTTCACATTCAAGATCGCACCATAAGGTACGTGGTTAGAAACAAGCAACTTCCCTTTAGAGTCGTTTATCTTAATTTCACCAGATCTTCCCATCACAATTGCAATTGCTTCGCCATCCTTGTTGGTTGTATTGATCCATCTCAATTCTTCTTCAAATTCAATAACACCTTCAAACTTGGCATTGATGCTTGCTTCAACAGAAATGTTAGATGCTGTACCCCCTACGTGGAATGTTCTCAATGTCAACTGAGTACCTGGCTCACCGATAGACTGCGCGGCAATTACACCTACAGACTCTCCATTCTGAACCATGTTACCAGTAGTCAAGTTTCTACCATAACACTTAGAACATACACCTCTTCTAGTTTCACACGTTAATACAGATCTGATCTCAACTTCTTCAACTGCAGATTCATCTATTCTTTTTGCAATATCATCAGAGATTTCCTCACCTGCACTTACCAATATCTCTTCAGAAATTGGATCTACAACATCATGAACAGATACTCTACCTACAATTCGTTCAGAAAGTGGCTCTACGATTTCGTCATTGTCTTTCAAAGGCTGAACTACAAGACCTCTCAATGTACCACAATCTTCTTCTGAGATAATCATATCCTGAGCAACATCCACTAATCTTCTGGTCAAGTAACCAGCATCAGCAGTTTTCAATGCAGTATCGGCAAGACCTTTACGTGCACCGTGGGTAGATATAAAGTACTCTAATACATCCAAACCTTCTTTAAAGTTTGATAGAATTGGGTTTTCGATGATTTCACCTACAGAACCTTGAAGGTTTTTCTGAGGCTTAGCCATCAATCCTCTCATTCCACCCAGCTGACGAATTTGTTCTCTAGAACCCCTGGCTCCAGAGTGCATCATCATATAGATTGCATTGAAACCTTGTTTATCTTCTTCCATTTGACGCATCAAGATGTTGGTCAAATTAGAGTTGGTTCTAGTCCAAATATCGATTACTTGGTTATACCTTTCATTGTCTGTAATGAGCCCCATTAGATAGTTGTTCCAAACTTGGTCAACTTCTTCTTTTGCTTTATTGATCAATGGGTCTTTTTCATCAGGGATAATAACATCGTTCAATCCCATTGAAAGTCCACCGGTATATGCCATCTGGAAACCTAGGTGCTTGATATCATCAAGGAACTGGGCAGTTCTGGCAATACCACATATTTTTACAACTTCCGCGATAATCTGCTGAAGTTTTTTCTTTGTCAAGAGTTCATTTACATAACCAACTTCTTCAGGCACGAATTGATTGAAAATCAATCTACCAGCTACGGTTTCTATAATCTTTTCGACAATATCACCGTTATCTTCTCTTACCTTAACTTTACACTTTACAAATGCATGTTGAGACACACGTCCTTCATTCATTGCAATGATGACTTCTTCTTCACCATAGAAAGTTTGACCTTCACCCAAAACAATCTCTTCAGGCGTAGATTTTTTCCCTTTGGTTACATAATAAAGTCCCAAAACCATATCCTGTGAAGGTACTGTAATTGGAGCACCATTTGCAGGATTTAGGATGTTATGCGAAGAAAGCATCAATGTTGAGGCTTCTAAAATGGCTTCATGTCCCAATGGAACGTGAACCGCCATCTGATCACCATCAAAATCAGCGTTGAATGCAGTACATACTAATGGGTGAAGTTGAATTGCTTTACCTTCGATCAATTTCGGTTGGAAAGCTTGAATACCCAATCTGTGAAGTGTAGGAGCTCTGTTTAGAAGCACAGGGTGTCCTTTCAATACATTTTCAAGGATATCCCATACCACAGGATCTTTTCTATCTACGATTTTCTTTGCAGATTTTACAGTCTTTACAATACCTCTTTCTATCAGCTTCCTGATAATAAATGGTTTGAAAAGCTCAGCAGCCATATTCTTTGGCAATCCACACTCGTGAAGTTTCAATTCAGGACCTACGACGATAACAGAACGGCCAGAATAATCGACCCTCTTACCCAATAGGTTTTGACGGAAACGACCTTGCTTACCTTTCAACATGTCAGAAAGTGATTTCAAAGCACGGTTACCATCAGATCTTACAGCATTGACCTTTCTTGAGTTATCAAAAAGAGAATCGACAGCTTCCTGAAGCATTCTTTTTTCGTTTCTCAAAATAACTTCTGGTGCTTTGATATCTATCAATCTCTTCAGACGGTTATTTCTAATGATCACCCTTCTGTAAAGATCATTCAAATCAGAGGTTGCAAATCTACCACCATCCAAAGGAACCAACGGTCTCAATTCTGGTGGAATCACAGGAACCATTCTTACAACCATCCACTCAGGACGGTTTTCGATTCTGGTTCTAGCATCTCTGAATGCTTCTACAACTTTCAGTCTTTTCAAAGCTTCCGCTTTCCTTTGCTGAGAAGTATCTGTAGCTGCTTGGTGTCTTAGGCTGTAAGAAAGGTCATCAAGATCAAGTCTTGCCAATAACATTTCAATAGCTTCAGCACCCATTTTGGCGATGAATTTATTTGGATCTTCATCATCAAGCATTTGGTTCTCTTTTGGAAGTTTATCCATGATGTCCAAATACTCGTCTTCAGTCAAAAAGTCAAGATATTGTATCCCGTCTTCAGCTTTGATTCCAGCTTGAACGACAGCATATCTTTCATAATATACTATTTGATCCAATTTTTTTGTTGGAAGACCCAACAAGTATCCAATTTTGTTTGGAAGAGATTTGAAGTACCAAATATGCGCTACGGGGACAACAAGCTCAATATGGCCCATTCTCTCTCTACGCACTTTCTTTTCTGTGACTTCAACACCACATCTGTCACAAATGATACCTTTATATCTTATGCGCTTATATTTTCCACAATGACATTCCCAGTCTTTAACAGGACCGAAAATCCTCTCACAGAACAACCCTCCCATTTCTGGCTTGTACGTTCTGTAATTGATTGTTTCGGGCTGCGTTACTTCACCATGTGAACTATCCAGAATTGATTCTGGAGAGGCCAAACTAATAGTGACTCTAGAAAAGTCGTTGTTTAGTTTTTTGTTTTTTCTGAACGCCATAATAATTGATGAGTATGTTAAGGGCCTTTCGGCCCGTATTTTTTGAATTAGTCTAAGGTAATTTCTAGAGCAAGACCTCTAAGTTCATGAACCAATACGTTGAAAGATTCCGGAATATTAGGTTTCGGAAGGTTTTCTCCTTTTACAATTGCTTCATAGGCTTTCGCTCTACCCACTACGTCATCAGACTTCACAGTTAGGATTTCTTGTAGAACATGAGACGCACCGAATGCTTCCAATGCCCACACTTCCATCTCTCCAAATCTCTGCCCACCAAACTGAGCTTTACCACCAAGTGGCTGCTGTGTGATGAGTGAATATGGACCAATAGACCTTGCGTGCATCTTATCATCTACCAGGTGACCTAGTTTCAACATGTATGCAATCCCTACTGTAACTGGCTGGTCAAACTTCTTACCTGTCAAACCATCGTATAGGTATGTTCTTCCATAAGCAGGTAATTCTGCTTTTTCCAATTCAGCCGCAACTTCTTCCATTGTAGCTCCATCGAAAATAGGAGTAGCATATTTTTTACCCATCTTGTGTCCAGCCCAAGCAAGAACTGTTTCGAAGATCTGTCCAATATTCATCCTGGAAGGTACACCTAGAGGATTCAATACGATATCCATTGGGGTTCCATCTTCTAGGAATGGCATATCTTCGTCTCTTACGATTCTAGCAACAATACCTTTGTTACCGTGACGACCTGCCATTTTATCACCCACTTTTAGCTTACGTTTCTTAGCTACATAAACTTTAGCAAGTTGAACAATTCCAGCTGGCAATTCATCCCCTACTTCAAGGGTGAATTTATCACGTTTGAAGATACCAGAAATATCGTTTCTAGAGTTGATATAATTCTTAACAAGTTTTTGGATCAAACCATTCACATGTTGGTCATCAGTCCAGTCATCCAAAATAATATCAGAAACAAGATTCGCTTCTTCCTGAACATTATAGTTTGACTCATCTCTATATGGGTTCTTTGCAGGGAATAAGTTTTGCTCAATGTTCTTAGCATTGAACTTCACTCCTTTGCTGATGATTTCATCACCAAATTTATGTCTTACTCCTTGAGAAGTCTTTCCGTCCAAAAGCTGAACAAGCTTATTGATCATCCTGGCTCTCATTCCCAAAAGATCTTTGGAATATTGGCCTTTAAGTTTCTCTACTTCGGCCTTTGATTTTGCTCTTAGATCTTTATCCTTCTTAGGTCTAGAGAATAGTTTTGTTTCGATAACAACACCATTCAATGAAGGGGAAGCTTTCAAAGAAGCATCTTTTACGTCACCTGCTTTGTCTCCAAATATTGCTCTAAGCAATTTCTCTTCTGGAGTAGGGTCAGTTTCACCTTTTGGAGTGATTTTACCGATGATGATATCTCCTTCTTTCAGCTCAGCACCAACTCTGATGATACCATTTTCGTCAAGATTCTTTACAGCCTCTTCAGAAACGTTTGGTATTTCAGAAGTCAATTCTTCTTCACCTCTTTTGGTATCTCTAACTTCTAATTGGAATTCTTCGATGTGAATTGAAGTGAAGATATCTTCTCTTGCAACTCTTTCCGAAATTACAATTGCATCTTCAAAGTTATATCCTTGCCAAGGCATGTAAGCTACTCTTAGGTTTTTACCTAATGCAAGCTCACCATTATTGGTAGCATAACCTTCTACCAAAACTTGGCCTTTCGTTACTTTCTGATCTTTCAGAACCAACGGAGTCAAGTTGATAGTTGTGTCTTGGTTAGTTCTTCTGAATTTCACCAAGTTGTATGTTTTATATTCATCACTGAAGTTAACCAATAAGTCATCTTCAGTAAGGTCATATTTTACGGTAATCTTAGTAGCATCTACATATTCAATAACACCATCTGTCTCAGCGATGATCAATGCTCTTGAATCAATAGCAGCTTTACCTTCTAAGCCAGTACCTACGATAGGCGCTTCAGCTTTCAACAAAGGAACTGCCTGACGCTGCATGTTAGAACCCATCAAGGCACGGTTTGCATCATCATGTTCCAAGAATGGAATCAAAGAAGCTGCTACCGATACGATTTGGTTAGGAGCTACATCCATGTAACTGATCTCTTTGGGATCCAACACAGGGAAATCACCTTCAAATCTTGCTTTAACCCTATCATTCAAGAAAAGACCTTCGTCATCCAAAGGAGCATTTGCCTGAGCAATATTGTTGTCATCTTCTTCCTCAGCAGTCAAGAATACTATATCTTCAGTATTCATGCTTACTTTCCCTTCTTTTACTTTTCTATAAGGAGTCTCCAAGAATCCCATTGAATTCACTTTCGCGTGAACACATAGAGAAGAGATCAAACCAATATTTGGACCTTCAGGGGTTTCAATGGTACAAAGACGACCATAGTGAGTATAGTGAACATCTCGAACTTCAAAACCAGCTCTTTCTCTTGAAAGACCACCTGGGCCCAAAGCAGAAAGTCTTCTTTTGTGAGTCAACTCAGCTAGAGGATTGGTTTGATCCATAAACTGAGAAAGCTGATTCGTTCCAAAGAATGAATTGATAACAGAAGAAAGTGTTCTTGCATTGATCAAATCAACAGGTTTGAAATCTTCGTTATCACGAACATTCATTCTCTCTCTGATCGTCCTGGCCATTCTTGCAAGACCTACTCCAAATTGAGAATACAATTGTTCTCCTACAGTTCTTACCCTTCTATTACTTAAGTGATCAATATCATCGACTACAGCTTTAGAGTTGATAAGACCAATCAGATATTTCACAATGTTGATAATATCTTCTGTAGTCAATACGATTTTTTCGGAATCGATATTCAATCCTAATTTCTTATTGATCCTATATCTACCAACTTCACCTAAGTCATAACGCTTATCCGAGAAGAACAACCCATGAATAACTTCTCTTGCAGTAGCTTCATCAGGAGCTTCTGTATTTCTAAGTTGTCGGTAAATTACCTCAACAGCTTCTTTTTCTGAGTTAGAGTTATCCTTCTGAAGGGTATTGTAGATAATAGAATAATCAGCAACGTTTACATCTTCTCTATGAAGAATAATAGACTTCGCTCCAGATTCCAATATCAACTCAATATCCTCGTCAGAAAGAATAGAATCTCTTTCTAAAAGTACTTCGTTTCTATCAATAGAAACCACCTCACCAGTATCCTCATCAACGAAATCCTCTACCCAAGTTCTCAAAACCCTAGCAGCAAGTTTTCTACCGGTAATTTTTTTAAGATTAGCTTTAGTTGCAGCAATTTCTTCAGATAGACCAAAAAGGTCTAAAATCTGCTTATCTGAACCAAAACCAATAGCTCTCAACAAAGTAGTAACAGGGAATTTTTTCTTTCTATCAATGTAAGCATACATTACATTATTGATATCCGTTGCAAATTCAATCCAGCTACCTTTGAAAGGAATAATTCTGGCTGAATATAACTTGGTACCATTGGTATGTTTACTTTGAGCAAAGAATACACCTGGAGATCTATGAAGCTGAGATACAATAACTCTTTCTGCACCATTGATCACAAAGGAACCTTTCTCTGTCATATATGGAAGGTTTCCCAAGAAAACCTCTTGCTCAATAGTTTCAAAATCTTCATTGTCTTCATCAGAACACAATAGACGAAGTTTTGCTTTAAGCGGTACAGAGTAGGTTAGGCCTCTATCAATACACTCTTCGATGTTGTATTTTGGAGGATCTACTGTATAGTCAATAAATTCAAGTGTGAAGTTTTCTCTAGAATCACTAATTGGGAAATTCTCAGAAAACACCTTGAAAAGACCATCCTGTCTTCTTCTTTCAGCAGGAGTATCCAGCTGGAAAAAATCTTTGAAGGATTGTAATTGGATATCTAAGAAATCCGGATAGTCTTTGACTACCTTAATAGATGAGAAACTTTTCCTTTCGGTTTGATTCTGGATAGCCAAGGCAGTATATATTTATAGTGATAATTAATAACCAAATGCGACAATTTTCGCTTGAAATAGTGCAATTTTTTCCCTGAGCACAAACAGGAAAAGACCTGACTTTACAGTCAGGTCTAATACCATACCTTTACCAAAAGGTAAAGATTTTCAAATTACTTAACTTCTACTTCAGCTCCAGCCTCTTCAAGAGACTTTTTCAAAGCTTCAGCTTCGTCCTTAGCAATACCTTCTTTAACAGCTTTTGGAGCGCTATCAACTAGTTCTTTAGCTTCTTTCAAGCCAAGACCAGTCAATTCTTTCACAAGCTTAACTACAGCTAGTTTCTGACCACCAGCAGCTTTAAGGATTACATCGAAAGCTGTTTTTTCTTCTTCAGCAGCACCAGCATCACCAGCACCACCACCAGCTACCATTACAGCACCAGCAGCAGCAGGTTCGATACCATACTCGTCTTTCAAAATATCAGCCAATTCTTTTACTTCTTTTACAGTCAAGTTTACCAACTGATCAGCAAGTTGTTTAAGATCTGCCATTGTATTAATATTTAAATTGTTGTTTTTAACTAATTGATTTGATGATTATGATTATTCTTTCTCAGAGAGAGTCTTAACAAGCCCAGCCACAGTATTCTGTCCATATTGAAGGGCAGAGATAAGGTTTTTTGCTGGAGATTGAAGAAGACCGATAACATCTCCCAAAAGTTCGTTTTTAGATTTAAGAGTTGACAACATTTCTAGTTGATTCTCTCCGATGAAAACATCTGAATCTATGTACGCGCCTTTGAAGACTGGTCTTGTTTCTTTCTTACCTTGTTTCTTTCTGAAATCAAGAATTACTTTTGCAGGTAGGTTACTGATTTCTTTTGAAAATACGATACCTGAAAAGCCTTTTAGAGTAGCTTCTGAAAATTTTGCGTAGTCTCCGTCAAGGTTCTCTAATGCTTTCGCAATTAGTGTATTTTTATAAACCTTATACTCGACTCCTTTTTCAAAACATGCTCTTCTGAAAGCATTTACCTGAGCGACATTAAAACCTGAAGCATTAGTAATGTAGAAATACGGGGTTTCCTTGAATTTCTCGGTAAGACTTTCGATTATTTCTCTTTTTTCGTCTCTAGTCATGATTAAATTCCTTGAATACTACCTTTATCTACAATAATTCCAGGAGACATTGTGCTCGACAAATGAATACTTCTGAAATAGGTTCCTTTTGATGAAGTAGGTTTCAGCTTAGAAATAGTGCTGATCAATTCTCTTACGTTGTCCTGAATTTGTTCAGCTGTAAAAGATACTTTACCAACGCCAGCATGGATAATTCCAAACTTATCGACTTTAAAATCGATTTTACCAGCTTTTACTTCTTTAACAGCTTTACCAACTTCCAAAGTTACTGTTCCTGATTTTGGGTTAGGCATCAAGCCTCTAGGTCCCAAAACCCTACCTAATCTACCAACCTTAGCCATTACATTTGGCATAGTTATGATGACATCAATGTCAGTCCAACCGCCTTCTATTTTCGCTATATAGTCGTCTAATCCAACATAGTCCGCACCTGCCTCTTTAGCTTCAGCTTCTTTGTCAGGGGTACAAAGTACCAATACCTTAACATCTTTACCTGTGCCGTGTGGCAATGCAACTACTCCTCTTACCATTTGGTCTGCTTTACGAGGATCCACGCCCAAACGAACGTCAAGATCAACCGAAGCATCAAATTTGGTGTTAGTGATTTGCTTCACAATAGAAGAAGCTTCCTCTAGGGAGTACTGTTGGCTTGCGTCGTACTTAGAAAGAGCTTCTTTTTGCTTTTTTGTTAACTTAGCCATAGTTTTTATTTTATTCCTCCCAAGGAGCTTTTCCAGATACTGTGATACCCATACTTCTAGCAGTTCCTGCAATCATTTTCATGGCAGACTCTATCTTAAAAGCATTTAAGTCAGGCATTTTCACTTCAGCAATTTCTTTTACTTGATCCCAAGTAACAGTTCCTACTTTTTTCCTGTTTGGTTCTGATGAACCAGCTTTGATTTTTGCAGCCTCTATCAGCATATTTGCAGCTGGAGGAGTTTTTACTACAAAATCAAAAGATTTGTCAGAATAAACAGTAATCAAAACAGGCAATACTGAACCCATTTTATCTTGGGTTCTGGCATTGAATTGCTTACAGAACTCCATGATGTTCAAACCCTTTGAACCAAGGGCTGGACCAACTGGAGGCGATGGATTTGCCTGGCCACCTTTCACCTGTAATTTCACATAACCAGTGATTTCCTTAGCCATTTCCTAGTCTTGTTTTTCTACTTGTATAAAGTTTAACTCTACAGGGGTATTTCGTCCAAAGATCTTGACCATAACATTCAATTTCTTCTTATCTTCAAACACCTCTTCTATTGTACCCGCGAATCCACTGAAAGGACCGTCCATTACTTTTACGGTCTCCCCAACTATAAATGGAGTATCTAATTTCTCTGCAAACTCATCAATCTCCTCAACACGACCTAAAATCCTATTGATTTCTGATTGACGTAATGGCTCAGGAGTTTTGGAAGCCCCCCCTTGGTTTGACCCTAAGAAACCGATTACACCCGGAATACTTGTAATTACATGATTTGCTTCACCGTGAGTCAAATCCGCATTAACCAAGACATAGCCAGGAAAGAAATTTCTATCCCTAACTCTTTTCTTGCCATTGCGCATTTCGTAAACTTTCTCGGAAGGTATCAAAACTTCGGGAATATAATCCTCCAGTTTTTGGCGAACAATTTCATTGTCTAAATAAGCTTTAGTCTTTTTCTCTTGTCCTGCTACCACCCTAAGTACATACCACTTATGTTCAGCCATCAGTAATTCTAATTCAATTAAAATAAATCATAAAACCATTTCATCAAATTCTCGAAACCCAAATCTATAGCACCGATCAACAGTGAAAAGATTAATGAAGCGACGATGACCAAAACAGCACTGTTTTGTAAAAACGAATGGGAAGGCCATGTGACCTTATTCTTCATTTCGTCTATTGACTCAACGACAAAGTTTTTGATATTCATGGTTTTACTTTCTTGTTGCACGGGCAGAGAGATTCGAACTCCCATCAACGGTTTTGGAGACCGCTATTCTGCCATTGAACTATGCCCGTAGGATCATTTGGTTCCTAAAAGGAACGCAAAAGTAGTAATAAAAGGTGGAAGAAACAAATGCGATCCCGAAAAAATATTCAAGATCGCATTTGAAAATATGTGATAATCTTAAAGATTAGTCAAGAATTTCAGTTACCTGACCAGCTCCTACTGTTCTACCACCCTCACGGATAGCAAAACGAAGACCTTTCTCAAGAGCAACTTTATTCAATAAGTTTACTTCGATTGTAACGTTATCACCTGGCATAACCATTTCAACTCCTTCAGGAAGTTTGATCTCTCCAGTTACGTCAGTAGTTCTAAGGTAGAACTGTGGACGGTATCTGTTGAAGAATGGTGTATGACGTCCACCTTCTTCTTTAGAAAGAACGTAAACTTCAGCCTTGAAATGAGCGTGTGGTTTAACAGATCCTGGCTTACAGATAATCATACCTCTCTTGATTTGAGATTTTTCAATACCTCTCAACAATAGACCTACGTTATCTCCAGCTTCTCCTCTGTCAAGGATCTTACGGAACATCTCAACACCAGTTACTGTAGACTTCAAGCCTTCAGCACCCATACCGATAATGTCAACTGGCTCGCCAGAGTTGATTACACCTCTTTCGATTCTACCAGTTGCAACAGTACCACGACCAGTGATCGAGAATACGTCTTCAACAGGCATCAAGAAGTCTTTGTCAACTAGACGCTCAGGAATTGGAATGAACTCATCAACTGCGTCCATCAAATCCATTATTTTATCTACCCATTTGTCATTTCCTTCCAAACCACCAAGGGCAGATCCAGAAATAACTGGGATATTGTCACCATCAAAATCATAGAATGATAGTAACTCTCTTACTTCCATTTCTACAAGTTCAAGAAGTTCAGGATCATCTACCAAATCCACTTTGTTTAAGAAAACAACAAGTGCTGGTACACCTACCTGACGAGCAAGAAGGATATGCTCTCTAGTCTGAGGCATTGGTCCGTCAGTTGCAGCTACTACAAGAATAGCGCCATCCATCTGAGCAGCACCAGTTACCATGTTCTTCACATAATCAGCGTGACCTGGACAATCTACGTGAGCGTAGTGTCTTTTTTCAGTCTGATATTCTACGTGAGAAGTGTTGATAGTAATACCTCTTTCTTTTTCTTCTGGAGCGTTGTCGATAGAAGAGAAATCTCTTAGTTCAGAAAGACCTTTTTTGGCCAATACTGTAGTAATGGCAGCAGTCAAAGTTGTCTTTCCATGGTCTACGTGACCAATCGTACCGATATTAACGTGCGGTTTGGAACGGTCAAAGGTTGCTTTTGCCATGCGTGAAAATCCTCTGTTTTAGTTAAAGATATAAATTTATTTATTTTTTCTAATTCCAATGTTTCTGAGCCAACGACGGGATTTGAACCCGTGACCCCTTCCTTACCAAGGAAGTACTCTACCCCTGAGCTACGTCGGCTGGTAACATTACTGATGCCCTATAAAAGCATAGAGCGGGAGACGAGGCTCGAACCCGCGACCTGCAGCTTGGAAGGCTGCCGCTCTACCAACTGAGCTACTCCCGCTTATTATTGTTTGGTTACCAACTTTTTTCACTTCCGAAAAATACCGGATTTTGAATCAAATTAAAACCTCTTCTGATTACGTGATTGCAAAAGTAATGAAATTTTTGACAATATCGCAATGTGGGGGAAACAGGATTCGAACCTGTGAAGACATAAGTCAACGGATTTACAGTCCGTCCCAGTTGGCCGCTTTGGTATTCCCCCAACTTTTTTCATTAAGACTTTGATACTTTTGGTTGTCTTAACGGATGGCAAAATTATACCCTTTTTTGAAACATTCAAAATTATGTTAATCTTTTTCTTATGTTTTTTTCAAAGTACAAATTAAGCTTTTCGAAATCAATGAATTAATTTTCTTCTAGATAAGGAGAAAGATAAAATTCCTTGTACCTTTTTACCTGCTCATCCTCTTCTTTCTCATACAAAGCCTTGATTTTATCTAAGACTCCTTCTTCGTCTACAAACCCAAAAAGCGACTGAAAAGCTACAGCCCTGATATAATTTGCTTGATGATTTAAACCAATTTGATATAGATTTTCAACTGCTACTTTATTTTCTTTTTCGGACTGAAGTTTTGAAAAGTAGTCTCCATAATATCCAATGAAGTAATACAAGGATTGACCATTCATTACTTTCAATTTATCATGAAACCATTCACCCTTACCTTCAATAGATTCCGTAATATAATAGTCAGCTAAGGCGACTACAATCCTGATATTCTCTTCCTCAACAAATCTTTGGGAGACCTCTTCCCTATTTGTGTTCTCTTCGTTGTCCAAATAGGCACTTAATGCTGCGCCTGACACATAATAAGAAGGATGATTGATCCACCTGATAAATGCAGGTGCATACTTGTTGGCATCTATTAGGGAAAGTAGCTCTATAGCTCCTGTCCTCACTGTATTTTGCACATCATTTTCAGCCATTTCAAATAGTTTTTCCTCAATTGAAGTAATCTGCATCAGCAAGTTTGGATTTCTCGCTATTTGAAGCAGTGCTTTTTCCCTTACAGACCAAAAAGAATCATTTAGCCCTTTTTCAACCACTTCTGCAAAAATTTCTTCGTCTGCAAATTCACTTCCTAGACTGTCGAGTGCCTCATATCTTGCTATTCCAAACTCAGATTCATTAAATTGCCTCACAAAATGATCCCTTCCTCTTTTACTAACTTTTTCTGCCAACAATTCTGATCTTTCATCAAAATAGAGTACAGATACGGGTTCCGCATTTTCTATTGCAAATTGTTGCACACCCTTAGTCAATTCAAATACCTTTTCAAACCTTTTCCCATCGGTATACCAGCTTACTTTAAAGGGGATTCGATACAAAGGGGTTGTATCTAAATCCTGCTTTTGCCTTATTGTCAAAAGTAAATTTTCTTTTTCACTGTAATCCACTTCATATTCTAGAATAGGATGACCAGAAGCGAAAAACCATTGGTTGAAAAACCAATTCAAATCCATACCTATTACTTCCTCAAAAGCTAAACGAAGATCATGTGCTTCCACACTTGAAAGGGCATGTTTTGTCAAATAGTGATTTAAGGATTTGAAAAATGCCTGATCTCCAATGCTTCTTCTAAGCATATGAAGAATTCTACCGCCTTTTGCATAAGAATGACTGTCAAACATTTCTTCAGAATCTTCATGATAAAACCTAATCAAATCAACTTGCTTGCCAATGGCTTCGTCTAAATATTGCTCCATTTCAGAGATATGATGAAGATCTGCTTCATCAGACCCTTCTTTGTATTCATACCATAAATATTCAGAATAATTTGCAAAAGCTTCATTCAATGTCAAATTTGCCCAAGATTCTGTGGTGACATAATTACCAAACCATTGATGGAAAAGCTCATGCGCAATTATCCCATCCCACTCACTGTCCAAAGCTTCTCTTTCTGTCAAATTCAATTCCTCCATAAACACGGAAATTGTGGTATTTTCCATGGCTCCAGAGACAAAATCCCTCACTACTACTTGATCATATTTCTGCCAAGGATATCTCACTCCAAGTACTTCAGAGAAAAAACCAATCATTTCCGGTGTGTTTTGAAAAACTTTCTTTGCTCCCTCTGCATATTTCTCTTCTACATAATAATTCACTTGGATATCTTCCCATGAATCTTTAATCTCAACAAAATCACCAACAATGACTGCTGCCAAATATGGCGCATGTGGTAAGTTCATATCCCAATGATCTGTCCTGGTGCCATCAGCATTCAATTTGGAATCAATCAATTCCCCATTGCTGATCGTTTTGAATTTCTGATCGACTGTCAGTTTGATTTCTTGTGTAGCTCTTTCATTGGGAGTGTCCAAGGTTGGAAACCATTTGGAATTATGCTCTGTCTCTCCCTGAGTCCATATTTGAATAGGCTTTCCATCTTCTTCACCTGAGGCATTGATAAAATAAAGCCCTTTGGTATCGGTAATTGCAGCACTTCCAGATTTGGGATTTTCGTTGGGCTTTGCTGTATATTTAATGATCACATTCAATGTATCATTTGCAGAAAAATTCTTAGGAAGATAAGCCGTAATCTGTTTTGAATCATAGCGGATATTCAACTCATTTTCTCCTTCTTCTGTAATTAACCTAAAGGAATGAATATCAAAATCCTTCGCATCTAGAACCAATTCATTCTGATCAAAAAAGTATGGCTTTAAGGTCAAATGAGCTTGTCCATAAACCCACTCTTTCTCAAAGTCAAAAGCAATGTCAAGATTGGTGTGTAGCAAATCAAAATGCCTTGTCCTAGAAGGTTTGTAGTCTGAAATCAAAGCTTCTTTCTTCCTGATAATATCGTCATTACTAGGTATAATGGAAGTTTCTATTTTCTCTTCATCTTTTTCCTCAATGGACAGGGTTTTGTTACTTTTACAGGAAAAGAAAAACAAGACCATCAGGTAAGGGAGAAGCTTGATATATTGGGTTTTCATAAAAAGACCTTTAAAGATAAATCGTATATTGGCGCAAAATAATAGAAATGTATTCAGTAAATATTGATAATTCCGTAATTAAAGTTGAGAAATCTGGTGATTCCATAGTTGTCAACGAAGAAATCCTGACTTGGGATTTAAAAAAAACTGGTGATAGGTTCTACAATATTATCCACGAAGGTAAGTCATTCAACTTGGAAGTGGTGAGTATTGTTCCTGAAGAAAAAACGATCAAGTTAAAACTCAACAACAAGCCTGCGACAGTGAAGTTGCAGGACAAGTTTGATTTACTCTTGGAAAAATTGGGGATGAATACCAACAAAGGAAATCAAGCCAAAGAAATCAAGGCTCCGATGCCAGGATTGATATTTGACATAAAAGTCACAGAAGGGGAAGAGGTCAAAAAAGGAGACGCTGTATTGATCCTTGAGGCGATGAAAATGGAAAACATCATCAAATCCCCTGGAGATGGTATCGTCAAAGTAATCAAGATAAAAAAAGGCGACAGTGTGGAGAAAAACCAAGTTCTAATTCAATTTTAAGCTTTCAACTTTAGAATTCTAAGATGTAGCGTTTATATTTGTAAAATTTATCATTTTCATAAATTATTAAATCAAGCACATCTTTTCAAATAAACGCCAGAAATGAAGTACAAAAGAATATTACTAAAGCTAAGCGGAGAGTCGCTAATGGGAGAGAATAATTACGGTATCGATCCCAATAGACTGCAGAAGTATGCCGAAGAAATCAAAAAGGTCAAAGAGCTTGGAGTAGAAATTGCCATTGTGATCGGAGGGGGTAATATTTACAGAGGAGTTCAGGCCGAAAAGACAGGTATAGATAGAGTTCAAGGTGACTACATGGGTATGTTGGCCACTTTGATCAATGCAATGGCTTTGCAAAGTGCACTTGAAAAAAACGATATGTTTACCCGATTAATGTCTGGGATTAAAGTAGAAAGCGTTTGTGAGCCATTCATCAGAAGAAGAGCAATCAGACATTTGGAAAAAGGTAGAATCGTGATATTTGGTGCCGGTATAGGAAACCCATATTTTACTACCGATTCAACTGCAAGTTTGCGTGCCATAGAAATCGAAGCAGAAGTAGTATTGAAAGGTACAAGAGTAGATGGCGTCTATACAGCTGATCCTGAAAAAGATAAGTCGGCCACAAAATACAGCACATTGTCATTCCAAGAAGCATACGAGAAAAACCTCAACATTATGGATATGACTGCGTTTACACTTTGTCAAGAAAACAATTTGCCTATTGTAGTATTTGATATGAATAAAGAAGGGAATTTGATGAAATTGGCGACTGGTGAAGAAATCGGAACATTAATCACATCATTATAATCCATATAGAAAAAAATCATGGAAGAAATTCAATTGCACCTAGACGAATCAAAAGAACTTATGCAAAAAGCAGTGGACCACACTGCCCAAGAGTTGGTAAAAATCCGCGCAGGTAAAGCAATGCCTAATTTGCTAGATGGCATCATGGTGAATTATT
Source organism: Belliella calami (assembly GCF_022549695.1). Taxonomy (GTDB): domain Bacteria; phylum Bacteroidota; class Bacteroidia; order Cytophagales; family Cyclobacteriaceae; genus Belliella; species Belliella calami. The sequence continues at coordinate 25,079 of NZ_JAKZGS010000009.1, read as the reverse complement.
ATGGAGCACCTACCCCATTGCAACAAGTGGCATCTGTGACGACTCCTGACGCAAGAACTTTGTCGATCAAACCATGGGAAAGAAATTTGATTTCTGAGATTGAAAGATCAATAGTGAATTCTGATTTAGGTCTTGCCCCTCAGAATAACGGAGAAATCATCATCCTTACAATCCCACCTTTGACAGAAGAAAGAAGAAAAGGATTGGTAAAGATGGCCAAAGCAGAATGCGAATCTGGCAAAGTGAGTATCAGAACAGTCCGTAAAGACACAAATGATTCTTTGAAGAAACTACAAAAAGACGGTGCTTCTGAAGACGAAATCAAAAGGGCGGAAGATATCGTTCAAAAATTGACAGATCAATTTTCCACAAAGGTAGATGAACTTCTTGCAAAAAAAGAAGTGGAAATAATGACTGTTTAACTGACTCCTAATAGACCAGTCAATTTCCTACAGAATTGATAATCTTACAACAAAGAAACCTCGCAGGATTCTCCTGAGAAGTTTTTAGAATAAATCAACTTCAAAAAAACTAAAAGGCAAACAAACCTTTCAAAAATAATTTAATACCTAAATTCAAGTCTTCGCCATACATTTGGTGAAGGCTTTTTTTTGTTTTAAAGACTATCCACAAAAATCGTTAAGTCACGCTAATTCTAAACCTAGTACATAATTCAGGTTAAAAACGTACCTTTGCCCCTTGGAAAAATATTGAATCCCTTCCAGATGAGTTTGAATAAAGAAATAGCTAAGCGAAGAACATTCGCCATTATTGCCCACCCTGATGCTGGTAAGACCACATTGACAGAGAAATTGCTCCTTTTCGGAGGTGCAATTCAGACTGCGGGTGCAGTAAAATCAAATAAAATTGACACCGCTACTAAATCCGATTGGATGGAAATAGAAAAGCAGAGAGGTATTTCTGTGGCTACTTCCGTCATGGGATTTGAATATAAAGACATCAAGATAAACCTTCTCGATACTCCAGGTCACCAAGACTTCGCTGAAGATACTTATAGAACATTGACTGCTGTCGATTCTGTAATCATGGTAATAGATTGTGTGAAAGGTGTGGAAATTCAGACAGAAAAGCTGATGGAAGTATGTCGCATGCGAAATACACCAGTGATCTGTTTCATTAATAAACTTGACCGTGAAGGCCGTGATCCTTACGAGCTTTTGGATGAAGTAGAGGAGAAACTGAACATTCAGGTCAGACCTTTATCTTGGCCAATTGGCATGGGTAAAGGGTTCAAGGGTGTATACAACCTTTATGACAGAAAGCTGAATCTTTTCAGTCCCAGCCAAAGAAAACTGAGTGACGATCGAGCTGTTTTTGATGATCTATCAGAAGATCGGTTAGATGAATTGATCGGTCGTAACAATGCAGACCAATTGAGGGAAGATGTAGAATTGATCGAAGGAGTGTATCCTGACTTTGACACAAAGGAATACCTTGAAGGAAAAGTAGCACCTGTTTTTTTCGGCTCTGCCGTGAATAATTTCGGTGTAAATGAAATGTTGGACACCTTCATCAGAATAGCACCTGCTCCAAAAAGCAGAAATACGGAAGACAGGGAAGTGCTTCCTTCCGAATCGAAATTTTCTGGATTTGTGTTTAAAATCCACGCAAACATGGATCCGAACCACAGAAACAGAATCGCATTCCTAAGAATCTGTTCTGGTAAATTTGAAAGAAACAAACCTTACAATCATGTGCGTGGACCAAAACCACTTCGCTTCTCGAATGTAACACAGTTTATGGCGCAGGATAGAGAAATGGTTGACGAGGCATTTCCTGGCGATATCATTGGTCTTTATGACACTGGGAATCTGAAAATCGGTGATACGCTAACCGATGGCGAAAACATGACATTCAAAGGAATCCCAAGCTTCTCTCCTGAGATCTTCAAAGAAGTCATCAACAAGGACGCGATGAAAACCAAGCAAATGGAAAAAGGCTTGAAACAACTGATGGAAGAAGGAGTAGCGCAGTTATTTACTTTTGACATGGGCTCTAGAAAAGTAATTGGCACTGTCGGTCAGCTTCAGTTTGAGGTAATTCAGTTTAGATTAAAGCAAGAATACAATGCCTCTGTGGAATTTGCTCCAATGCAACTTTACAAGGCTTGCTGGATTAGTAGCTCTGATAAAAAGAAGTTGGATGAATTTGTACAGTCAAAAAACCGCCATATTGCTAGAGATAAAGATGGTAAATTGGTATTTATGGCTGAATCCCGATCATGGTTGCAGATGGTTCAGGACAATTACCCGGAAATAGAATTCCACTTCACATCGGAATTTTGATTTAAATTAAGCGATTCTCTTAAAGGTATTGCAGATATTTTTTGAACTTGTTAAATTTAAAAACATGAAATTGACACGATTAAAATAATCATCAAAATACACAAAAAGATTATTTTTATCAACATCACGAAAGGTCTCGAGACCACGTGACAATTGAAAACAATTTATAAAACATGAAAAAGAAACCATTCTCAGTCGTCTATGAAGACAACCATCTTTTGGTGGTAAATAAGGCTGCCGGAATATTGGTACAAGGAGATAAGACCAAAGATAAAACTCTCACAGATTATTGTAGAGAGTACATCAAAGAAAAATATAACAAGCCTGGTGACGTATTTCTTCATCCTGTACATAGACTAGATCGACCTGTGAGTGGGCTTGTAGTCTTTGCACGAACATCAAAAGGCCTAGAAAGAATGATGGAACTCTTCAGAAAAAGAGACATCCACAAAGTGTACTGGGCTATCGTAAAAAAGAAGCCAAGAGAGGAAATGGACAAATTGACCCATTATTTGGTAAAAGATGAGCAGAGAAACTATGTGAGTGCTTTCGAAAAAGAAGCTCCAGGTTCACAAAAAGCTGAATTGACTTACAAAAGATTGGGTAAGCTCAATGATCATTGGCTAATGGAAGTAAGGCCAGTGTCAGGGCGACCCCATCAAATCAGAGTGCAGCTAGCCTCCATAGGATGCCCTATCAGAGGTGATGTAAAATATGGTTTTGTGAAACCAAACCTTGATTTGAGCATCAATCTTCATGCTTTCCATTTGGTATTCATCCATCCTATCAAAAAAGAAAAACTGATCCTAAGAGCTGCATTGCCCGAAGAACCGTTCTGGGAACAATTCTTAGAATTTGAGGAAATCAAAGCCAAAGATCAATATTTGGACAATACCTTTAGTGGATAATCTATCGCATCTTCTAAATTGAAGAGGCGAATTTCTGATAATAGCTCTACCGCAGCGGAAAAGTTACTTTAGTTTTAGCACGTTCAAAAAAATTAAAAACACCCAAAAATGAAAAATAATATTCTGCTCATATTGTCATTGATAATCATTGGTTTTGCCTGTACTCCGAAACAAGAAGCCAAAACTATCTATATCGTAAGGCATGCCGAAAAGATGCTTAATGCAGAAGATCCTCAATTAAGTGTAGCAGGCACAGTAAGATCAAAAAAACTGGGGCAGATATTAGAAGATAAACAAATCAAGCATGCTTTCAGCACAAGTACCATAAGAACCAAAGCTACCCTTCAACATGTCTCTAACAATGCTGGCATTGCTGTAGAAATCTACGACCCACAAAACCATGATGATTTGGTAGAGGAGTTAAGAACAAGAAAGGGAAATGCTGTAGTAGTCGGCCACAGCAACACCATTCACCATCTCGTGAATTACTTTGTTATGACTGGAGACAAGTTTGAGGAATTGGAAGATATAGAGTATGATTACATATTTGAAGTGACTCTGGAATCCGATGGAAGTTCGAGCGTAGAGAGAAGGTTGTACAAAGAGTTTAACTAATATCCCCCATTAAATCTAGTATTCTGATTGGTTGAAAATAAAACTTACTGGATTTTATACAAAATTTAAACTATAAGAAAAACTCAATTCAAACCACCCTTACTTCTATTCCCATTTCCTCCAATTTTTCCCTATACATTTCCTGAATTCCAGCGTCGGTAATGACCACATCTATATCGTCCAAATTACAGATCTTACCGAAGCCCTTTTTTCCAAATTTGCTGGAATCTGCCAAGACGATGGTTTTTTGGACAGATTTGATCATTTGGGCATTGAGATGTGCCTCCATCAAATGTGAAGTAGTCAACCCAAAATCCAAACTGATCCCATCCACACTCAGAAACAACTTACTACAAGCAAAATTCCGCATCATTTCCTCAGCATAATTACCCACAACAGAACTGCTGCTTTTTCTTACCACACCTCCAAGCTGTACGATCTCGACATCAGGGGAATCAATCAAAGCTAGTGTCACATTCATTGCTGCTGTAAGCACAGTTAGTTTTTGATTCTTTGGAAGCATTTGCGCAAACGATACCACTGTAGTTCCCGAACCTATGATAATCGCTTCATCCTCCACTACCAATTGGATAGCAGCTTGGGCTATTTTCATTTTTTCTTCAACCCTTTCTAGTTTCTTTTCCTGCACAGGCCTATCATTGACATAAGGTGAATTTAAGGTCGCTGACCCATGGGATCTATACAAAAGTCCTTTGTCTTCCAGCAACTTCAAATCCTTTCTAACTGTAACAACAGTGACATCCAGCTCTTTGCTAAGGTCAGCTACATGCACAATTCCAGCTTCGCTAAGCTTTTCCAATATAAATTTATGTCTTTCTGCAATAGTCATGAAAGCTTTCTTTTTTTGATAAAGATAGCTCATTAGATACAAAAAGTAAATTATTTTGATTTAAATATTTCTATTTATTTCTTTTTGTTTCTTTTTATATTATTTTTGAAGTAAATATCACTAAAATGAATAGAATAGAAAACCTCAAAAAACTAGAAATAGAAAACAAAATCTGGGACATAGCAGTAATTGGCGGTGGTGCTTCAGGTCTTGGCGTAGCACTAGATGCGCTTTCAAGGGGACTTTCTGTGGTGTTGGTAGAAAAAGCGGATTTTGCAAAAGGAACCTCAAGCAGAAGTACCAAACTTGTCCATGGAGGAGTTCGATATTTGGCTCAAGGAGATGTTTCACTAGTATTCGAGGCACTGAAAGAAAGGGGAAGACTTTTACAAAATGCTCCGCACCTTACCCATAATCAACCTTTCATCATACCTATCTATACATTTTTTGACAGACTACAGTACAGTATTGGATTGAAAATCTATGACTGGATGGCAGGAAGACTTCGATTGGGAAAATCCAGATTTATTTCCAAAAAAGAAACCTTAAAGAGATTACCACAGATCAAACAAGATGGACTCAAAGGAGGTGTCGTCTATCATGATGGACAATTTGATGATGCTAGATTGGCTTTGAGTATAGCCATCACTTGCAATGAAATGGGTGGTAATATCCTCAACTATACCAAGGTCAATGCTTTGATAAAAAATACAAAAGGGAAAATCACCGGAATCCAAGTCAGGGATTTGATTGGAAAGAAAAATTACAAAATAAAGGCTAAAATGGTCGTAAATGCTACGGGTGTGTTTGCGGATAAAATCCTACAGCTAGATCAACCTGATGCACCAAAAAGCATTCAGCCAAGCCAAGGAATTCATTTGGTTTTGGACAAATCATTCATTGGAGGAAATGATGCGCTGATGATCCCTAAAACTTCGGACGGTCGGGTTCTTTTTGCAGTCCCATGGCAAGACAAATTGGTAGTAGGCACTACAGACACTTTGCGTGAAAAAGCCAAACTAGAGCCAGAAGCGTTGAGCAAAGAAATTGATTTTGTGCTGGAAACTGCTGCTGCTTACATGGTAAAAACACCAACCAAAGCCGATGTTCTTTCAGTCTATGCAGGTCTGAGGCCACTTGCTGCTCCAAAAGAAGGCAGCACCAAAACAAAGGAAATTTCACGTTCACATAAAGTTATTGTTTCTGAAAGTGGATTGACTTCCATCACCGGGGGCAAATGGACTACCTTTCGAAAAATGGGTGAAGACACTGTTGAGAAATTCACAATGGTCACTGGAGAAAGCATTAAGGAAAGCGCATCTGCAAATATCCATTATCGAGGCTATACAACAGATCCACAAGAAGGTCATTGGCAAGGCTATGGCTCAGATGCAGCCACTATCCAAAAAATGATTGAGGATAAACCGGAATTTGGGGATCGATTACATCCCTGCTATCCCTATACAGTCGCAGAAGTAGTCTGGGCCGTGAAAAATGAAATGGCTATGAAAGTAGAAGACATCCTAGCACGGAGAATGCGCATTTTGTTCCTAGACGCAAGAGCCGCTATTGAAATGGCACCTAAAGTAGCAGAAATCATGGCGCAGGAATTTGCCAAAGATGAAGAATGGACAAACCAAGAAATCTCCGATTTCGAAAAAACAGCAAATAAGTATATATTGAAATAAATCCGCCACGCTTGTGCACCTTAGGCGTAGCGGATAAAATATTGATTGATACTTATGGATATTGATATTGGAAATGAAATAAGCCTATAGCGAAATATTACTGACGTGAAATAGAATGGAAATATTGCTTCTCTGAAGTATGCCTTTGGCTTTTGCAGACAAGTCTGGCGAAGTATTATTGAGATATAGCTTATCAGAAATAATGGCTGTTGACCAAAAGTATTTCTACAATATTTCAACTTTATTTCCATTGTATTTCAATCTTATTTCTACAATATTCCAACCTTATATCTACTATATTTCTACGAAATAACCAATAATCAGATAACCAAACACCTAATTAACCATTAACCCAGAAAAAATGTCCCAATATATTTTATCACTTGATCAAGGAACTACAAGTTCAAGAGCAATTGTCTTTGACAAGAAAGGTCAGATTGTTTCTGTTGCTCAAAAGGACTTTAAGCAACATTTCCCAAAATCCGGGTGGGTGGAACACGATCCTCAGGAGATCTGGACTAGCCAATCAGCAGTGATGATAGAATCATTGGCAAATGAGGATATCAAAGCAAATCAGATAGCGGGTATTGGTATCACCAACCAAAGAGAAACGACAATTGTGTGGGATAGGAAAACAGGCAAAGCACTATACAATGCGATTGTTTGGCAAGACAGAAGGACTTCAGCTTACTGTGATGAATTGAAGGAAGCAGGAAAAGCCGAGATGATCGCTTCAAAAACAGGGCTAATCTTAGATGCCTACTTTTCGGCTACCAAAATCAAATGGATTCTAGACAATGTAGAAGGAGCTAGGAAGCGTGCCAAAAAAGGCGAATTGGCTTTTGGGACAATCGACACTTGGCTGGTTTGGAAACTTACAGGTGGAAAAAATCATATAACTGATATCTCCAATGCCAGTAGAACAATGGTTTTTAACATACATGAAAAGCAATGGGATAAGGAACTTTTGGAATTGTTTGACATCCCTGAGTCTATGCTTCCAGAAGTCAAATCTAGTTCAGAGGTATATTGCGAAACTTCAGGTGATATCTTATCTGTCAAAATTCCAATAGCAGGAATCGCTGGTGATCAGCAAGCAGCACTTTTCGGCCAACTTTGTACACAATCAGGCATGGCAAAAACAACCTATGGAACCGGATGTTTTTTGGTCATGAATACAGGAGAAAAGCCTGTAAAATCAGAAAATCGCTTATTAACTACTGTGGCCTGGGAAATCAATGGAAAAGTGAATTATGCTTTGGAAGGCTCAGTTTTTATAGGTGGAGCTGCCATCCAGTGGCTGAGAGATGGAATTGAGTTTTTTGGACATGCAAAAGAAAGTGAAAAGTTAGCCATTAGTTTGGAGGATAACGATGGGGTGTATTTCGTCCCAGCTTTGTCAGGACTTGGGGCACCACATTGGGATCAAGATGCCAGAGGGGCATTTTTTGGTATCACCAGAGGAACAACCATTGCCCACATGACTCGAGCCGCTCTGGAAGCTATCGCCTACCAAGTAAATGATGTGCTCAAGGCCATGGAAAAAGACAGTGGTGAACCTACCAAAGAACTTCGAGTAGATGGTGGTGCTACGGCAAATAACTTCTTGATGCAGTTTCAAGCAGATATATTAAATTGCAAAATCACCAGACCAAAAATCATAGAGACTACTGCAATCGGAGCAGCATTTTTGGCAGGATTGGCTGTTGGATTCTGGAAAGACGAAGAGGAACTCAAATCACTTTGGGAAGCTGATAAGAGTTTCGAACCAAAGATGGATAAGGAAAAAGTCGAAAAATATTTACATTTTTGGCATAAGGCAGTTGAACGATCTAAAAACTGGGTAGAATAATGGATGCATTTGTAGCAGAGTTTGTCGGAACCTCCCTCCTGCTTGCGATGGGATCTGGAGTTGTAGCCAATGTAGTATTGAACAAAACCAAAGGACAAAATAGTGGTTGGATCGTAATTACTACAGCTTGGGCACTTGGTGTATTTATAGGAGTGGCAGTAGCAGGCCCATATAGCGGTGCACACCTGAACCCAGCAGTAAGTATCGCTTTGGCAATTACTGGAGATTTTCCATGGGGAGATGTTCCTAGCTATGTATTTGCGCAAGTACTTGGAGCCATGTTTGGTTCGGGCATCTCTTGGATCGTTTACAAGGATCATTTCGATGCCACTGATGACCAAGGCTTGAAATTCGCTCCATTTGCCACAGCACCTGCGATCAGAAATTATTCTTCAAATCTTATTTCAGAAATTGTCGGTACTTCGGTTTTGATTATCGTGATTCTTTATTCTACTGAGCCTATTTTGCAAGATGGCAGCAACACCCCCATTGGCCTAGGTTCATTAGGTGCATTGCCAGTAGCTTTTTTGGTTTGGGTGATTGGTTTGTCTTTGGGTGGAACTACCGGCTATGCGATCAACCCAGCCCGTGACATTGGCCCAAGAATCATGCATCAAATCTTACCAATCAGAGGAAAAGGAAGTAGTGATTGGGCATATAGTTGGGTACCGATACTAGGCCCAATCATAGGGGCTTCTTTGGCCGCCGGGATCTATCTCTTGCTTGGAGTCGGTGGGATGGTTTAATAGGAATACACCAGAGCCTGCCTCGAATCATGATTAAGCTGATGAACGCTGATTTTTATCTGTGTCAATCCGCTAGATCTGCGTCTTCAGTGTTCTATTGCGTACTAATTCAAGATGTAACCGTTTGATTTCAATTGGCGCTGATCTATCTTATCAACCAGATTTTACCAAATTGCAACCACCGCTAAGATTTTTACACATAATGAAAATCACACTATTTTATGCAAATAAGGAATTGAATTCCAAGATTACATTAAATAAAGAAAAGAAACCTGGAGCAACAAGGTTTTGGCATTATTTGGACGACATCCTTTTTTTTTTGCATTAATATTAATAGGCTCAAGACGATCAAGAAAGAGAAGGTGTTCAAATCAGAAACTGGAAAGCAATAGAATAAAAAACCCTTCCAAAATTTAAAACTTTGGAAGGGTTAGACTCTTAATTTAACCCTATGATTATTTATCAATTTAGCTATATGAAACCATGAAAGCTACGGATAATCATCATAAGTTAGAAAAGGTCATTTAAACTCCGTTGTCTATTGACCATCGACACTTGTGCGTCGTGGCCTAGCTGACTACTTCAAAATCTCTCTTGATATCACCAACTTCTGAATCTCAGATGTTCCTTCACCAATAGTACAAAGCTTGGAATCTCTGTAGAATTTCTCTACTGGATAATCTTTTGTAAATCCATATCCACCGAAAATCTGCACTGCTTCATTGGAAACAGACACACAAACTTCGGAAGCATAAAGTTTTGCTTTTGCTCCTGCAAGAGTAACTTTTTCTCCTCTGTTTTTGAGATCTGCAGCTTTGAAAGTCAAAAGTTTCGCAGCTTCTACTTGCGTTGCCATATCTGCTAGTTTGAAAGATATTCCCTGAAACTTGCTGATAGGTTGATTGAACTGTTGTCTCTCTTTAGAGTATTGAATTGAAGCTTCCAAAGCACCCTCAGCAATCCCCAATGACAAAGCAGCGATAGAGATTCTACCTCCATCTAATATTTTCATTGACTGAATGAACCCATTGCCAACTTCTCCAAGAATCTGATCTTTGTGAACTCTACAATCTTCAAAAATCATTTCTGCTGTCTCTGAAGCACGCATGCCGAGCTTATCTTCTTTCCTGCCCCCCTTAAATCCTGGAGTACCTCTTTCCACAACAAAAGCTGTCATTCCATGGGAATCCCCAACTTCTCCTGTCCTTGCAATGACTACTGCAACATCTCCAGAAACTCCATGCGTGATAAAGTTTTTTGCTCCATTGATGACATAGTAGTCACCATCTTTTACTGCAACTGTTCGCATGTTGCCAGCATCAGAACCTGTGTTTGGCTCTGTCAATCCCCAAGCACCCAAAAATTCGCAAGTAGCAAGCTTTGGAAGATATTTGCTTTTTTGCTCTTCATTCCCAAACATCATGATATGTCCAGAACAAAGCGAATTGTGTGCTGCCATGGACAATCCTACTGAAGGATCTAGCTTTGACAATTCCAAAATAGCCGTGACATATTCAAAGTATCCAAAACCAGACCCACCGTATTCGGTAGGAACCAATACGCCCATCAAACCAAGTTCTCCAAGCTTTTTAAATACTTCCAAAGGGAAATGTTGGTTATCATCCCATTCTTTTCTGAATGGGGTAATCTCTTTTGCTCCAAAATCTCTAATCATCTGGGCGATCATCGCCTGATTTTCATTGAGCTCAAAATTCATCATAATATATTAAGTTATTAATTGGGTTATATTTTTTACTAATATAACAACTTCCATCCAAACCATAAGTTTGCTATACATCAAACAAAACCAGCTATCAAGAACTTTTTATTCAGAAATCAATAGAAAAAACTATGCTATTAACAAAATTGATCAACTCAATTTTTTACTTAACATAAATTTCCAAATTTTCAACTAATTTAATTTTTAAAGGATTTCTATAACTATTTGATTTTAACCCAAAAAGACATCCACGAACTCAAACTTTTGTCCATCAAACAGTCCTTTATCACTCAATTTAAGATCTGGGATCACCAACAAAGCCATAAAACTTAAAGTCATAAATGGCGATTGGAGCTTTGAACCCATGGCTTTTGCCATTTGGTCGATCTTGGTATAGGCTTTTGCTACCTCATAGCCATCATCGGCTGACATAATTCCCCCTATTGGCAAGGCAAGAACCATTTCTTCTCCATTATCGACAGCTGCTACCCCACCCTTTTCTTTGATCAATAGATTCACGGCTTTTGCAATGGACTGATCATCTACTCCAACAGCAATAATATTATGCGAATCATGACCTACAGAAGAGGCTATTGCCCCTGATTTGATACCGAAATTTTTGATAAAAGCTACAGCTGGTGCTGCATTCTCGTAGCGATTGACCACCGTTATTTTCAAAATATCAGCTTCAACATTGGATTCGGCAAAACCATCATTTAAGATAATTTCCCCTTCGACAGCTGGTGTTATCAGCTGCCCGTCCAACGCCTCTATAACCCTCACCCTTTCACCATTTGACTTCACGCTAAATTCATCATGTGATTTTTCAGAAGCATTGAAATTATTGATGATTTTATTTTCCACACGATTGATCAAAGTTTTACCATTACTCGACACAAGCTTACCATTGATGTAAGTCTCTTTGATTTTGAAATCAACTATATCTTCAGAAACAATAAAATCAGCAGGATCTCCAATACGAAGCGTACCAACGTCTAAGCGATAGTGCTCTACAGGTGTAATACAAGCTGCCCTAAGGACATCGAACAAATCCTTCCCTTTCTTCAATGCTCTTGCTACAAGCTCATTAATGTGCGAAACAGCCAGATTATCAGGATGCTTATCATCAGAGCAAAACATGATCATCTCTGGATAATCATCAATCAAGTCTATCAAAGCTTCAAAATTCTTAGCAGCACTTCCTTCCCGAATGGCAATTTTCATCCCCAATTGAATTTTATCCAATGCTTCTTCCTTAGTGAAGCATTCGTGGTCAGTCGTGATCCCAGCAGAAGCATACTTAGCAGCTACCTCTCCCATAAGTCCAGGTGCGTGACCATCAACTGGTTTCCCATATTTCTTTGCCAAAGCAATCTTTTCCATAACCAAAGGATCACGATTTACCGTCCCTGGCCAATTCATCATTTCTGCCAAGTAAACGATTTCCTTTCTCTCAAGAAGTTTGTTGATGTCAGCAGCTGTAATTTCTCCTCCTGCAGTCTCAAAAGGTGTGGCAGGCACACAAGATGGCGCACCGAAATAAAACTTGAAAGGTACCTTTTGTCCATTCTCAATCATATAATTCACCCCTTCCATCCCACAGACATTGGCAATCTCGTGTGGATCAGAAATAGTTGCCACAGTACCGTGCACTACCGCCAACCTGGCAAATTCTGAAGGGACCAACATGGACGATTCCACATGTACATGTGCATCTATAAAGCCAGGCAAAATATATGGCATTTGATCGTTGTGTTGAATTTTGCGAATGGAAATGATTTTCCCATCACCTACTTTGACTTCTGCAGGATATATTTCACCTATTTCAATATCAATCAATTTTCCTTCAACACTAAAACAATTTGTCATATTTTTTCTTTTAAACTTTTGAGGATTTGAATTTTAAGATGATTTTAAGTGGCAAAAAGGATTTGAATTTATATCCAATATTTTTCCTTTAAATGATAACGATTGTTAATCGAGAAATGATACCACTATGAAAACCCATACAAACTATAATTTGTATATGATCTCAGCACGAAAATTTATAATTATTTTCAACAGAATTCAGTTGTAATAACGTAGATCTAAGGATTACAATTAGTTCCTAGAAGAATTAGATTTAAAACTACTATATTTGCACCTGAAAAGAAAAGCGAAAGTCAACTTTTAGTAAATGAGTAAAATCGTAATTGCAATAGATGGATTTTCTGGATGTGGCAAGAGCTCTACAGCAAAAGCAGTAGCAAAAGCTTTGGATTACACCTATATAGATTCTGGAGCCATGTATCGGGCCACTACACTCCACTTCTTGAATAAACTAACTGTATTAACCAATCCCAGAGATATAAGAAATGCTCTTGAAAGCTTAAATGTAAGTTTTCAAATCAATCCAGCTAATCAAAAACAAGAAACCTATCTCAATGGTTTGAATGTTGAGAAAGAGATACGTAGTATGCGGGTTTCAAACTATGTGAGTGAAGTAAGCAAAATAAAAGAAGTAAGACAAGAGCTCGTTTCCCAACAACAAAAACTTGGCAAGAAAAAGGGGGTTGTGATGGATGGAAGAGATATAGGCACAGTAGTTTTTCCTGAAGCAGAGCTCAAGGTTTTTATGACAGCCGATCTGAATATAAGAGCCGTACGAAGGCAAAAAGAAATCTTGGAGAAGGGTGATTTGGTAGAAATCAAAAAGATCATCCAAAATCTAGACGAAAGAGACAAGATAGATTCCACAAGAAAAGAAAGTCCGTTAAAAAAGGCTGAAGATGCCGTTGAAATTGACACAAGCTTATTGGAATTTGATGATCAAGTAGATAGGATAGTTTCACTGGCAAAAGAGAAAATTGGCTAAAAATCAATTTGAATTATGAAAGTTACCATAGATAAAAACTCAGGATATTGTTTTGGGGTAGAATTCGCCATAAAAATGGCTGAAGATGAGATGGAAGTATCTGACCAATTGTATTGTCTTGGAGACATTGTACACAACGACATGGAAGTCAAGAGACTAAGCGCAAAAGGTCTAGTGGTAATCGATAGAGAAAAGCTACAAGAGTTAAGCAACTGCAAAGTTTTGATCAGGGCTCATGGCGAACCTCCTGAGACCTACAAAACTGCGATAGAAAATAATATTGAGCTTATAGATGCATCTTGTCCGGTAGTATTGAAGCTTCAGCATAGAGTCAAAACTGCATTTGACAAAATGGAGAAGGAGAAAGGTCAAATAGTGATCTATGGCAAAAAAGGCCATGCCGAGGTTATCGGGTTGACTGGGCAGACTTTAGAAAAAGCGATTGTAGTCATGGAAGACAAAGACCTAGATAAGATTGATTTTACAAAATCAGTCACACTATTTAGTCAAACAACCAAAAGCACTAAGGGCTTTTATGAATTAAAAGAAAAAATTGAAAACAGAATCAAAGAAGCCAAAGGCGAACTGAATGAAGTTGATTTCAATGCCAATGATTCCATATGTCGTCAAGTTTCCAACCGAGAACCCCAATTATTGAATTTCTCAAAGGAAAATGATGTAATTATTTTTGTTTCCGGCAAGAAGAGTTCAAATGGAAAAGCGCTTTACCAAGTATGCAAAGCAGAAAACGAAAGAAGTTATTTTGTAGAAAATGAAACAGAGATAGACCCTTTGTGGTTTACAACTGAAGATAAAGTGGGTATTTGTGGAGCTACCTCTACACCAATGTGGCTCATGGAACAAGTCATGAAGCACATCAATACCTTTGAAACAAACCTTGAATTTGAAAATAATTAATTTGAACGACAACTCAAAAGTATGTCAACTTAGCAAGAAGGTGATAAATAATACCAAAATTATCTTCTAATAACTGATGTATTTTATTAGATTTGAGGCGTTTTTCAAAAGACCATACAGTTCATATAATATGTCAAAACTAGTTAAGCTTAAGAAGGGATTCGACATTAAGCTCGCTGGAAAAGCTGAGAAAAAGCTTGTAGAATTCCAGTCAGCGAAAACCTTTGCTATCAAACCTACAGACTTCATTGGTCTACAAAGACCAAAGGTCACTGTAAATGAGGGTGATACCGTAAAGGCTGGAACTCCGATTTTATTCGACAAAGCGTTGGATCAAGTTCAATATGTCGCGCCTGTGTCCGGCGAAATCGTCGAGATCAAACGAGGTGAAAAGAGGAAATTGCTAGAGATCAAGATTCTTGCAGATAGTGAAATAAGCTATGAAAGTTTCGAGAAATATGCAGAATCTTCCATCAAATCGATTTCCAGAGAAGATGCCATTGCCAATCTTACAAAAGGTGGCGTATGGCCTCAATTGATCCAAAGACCTTTCGGAATTGTTGCCAACCCAGATGACAAACCAAAGGCAATATTTATTTCAGGATTCGACACACATCCATTGGCGCCAGATTATGCTGTGACATTAAAAGGTGAAGAAAAATACTTCCAAACGGGGATAAATATTTTGAAAAAGCTTACAGAGGGCACAGTTCATCTCAACTTGAATGGAAATGCTGAAGTACCTGCTATTTTCGCAAATATACAAAATGCCCAAATCAATAAATTTTCAGGACCACACCCTGCTGGCAATGTTGGAGTACAAATCCATCACATTGACGCTATCAACAAAGGAGAAGTAGCTTGGACTATCAGTCCATATGGAGTTTCTCAGATAGGGAAACTTTTTCTGGAAGGCAGATATGACGCCTCAAAAACAATCGCAATCACAGGTTCTAGAGCAAAAACAGCGGCATACACAAAAACCTATATTGGAGCATGTGTAGACCCATTAGTCAACGGAAACTTGAAAGAAGACGAAAAATCAGAAATTGCTCCTGACACGAGAGTAGTTTCAGGAAATGTCTTGACTGGCGAAAAAATCAACAAAGATGGCTACTTAGGCTATTATCATAACCAAATTACCTTGCTACCTGAAGGTGAATATTATGAATTCTTAGGTTGGATGAAACCAACTTCAGAAAAGTTAAGCTATCATAGAGCGCTAGGACTCTTGTCTTTTTTGAAGCCAAGCAAAGAATTTGTATTGGACACCAACGTAAGAGGTGAAGAAAGAGCATTTGTACAGACAGGTGTATTCGAAAGTGTTACCCCAATGGACATCCTTCCAGTTTACTTATTGAAAGCTATCATGGCTGAAGATTTTGATGAAATGGAAGAATTGGGGATTTATGAAATCGTGGAAGAGGATTTAGCCTTATGCGAATTCGTAGATGTATCTAAACACCCAGTGCAGGAAATAGTTAGAAAAGGAATAGATTTAATTCAATACAGTTAATCAATATGAAGTTTCTAAGAGATCTGTTGGATAAGCAGAAACCCCTTTTTCACAAAGGAGGAAAATTAGAGAACCTATATTATGCCTTTGAGGCTGGTGAGACATTTTTGTTTTCGCCAAACCATACAAACGGTATAAAAGGAGCTCAGGTAAAAGATGCCATTGACTTGAAGAGAATGATGATCACGGTTGTGATTGCAATGATTCCTTGTTTGCTATTTGGTATATATAATACAGGACATCAGCACTTTTTGGCTACTGGTCAGACAGCTGGTTTGTGGGATAACTTTGCCGACAAGGCAATTTTAGGTCTAACATTAGTTTTACCAATCGTTATTGTTGCTTACGCAGCTGGTGGTCTGGTGGAAGCAGCATTTGCAGTAATCAGAAAGCACCCGATCAACGAAGGCTTCTTAGTGACAGGAATGTTGATTCCGTTAGTAGTACCAGCTACGATGCCATTATGGCAAGTAGCTTTGGCAACTATATTTGCTGTAGTTATAGCAAAAGAGGTTTTTGGCGGAACAGGGATGAATATTCTCAACGTAGCCATGACAGCAAGAGCATTCTTATACTTTGCATATCCTGCGCAAATTTCAGGAGATCAAGTATGGACATATTTGGGAGATAAGACAGCTGTAGATGGATTCTCAGGAGCCACAGCATTGGCAGTTGCATATACAGCAGGTGTAGAAGGAGAAACTGTAAATGCAGCACTTTCCTCGCACAATAGCGCAATCGGGTCTGGACTTTATGAATTTGCAAATTTATTTATGGGTTGGATTCCAGGTTCAATAGGCGAAACTTCCACACTGATGGCATTGATCGGAGCAGCAATTTTGGTTGGAACAGGTGTAGCAAGTTGGAAAATAATAGTAAGTGGATTTGCAGGTGCTTATATCATGGGATTTATCATGAATCTAGTTGCTGTAAATGAATATATGGCGATGGGACCGGAATACCACTGGGTAATGGGTGGATTAGCTTTTGGAATCGTATTCATGGCTACTGACCCAGTATCGGCAGCTCAAACAGAAACAGGAAAATGGATTTATGGTCTTTTGATTGGTGTTTTGACAGTAATCATCAGGGTAACTAATCCAGCGTATCCAGAGGGAATTATGCTAGCAGTTCTATTTATGAATGTATTTGCACCTTTGGTAGATTATTATGTAGTAAAAGCAAACAAGAAAAGGAGGTTACAACGTGCAACAGTCTAACGGTTATATCATCACTTTCTCAGTAATCCTAACAGTAGTACTTGGATTATTGCTATCGGGAACATCTCAAGTACTTGGGCCTATACAAAAGAAAGCGCAGGATCTCGACAATAAAAAACAGATTTTGGGAGCTGTAATGGCACCTGAGGATTTGAGAGCAATGAGTCCTGAAGAAGTATTAGAATATTATGAATCTAGAATTGCTTCAAAAGTAGTTGATATTGAAGGAAATGAAGTAGAAAAAGATTCTGAGGGAAATAGTATAGTAGCGGAGTCAGTAGATGTAGGTAAAAACTACAAGAAATCTCCTGAAGATCGATTATATCCAATCTTTATCTATCACGAAGAAGGAAATGAAGATGCAGTTGATTCATATATCCTTCCAGTATATGGAGCGGGACTATGGGACGAAATATGGGGCTATTTGGCACTTCAAACAGACCTTAACACAGTAGAAGGAGTTACTTTCTCACACAAAGGTGAAACGCCTGGTCTAGGTGCAAGAATCACAGAAAACAATGTTCAGGCAAGATATCAGGGGAAAAAAATCTTTGACGAGAGTGGGGAATTGAGAGCCGTGATCATGCAAAAGGGTGAAGGAAAGGATTATGATGGAGAAGAACACAAAGTAGATGGCTTATCAGGTGCAACTATTACTGCAAATGGTGTAAATGACATGTTGAAAAACTACATCAGCTACTACGAATCTTACATCGAAAAGAAAAAATCCGGAAACTCTACGGAAGTAGCAGTCTTAAATTGATTTTGAACGTTTCAATCTTTATATAATGAGTACAGAAACAGCACAAGCAGAAGTAAAAAAGTCCTCAGAGGCGCTTCTGTCGAAAAGAAGAAAAAAATTAATATCTGACCCATTGGTTGACGATAACCCAATTACCATTCAAGTACTTGGAATTTGTTCGGCACTAGCGGTTACAACTCAGATGCAGCCAACCTTGGTAATGGCAATTTCGGTTATTTTCGTAATTGTTATGGCAAACCTGACAATTTCACTTTTGAGAAACACCATTCCTTCAAGGGTAAGGATTATCGTGCAACTTGCGGTAGTGGCTACTTTGGTGACATTGGTAAATGAAGTGTTGAAAGCATTTGCATTTGATATGTACAAAGAGCTTTCAGTATTTGTTGGATTGATCATCACCAACTGTATCGTAATGGGTCGTTTGGAAGCATTTGCATTAGGAAACAAGCCATATGACGCCATTCTTGATGGGTTTGGTAGTGCTTTGGGTTATTCGTGGATTATCCTGGCCGTTGCTTTCTTTAGAGAGCTATTAGGTTCAGGGTCAGTTTTCGGTGTTGCCATATATGAACCAATCTCTGGATTGTTTGGAGAAGATTTCAGCTTGGCTACCAACGGATTGATGGTATCTCCAGTAGGTGCATTTATCATTCTTGGATTGATCATTTGGGTACAGCGTACCAAAACTGGATATGTTGAACATTAATAAATAAAAGAGATATGGAATTATTTAATTTAGCTATACGATCAATATTTATTGACAACATGGTATTTGCGTACTTCCTAGGAATGTGTTCATTCTTGGCGGTATCCAAAAAAGTAAGCACAGCTTTGGGTCTTGGTGCAGCAGTAATTTTCGTACTGACTGTAACAGTACCTGTCAACTGGCTTTTGAATGAATTTGTATTGAAAGAAGGTGCATTGTCTTGGGCAGGTGAAACATTTGCTACTATTGACCTTTCATTCTTGAGATTCATTATGTTCATCGCCATCATTGCAGCTATGGTTCAGTTGGTAGAGATGGTTGTTGAGAAATTTGCTCCTGCACTTTACGGAGCTTTGGGTATCTTCCTTCCTTTGATCGCTGTAAACTGCGCAATCCTTGGTGGTTCTTTGTTCATGGCTCAGAGAGACTATACATTGGCTGAATCAGCTGTTTATGGTTTCGGTTCGGGGACTGGCTTCTTCTTGGCTATCATAGCCTTGGCAGCTATCAGAGAAAAATTGAAATATTCAAATGTACCTAATGGTCTTAAAGGTCTTGGTATTACCATGCTCCTTACTGGGTTGATGGGAATTGCCTTTATGTCATTTATGGGAATTGACTTATAATAACATAGTCATAAATAAAATTAAAAAAAGCCTCAGAGTAATCTGGGGCTTTTTTGTAGTTTTACGAACTTAACAAATTTTCAAAATGGCATTTACCTACAAAAGATTTATAAAATACTTTCTGCGAGGGTTACTTTTTGTAGTCCCTTTGGGTTTGACTATTTATGTGATCATCTTGACAATAAATTTTTTGGATGGCATCATACCTATTCCTGTACCAGGACTGGGCATTTTAGTCATGCTGGGATTTATTACATTTGTAGGGTATTTGGCTAGTCTATTCATCACCAAACCTCTATTTGACTTATTTGAGAAATGGATTTTTAAAATTCCCTTGATAAATATCGTTTATACAAGTATCAAGGACTTGATGTCAGCCTTTGTAGGTGACAAGAAAAAATTCAATACGCCGGTCATAGTAAAACTTTCCGAAGGTATGTCTCGACTTGGCTTCATAACACAGGATAACTTGGCTTCACTAGAGGAGGAAAGCTTGGTAGCCATCTATTTTCCTCACAGCTATAACTTCTCAGGAAACCTTTATCTCGTACCAAGAGACAATGTCAGAATCCTTACCAATGTCAAAAGTTCGGATGTAATGAAATTTATTGTTTCAGGTGGGGTTTCGAATCTGGAAAGATTATAAGTTTAAAAAAATTGCCTTTATTAAAAAAACCGCTAAGATTACTCTTAGCGGTTTTTTTTTGCTCTATTTAAAAGCTATTACAATTGCGCATCAAGTTTCTGAGCCAATACTGACTTAGGTACAGCCCCTACTTGTTTGTCTACAATTTGACCATCTTTGAAGAATAGTAAGGTTGGAATACTTCTGATACCAAACTGAGCAGCAACTCCAGGATTTGCATCTACATCTACTTTTCCAACTACAGCTTTGCCATCGTAATCACCAGCGAGTTCTTCAACTACCGGACCGATCATTTTACATGGTCCACACCATTCAGCCCAAAAATCCACAAGGATAGGCTGTCCAGTTTTCATAATTTCTTCAAAATTAGAATCAGTAATTTCTATTGCTTTTGCCATTTTTTATATGATTTATGTTATTTCTAAATTCTCAAATATACTACAAAAGTAATTTCGAAATTAATTAGTTCCTTTTGCTTGTAAATAATTCATAAAAAGGAATAAGATAGTCTGCTTTTTTGACTATAAGTGTAATCCTTCACGTTGCTGACCATCATAAACTGACTGCAGCAATGAATATGTCTTTTCTAAAATGTTTTTTATGGAAAGTGTAAACGCAACTTATGTGGAGTAAGTTTAGTTATCCTTATGAAGATATTTAGACAAAAAGTTTTTTGTCTTTTATATATTCGTCTACACTTTCTGGAATTAAATAGCGAGTAGATTTTTGGTTCTTGATTGCTTTCCTAATAAATGTAGCTGAGATATCCATCATTGGTGCTGCTATGTATTTGATTTTAGGATGATCGAATGTCTGATGATCACCTGGCCTTGGATATACGTATAGCCCATATCTGTCCAAAATAAGGTCATGATTTTTCCATTTGTGAAAATGGGTTAGATTATCACTACCTATTATAAGTTTGAATTCGTGCTTTGGGTATTTTTCACTTAAGTAAGTGAGTGTATCGATTGTATAGCTTGGCCTAGGCATGTGAAATTCTACGTCAGAGGCCTTAAAATGAAAATGATCGGCGATGGCGAGCTCTACCATCCTAAGCCGATCAAATTCGTGCAATAGTGATTTCTTTGTCTTGAAAGGATTCTGAGGACTGACTACAAACCAGACTTCATCCAATTCAGTCTGATCCTGCATCACATTGGCTATAATCAAATGTCCAATATGAATAGGATTAAAAGATCCGAAAAATAAGCCGATTTTCAAAATTACTGTTCTAAGAATTTCCCTACGATTGCTTCTGCTTCCATGAATGACTTTTGCATGTCGTCATTGACGATAGTAACGTCAAATTTATTCTCAAAGCCCATTTCAAACTTTGCTTTATATAACCTCCTCGATAAGCTCTCTTCCGATTCTGTTCCCCTGTCTTTAAGTCTTTCCGTAAGTACATCCATGGAAGGTACTTTTACAAATATAGCCAAAGCTTTATCTCCAAAATAATCTTTTAGATTTAGCCCTCCTTTGACATCTACATCAAAAATCACATGTTTTCCTGAATCCCAAATACGCTGAATTTCTTCTTTGAGAGTACCATAAAAATTACCTTCATATACCTCTTCCCATTCTATAAATGAATCCTGATCTATTTTGGATTTGAATTCATCCGGACTCAAAAAATAATAATCCTTGCCATTCTCCTCTTCCCTACCTCTCTTGTCTCTCGTACAAGCAGAAATAGAAAAACCTAGATTCGGAATTTTCCCTATTAAATGACGAACTATTGTTGTTTTGCCTGAACCTGACGGTGCTGAAAAAATAATTGCTTTTCCTGATGACATATCCCTTATTTTATCTCTTCGATTTTTTGACGGATATTTTCTACCAGCTGAGATGGCACTTCATGCTTAGTACACTTAGTACGTAGTACTTCTTTGATCGCCTGTTCCAAATGATAGTGCTCAAAACATGGTTGACATTTTGCAAGTTTTGATTTGAGGACTTCCTGCGAATCGGCGCTTTCATTCCCATCTAGAATACTTTCCAGCAATTGAAAGCATTTGCTCACATCATCACACTGCAATTTCCTCTCTCCTGTTCCTTCTAAATTATTCTCCATTTTAATATTAATCTAGGGTAATCTTTAATACTTATTCATAATTAATCTGAAACTATTCCTCTTCATCGGTTTTATATCCCATGTTTTGAGCATATGAACGTAACTTCTCTTTCAATAAGTTCCTCGCTCTATGCAACCTAGACCTAACTGTTCCGATCGGAATATCCAAAATCTTCGCCATTTCTTCGTAAGTAAATCCTTCCAAATCACATAGAATGATAACTGTTCGAAAATCCACCGCAAGACTGTTGAGTGCATTTGAAATCTCATCCCCAAGCATATCCTTGAGAGAATCCACACGTAAATCTGAGGTGATACCATAGTCAACATCATCAGAGTTGTAATAAGTTTCAACTTCCTGATAATCAACTTTGGCTGGCTGCTTGCTTTTCTTTCTGTAATCGTTTATAAAACTATTTTTCAATATCCTAAACAACCATGCCTTTGCATTTGTACCTTGCTCAAAGGAATTGATAAATCGGTATGCCTTAAGATAAGTATCTTGCACCAAATCTTTGGCATCGTCCTCATCAAAGGTCAACCTATAACCAAAATTATACATGGAATCTATGTGTGGCATAAATTCCCCGTCAAAAATCCTGTTTTTTTCCTGATCGGAATATTTTTTTCTCTGCACTTCAGACATAAGTACCAAAAGTAATCATTGCAATAAATTTTAGCTAATTTTTTTGAAGAAAGTGGTTGACAATCCATTTTCTCAAATAAAAATTTGATTAATGATAGTTTGATTTTCAAATTCATATGGCTGCCATCATTTTGGTATTGATCGAAACTAGATACTGAGATAATGGATGCGAAACGAATTTTATAAAAGTCTTTTCCATTGCAATTTTTTAAACTTATTGCTTAGGATACAGGTATTAACATAGGATATTTAGATATTTGCCAATAAAACACTTTCACGTAAAAGAAACCTACCTATAAAATGATCTTTTTCAAACTAATATCCTACCTCCCACTGAGTATCCTCTACATTTTTTCGGATATCTTGTATTTGATTGGTTATTATATAGTTGGGTATAGAAAAAAAGTAATTAAGGAAAATTTAAAATATGCATTCCCTGAAAAAACAGAAATAGAAAGACTTAAAATTGAAAGGGAGTTTTTCAGAAACTTGACAGATTCTTTTGCCGAAACTTTCAAAATGTACACCATTTCCAAGAAAGAATTAGCAAAAAGGGTACAAATAGAAAATGTAAATATACCACTTGAATTGATCAAAAAAGGCGAAGTTGTGGTAGGAATGACAGGACACTTTTTCAATTGGGAAATGCATTTGCTTCAAATGATGGGCAATATAAGCACACAGTGTGAAGTGGTCTATCTAAAAGTAAACAGCCCATTTTTCGAGAAACTGATGAAAAACATCAGAGGGAGATTTGGAGGTATGTTGGTGGAAAGAGCTTCCTTTCAAAGAGAATATTTGAGGAATCGAGAGGTACCTCGGCTGATTGTCCTAGCAGCCGACCAAAGACCCACAAAAGCTGAAATCCGCTATTGGGCACCTTTTATGAATAGAGAAACGATTTTCTTTGAAGGTGCAGAGAAACTTGCCAAGCGCTTTGGGCATACCGTAATCTATTCTGATGTTCGCAAACCAAAACGAGGGCATTACATTTTCACCTATAGTCTAATGGATAATCCTCCCTATGACCAAGCTGCAGAACATAGCATCACCGATGAATTCATCCGACGTACCGAGCATACTATCAGACACAGTCCAAGTCTCTATCTATGGAGTCATAATAGATGGAAAGTGAGTAGGGAATTTAATCCAGACAAAATTGATTGAAGAAATAAATACTAATTTTTCCCTTGTGCTCCTGAATTACTCCCTCATTTACCACTGATTCACAAAGAAATAGAAGATATATTGATTAAAAATCTGCGATCATCAGCCGTAATCAGCGGGCAATAATTTTTCTCCCGCAGATACCGCAGATTTACGCAGAAAGTACAAAAACATAAAAAATCCAAAACACAACATAAAAATCTGCGAACATCAGCGTAATCAGCGGGCAATAATTTTTCTCCCGCAGATACCGCAGATTTACGCAGAAAGTACAAAAACATAAAAAATCCAAAACACAACATAAAAATCTGCGAACATCAGCGTAATCAGCGGGCAATAATTCTTCTCCCGCAGATACCGCAGATTTACGCAGAAAGTACAAAAACTTGAAGAAATCCAAAATCCAATTTAAAAATCTGCGAACATCAGCGTAATCAGCGGGCAATAATTTTTCTCCCGCAGATACCACAGATTTACGCAGAAAGTACAAAAACATAAAAAATCCAAAACACAACATATAAATCTGCGAACATCAGCGTAATCAGCGGGCCATAATTTTTCTCCCACAAATACCGCAGATTTACGCAGAAAGTACAAAAACATAAAAAATCCAAAACACAACATATAAATCTGCGAACATCAGCGTAATCAGCGGGCAATAATTTTTCTCCCGCAGATACCGCAGATTTACGCAGAAAGGACAAAAACTTAAAAAATCCAAAATCCAATTTAAAAATCTGCGAACATCAGCGTAATCAGCGGGCAATAATTCTTCTCCCGCAGATACCACAGATTTACGCAGAAAGTACAAAAACTTAAAAAATCCAAAACACAACATAAAAATCTGCGAACATCAGCGTAATCAGCGGGCAATAATTTTTCTCCCGCAGATACCACAGATTTCCGCAGAAAGGACAAAAACATAAAAAACCCAAAACACAACATAAAAATCTGCGAACATCAGCGTAATCAGCGGGCAATAATTCTTCTCCCGCAGATACCACAGATTTACGCAGAAAGGACAAAAACATAAAAAATCCAAAACACAACATAAAAATCTGCGAACATCAGCGTAATCAGCGGGCAATAATTCTTCTCCCGCAGATACCACAGATTTCCGCAGAAAGTACAAAAACATAAAAAATCCAAAACACAACATAAAAATCTGCGAACATCAGCGTAATCAGCGGGCAATAATTCTTCTCCCGCAGATACCACAGATTTACGCAGAAAGTACAAAAACATAAAAAATCCA
>NZ_JAKZGS010000008.1 GCF_022549695.1 Belliella calami | reverse complement strand
TTGCTTTTGTATGGAATGATGCTCCTCTTGGAAACCATGTCATTTCCGCTAGAACTACAGACGATAATGGCTCTACTGCTTCATCAACTGAAATCAACATTCTGGTTATCGAAAGACCAAATAACTCACCCGAAATAACGATCACTGCACCCTCAGACAATGATCAGTTTTTTGTAGGTGACCCAATTAACATTGCAGCAAATGCTGTGGATGCTGATGGCTCTATCACAAAGGTTGAATTCTTTGCGGGAAATAACCTTTTGGCAACTGACACACAAGCTCCTTTTGCTTTTGTATGGAATGATGCTCCTCTTGGAAACCATGTCATTTCCGCTAGAACTACAGACGATAATGGCTCTACTGCTTCATCAACTGAAATCAACATTCTGGTTATCGAAAGACCAAATAACTCCCCCGAAATAACGATCACTGCACCCTCAGACAATGATCAGTTTTTTGTAGGTGACCCAATCAACATTGCAGCAAATGCTGTGGATGCTGATGGCTCTATCACAAAGGTTGAATTCTTTGCGGGAAATTACCTTTTGGCAACTGACACACAAGCTCCTTTTGCTTTTGTATGGAATGATGCTCCTCTTGGAAATCATGTCATTTCCGCTAGAACTACAGACGACAATGGCTCTACTGCTTCATCAACTGAAATCAACATTCTGGTAATCGAAAGACCAAATAACGCGCCAACTGTGAACATCACAGCACCGCTCACCAACACAAAGTTTAATAAAGGAGATGAGATAGTCATAGAAGTAAATGCCCAAGACACAGATGGGACAATTGCTAAAGTGGAATTTTTCTATGGCAATATGTTTTTGGGCTCGGACTTAACAGCTCCATATAGTTTCAATTGGACTAACGCTCCAGCTGGCAAGCATATCATAACAGCAAAAGCCATTGATAATAAATCAGTTGCAATCAACTCATCTCCTATCTCTATAGAAGTAATTGAGCATCAAAGAAGTCCAAGCGTAAGAATTGTTTCACCAATCGCTAACAATGAATACTTTAAAAATGACATTTTACCATTGAATGTTGAAATCCCAGAAGAATCTTCAGAAATAATAAAAGTTGACTATTTTAGAAACAACATTTTTATAGGTAGTCGCAGTGGGGAAAATCTTTCCTACAATTGGGAAATTTCAGTCACAGGGAGTGTAAATATTACCGCAATCGCAACGGATATAGAAGGGAAAACAGCTTCGGATGCAAGATCAATCAGGGTCGTTGACCGTCCAAATCAACTTCCTTCTGTACAAATCACTTCACCTTCCGACGACAGCACTTTTTCACCTGATGAACAAATCACTATTGTAGCAGATGCCAGTGACAATGATGGGCATGTTGTAATGGTGGAATTTTTTCAAGGAAACTTACTTATTGGAAAATCAGAAGCATCACCCTACCGAATCAACTGGAACAATCCACCACTTGGCAATTTTAGTATTTCGGCTCGAGCTACAGATGACAAAGGAGGAAAAACATTTTCGGCACCCATCAATATTTTGGTAAAAGAAGACAATTCCTTACCAAAAATAGAACTTCTCACCCCGATAGACAATCAATCCTTCGAATTCGACGAAACCGTAGAACTGATAGCAATGTTCAAGGGAGATGCGAAGAATGTGAAAATGGTTGAATATTATGCTAACAGCGAATTGATCGCATCATCTTCACTTGCTCCATTTTCTTCCAAATGGGAAAATACAAGACCTGGAACCTATAACATAACAGCAAAAGCGATAGGGAATATCCCGACGAATTTTGAGGTAAGTGAAATAAGTAGAATTACAGTAAAAAACGAACCCGTTTTTAGGATCATTTCTCCAACCCAGCTTTCGGAACACCAAAAAGGATCAGCACTTTCAATTGAAGTAGAAACACCAACTTCTACCAAAACAATAGACAAGGTCGAGTTCTATAACGGTAATAAGCTAATCGGAACATCCAAGGATCAACCTTACAGTTTTGTCTTCGAAAATGTCCCTTTGGGAGAGACCACTTTAATCTCAAGACTAGTCTACACAGATGGGACTGCTTTGTTTTCATTTCCTGTCAGAATAATTGGTAAAAATAAGCCTGTCGTGAAAATAGAGGCTTCAAACGGGAAAACATCATTTGCCGTCGGAGACAGTGTATTGATCAAACCAGAGTTTGTTGATTTCCAAAACCCAATTAGTCAGGTAGAATACTTCATAAACGGTATTTCAAAAGGGATTTACAAAACTTCTCCGTTTGCACACAGCTTAGAGAACATGCCTCATGGTGAGCATGAAATCTGGATTGAAGCCATAGATGACGAAGGAAATAAGTATGTTTCTGAGAAGTTATTCATTAATGTAAGCGAGATCGCAAGAGAAGGAGAAATCAATCTTGTGGATTTTAAAATTGGGCCAAATCCTACAAATCGGTTTTTGAATCTTATTTTTGATAACATTCAAGAGGAACACCATATCTCCGCAGCTGTAGTATCCATGAATGGGAGCACTGTAAGAGTATTTGACTTTGTCTTGAATGAAAACGAAGTCACTTTGGATTTGGAGGGGCTGACAGCAGGAACTTATCTACTCAGGATACAATACCAAGGTAAAATAATCATTACCAAAAGATTCATAAAAGTGAATTAAGAAAAAAGCCGCCCCAAAAAAAGTTTTTGGGGCGGCTATATTTTACTCTTCTTGTAAAAGAACCTGATGACCAGACTTTATCAAATCAAGATCTTTTTTGAAAAGGGCAACATCTGCTTTGACCATCTCTTTGACCAAAGATTCTAAATTATATTTAGGCTTCCAGCCCAATACTTTGTTAGACTTACTTGGATCTCCGATAAGCAATTCTACTTCAGTAGGTCTAAAATACGTTGGATCGACTTTTACCAGCACATCACCTATTTTGACTTTGTATTCGCTCACTTCCAATGAATCAGCCACAAGTTGGTAATTAATGGAATCCAAGATACCTACTTCATCAACACCTTCACCTTCAAATCTGAGATTGAAACCAACTTCAGCAAAAGCCAAGGAGATAAAATCTCTTACTTTGGTAGTGACACCGGTAGCAATTACATAATCAGAAGGTTCATCTTGCTGAAGGATCAAATACATCGCCTCCACATAGTCCTTTGCATGTCCCCAGTCTCTTTTTGCATCGAGGTTACCCATATATAAGGTGTTTTGCAAGCCCAAAGCAATCTTTGAAACAGCTCTAGTGATTTTTCTAGTTACAAAAGTCTCACCTCTCAAGGGTGATTCGTGATTAAAAAGAATACCATTACAAGCATAGATACCATAAGCTTCCCTATAATTTACAGTGATCCAATACGCATACATTTTGGCAACAGCATATGGTGATCTTGGATAGAATGGTGTAGTCTCTGATTGTGGTACAGCTTGTACAAGTCCATAAAGTTCCGATGTTGAGGCTTGGTAAATTTTGGTTTTTTTCTCCATGCCCAACAATCTTACAGCCTCAAGAATCCTTAAAGTTCCAATTCCATCAGCATTTGCTGTGTATTCAGGAATATCAAAGCTCACTTTGACATGACTCATAGCTGCCAAATTGTAGATTTCATCTGGCTGTGTTTCCTGAATGATTTTTGTCAGATTCATAGAATCAGTCATATCTCCAAAATGCAATTTGAAATTACAGTTCTCGGAATGCGGGTCCTGGTACAAATGATCTATTCTATCTGTATTGAATAATGAAGTTCTTCTTTTGATACCATGAACCATATACCCTTTAGAAAGTAAAAGTTCTGATAAATATGCCCCGTCCTGCCCAGTCACTCCAGTGATCAAAGCTACTTTTCTTGTATTTGTTGTGTTATTCATGACTATATTATTTACACTGATTTGTTAGCTTATCTTTACTTTTTTGAGGTCATATGAATTTTCCAAATACCATTCATATGTAGCTTTGATTCCATCTTTCAATTTGATTTGAGCTTTCCAACCTAAATCTGACATTTTGGAAACATCCAACAATTTTCTTGGAGTGCCATCTGGTTTTTCAGAGTCCCATTTTATCTCCCCTTCGTGCCCTACTATCTCTTGAATCAGATTCGCTAATTCATAAATGGATATATCTTCGCCTGTTCCGATGTTATATAGGTTGTCCGGAAGTTTGTTTTCCAATGAAAAAAGCACTGCTTTGGCCAAATCATCAACATGCAAAAATTCCCTTTTCGGACTGCCAGTTCCCCACAATGTTACCGTTTCATGATTATCGAGTTTGGCTTCATGAAATTTTGTGATCATTGCCGGCAAAACATGGGATGTCTCCAAATCAAAATTATCTCTTGGCCCATACAAATTGGTTGGCATTAGGCTGCTATAATCTTTGCCAAATTGAGTTCTTATATACTCACATGCTTTTACTCCGGAAATTTTCGCCAAAGCGTAAGCTTCATTTGTTGACTCTAATTCTGATGTAAGTAAATACTCCTCTTTAATCGGTTGAGGAGAAAACTTCGGATAAATACATGAACTTCCAAGAAACACGAACTTTTCACAAGCATGAGCAAGGGAGGACTCAATCAAGTTGTTTTGGATTCTCATGTTGTCCATAAGAAATTGGTAGGGATATGATTTATTAGCCATGATTCCTCCAACCCTAGCAGCGGCATCGATCACTACTTTAGGCTTTTCATTTGCAAAAAAATACTCTACCTCAAGCTGGTTCCTAAGGTCTAAATCCGCACTTTTTTGGCCAATCAGATTAGTATATCCATTGTCAGTCAAATTATTCCAGACAGCCGAACCTACCATTCCTCTATGCCCTGCAATGAAAATTTTAGAATCTTTATCAATCATATTTTTATTTTAAATATTGTGGGTTTTCCTTTTCAAGCCTTTCATATACTTTCTTCACATCTTGGGCATTATCTTTATTCAAGACCAAGATTGCATCTTCAGTTTCTACCAAAATGACGTTTTCCACCCCTATGAATTCCACCAGTTTTTTAGAATTCAGTGTCAGGTTGGTATTGGATTTACGAGGGTCATTAGCAGGGATAAAATCATAAATAGCCTGAAAACTTCCCATGTCAGACCAATCAAAGAATGAAGGCACAACTTTGATTTTTTCAGTCTTTTCCATCACAGCATAGTCCACACTAATTGATGGGATTTCCATGGAAAGTGACTCGTCCAAAAAGACTCCTCTTTTTGCTGAAAAAACAGCACTACTTGCTTCATAAACCGAAGGTTCATGCTTTTTCAGCTCTTCCAAATACACACTTGCCTTAAAGCAAAACATCCCACTGTTCCAAAGAAACCTTCCTGAATCTACAAAAGACTTGGCATGCTCTTGTGTTGGCTTCTCCCTAAATGAAATGACCTCTTGGCCTTCAAATTCTATATAACCAAACCCTGTCTCTGGGCCTGTTGGCTTCAAACCAAAAGTGACGATATAATCCTGCTTTGCAAGCTCCAGTGCCTCTTGTATGGCTTTGTAATATAAATCATCATTTTTGATCAAATGGTCGGAAGGAGACACAATTAATATATCTTCCGGATCTGATTGCAAAGCTGCAAAAGCTATGGCAGCAGCTGTGTTTCTAGGGCTGGCTTCCACTATTTCCGAATACTCTTCGATAGCCAAATCTTCCAATATTTGTTTGGACAACTTATAATTGTCCTTACCCCCCACGACACAAAGCTCATCGCACACAGAAGAATTTCTCTCTACGGCTAGTTGAAAGAGGGATTTTTCATCAAAAATAGGTAGGTATTGCTTAGGTTTTGACTTTCTCGACAAAGGCCACAAACGACTCCCTATACCTCCAGATAATATTACATTTACAATTTTCATCAGAATCTTATTTGATTTTTTTAGACATACACTTACGAGGTAGAAACCTTTAATAAGCTATTTCCGATTTTCGGAAGTGTATATGAATTGAAATAACTGTGCCGTTATAATTTCGACATCAACTGTTAAGGTACTTCGAGAACTTTTGTCATCTACCCAATTGATAAACTGGTAATGTTTCCTACATCAATACTATCCAAAATCTCAAACCATGCCGTCAATGCCAATGAAGGAGGGATATCAATATCAGAAAACTTGATGACTTGCCCTTCTTCGACATTTTCTTTCAACACTACGTTTTGCATCAAACCTATAGGCACATGGTTTGGCTCATCTATGATCCTTATGGCTTCACCTCTCATGTCGAAGCCCCCGATTCCGTTTACAATAAAATCGCCCTTCACAAGTTTCCTTTTAGCAATCGCCGCAACACTTACTGTCGGGTTATCACTATTATCTATTAATATTTCGTTCTGATGAATCAATCTTTTTATAGTGCCAGGAATTTCAAAAAAACAAAGATGGGTTGGTTTGCAATGATGATAGAATGGCCCATCACCCATTTTGTAAGTACCCAGTTCAATTCTTAGCTCTTCCAAGTGCTTCGATACGATGAAGACCCCTGGAGGTGCCGTTCTTGAAAGTACGTAGTCACTGATAGGCATACCGATTTTTTCGGCAATCTCACCTAGCTGATAGGTAGAGTTTACAAAATCTTCCGTCTGTAAGCCAAGTAGCCCCTGCTGAGCAATACCAACCTCAAAAGCATTTGCCACTAAAGCTTGCTCTATTTGTAGCTTAGTCCCATCGGTAAAGGAAGTCACCGAAGAAAGCGAATACCCTTGCTTATTGGACCAATAAGTCATATCCTCCAAAGAAGGGGTTTTATTCAAAAATCCTTTGATATTGCCGTACACAAATGGGGTGAATCCCATTTCAACAACTTCTCTCCTCAACATGGCTAGGCAACCTGGCTGATCACCATTCGATTCCGTGATCAGTCCCTTCCTTGAGAGCCATGTACCTGTAGTGACCATGGTATCTGCATCCATTGTCACGACGGGCAAACCATATTTAAATGCTTCATTGATAATTGCTGTACTATAAATAGGATCTCCTGTACTTACAACAATCACATCTGATTTCAAAAAGAGTGATTCAGGGATATGGTAGACATTTTCATCAGGAACATAAAGTTCCTCTATCTTGCCTTCTCTTCTAGTCAAAACCCCTGCAACTTGCATTTCTCTGCTAGCATTCAGAAGTTTCGTAAGTCCCCGGATGATCCAGCCGGTTCCTACTAGACCAACTTTTATTTTTTCTTTTTGAGACATTGTTAGTTGTGTTTTATTTGGAATCATAAAATTAGATAATAAATTTTAAAAATCAAATTTTTGTATTTAAAATACTTTTTTATGTCGTTGAAATAAATTTGTTTTTTGTACTTTTGAAAAATCATTCTGTCTATCGAATTATTTATAGTTTTTATTCATATAAAAATGTTAGAATAAAAGATTATAAAGTACCTAAGAAAATGCTGGAGCCTCTATTAGCTACTTACAAATAACTTGGGATTAAAAAAAAAATTTAAATACAAGTACGTTACATTAATACCAGCCATAAGTAGTCCCTCCAACAATAGGTTTTCTTATCCGTTGACTGTTGTGGGTTGAAATTTAATGATTATACTCAAACATGTTGGTTTACTTACTTTATATCTAACAAAAAATTGGATAATCCTAAAGTTTAGGAAAGAGTAGTATAATCAAACAAGAAAAACATAAAATTAAAATATTTCTTTGTGATACATTTAATCAATATACATTATTATGAAAGTTGCAATAGTTACTAGACCACAAAACGGGAGTCCAAAAATACTAGCAAACTGTCTACAAACTATGTTATCTAAACTTGGTCATGATTCAGATACATTTAAAAACATTGCTTCGTTTAGAAGATTATCAAATTTTAAAGAAGTTGATTTTAAATATGGCAGATTCTTATGGAACATACATAAGCTATTTCACAAAATTGAGGATCAATTGTTTTTTTCAAAATTATCAAAATTTGATGTTATAGTTTTTTCGGAAACAATTCCTACTATGTTTATGAGAAATCAATATAACATCGAAAAGATAAAAAAGATTACGAAGAAAAAACCACTACTACTGTATGAGGTCTATTATATTGGAAATGCCCCTACTGTTATTCAATATTTAAAAGAAAATAATGACAACAATGAGGAAATATTTGATTGGCATTTTTCGGTTTCTTCTACAACTGAAATAAAACAGTTACCACAAAAACCATGGAGCCAAATTGGATTGTACTTAGAAGGAGCCAACCTTAAACCAGTCAAGAAAGAAAAACTCCTTGCAGTTATTGACTTTGAAAGAGAAGATTTTATAGAAACCAGAGAAATGCAAATCCGTGTTCTAAATGAATTACAAATCCCCTACATCTGCCTAGAGGGAAAATACGAAATTGAAGAAATAAGAAATATATATAGAAAATCTACTTTTTACTTTATGCAATCAAATGAATCCTTTGGACTTCCGATTGCAGAATGTTTAAGTTGCGGCAGTTTGATTTTTACCGAAGACAATTCATGGCCTATGGCATGGAGACTTGATGAAAGACCAACTATTCATGGCCCGGGTATACTTCCAGAGTGTTTTGTGGAATACAAAAACGAAGAAAAATTAAAAGAAAAATTAAAAGAAATAATTGAAAATTATGATTTGAATAAAACACCTTTTAATGTGTTTGACGTTTTTTACAAAAACTATCCCACATTCTATTCTGGAAATTTAAAAGCACTCGATGAGTCAATAAAAATCATCAGTAGAAGAAATTAAAACATTAAATCAATCAAATTTTATATAAATGCACCAAAGAATTTTATTTTTACTTCATCTTCCACCACCGATCCATGGATCCTCTTTGGTTGGACAATATATTCATAGAAGTCAACTAATTAACAGTAATTTCAACACCAAATATATTAATCTTTTAGGTTCAAAAAGAATCAATGAAACTGGAAAATTTAAATTTCATAAAGTCATAAGCTATTTAAATGTAATTATACAACTACTCTCTAGCTTAACAGCATTTCGGCCCCAAATCTGCTATTTCGCATTGTCCACAACAGGTATAGCATTCATTAAAGATTTAATCCTTATTTTCCTTATAAAGCTATTTCGAGTAAAATTAATTTATCATTTACACAATAAAGGAATTAAAAAGAAAAGCGAAAATACAATTCTTAAAATACTTTATCAATTTGCCTTTAAAAATACAGATGTAATTGTCCTTTCCCAAAAACTTTATTTTGATGTTGAAAAATTTGTTCCAATTGAACGAGTTTTTGTTTGTTTCAATGGGATAGAAGACAAATCTAAAATTAACCATATTAGAAAATCTCAAAGTGTACCTGTAATCTTGTTTTTATCAAACCTAATTAAATCTAAAGGTATTTTTGAATTATTAGAAGCGCTTTCGGTATTAAAGCTAAAAGGAAATCGATTCGAATGCAGAATAATAGGAGGTGAGGGAGATATTGATTCAACAATGTTGTATAAAAAAATAAGTGAACTAAACTTAAATGGTACTGTATTTTATCTTGGAAAAAAATATGATAAAGAGAAAGAAATTGAACTTTTGAATTCAGAAATTTTTGTCCTACCAACTTTTTATGAGAATGAATGCTTCCCATTGGTTCTTTTAGAAGCGATGAGCTTTTCACTTCCAATTATTTCTACTTCAGAAGGAGGAATTGAGGACATAGTACAAAATGGGATAAATGGGTTTTTAGTACAAAAATTAAACCTTGAACAACTGATAGAAAAATTAGAGATTTTAATAAAAGAACCTGAATTAAGGGCAGAATTTGGAACTAAATCTAGAGCCATTTTTGAAAAGAAATTTACTTTAAGAACATTTGAAAACTCTCTTTTGAATATTTTGAAAGATGTTTCTGTAAAATCTATCTAACTCAATCAATAACTATGGAAGAAATACAAGTCAATCAAAAATTAGCTCCAGTAGTGCTATTTGTTTATAATCGATTAGAAGAATCTAGAAGGACAGTTGAAACTCTTAGGAGAAACCACTTAGCTTCAGCAAGTAATCTGTATATATATTCTGATGGCGCAAAAAAAGAAAAAGACATCGCAAAAGTTGAGAGCGTAAGGAATTATATTAATACTATTGACGGATTTAAATCTGTGAAAATCAAAGAATCCCCGAAAAATAAAGGTTTGGCAAAATCAATTATTGATGGAGTAACAGAAGTTATTAATATTCACGGTTCGGTAATTGTACTCGAAGACGATTTAGTTTCTTCTGAAAATTTCTTGGACTTTGTTAATTCTGGGTTAAGGTACTATGAGAAATTTGATGAAGTTATATCTATTTCTGGCTATAGTCCAAACTTAAAGAGTCTAAAAACACATAATAAAGACTATTATTTGACCGAAAGAATTTCTTCTTTGGGCTGGGGGACTTGGAAAAGTAAATGGGAAAACATTGATTGGGAGGTGTCTGATTACAACGATTTTAAAGACGATTTTTTCAAAAAGTATAAGTGGTTTAAAATAGGAAGTGATTTACCTGGAATGCTGAAAAACCAAATGAATGGAAAAATAAATTCTTGGGCTATTAGATGGTCATATCATCAATTTAAACATGAAATGCTGACTGTTTACGCCTCAAAGTCAAAAGTAAATCATATAGGGGATGGTGAAGAAGCCACAAATGCTAAAGATCATGACAGGTTCTTCACGCATTTGGATCTTAGTAACCAAAGAGAATTTGAGTTTGATGAAAAACTGGAAATAAATAAAAAGTTAAGAGAAGAATTCAGGAATAACTATTCAATTTCAAAAAGATTAAAATACAAAATAAAAGCACTTTTTAAAAAATAGAAAGAGTCCCTGCGATTTAAAGATCGCGGGGATCTTTTCCTGAATTTTACAGACAATTTCAAGTATAAAAATACAATTACTCCATAAATCTTTTTTTCAAAATTACTATTGACCAATATCCATTAATTAACGTTTAATAAGAGACTAAAACCAAAAGTTGGGCATGTTCAAAATGACCAAATTGTTTACAATTGTTATCTAGCATAAATATAAAACACAAAACTGCTTAAATTTTATTCCTATCAGTAATTAACGTTGTGAAATGTCTCATCAATTCATTTGAATAAGAAACTGAATTGTACCCGTTTAGAAACAGTTCATGTCCTTTTCTACCCATTTCATCCAACTTATAAAAATCATTTAAGACCTCCTTAATTGTTGAAACCCATTCGTCTTTTGTATTGTTAGAGATACTTAAACCAAATTCCTTTTTCTGTGGATCCAGAAGGTCTACGTACTTATTTTTAGTCATAATTACAGGCTTTCCAATCGCAATAGAATCTAATAAAACAGTTAATCCCAAAGTTCTCCCAGTCTTTACTTTCTCATCCTTTATTGGAATTAAAATAAATCTTGCTTTTTTATATCTCGCTACTAATTCAGAATATGGAATAAAATCAGAGTTAATTGTTATGAAGCTAGGTAAATTATCTTTTCTCGGCCTTGTCCCTGGAGTGCAGTATATTTCTAAAGGAAATCCAATCTCTTTAAAAACATCGATAATCAAATCAAAGTCTCTATCTGTTGTACCAGCACAAATAGCGAATTTGGACTCAGATGCCAATTTTTCTCTAAAATCTTCACCATAATATTCTCTATCTGGAGCCCAATTAACAACATCAAATCTTTTTGTTGCAGCAAAATCAGTTAAATCTAAATCCTTAATAGTCTTTACCATAAGCTCTTTGCTAAAAAAAAGAATTCTTTCATAGCTCAACAAAATTTTCTTTTTAATACCAAATCTATCATCCTCCGGAATATATAAATTTTGATGTCCCAACATTACTATAGGTGTTTTAATAAAACCTAATAGTTTAAAAAAAGAGAGTAATTTGGTATTCCCTGTACCGAAAGTAGCATAAATTAGATCATAATTGTGTACTCTAAACAACATCCAAAGCTCTTGATCCAGATTGCCAAATTTAAAAATCTTACCAAGTTTATTTATAAACTTCCATTTTTCAAATGGAACTATATCCACTTTAATTTTATGATGTTTTTCTAACTCTATTTTCCCAAACAAAAAATGTGATGGGCTTTTGCCTTCAGACCACTCTTTATAAATGATATCTAAAGAATATGAGTTTGCAATTAAAATTTTCATAGCTTATTTCAGTTTAAAACAATTTGTTTATACTATATGATTTTCTGCAAAAACAGAATTGGATTATTATTCAATTTTAATTAAAGATTAGAAATATTATATGATTTAGCCCATACCTCTAAGTTAAGTATCCTCCAATAAGGAAAACTTTCATTACTTTCAATATTGTTGAATTGTCTTCGAATCTTTTCTGCATCCCAAATATGTTTTGAATTAAATGAATCTGAATTCAAAATAGACGAGACATAAGACTTGAATTTTTCATCAGATTTTAAATAATCCAAAAATGGAGTTTTAAAACCAATTTTATTTCTATCATTAACAATACCCTTTGGAAGGTCTTTACCAATTGTATCTCTCTGGATTTTCTTTGTTACTCCTTTTGAGAACTTGTATTCAATTGGTATAGAAAATGCAAATTCCATTAACCGATAATCCATAAACGGAGATCTAATTTCTATAGACTGATTCATTGCTGAAACATCTTCGTAATGAAGTATTTGATTTATTCCGGAATTATTTATTTGATGCAAAAGATATCTTTGAAAAGACCCTTCTTTTGCTGAAAATTTATAGGGATTTTTAAAATGCTTTCTATTTGCTTCAACAAAATTCTTTTTGAGAACACTAATTGATTTTTCCTGATATTTTGCCCTAAGGAATGATGCCGTAGACTGATTTATAATAGCCTTAAACATTTGAGAGACTAAAAATAGCTTAGAAAAACCGTTAAGAGTGTTTAAAGACCTGAATTCAGATAAAAATGTTTTAGGTTTAGAAATCAAAACATCAACCAAAAACACACCTGCAATGTAGCGGCTATACCCTGCGTAAGCCTCATCGCTTCCTTGACCATTTAGAACTACTTTTATACCTCGCTCCTTACATAATTTCATAATATTGTTATGGGCAATAGATGCAAATGAACCTAATGGATGATCCAATTCGCTCAAAGTTTTCTCAAAACTTGAAACTAAATCATTCTGATCAATTTCCATTTCATGCAATTTGATATTCTTACAAGTCTTAATAAATCCGCGCACTGTTTCAGTTTCATTTTCTTCAAAATCGGGAAATGAAGCTGTGTAGGCATGAATATCAGTTTGGTTTAAACCACCATTCTCTATCAACTGGTCTGTAACTTTTGAAATAGCTGTCGAATCAAGGCCACCGCTTAGTAAGATGGCAACAGGCACATCACTCCGATATCTTATTTTTATAGCATCTTCAAATAGTCTTCTGTATTCTTGCTCATAGGTCAAACTTGGATCATGCTGATACTGGTTTTCTTTTAACTCCCAATATCTATTAATCTCAATCTTATTGTTTTTAACTATCAATTTTGTTCCTGGCAAAAGTTCATTACATCCTTCAAAAAAAGTTTCACCATCATTGACTCTATAGCCATATGCTAAGTATTCATAAACCTTTGCAAGATTGGCATTCTTCAAATCACAAACAGAATGTAATGCCTTTAACTCACTAGAGAAAAACAAAACGTTATCTTTAATACAATAGTAAAAAGGTTTGACACCAAACCTATCTCTTGAACAAAATACTTTTTTTGTTTGATAATCATAAATTGCGAAGGCCCACATTCCATTGAAATAATGCACACATTCTTCTCCATACTCTTTGTAAGCATTCAAAATCACCTCAGTATCAGAATCTGTATTAAAAACATGACCCTTATCTATCAGATCTTTTTTTACCTCTAGATAATTATAAATTTCTCCATTGAATACAATAGCTAGCCCTAGGTCGTTTTTAACCATTGGTTGATCTGCATGATTAGAAAGATCAATTATGCTTAACCTTCGAAATCCAAAGCCAACATTTTCTTTAAAAAACACTCCCTCAGAATCTGGACCGCGATGGATGATTAGATCATTCATCTTATTCAAAGCCAACATTAAACCATTTTTCTTCTGTTCTGAGAAGTTATTTTCTAATAGTATATAACCGTTAATTCCACACATAATTTATTTTAATTTAAATGATTGTAAAAATTCAAAAATTTGAAACTGAATTTCTCCCATGTGTTTTCTTCACAAAACTTCTTCATCTCTTGCCTATCAAAATCCAGATCATAACCCTCATTAAAGAAGCTCAATAAATCTTTGAAATCATCATAAACTTCAACCCCGCTCAGGTAGGAGAGGTCTTTAAATGACCCAGAATTCGGACCCAAAATCTTTGAATGCATCCTCAGGGAATCCATTAAGACCCCAGAACTAAGCAGTGAAGGAGAATTGTACGGGAAAAACACAAACTTTGAATTCTGAGCTAAAACAGAAATTTTTTCCAAACTCAAAACTGAATCAATCATTGATACTTGATTTGAAAACTCTTCTTTTAACAATTTTAAATATCCCTTGTCCGGACATTTTCCAACTATCAATATCTTTAGTTTCTTTAATTCCTCATTTGAATTTATGAACTTCAAAAATTGCAAAATACCTTTATATGGCTGTATTGATCCCCAAATTAGCAAATCATATTTGTAAGTTGATTTTTCTAAAAAATGGAAAGGTGTTTGAATTGGGTGCACTATGAAATGAACCTTTGAAGTAAACCTAGGATAGCTTTCCCTTACAAATTCTATCCCTTCATTAGAATGGGTTAAAATCAAGTCAGAATGCTTGACTAATTTGTCATACATATAATCAGTCCAAAAGTTTTTATCTTTGAAGTGACTATATTTATTATGTAAGATCCAGATAATCTTTTTTCTGAATAGTTTTTTGAAAAAAATAAAAATAGAGAAAAAGACAACTTGTACTTTCCCTTTTTTGTAAATAGGTAAGTCTTCTATCCAATTTAAAACATATGTATCAGTTTTAAATAGGTATTGATATAATTCCAATACACCGTACTTAATGATTTTTTTGTTAGAAATTTCAAAGTTTTTTCCAATAGCTCTTTCCAAATTTTCCATATAAGGATTTGGTGATACTAAGTTTTCATACTTAATTTTTGGCAAAATGTATATTCTTTCCATAGATCAGTGAGTTTTGCAGCTATTCATTAGCTCTTTATAAAATTTCTCTTGAACCACATTTTTCTCATGATTTGATAAGCATATTCTGCGTGCTTGAATCGAGACAGTTTCTCTAAGAGTGTTATTATAAAGGATCTCTTTCAACTTCAATTTTATATCTTCAATTTTATTGCTGGTAAGTGTTACAGCCCAATTCTCTCTTTGTGCGTATTCTACAATTGCAGTATCTTTTGGTGCTAGAATAAAAATAGGAGTTCCCGAAATCATATACTCAGAAGCTTTTGT
The DNA here is from genome assembly GCF_022549695.1 of Belliella calami. Taxonomy (GTDB): domain Bacteria; phylum Bacteroidota; class Bacteroidia; order Cytophagales; family Cyclobacteriaceae; genus Belliella; species Belliella calami. The sequence goes on along the minus strand of NZ_JAKZGS010000008.1, from coordinate 175,837 downwards.
TGGCATTGAATATTTAATAAATTGGATAGAATCATCAGAAAAGTCGTATGGTAAATACAATAAATCTGCCTGAGAAAATATCTTTGGCAAATCTTTATATGGTCCAAAAGATTTATGAATTACACAATCGAACTTCGTTATCCAACTTGGTGGTCTTTCACTTTGTATATGAAACTTTATTTTTGAGTCAAAATCTGAGTTTAATGACTCAACAGCATTTGCTAAACTTATTAATGAGTCATCAATTCCCAAACCTACCCTTCCTGCGTATAAAATTATTGGCGAATCGTCTACATAAATTTTTAACATTTCCTCATTACCCCAAAATTTTATATCTACAGGATTATGGAAAGCTTGGGATTTAATCCCGTATCTTTTATGATACTCTTTTGCCATATACTCACTAATGGTTAATAATGAATCGCATTGTTGCAATAGTTTTTCAAATTCAAATTTCACTTTTCGTTTCCACAAAGCTTGAGAAATTTTTGATTGGCTACTCAAAGTAACCCAATCATCCATCATGTGAAAAACCATTGGGATTCCAGTAGCTTCATGAAGTTTCCTACAAAAAACCACTTCTTGTAAACTTTGTGCTTGTGCATAAATTAAATCTGGATTAAAATTATTTACCCACTTAAAAAAGTTTTTTGAAACATCAATTTTATAAATAAAATTGATGACCCCTGAATAATGGATAAAAGGCAGAAACAACTTTTCTATCAATGTTTTTTTCAAACTAAAAGTTGAAAAAGTCTTGGAATCTGGTATTTGTTCAAAATCGATTTTAGTTTTAAACTTTGAGCCAGACTTACTTTTCGCTCTCAAATAATTGAATGGAAAAATCCACTTTTGTTCCAAATGGCCAAGTTGATAATACTCTTTACACATTTCAAAATTTGTGTAAGGCAAGATTAATTGAGATGGACATGCGACTTTAAGATTATCTTTAGGCCATCTATCAAACAAATTTGAAAGTGTAATTCCACCTCCTGTTTTATTGTCAAAAGGTTGATTTAAAATTAATACTTTAGGAAACATCTGTTTTGTAATCTTTTAATTGTTGGAAAATTTGAGAATCTGACAACATTCTATACTTCTTAGTATATACAATTCCAGCAAAAACCCACATCAAGATGTAGTTTAAAGTAAAAGTATTAACAGTAGAAGGGTACATGTTTATTAGTCCTATCATTATCCAAATAGAACCTGCTTTTACTAATAAATTATTGGAATTAAACAAACCTAAAAATATTGCAGGAATGAATATTAACAATAAAATTGAAAGACTTACAAGGCCACCTTTCAGGATAATTTGAAGAAAATCAGTTTCTATAATCCCTCTGTAAACCGAAGAGTCTCCATCCCAAACAATCCCAGGACAATAATATTGTCCATTAATACCCCTTCCTATAATCCAGTCAACAGTTTCCATATCTTCATAAAAACTCTCTTCAACATTACTTCTTGTATCCTCCATCCCTCTCTCCTTAATTGAAGAGAAAAAGCTAGATTTGTTTAAAATTTGCGCACCAATCAAAAAGGAAGTACTAATTAACATTAAAATTGCAACTACTACGAAAGCCCTATTGTGCCCTTTCATCAAGTATAGAACTCCTGCAAACAAAATTATCATCAAACAATACATCATTAAGCCTCTTCTTGCTTGATAAAGTGACATAGTTAATATAAAAGTCATAACTGATCCCGAGACAAACTTTAGCTTTAGACTATGATATGGATAGGTCATTAGTATAAACCCTGATGTCAGTCCTAGAGTCCGTGAAAAAACCTCAGTCATCCCCATTGACTCTTGCGACCCCCTTTCCATCAATACTGGTAAGAAAGCCAAAACATAAAATAAAAATAGAACAGAAAGAATATAGATTGTATCAAATGACTTCTTTAACAAAAGAATTTTTTTTGGAAACAAACATAATACTGGCACTAGATAAATAAAAATCCCAAACCACCCGTCAATCAATAAATCTTTAATGGTATTAAAGTCGAAAACAAATCCTCTAAAAATAATAGAACATATATAAATCAAATAAAAGCTAACCATTATTTTCAAATAATTATTTTCAACTTTCAATTCAATTAAAAGTATACTTGAAGGCAAAAACATCAGAATCCCCACAAATTGGATCCCACTACACATAAGATAATTGACCATGCCAGTTGATGCAAGGGTAAAGCCTATAGAATACAGAATAAAGCCTATAAAAAATAAATTCATAAACTTCAATTCTGATAAGAATTGCCTTATTGAAGAATCATTTTCTACCTTTTCGGATGTTCCCATAAACTACTGTGCTTTTTTCAAAATTTTATCAAATACCTCCAGATGATTCTCTAAGATTTTAACATTTGAAAAGCTGTTATTTAAAGATCCTATGAGTTTTTTTTCTAAACACGAAATTATACCATTAGCCAAATCTTCTGTATCGAACTTTTTTGCCAAGTAACCATTTTTTTGATGACCTATCATTTCTGGAATCCCTCCTGTATCAAAACCTACTACAGGTGTTCCACATTTTAGGCTTTCAAGTACAGTTGTTGGCAAATTATCCTCCACAGAAGATACTACGAAGACATCCATAGAATTGTATGCTTCACAAATTTTAACTTCGGAGGATAAATATCCAGTGTAGTGAACTTTAAATGGGATCTGTTTTATTACTTCTTCTGATAGGTCACTTCCGAAAACCAAAATTTCATATTTTGTGGTATCGTCAACTTTTCTACCTAAATATTTTAACGCTTCTAGCAAATATTTAAACCCTTTATATGGACTATTGACAAAATTTGCTCCAAATCCAATAATTTTAGTTTTATTTTCTATCTCAAGAATTTCTTTATAAGGCCTATTTTTAAGTTTGATAAAATTCTTTGAAACAGAATTGTAAATTTGAAAAATACTTTTACTTTTTAACATTGCAGAACTTTCTGCTTGATTTTTCATCCAAATGCTTGGAGTTATAAAATAAATATTTTCATAATTTTTGAAAATATTTATTTTTTTGTTGAATAATATTTTTGCTCTATCTATCAACTCCGATTTTTGCAAAATCTGACATTGGCTACATTCAGTTTTGAATTTAGTACAGCCAAACGTGTAATGACAACCACCTGTAAATGTAAATAGATCATGTAAGATAAAGACGATTGGTTTTCCTGTTTGTGCCAAAAACTCCCAGCCTTCTACATTTAAAAATCCCCCTAACGCCCAATGAATATAAATTATGTCAGATTCTTGAACTAAAGGGTGATTAGAAATATTTGTTCCAAGCAAAGGAAATGTAAACCCTCCATAAGCAAAATTTATATTTCTGTTCAGAAAAGCTTGGATTTTTATATCAATTTCCGATTTAACCTTAGAATATTTTCCCTTTATCCCATGTATGCTATCATCTTTCAAATCCTTACTTCTATGCAAGGACAATATTTTTGAATCAATTCCATGAGATCTCATCAAATCATGTAAAGTCTTGGTATAATTACCAGAATTAGTCGTTGCATATTGAAGATGTAATATTTTCATTTATAAATATTTACTTTATCCAGATTCCTTTTTTCTTTTTTTCTATTATCATAAAGTATTGAAGCGGTGCCAATATAGCTCCATTAACATTTGCAATTATTGCAGCTACAAAAAGAGAATAAACCCCCCAATTCAATACATTGATAAAATATATCGCAACTACAACATACAAAAAAGGACTGAAAATACTTGACCAAAATTGTATTTTGAGTGCACTTATTCCATTTAAAAATGAAACATATGTGTTTCCGAAAAGAAACAAACTGAAAAAAGCCAACCCCCAAAGTGACAGTTCAAAATCAATTTCCAAAGTCCCTTCTCCTAACCATAAATCATAAACATGTTGGGCAAAGTAAAGCATAATCATACCTATTAAAACCAAGAACAAATTGAGATAATTGTACTTTTTCACACTATTTTTTATCCATTCAATATCTCTTTTCATGAACGCCTCCGTCGAGGCAGACCAAAAAGGTGTCAAAAATATTGCAAATGCCATATTTAGGACGCCGAAATAACGATAGACAATGTTGAAGGCTGTCACATCGGTCGTAGAAAAGTTTCTGGCTATTATGATATTTGCTGATTCATACTGTACAATTGCTGCTATCTGAATGATAAAAAACTTGCCCCCCAACTGAAACAAACTCTTGGCGTGCTTGAAATCCACTAAAGATAGACTGGGCTTGAAATCTTTATATTTCCCACTAAACAAAATGTAATTAGCTACCACCAACACCAATATTGGGCTTATACAAAGCGCCAAACCTAGGTTGATCAATGAACCTTCTGTAAATAGCACCAAAAGTATAATTGAAATCAAGGACATCAACTGACCAATAAGCTCAATAAAGCTGGCTTTCGCTGGTTGCTGGTCTGCTGTCAGAATTGAAGTTATCGTCTTCAGGATAAATTGTAGGCAGAAATATGTAAACACTATCACCACGAGCATAGATAGCTCTGATACCATTGCAGAATCTACTTTCAATATCGCGGTCCAGTCCAGAAAACTATTCGTGAACAGAAAAACCAGCCATACAGCGAAGAAAATAAGTGCCAAAGCTGCATATGTCGTAGACACATAGATTTTGGCCTGCTTGGTATCCCCTTCTGCCAAAGCTTCCGCAAATTTATTCCTGAGCCCTTGAGTAAGGCCAATATCAAAAAAAGCAAACCAACCGACTATGGAACTAAGTGTCAGCCAAATACCATATCTTGAAGGATTTACATAATCAATCGTTAGGGGAACCATCGCCAAGCTCATCAAAATGCTCGAACCCTTGATAAGTATGGATCCTATGATATTTTTCTTTGCTTTTACACTCCTAGCCTGCCCATTGTTGATATAAGCCAGTGCTTTCTGATATCCCAAACTAATTCTATGAATCATCTTATCTTAAATCAATTGATAGCTGGTGCATAATCATAACCATAGCCATATCCGTTGACTACATTTACTCCATTGAGGACGAGAACAGGGTTTTTTAATTTTTCTTTCACTCCATAATTTGAAAGAAAACCTAAATGTTCTGAGGTAGTATAATTTGATTTCAAAACATACAAAGTAACATCAGCATATTTGCTCAATGAAAATGCATCTGGAACCATCCCAACGGGAGATGAATCTATGATAACATAATCAAATTGTCCTTTTAATTCTTCGATCATTGTCCTCAATTTTGGTAAACTCATCACCTCTGCTGGGTTTGAGACAAGCTTTCCTGCTCCTATATACCAAAAGTTTTCTTGATTTGGGTGTTTCTTGATTACTTTACCCAAATCTGTACATTCTCCCGTAAGGTATTCTATGATTCCTTCATTTTCTTTTGGCATTTTCAAACTTTTCAGCAAAGAAGGTTTTCTCAAATCAAACTCCAATACAACCACTCTTTTACCAATCAAATTCAAGCTGGCTCCGAGATTCAGGCTACAGAAAGTCTTCCCCTCTCCTGCGACAGTTGAGGTTACCAAAATTACCCCCTCACTTCTTTCATCGTTCAAAGCAAAAATATTTGCCCTAAGCAACCTAAACTGCTCAGCGACAGGTGATTTTATATTCTTCGAAAAAACCATGTTTTCATCAAACTCGTTTATCGAAATTTCTGCTATTACGGGAAGTTTGGTCAAGTTCTCTGCTTCGGATTTACCTTCTATCTTATTATTGAAGAGATTCTTTACAAAAACATACATAAATGGAATCCCAAATCCCATTATAACCGCAAACATCATTATAATTATCCTGTTGGGTTTGACAGGACCATAAGAAGCTTTCGCTGTGTCAATTATTCTCAAAAAAGAATTAGAGGTAGCTGTCAATGACATTTGAGCTTCTTCATTCTTTTTGTTCAAATATTGAAATTGCTCAAGTTTGGTCAACCTAAGCCTGGTGATTTCCTGTAGCTCTCTTTCAATCTGGGGAATCCTTGAAGATCGTCCTTCGTATCTCGAAGAATTAGCCTCCAAATTTCTTACGGCAATCTGCAAACTAGATTTGAGATTGTTGAGGTTTTCATTGATTGATGCTTTTTGACTTGCAATCCTATCGTTGATTGATACTACCAAAGGACTCGTCGGCTGAACATCCCTCAAAAGCCTTTCTTTGTCTCTCTGTAGCGAGTTATAACTTTCTATTGCACTCACCAATGCCGCGTCATTTAAAGTCATTGCACTTGGGATTGTCCTAGTGTCATCATTCGCATTGTTTCTCAGCAAACCTTGGATAGACTCTACTACTTGGATCTGCGTTCTGTAATTGGATATTTGGTTTCTGTTTTCATTGGAACCTTCCAAATACAATCTTGCTTCCGTTCCTATATCACTTACTTGATTTTGACTTTTCAGTCTTTCAATACTATTTTCGATAGAATCTATTTCCATCGCCAATGCATCCAATTGCTTAGACAAAAAGGAGACAGCAGTATTTGCTGAATTATTTTTTTCTTCTTCAGTTTGGGAATTATATTTTTTGATTAAGTCATCTATGATTGCAACTCCTCTCTCAGGAATATTGTCCAAAGTTGAAATCTGCAGTACACTCGACTGCTTGTTGGTAGGCTCTACATTTAATCCTTGGCTATAATTCCTTGCCAAAGCTTCTGAACTATGAAAATAAATGCTAAAATCTTTGCTATCAAGTGAATCTACACTAACAGTATTATTAAGTTTTACCGAAAAATCCCCAAAATGGCCTGAGATCAAACTCCCAAATTTATAATCCTTTGTCTCACCACCGACTGTCAGTCTGAATTTTTCACGGTCAATAACCTTTATATTATATTCATCATCTTTCAGTTCATAACGCCATTCTCTATTGGCCCAATTGACTAACAGTGGGCTGTTGTCTTTAAAATACTCTACCTTCTTACCAATTGAGTTTTTGGAATATACAGAAACTAAAATATCCAAATCTTCGATAACACTCTTCATCAGCTGAACTGACTTGAATACTTCGATCTCGTTTTCGATTATTTTTGATGATCTAAAATTATCCAACTCTTGCATGAGAGGATTGTCAGAGAAATCGACTCCTTTCTCTCTATCCCTAATTACGACTTTACTTGATATTTGGTATTGTGGCGTAGTATATACCAAGTACAGGACTGCCAACATAACCGATATCAATACCCCGCTTATGAAGAACCACTTGTATTTCAAATAATGCCTGACAGTCTTTCTAGGATTAAGCCCATTTTCAAGACCAAAACCATCTAATAAAACATCCGATACTTTCATTGTTAATTGAATAAATTTTGGTAATTAAATATTACAGCAACCAAAACTGATGAAGCTACCGAAATCACGGTTATCAATGTTGTATTGTTTTTCGTATCTTTTATTTTCTGGCCGTCTGGCTCTACATAGACAATATCATTTTGCTCCAAATAATAATATGGTGAATTTAAAACATCCTTTTTGTTCAGATTGACACGGTATACGTTTCGCACACCATCCACTTCTCTCATCACTAGCACATTTTCTCGCTTTCCATATGGAGTAAGGTCTCCTGCTAGTCCCAAAGCCTCAAAAATATTGATCCGCTCAGATCCAACCAAAAAATTGGAAGGTCTATTCACTTCACCGATCACTGTCACCCTAAAGTTATTGATCATTAAATTGACACTTGGTTCTTTCACATGGGATTTCAAAAGAAATTTCATTTCCTCCCTTGCCTCTTCAAGATTAAGGCCGCCAAGTTTTATTTGTCCCAAAATCGGAAACTCAATAGTCCCGTCTCTATTGACTAAATATACATTCTGATCTCCAGTATCTGGTCTTGACTCCAAGCCATTTACAGTCTCTATGTTTTCGGTTACAACACCTCTATTAAAAAGTAAATTAGATTCAGCACTGGGACTGTTTACTGTTATTCTTAACCTATCATATGGCTTAATCTTAACCTCTGAAATCTCATCTACTTTCATTGAAAAATCCGAATTGGATTCTATATCACTGAAATAGGTAAGATTCCTCTTGGCACAACTGCTAATTAAAACCATCAATAATATCAATGGAAGAATTGTTCTTTTCATTTTACACCTAAATTATACCTGTAAGATTTAATATACTCTAATTATGATGTAAACGTAATACATTTAAATGTATTTAAAAAGCATTTCATTATATTTGTTTTGTCTGTCGAGGCAAGATTTCAATCTTTATTTAAAAAATCAATCTTATGTTGCTTGTACTATAAGAATGCTCTGTATACCTATTCGGACAACCAATCTCAATAAACTTACAGCCATCAAGTCAAGTCAACAATTGTCCGTACCAAATCAGTTTTTCTGAAAAGTATTTTGACTTTTAGCTCTTCTAAGAAAAATTAAATATATTCAAACTAAGTGAGCAAATTCATACGCAATGGTTTTGAGCAAAATCAGTCAAATACAAATAACAATTGATTTTAGAAGCATTTATCCTTATCATTCTTAAAAGAAGTCATCACCATAATCTTTCTATCGCTATAAGATATATTAACTATGCCCAACCTAGAAATCAACCAATTAATAGACCATACCTTCTCCCTTCAAAAATCCAAGTCAATTTCACTGAGAGAGAGCTCTTCACAACACAGAATCAAGCAACTTGAAAATCTTTCTGGATGGATTAAAAACCACCATGAGGACATCAGAAAGGCCATACATGCTGATTTTAAAAAGCCTTATCCGGAGATTGATATTACGGAGATTTTTGTAGTCACTTCCGAAATCAAAAATGCAATCAAAAACCTCCAGGACTGGATGAAACCCAAAAAAGTATCAACACCACTGACACTCTTGGGTACTTCTTCTTATATACAGTATGAACCGAAAGGTACTTCATTGATAATTGCTCCATGGAACTATCCTTTCAATCTGGCTATTGGCCCTTTGATATCTGCATTGGCTGCTGGATGTAATGCCATCATCAAGCCTTCTGAAATGACTCCCCATGCGTCAGCATTGATCAGAAGAATGATAGAAGAATTGTTTGAACCTGACACAGTAGCTGTTTTTGAAGGGGATCTTGAAGTATCTCAACATTTACTTTCTAAGCCTTTTGACCACATATTCTTCACTGGTAGTCCATCTGTCGGCAAAATCATCATGAAAGCCGCTGCAGAAAACCTAACTTCGGTAACTTTAGAATTAGGAGGCAAATCTCCTGCTATCATTGACAAAGATATTGATCTACAAGATGCCGCTGCCAAAGTTGCTTGGGGGAAATTTGTCAACTGTGGACAAACATGCATTGCACCTGATTATATCTTGGTTCATAGCGATGTACAAAGTGAGTTTGTAAATGCTCTTAGAAATGAACTGCACAAAATGTATGATCCTCACAAAAAAGGTATAGAAAACTCTAGCGACTATGCAAGGATTGTAAATGATAAACACCTCAACAGATTGTCATACCTTCTTTCTGATGCCATTTCTAAAGGAGCCAAAATTGATTTTGGAGGTAGAATCCTCCCGAAAGACAATTATTTTGAACCTACCCTATTGACAGCTATCACTGAAAACATGGATGTGTCACAAGAGGAGATTTTTGGCCCAATATTACCAATTATCGCATATAACAAAACCGATGATGCTATTTCTTATCTAAACAGTAGGCCAAAGCCTTTGGCATTATATGCATTCTCAAATAACCAAGAGGTGATTGATTCTATTTTATTGCAGACTTCCTCTGGAGGTGTAGTTGCCAATGATTGCGTAATTCATTTCCTTCACCACGACCTCCCGTTTGGTGGTGTCAATAATTCAGGAATAGGAAAAGCACATGGCCATCATGGCTTTTTAGCATTTAGCAATGAAAAAGCGATACTTAAACAAAGAAAAGGACTAACTTCCTCAAAATCTCTTTACCCACCTTACGGTTTTGCAGGAAAAAAAATTACTGAGGCACTCTTAAAATGGTTCTAAATGAAAAAACAATTATTGCCTATCATTATATTTCTATTTCTTGGAATCCAACCGATTTTCTCACAAGGAAAACTTAGGGACTATGGAATCGAAATCGGGGTAATGCAACCCGGAATCCAAAATTCCATCCTTGATGTGACTGGGATCAAAGTAGGACATGTTACAAAAATCGAGGGGGAAGCTATCCGCACCGGGGTTACGGCTATCCTTCCTCACCATGGAAATCTTTTTCAGCTCAAAACACCAGCAGCAGTTTTTGTAGGAAACGGATTTGGAAAATTAGCTGGATCTACACAAATCGAGGAATTGGGAAATATAGAATCCCCAATAATATTGACCAATACACTTAGTGTAGCAGCTGGAATCGAAGGAATAATCCAATACACACTCGCGCAAAAAGGAAATCAGGATGTCCAATCTGTCAATGCAATAGTCGGCGAGACAAATGATGGACTTCTCAATGACATTCGAGGAATGCATGTTTCCAAAACAGATGTACTCCAAGCCATCGAAAATGCAAATGATGAATTCCTAGCAGAAGGTAACGTTGGTGCAGGCACCGGAACTGTCTGCTTTGGATTCAAAGGTGGAATCGGAACTGCCTCACGAAAATTACCACCATCTTTGGGAGAATATACAGTTGGGGTTCTTGTTCAGACGAACTTTGGTGGTGTTTTGCAAATCAACGGCGCTCAAATAGGCAAAGAACTGGGCCAATATTCATTCAAAAACCAATTGGAATCTGCGGATGGATCATGCATGATCGTAGTCGCTACTGATGCTCCCGTAGGAGAAAGAAACCTCAAAAGAATCGCGCAAAGAGCAATGATGGGACTAGCCAAAACAGGTGGAATCGCATCCAATGGTTCTGGAGATTATGTCATAGCTTTTTCAAATTTTGAAGAAAACCTTATCCCACACCCACAAAAATCATTGACACTTTTGGAGCAAAAAGAACTTCGAAATGATGACATGACGGCTTTGTTTTTGGCAACCATTGAGGCTACCGAGGAAGCTATCTTGAATTCCCTTTTTGCAGCTGAAGACATGGAAGGCAAAGGAGGCAGATCCGTGAAGGCACTTCCATTAAAGGAAGTGATGAAAATTTTGAACAAATAGATCTTTCTGAAACAGTCTACTTCAACCTTATTTCTCTCATCTTTAAACAAAAAAATCACAACTCCTCTAATCTGTCAAGATATGATTCTGCCTGCTTGAGAATTGCATCCTTATCTTTCATTTTCGCCAAAGTCTTGTAAGCCATTCCTATTCGAGGATTTTTAGCTAATTTTTCTTCGTTTCTTGCATAAAAATGCCAGTACAGACTGTTAAAAGGACATGACTTATCGCCAACTTTCTGTGATTTCTTGTAAAAACAGGAACTACAATAATCACTCATTTTATCAATGTAATTGGCTGAAGATACATAGGGTTTTGTACCGACAATCCCTCCATCTGCATATTGGCTCATGCCTCTGGTGTTGGTGATTTCTACCCATTCGATCGCATCGATATAGATCCCTAGATACCATTCATCTACTTGGTCGGGATGAATCCCGGCAAGAAGCATAAAATTACCCGTCACCATTAGCCTTTGAATATGGTGCGCATATGCAGAATCCAAAGACTGGCCTATGGCATGTTTCAAGCAGTTCATCTTGGTCTTTCCTGTCCAAAAGTAGGATGGCAAATCCCTTTCGTGTCCGAAAAAATTAAGTTCTTTATAAGATGGCATTTTCGCCCAATAAACGCCTCTCATATACTCTCTCCACCCGATAATTTGTCTGACAAACCCTTCTACTTGTGCTATGGAAACACTTTCTTGATTTCCCAACCAGTACTTTTCCACTTTTTGGACTACCTCCAGTGGCGATATCATTTTGGTATTCAATGCAAAGCTCAGCCTACTATGAAAAAGAAATTTATCCCTTGTAAACATCGCATCCTGATACTCCCCAAAATTAGAAAGGAGTTTCTTGCAGAAATAATCAATTAAGCCCAAACCCTCAGCTCTTGTGACTGGCCAATCAAATTTATTTTCATCAATTTTCCCGATGGTTTTGATCTTGTTCTTTTCCAAGAGATCAACTATCCCTGACACATTCTTTCGGAAAATTTTCGGCTCAACCAACAGCAATGGATCCTTGAATTTATTTCTGTTATCATGGTCATAGTTCCATTTTCCAGTGATCGGTTCTTTTCCTTCCATCAATATATCATATTCCTTGCGCATCTCTCGATAGAAAGTCTCCATAAGGTAGGTTTTCTTTCCTTTGAAAAACTCCTCCAAATATCCTCTTTCAGTCAAAAAATGTTCAGAATCATAACTTTTGCTTTCAACTTTCAGTTCTTCGCAAAGTTTTGACAATTGTAAATCCAACCTGTACTCATCAGGCAATTGATATTCAAATCTCTCAAAACCCTCAGAATCTAATAGGTTCCTGATGTTTTCTGATAAATCCTGTTTGTTGTCTTTGTCCTCTAAACTCAAATAGATTACTCGGTGACCTTGCTCAGAGAGTAAATCGGAAAAATTTCTCATTGCCAGAAAAAAACCTACAACCTTCTGAATATGGTGAGTGACATAATCTGTCTCCTGTTTCATTTCCATCAAGACATATGTGATGTTGTCATTGACTTTATCATACCAAGAATGCTCGCTGTTCAGCTGATCTCCAAGTATCAGTCTCAAAGTTTTGGACATGGATTGTTAATTAGGTTGCTTTATTACTAAGTCCAAGAACCATCAATTTGTTTTTGAATGAAAAAAAATTACCCCTGAAAAAATTTTCAGGGGCAAGCCAATAAATTAAAAAACCTAACCTAACCTAACCTATGTTTTAATATTTGAAGCAAGGCATGCTGCTTGCTTTTCTTCCCTTTTGATTTGAGTCTCCTGCCAAAAATGAGAATCTCATCGAAATCTCATGTGCTCCACCTGTATTTGCTTGGCCCAATTTGGAAAGGGTGTAATCATAGCTATATCCTATGTCCAATCCAGAAGCCAGCGAAATACCAAACACACCTATTAAAGATTCGTTGTTTGGAAGCGCACTGCCAACTGCAGGTAAGCCCCTATACCACAACCCAAACACCAATGGCTGCAAATTCACTTGAGCTCCCAAATCCAGTTGATTGAATGGATCTTGTCTTTTATAATTGAAGGCTAAGACCAATTCTCTTGCTCCTTTTGAATTGTTGTAAAAATTTTGTGCTAGTCCATTTGCCAAATCAAATTTGACTCCGCCATGTGCTGAAAGTTTCATTGGTAGTTGGCTTAACTCACCTTGAATAAAAGACACATTTGGCTGCGTCACATGATGTGCAGAAACCCCTAACCAAACATGCTCATTATTGAATAAAACCCCAAAATTATAGTCTACAAATCTATGCTTGGCATCAGAGCCAAGATTTTCACCACTAAAATCCCCAATAATACCATCAGGATCTATTTGGCTTCCAAAAACCAAATTATCAAAATTAGCATCTCTGGAAACAAAGCTTGCTTGCCCTCCAAACCTTACAAAGCTTCTAAAACCCAATTGCAACCTGTAGGAATATGCAGCCCCGACTTCCATGGTACTGAGGTTTGCCATAGATTCTTGGGTTCCATTGACGATCAAGCCAATCCCACTATTCAAATTGAACAGGTAATGATCGATGTATGCAGCGTAAGAATTGAGTGTTTGTCCCATTCCAGGCCACTGATTCCTGTAATTCACCCCTATTCTTGTCATTTCAGATGACCCTGCAAATGCCGGGTTCAAGTAAATTGGAGCTGCATAGAATTGTGAATACTGCATATCCTGAGCGCTTGCTCCAAGCGTCAAAAATAAAATGGCGATGATAGTCAAGATAGTTTTCATAGGCTTATCTAATCAAGGCGACACCACCTGTTTTATTAATGATTTCCCCATCAGGAAGTGTGTATGTCACTTTGTAGACATAATTTCCCTGAGGCAATAAGCTCCCTTTGAAAAAACCATCCCAGCCGTTGATTTCAAGGCCTGCCTCTCCATAAATGTGTTCCCCCCAATGATTGAAAATATTCATTTCAAATGAAGATATACCTTTCATAACAGGGACAAATTTATCATTGAGGCCATCTCCATTTGGGCTGAATGCATTTGGCATTACCAATAGCTCCGTCTGTGCATCTACCTGGATAGAATTCACTTCCACCGTAGCACAACCGAAAATATTATAGGCAGTCAACTTAACATCAAACAACCCGGAATTTTCAAAAGTATGGACAGGAGATCTTTCTACACTGGTTGTCCCATCTCCGAAATCCCAATCCCAGGTGATAAACTCATCACCAATCTTGCTTTCAAATTGAACAGGATCATTTGTAAATACATCAGAATCTAAATGAAACTCCAATTTCCTATAACTAAAATCTAACCTTGAGAGAGGTGTAGACCCTGGAAAAATAACATCAACTTCTTCGGTTGTTTTACATCCATTTGCATCAGTAATTTCTACTGAAAGAAATCCACTTGAAAAAAAGTTTGTTTCCAACCCAATCTCACCAGTATTCCACTTGATACTGTATGGGGACTCACCACCTGAAATCAGAACCCAAGCACTGCCTTTGACCTCTCCTGTTGCACAATTGATATCCAATGTATTGTCTATTCTAGCTTTGAGCTTCTCTGATTCTTGAATCACAACCTCTTGCGATACCGTACAGCCGAAATCATCTTTGACAAACAAAGTATAAACACCTGCTTTTAAATTTTCTCTTTTCAAGACATCTTCTACACCATCAGACCAATTAACTTGGAATGGTGGCTGCCCTCCAATAATCGCCACTTCTATTGCCCCTTCATTTCCTCCATGACATCCTGGATGGATTACCTCCAACAACTCTAGTCTTAATGGCTCTGAAGTGCTTTTTTGGTTTACAACAAAACTCTTCCTAAGAGTACAGCCTTTTGAATCTTGAACATTGACCGTATATTCTCCTGCAGTTAGATTGAAAATGTCTTTTGTGATCTGACCGTTTGACCACTTGTAGGTAAATGGAGCTTGACCACCTGAGATATCAAGCTGAATACTCCCCTTTTGATCTTCCCCGCATCCCGAATCAAGTATATTTTCCGAAATATCAATGGGCTCGCTTTCTGATGTTATTCTAAATGAAAGGCTGGTACTACAATTAAAAACATCATAAACTGTCACCGAATAATCTCCTGCAGGTAGATTCCATGCTTCCATTTTATTTGTGAGGCCGTGACTCCATTCTACTTTATAAGGTTCTCCTCTCCCTATTTTCACATTGATCTTTGCCGAACCCAGATTATTATTTTCACAAGTACCATGAATAATATCAGCCATTTCAATAATCAAAGGAAATGGAGGCTGAATGACTATTCTTTCCGCATGCTCAGTACCTCTACTATCCTTTATATAGACAGTATAAGTCCCAGAAAGTAGCCCTTCTCGATTTTTTGTTGTTTCGTTATTGTTCCAGCGATATGTGTAAGGTTCAATACCTCCTTGCACGTCCAATACTATATTCCCCCTTTCTCCATGGCTACAGAGTGCCAATTTTCCAGATACATTGACTATTATATTTCCAACCGATGCCTCTGGACTGGTCAATTCTTTGGGGGGTTTACTTGTAAACAGGTGCGCTTCATTATCGGCCTGGGCAAGAATATCCAATGAAAATAATGCATGGAATGCCCCCAAAAGAACCAACAGGAAGGTTCCTTTCAAAAGGGTTACACCATATTTTCTTGAATTATTCTTCATCAGTAAACAAAACAGTTTTGGATTCTTTATTGGAATTTCAATCTGAAATTTTGCTATTCAAACACATAAATTTGTCTTACATTATTTAGAATAATATTTTATGTATTTTAAATTTATCAAAATGAAATTCTTTTAAAGAGCGATATATACTTAATAAAGAGAATTTTTTAAGCATATCCAAAATTTTAAAAAATATGAAGCACAAACATGACATCTAAAAAAAATACCATTTTTCTTATTTTAATTCAATGTTCAATAATTTAGTGAGGAGGTGCTTTTAATTGGTGGTTAAAATTATATTTCACTGAAAAAATAAAATAAAAAAACCCGATAAAATTATCGGGTCTTTATAAAGTAATTACTACTACTAGGGATTATAAATTTAGGATATTCACCCCAGACAAAGGTACTAATTATAACATTTTGTTCAAAAGATATAGCTTAAATAAATCAAACATATAACTGATGATAAGTAACTTATATTAGAGACCTATATCGATCTGGTGTTTCAATATATCTTCAAAAGTCTCCCGCTCCCTGATCAGATAATCTTTACCACCCAAGATCAAGACCTCAGCTGGTTTCAATCTAGAATTATAATTGGAAGCCATGCTAAAACCATAGGCACCTGCATTTCTTATTGCAATGATGTCTCCCTCTTTTACATCGTTCATTTTTCTATCGGCAGCTATTGTATCTGTCTCACAGATATAACCTACCACACTGTAGATATGTTGCTCTCCGGTTGGATTGGAGATATTTACCACACCATGATAAGCATCATACATCATTGGGCGAATCAAATGGTTCAGCCCAGAATCTACCCCTACAAAGGTGGAAGCAGGCGTTGATTTGATTACGTTGGTCCGTACAAGTAAATAGCCACTTTCACTTACTAAAAACTTACCCGGCTCAAACCACAATTCCAATTTTCGTCCGTATTCCAAGCAAAACTGCTTGAAAGCTGCGGAGACTTTTTGCCCAACATCCAGAATATTAGTTGAAATGTCTCCTTCCTTGTATGCTACTTTGAAACCTCCACCAAAGTCCAGGAATTTCAAATCCCTGAATTCTCTTGCTGCATCAAAGAGTATTTCTGCACCTTTAAGAAAAACCTCAGCCTCCAAAATATCCGAACCAGTATGGACATGAAGACCTATCACATTCAAGCCATATGCTTCAACTACTTTTAGGATATGCTTTAATTGAAGAATAGAAATACCAAATTTACTGTCGATGTGCCCTACTGAAATCTTAGCATTACCTCCAGCCATGATATGCGGATTGAGTCTAACGCATATTGGCACACTATTACCATAGACTTTACCAAAATGCTCCAGCATTGGGATATTGTCTATATTGATCATTACTCCTAGCTCTACAGCATCTTGAATTTCCTCAAAAGAGACACAGTTTGGGGTATACATAATCTCACTTGGCTCAAATCCCGCATGCATCCCAAGCTTTACTTCCTCAATAGAAACAGCATCGATCCCTGTTCCAGCCTTTTTCAGTAGCTTCAAAATATTTATGTTGGAAAGTGCCTTAGTTGCATATTTGATCTTTAGGTCAACACTCGAAAAAGCCTCTTGCAACAGCTTCACTTGACTCAAAATTTTCTCACCATCATAAACATACAAAGGTGTTCCATATTTTTTCGTCAGTTCGATCATTTCCAGACCTTGGATCTGATAGGATTGATTGTTTAGTTCCATAGCGATAATTTGAGTCGCAAAGATAAGAATTGAAAAACAAAAAAAAAGGAAGACAAAAGCCTTCCTTTTTCGGTATTATATTAAGCTTTCGCTTTATTTAAGAAACAATTAAACAACGATCAAAAATAGGAAAGGTTTTTCTCATTTATGCTTTTTTCACAATTAAATCGCTGTTAAAATATGTTAACCGTCCTTAAGACACGATTATAAACTTTAAATTTGCAACATGTCCAAATCAAAGATGAAGTTAATCATTGTGCTCATGACACTCGCAAGCTTTGGCTTGATCGGGTTTCAGTTTTATTGGGTGAGCAATGCACTTCGGATAAATGAAGAGAGATTTGAGCAAAATATCTATCAGGCATTAAATGCTACAATAGAACAAATAGACAAGGGCGAAACGAGTGATATATTCCTGAGCCACCTTGCGAAGGACACCTTACTACAGCAATCTTTATTTGAGAAAATAGACCCGATAGAGATTCAAGTACTTCAAAGACCGATCATGAGAAGAAGACCTTCGCTTGCGGACTCGGTGATGCAGCAGCCCATTCCTCAATTCAGTCAACGCTTCAAAAGGATTATTGAAGCTTCGGGATTTAGTATAGAGATTTTGGCTGATTTGGATAATTTTCTAAACAACCTCACGCCTGAGACTGCCTCTACTATTTTGACCCCGGATGAGATGCAAGTCCTTTTGCAGGAAAGAGAGAGACAATATGCTTATTTGAATCAAATTGAAATCACTTACAGGGGAAGAAGGCCTGCAAGAATCGAAATAGAAAGGGAGTATGAAATCCCAAAAGATTTTTTTGAAAAAATCAGACGAACCAACGAAAAAATCGAAGCCATGAATAGGGCAATGGAAGAGCTTTTGGAAGGACAAAAAGATGTCTTTAGTCGGATGGACACGAGCCAGGTTAGAAAATTTCTCACAGCCTCTCTCAGTGAAAGGGCGATAAACCAATCGTTTGACCTTGCCATTAGGAATGACCAAGGTGTAGTCATCCCTATCACACCAATCGATGATATCTTCAAACTTATCAAGGACGGACAGCAAGCTAGGTTGTTTCCAAGTGACATAGTAGGTAAGGAAAATTATCTCTTGATAAATTTTCCAAACAAGAGAATCTATGTCCTTCAACAAATCTGGTTGCCTGTATTGAGTTCGCTGGCATTTATTGGAATAATCATTTTCTGTTTTATCTATGCCATCAGAGTCATTATCAAACAAAAAAACCTGTCGGAAATCAAAAATGATTTTATCAACAACATGACACACGAGTTCAAAACGCCAATAGCTACAGTTAGCTTGGCGATAGAAGCTTTGCAAGATCCTGAACTCGCAAATAGAGATACTTTCCGAAACAGATACCTTAACATTATCAAAGATGAAAACAAACGACTTGGAGCACAAGTAGAAAAAGTACTTCAATCAGCTACATTAGACAAAAAAGACTTTAAACTAAAATTGGAATCTATTAATATCAAAGAGCTTTTGGAAGCAACCAAAAAACAATTTGAACTTCAAATAGAGAATAAAGAAGGGGAAATCAAGCTAGTTAATGATTTGAGAGACCCATATATGGAAGGGGATTATTTTCATATCTCACATATGATCAATAACCTCTTGGATAATGCCAATAAATATGCGAAAGACCATCCGATTATTTCAATCAAAACATGGGACAAAGGCGACTCAGTTTTTATTTCAATAGAAGATAATGGCATCGGAATGTCTAAAGAGGCCGTGAAAAAAATATTTGATAAATTTTATAGAGTACCTACAGGTAATCTTCATGATGTCAAAGGGTTTGGACTTGGACTTTCTTATGTAAAAACCATGCTAGAAGCACATCATGGAGAGATCCAAGTGAATAGCGAACCAGGAAAAGGAAGTATTTTCACCTTAAAACTACCAAAAAAACAATGAGCAAGCCTAAACTTTTGATCGTAGAAGATGACCCAAATTTGGGTGATATCCTCAATGAATACCTAACTATGAAAGGCTATGAGGCAACTCTATGCAGAGATGGAGACGAAGGATGGTCCAAGTTCAAAAAAGACAAATTCAACCTCTGCATCTTGGACATAATGATGCCAAAAAAAGATGGGTTTACTCTTGGGAAAGAAATCAAAAAAGTACAAGAAGACCTTCCAATCATCTATCTATCTGCAAAAAACCTTAAAGAGGATGTCATAGAAGGACTCAAAATCGGTGCTGATGATTACATCACTAAGCCGTTTAGCATGGAGGAGCTTTTGCTAAGAATCTCAGCAATCCTCAAAAGAACGCTAAAAAGCGAGGAGACAAATAATTTAAAGACGCTAACATTCGGAGACTTCACACTTCACTACGACGAGCAACAGATAGAAGGACCTTCAGGAAAACACAAATTGACTTCCAAGGAAAATGAATTGATAAGACTACTTGCTTCGGAAATGAACAAGCTGGTAAACAGAAGCCATGCCCTCAAGCAAATTTGGGGGGATGATAGCTATTTCAATGCTCGAAGTATGGATGTCTATTTGAGCAAAATCAGGAAAATACTGAAAGAAGATCCAAAAGTACAGATCATCACCATCCATGGCGAAGGTTTCAAAATGGTGGTGACTGAATGATCTCCATTTTGAACCGAAACAGTAAAAGGAAAAACTGCGAACCTTTTATATTTCTTTCAAGATTTTTTTTCTATTTAAAAAAGTCGAGAATACCTAATGCTGCCCTTCGAAGATAAGGAGTCTTAGAAGGGCAGCTTTTTTACTATCATATAGACAACAAGGGTTAATCTTCCTTACCAGCGCCTTTAAAATGGTCTTTTTTGTCAGCAAAAAGAACATTGAATGTCTGATTTGACTTCCTATACCCAAATCCAATAGTGACATAGTTTTAAGTTTAAATAAACAATTGTCTAATTCATACTGCCAAATTAGCAATCCCAAAGCAAAACACAAGTCAAACTATGCTTATTCTAAGGCAAGGTTTCATCTATCTAAGGGATTCTTAAGACAGAGGAAATTTAGAACAATATTTCACTCCAATGGAATGATATTTGTTATTCTATACGGAAATGTACAAAAACATGATTTTATAAAATTAAATTTTGATTATTATAAATTCATCTGTTTTTAAATCAATCTTCTCATCAAACCACCAATAACATGCAATCTCTAAAGCTTCTCATCAAATACGGTGGGAACGCAATGATCAACAAAGAACTCAAACAACAAATTGCACAGGCACTTTTTCTCCTCAAAAAAGCAGGACACCAGATCACCCTAGTCCATGGAGGAGGTCCATTTATTAATAATGCACTAGAAAAGGCAAAAATAGCCTCCGAGTTTATTGAAGGACAACGCCAAACTAGCCCTGAGGCTCTTGAAGAAATACAAAAAACCCTTATTGGAGAAGTCAATTCAGACTTAACACACCTTTTTTCACAGCACCAACTTTCAGCAGTAGGCCTATCTGGTCTAGACTGTGAAATGGTACGAGTAGAAAAGAAAAAACTCCAAAAAACTACCGAAAACGGAATAATCGACGAAATTGATCTCGGTAGGGTCGGACAGGTTAAGTCAGTTGATACCTCACTCATCAATACGCTTTTAAATCAAAATTTCACTCCAGTCATCGCTTGTCTCGGTGCAGACGAAGATGGTTTAGTGTATAATATCAACGCAGATGATTTTGCCGGAGAAATCGGCGCAGCCCTTGATGTTGATTACTATGTCTCTTTGACGGATGTAGATGGGCTCTATAGAAACTACCCCGACCCAGCATCTTTGATTTCAAATATTTCTTTGGAAGACCTTCCTAAATATTACGGATCAATAATCCAAGGTGGTATGATTCCAAAAATCCAATCTTGTGAACTTGCCCTGAAAAAAGGGGTTAAAAACGCCTTGATTCTCAATGGCACCAAACCCAAGCAACTATTGGATTTTTTCGAAAACAAACTTAAATCAGGAACAACAATTTCACAAAAATAAATGGAAAATAAAGACTTACATCTTATTGACAAACAATACTATCTACCGACTTTCAATAGAATCCCCATCACGTTTGTGAGGGGAAAAGGAAGTAGACTGTGGGACATTGAAGACAAAGAGTATATCGATATGCTTGCAGGAATCGCTGTGACAAATGTTGGACACTGTCATCCGAAAGTTGTAAAAGCAATTCAGGATCAAGCAGCGGAATTAATGCACATCAGCAATTTTTTCGTCAGCCCAATTCAAGTTGCCTTGTCGGAGTTGCTTGTCAAAATATCTGGCTTAGACAGGGTATTTTTCACCAATAGTGGTGCAGAATCTGTAGAAGGAGCAATCAAAATCGCAAGACGATATGCACACAGCATAGGAAGAGGAGGAAAAATCATCTCCATGAAAAACTCCTTTCATGGCAGAACACTCGCCACAATCGCTACAGGACAACCCAAATACCAAGAAGGTTTCGGTCCTATTCCACATGGCTTCTCACAAGTACCTTTCAATGATCTGGATGCAATCAAAGCAGAGATTTCTGATGAAGTGGCGGGAATCATCGTCGAACCAATACAAGGTGAAGGAGGAATTAGACTTGCTGACAAGACCTATCTGGAAGGCTTAAGGAAGATTTGTGATGAAAACAACATCGCTTTGATATTTGATGAGATCCAATCCGGAATCGGAAGAACTGGCAATTGGTTTGCCAAAGATCATTACGAAGTGCAGCCGGATATTCTAACTTCTGCCAAAGGGCTTGGAGGTGGAATGCCTATTGGAGCTTTCCTTTGCAATGAGAAAATCGCCGGAGCGATTCAATTCGGAGATCATGGAACTACTTTCGGAGGCAATCCTTTGGCTGCTTCCGCATCTATGGCTACGCTCAAAGTTATTGTAGAAGAAAATCTCACCAAAGCCGCAAAAGAGAAAGGCGAATGGCTGATAACTAAACTAAATCATCTTAAAGAAAAATATACCACTATCACTGAAGTCCGTGGAATGGGTCTTATGATAGGAATAGAACTTGATGAACCCGCTCTCCCATTCATGCAGCTCTTACTAAAAGAAGGATTTGTAGCCAATGCGACTGCTGTAAATGTTTTGCGCTTGGTACCTGCATTGAATATTAGCCAAGAGGAGCTAGAATCTTTCCTGCTTGCTTTGGAAAAGGTATTCATTATCAAAAAAGAAATGACAAATGCATAATAAGAAATATAGAATTGGAATAATTGGAGCAACAGGGTTTACTGGATCTGAATTGGCCCGATTACTCTGTCAGCACCCTGAGATTACGATCAAGCATATCACTTCAGAAACGCATAAAGGAAAGTTGTTTTCTGACCTGCATCCGCAGTTTCTTGGTATTCTGGATCAGCAATTGGAAAGTGCCGATGTAATAGAAAATTCAGAAGTGGATGTACTATTTTTGGCACTCCCACATGGGATTTCAATGGATTTTGTAAAGAAATGGGAACATAAAAATTGCAAAATCATCGATTTATCTGGTGATTTCAGACTTTCAAGTCCTGAAGTGTACAAATCTTGGTATCAAAAAGACCACGTATTCACTAAGGGTTTTGAAAACGCAGTCTATGGGCAACCAGAGCTGTTTTCAGATCAGATCAAAAATAGCACGCTAGTCGCCAACCCTGGCTGCTATCCAACAGCGTCTATCTTGAGTCTTGCACCACTTTTTCAAAGTGGCTTGATCGTAGAAGATTCTGTGATCATTGATGCCAAGTCTGGATTGACTGGAGCTGGTGTGAAAGCAAGCGATACCACACATTTTTCCAATGTAAATGAAAACTTCAAAGCTTACGGGCTTGGAGTACATAGACATACTGTGGAGATCGAGGAGCAATTTTCTATCCTCGGCAAACAAAACATCCAAGTCCAGTTCACTCCCCACTTATTGCCGGTAGATAGAGGAATTTTGGTGACAGCTTATGCTAAGACCAACCAAAAACTTGATCAAGAAAGCATCACCAAAATCTATCAAGATTTCTACAAAGAAAAGCCGTTTGTACGCTTACGCAAAATGGCTCCGGGAATCAAAGATGTCCGAGGAAGCCACTATTGTGATATATTCCCATTTTGGGATGAGCGTACCCAGAGGGTGATTGTCGTTTCGGCAATAGACAATTTACTGAAAGGTGCTGCAAGTCAAGCTGTGCACAATATGAACCTCATGCTAGGATTCGAAGAAAAAACAGGTTTGCAACAAATACCACTAAGACCTTAATAAAAAGTTATGATTAAGAATATTACAAATGTAAGAGGAATCAAATGCTGGGGTGCACACACTGGTGTGAAATCCATGCGAAGAGATTTGGCAATTATTTATTCTGAGGTTCCTGCTGCGGCTGCGGCCGTATTTACCCAAAACAAAGTGAGAGCAGAACCGGTAGAGATCAGTGAAAAAAACCTGATCAATAAACAAGCTCAAGTAATCGTATGTAACGCTGGAAATGCCAATGCATGTACTGGAGAACAAGGCCGATTGGGAGCTGAAGCTATGATGAAAGTCACTGCAGAACTACTTAATATACCAGAGGACGATGTGATTATTGCCTCCACAGGATTGATCGGAGAACGATTTCCTACCGAAGATGTGGTGGAAGGAATCAGAAATAATATCCACAAACTCAGTGATGAACCCAAAGCAGGTTCTTTTGTAGCAAATGCTATCCTTACTACAGACACTTTTGCAAAAGAGGGTTTTGTTGAGTTTGAGCATGACGGGAAAGAAATCAATATGGGAGGAGTAGCCAAAGGCTCTGGCATGATCCATCCAAATATGGCTACCATGCTGAATTTCATAGTTACTGATCTCAATATTGAAAAAAATCTCTTAGATCAAGCTTTGCGATATTGTGTAGATAGGACTTTCAATATGATCACCGTCGATGGAGACACCTCCACGAATGACATGGTAGCGATCATGGCCAATGGCATGGCGGAAAACAAGATAATCTTTACAGAAACCGATCCTGGATATATTATTTTTCGGGGAAAATTACTGGAATTGATGACGCATCTAGCCAAATTGATCGTGTCAGATGGTGAAGGTGCTTCAAAATTCATCGAATATAAAGTGACCAAAGCCAGAACAGAAGAGACAGCCAGAAAACTAGTAAGAGCAATTTCCGATTCTACCTTGGTGAAAACAGCCATGTTTGGTAGAGACCCAAATTGGGGAAGGATTATCGCGGCTTGTGGCAATGCAGGAATAAATTTCAATTACAAAAAAGTAAATCTATTTATCGGCGATTCGGAGCATTTGATCCAAGTATTGGAAAAAGGACAGCCCCTTCCTATAGATAAAAACTACATCAAAAAGCTACTAAGGGAATCTCAGATCAGAATCCACCTAGAAGTCAACAATGGAAGGGAAGAAGGCATGGGCTGGGGTTCTGACCTCACTACAGACTATGTACTCTTCAATTCTGTATATACGACATGATCAGACACTAGTACTATGTCAATCTAGAATTTACATATAAGTTTTATCTAGGTTCCCAGCAAGCATCTGGACAGCATGTTCAATATTAAGCGTTAAAACGTTAAGCGTGCCTCACGTTTAACGTTTTATCTCTTTAAAAAGCACTAGACTATCCAATCAAGGTAATTATCCTGATGGATCACCTGAAAATCCGCGTTTGGGTAAGCTTTGGTCCAAGCAGCTGGCGGTTTTACTTTTTTGCTTAGCTTATACTTAAACTCAACTCCACGAAGCAGATCACCGTCTTCTTCTACCCAATCAAGCTCTTGCTGATCATAAGTTCTCCAAAAGTAATTGTTGTAGTGAAGCAGATGATAGCTTTGGTATTTGAGCCTTTCGGAAGCTAAATAATTTCCCCATAACTCCCCCACATCCATCCTCATATCCAATTTATGGAAGTTTTGGATGATTGCATTTCTGATTCCGTTATCATAAAAATACCATCTACTGCTTTTGGAAACTTCCTTGCGAAGATTTTTGCTGAAACCTCCGACTTTATACAATACAAAAACCTTCGACAAAAGATCCAAGTAGCGCTCTACCGTGTTCTTTGACATTCCCAATTGTCGCCCAATCTCATCCAGAGAAACTTCTTTACCTACTTGGAAAGCTATCAACTTCAGTAATGAAAAAAGCTTGTCAGAACTCCTCAAGCCGTCATAGATTAAAATATCCTTCAGCAAATAATCATTCATGACTTCATTCAGATATGCTATTTTATCTTTCCAGTCAGGATATTGCTCCATTTCCGGATAAGACCCAAATATCAATCTTTCTTCCCTTTTGGCTACTGTTGAGCGAAAATCTTCCTGTTTTCCGATTTCCATTTGTGCCAAAGGGTAAAAGTAAAGTGTACTTTTCCTGCCAACCAATGGTTCTCCTACTTGATGATAGAGATCAAAAGCAGAAGATCCAGAAGCTACCACTTTGATACCATCAATGGCATCGACAATCAACTTTAAGATCATTCCAATATCAGGAATATGCTGTGCCTCGTCAATTATCAAATATTCTTTTCCATCCAAAAGCCGCTGGTAATTGGGTACAGACCTTTCTTTCAACAATGCCACATCCAAGACATCATCCCCGTTGAGGACAAGACATTTTTCTTTTGGTAGAGAATCCAAAAAGCTTTTGATAAACACAGTCTTTCCCACCCTTCTTGGGCCTATTAGTAATACGACCTTGTTGGGTCGAAGCTTTTTTTGAAACAATGGCAATATCGCTCTCGGATAATTCATTCAATAGACTGTTTATCAACACAAAGTAAGCTCAATTTTGAAAAATTAGCAAGTATGCTGACTAAATTTACATTAATTACGTCATAAAACTGACTGATTTTACATTAATTACGTCATCAATCTGACTGAATTTACATTAATTGAGTCATTTATATCTTTAGGAGTAAAGACATGTGATTACAAAATTCTCTTTAACCTCAAACCTTTAAAAGGATATAAAGTTACATATACATGATCGAACACTTTTTCTTTTGCCCATATTGCGGAGCAGAGATATCCATGTTACTGGATCAATCTGTCACAAAGCAACAATACATTGAAGATTGTGAGGTGTGTTGCAACCCAATAAATGTGGATTTTGTGGTAGAAGAAGGTGAGCTAGTTTATTTTGAAGCCAATTCAATAGAACAATAATGTTATTTCACGACCAAGAATCCCTTTCAGAAATATTTCATACCGTCAGGCATGAATTGCATAGAGGTGTTTTGGATAGCAAGCATCCCTTTAGATATGTTTCATTAGCGACACAGACCGACGAAGACCTAGATTTGAGATGTGTGGTATTAAGAGAAATAGATGATGATCTGAATTTTTACATATTCAGTGATGCTAGGACTAGAAAAGTGTTGCATGCTGACACAAATCCAAAAGTTGCATTGCTAATGTACCACCCTTCAAAACGAGTTCAGGTTAGGATCAAAGGATTGGCGACAATTCACAGAAAAGATGAATTAAGCAGTAAGATGTGGTCAAAAGTCCAAGGTGAGGCAAAAAAAGCATATACCCCACAGATTGCACCTGGAAGCAGAATAGCAAATCCAGAAGCCGCCCATCAATGGCCAGAAACCATGGATGACGAAAATTTCACCGTCATCAAGATCTCCCCATACTACATAGATGCCTTGCAACTCAATGCACAGGAGCACCTGCGTGTAGAATTTTCCAAATCAGAAGGAGAGTGGGACATGAATTGGATCGCTCCGTAAATAACTGTTTTCAAAACTTCATGAAATACCAACTTCCATTCGGGAGAACCTCCTTTAGTCGATGGTATCAGCCCAAGATTGTGAAGTCTGAGCCTTTTTTCAAGATCATTCGTTGACCTAACATAGTATCGATCAGTCTTGGTTGAAGATAAAACATATACAAAATACATTATTGAGAAAAAATAAAAACCTAACTATTTTAAAATAAGACAGTTAATGACTTAATTGTGGAGTCCCGAAGGATTTCGGGACGAACCGGCGGCCTCCCCGATGCCTATCGGGACGATCTAGCCAATTGACCTATTTTCTATAAGCCAAAGAATGTACTTTCTACTCTTCTTTTTTTTGATTTCCAGCTCTCTTTTCAAAGCCGTCGTCCTGTTAGCCAAAACTTCATGATAAACCAATTCCCAACTTGGAGAACCTGACTTTGTAGATGGCGTCAGGCCAAGATTGTGATGTCTGAGCCTTTTTTCAAGATCATTCGTTGACCCTACATAATAACGGTCGGTCTTGGCCGAATATAAAATATATACAAAATACATTATTGAGAAAAAAGTAAAAAAACTTAACTATCTTAAAACAAGAAAATTAAGCACTTAATTGTGGAGAATACCGGATTCGAACCGGTGGCCTCTACACTGCCAGTGTAGCGCTCTAGCCAACTGAGCTAATCCCCCTTTATTTTTATTAATTTAACGAGTAACCCGTGGTCTTCCCGACGCCTGTCGGGACGCTCTAGCCAACTGAGCTAATCCCCCTTCTTTATTTATATTAATTTAACGAATAACCCGTGATCTTCCCGACTCCTGTCGGGACGCTCTAGTCCCGAAGCATTTCGGGAAGCTAATCCCCCATTAATCGGAGTGCAAATATAGAAAGGCTTTTCTATTCACCAAAGGAAATATCTACTCGGCTGAATAATTTATCCTTGTCAGGATACTTCTACCCAAAGTCACTTCATCTGTATATTCCAATTCACCTCCCACAGGAATGCCTCTTGCAATCGTACTTACGGATACACCGAGCTCTTTGAGTTTTCTGGTGATAAAAAATGCAGTGGTATCACCTTCCATAGTTGTAGGCAATGCCAAAATTACTTCCTGCACTTTTTCTCCATCTTTGGGATTCTCGATTCTTTTCAGAAGTGATTCTATTTTCAATTCATCAGGCCCTATTCCTTGGATGGGGGAAATCACGCCCCCCAGCACATGGTATAATCCATTGTATTGGGATGTGTTTTCTATTGCCAATACATCTGGGATCTCTTCTACCAAGCAGATTATTCTTCGATCTCTCCTTTGACTGGTACAGATACTGCATTCCAATGCGTCAGAAACATTGTGGCATATCTCACAGTATTTGATCTCTGACCTCAGCTTCATAATAGAAGATGATAGGGATTCTGTAACCGATTCTTTCTGCTTTAGCAAATGTAATGCAAGCCTCAATGCAGTTTTCTTTCCAATACCTGGAAGTCGGCTGATCTCATTGACAGCATCTTCTATTAACTTTGAGGGAAAATTCACTTATCTGCAATTTAAAGAATGGCTGCTTGGATCCCTGCATCAAGGATCGCTTGACACATCGGTTTTAATTTTTCTTTGCTGCCTTTTTTGACAGCACATTTACCTTTGTAATGGATAATCAGCGTACATTGCTCTGCCTGCTCTGTGGTATGCTGGCAAACCTTTACCAAAATCTTGGTAACATGTTCGAATGTATTGAAATCATCATTGAATACAACAAGGTCACTCTCCTCAATATCTATCAAATCCTCGAGCAGAATTTCGACCTCGTCTAACTCCGGATGTGCTTGTGTTTGTTGATTCATTTTGCAAATTTAATTATTATAGACAATTTAGCATGCTAATTACCTAGATTCTCTATGGATTCAAATTTAGTTCTTATCGTCATAACATCATACTTTGGGCTGTTGTTTTTGATATCGTGGTTTACTTCAAGAAACATTTCCAAAGATACCTTTTTCACGGGAGACAGACAGTCCCCTTGGTTTTTGGTTGCTTTTGGGATGATCGGAGCCTCTCTTTCTGGGGTCACTTTTATCTCTGTGCCGGGTGAAGTAGGCAACAGCAACTTTTATTACTTCCAAGTAGTCATGGGTTACACCCTAGGGTATTTTGTAATTGCCAAAGTATTACTGCCTCTCTACTACAGACTAAACTTGGTCTCCATTTATGCCTATCTTGAAGACAGATTTGGGTTTTGGTCCTATAAATCTGGTGCATTTTTCTTTATACTTTCCCGTACATTAGGATCTTCAATAAGAGTCTTCTTGGTCGCTGGTGTACTTCAATTGATATTATTCGACCGTTGGGAAATTCCATTTTGGGTTTCTGTCTTGATCACCGTGTCTCTCATTTGGCTTTACACACATCGAGGTGGAATCAAAACTGTGGTATGGACCGATACCTTACAAACGTTCTTTATGCTTGCCGCAGTATTGACCAGCATCTATCTTATTGGAAAAGACTTGGGTATCGATACAATTTCGGAGTACATTGGGGTAATTGCTACTGATTCAAGATCAGAAATCTTCAACTGGAATTGGCAATCTGGCCAGAACTTCTTCAAGCAGTTTGTTTCTGGAGCATTTATCACAATCGTGATGACTGGTCTAGACCAAGATATGATGCAGAAAAACCTGACATGTAAGAATATCGGAGATGCACAGAAGAATATGCTTTGGTTTACAATAATATTGGTATTTGTAAACCTCTTGTTTCTTTCCTTAGGCATTCTGTTGTATCTGTATGCCGAAACCAATGGAATAGCTATTCCAACCAGAACAGATGATTTGTACCCATTTTTGGCGACTACAGAATTTACAGCTTTTGCAGGGATTGTATTTGTACTAGGGATCACTGCCGCAGCCTATTCCAGTGCTGATTCCACTTTGACGGCACTTACCACTTCATTTTGTTATGATTTCTTGGAAATTGAAAAAAAATACCCAAAAGCCCAACAAGTAAATTTGAGAAAGAAAGTGCATTTGGGGTTTACATTTCTGATGTTTCTCGTGATCATCATGTTTCGGTGGATCAATGACCAAAGTGTAATTAATGCAGTTTTTGTAATTGCAGGATACACATATGGCCCTTTACTCGGATTGTACGCCTTTGGCTTATTTACCAAACACCAAGTAAAGGACATTTTTGTGCCATTTCTTGCAGTTTCCGCACCAGTTCTTACATTCATCATCAGCCAAAATTCAGAAGCCCTTTTTTGGGGTTATAAATTTGGCTTTGAAGCACTCATTCTCAATGGAATATTGATGTTTATGGGACTCTATCTGATTAGAAAAAGATAATCAAATCTCCTGCTTTGCCAGCAAGTCATTGATTCTTTTCAACTTGTTGATATTGCTTTCCAATGTGTTGCTAGAACCATCCAAATCAACTAAGATAGATACAGAACCGCTGTTTTTTCTTGGATTCTCCGTAAAGGAAGAAACAGATGGTGTAACAGAAATCAATTCCTGTACATCTACTTCATATAGATTGGCAAGCTTGATAGCATCTTCCATTTTGAGATTAGATCTTCCTTGCTCATATCTTGAATATGCAGTGTAATCTCTTTTCCCTAAATACTCAGCGATATACTCCTGAGTATAACCTCTTAAAACCCTGTGTTTTCTAAGGTTCTCTGCGATGTGACTTTTTAATTCAGTTTCCATACTTATTTATCATTTGTGGTACTTTTTGCAAAAAGCATACTCAAAAATCAAAAACTGTAAAAAAATGTCGAAAAAAAAATAATTTTATATTTATTTTTCAATAAAACGGTCTTTTTTACTTATAAAAGGCACTTTGTTGGATCCCAAAAAACTTTGTCAAAATTAACAATTTTATCATTTTGTAGTAAAATCCCCTCTTTTTCTAGTAAGTCTTGCATTTGGTGGGGATATTGGAAATGATGTTTCCCCGTCAACATCCCATTTCTGTTGACCACCCTATGTGCCGGTATATCATTTTGTGAGTGGGAAGCATTCATTGCATACCCTACCATTCTAGCTCCGCTTTTTAACCCTAGATAATTTGCAATGGCTCCATAAGAAGTGACTCTACCATAAGGAATCAACCTTACGACCTGAAAAACTTGGTCAAAATAATTCTCACTTTTTGATTTCATCTATATATAACAACAAAGCTTCCTTTATGATCCTCTCTATTTTCTGTTCTTCAGAAGGTTTTGTATGGACTTTGATCTCAAATTTCTTACAATCTTTCAATAGATCTGATAAAATTACAGAAAGATTGAGCTGAGCCACATCATCAACTTTCTCCAATAAATAAGAAGATATCGCTTCCTCTATTTCATTTGTAGATAGAATAGTACCCAATGGAACTTCAAAGAATATTTGAACTTTCTTTTTTGAGGGGTTTTGATTGATAACTTGAGCAGAGAGCACTAGGTTATTTGGAATTATGATCAAGTCATCATTATCATTTTTCAAAACCAAATTAAGTAAAGTAATATCTGAAATTGTTCCAATATTATCACCTATTTTGATTTTGTCTCCCAAAGAAAATTGATCTGTAAACATGATGATCAAACCATTAATCATATTTGTCACATATTCTTTACTCAAGATTGCAATTGCTGCAGCTACTATCGTAAGACTGGTTAGAAATTCCAGTGGATTGATGGCAAAAAGGAACATGATTGCAATAATGAAGACAATAGCATTGAGAATGTTTGAAATCCAAGTAATTCCCAAAAGGAAATTTCCATGCACCCTATCCTCTTTGATTTTCCGCATGTAAAATCTAGCCGTTATCATTCTAGCAAGAGAAATAATCAAGTTAGACCCCAATAAAAATAGCAGTGAAGCAAACAATTGCTTGATAAAGTAATTATCTAAAACAAATGTCTGAAAGATGGGAATTAAAATTAATAATAGCAGAAAAATGGCCAATTTGATTAAAAACACCCTTCTCTTTTTATTTTCTATGACTTGGGCAGCTGATTTTTTTAAATTCATAAGGCTTTCGAGAAATTTACCTTTAATTTTAGATTATAATGCAAACATAATAATAAACTAGATATATGGATCGGAATATAATCATTACCGGAGGTGCCGGAAATCTTGGAAGTGCAGTTATTGAAAAATTCAAAAGAGAAGGGTATAAAATCATAGCTACGGTTCTTCCTGGTTCGGGTGACGAGATCGAAGAAGCAGATGATGTATATGAAGTCGATGTGACAGATGAAAAATCAGCCTCAGATTTTGCCAAAGAATATATCATGCAATATGGAGAAGTAGAAGCTATCATCTTACTGGTAGGTGGATACAGCGGCGGAAACATCGAAAACACTTCTACAGATGATATCAATAAAATGGTAAAACTGAATTTTTTCTCAACTTTCAACTTGGTAAAAAACTTCCTTCCAATGATGAAAAAAGCAAATAAAGGCAACTTCCTCTTCGTAGGAGCACGACCTGCACTTCAGCCAGAAGACGGCAAAGAAGTTGTGGCATACGCTTTGAGTAAAGGAATGGTGGTCAATCTAGCAGACTTTGTTGCAGAAGAATCCAAGGGCAGTAAAATAAGGTCACACATATTTGTACCCAGTATTATCGATACACCTGAGAATAGGGATTCTATGCCAGATGCCGATTTCTCTGAATGGGTTCATCCTTCGGAAATAGCAGAAGCTATGCATTATGCTGTAAACAACCCTGATCTGCGAAATATGACCTTTAAACTATATGGAGGTGTATAAAAAAACAATCATGAAAAAACTAAAAGTATTATTTGCCTTTCTTTTCTCAATCTCGGCAATCTTTTCCTTCGCACAAACAAATAAGGAAACACGGGATTTAAGGAATTTTTCGAGTGTCAAAGTTGCCAATTCAATCGAAGCAGAATTAGTAAAAGGCGACAAAAACTCCATTTCTATTGTCGCTTCAGGAGTGGAATTGGATAAAGTGGAGACGAATGTGTCAGAGGATGCGCTTGAAGTAAAACTCGGTAGGGGAAACTTTAGGTCAAGTTCTGTAAAAGTCACCATAACTTATATAGATATTGACGAAGTTCAAGCCACGACTAGCTCAAAGGTTTTTGTGAAAAATGAATTAGCTGGCAACCAAGTCTATCTATATGCGGCTTCCAATGCATACATTGAAGCTTCTGTTGAGGCTTCAAATCTATTTATAGAAGCTAATACCAATTCAAAAATTGCAGTAAAAGGATCAAGTGAGAACTTCGACCTTAAAGCATATACTAATGCGACAGTGGACGCTGCAAAACTTACCGTCACCCATTCTGAAGTGTTGGCCAATACTGCAGCCAAAGCTGAGTTTAATGTGACAGAATCTATCAAAGGCTCTGCTGCCACAGGTGCAAAAATCACATACACAGGAGACCCTACTTTGATAGATGTCAAAACAAATACTGGTGGAGACATCAAAAAGAAATGAGAAATTCACTCATCGTTTTAACCCTGATATTTTCACAGATTTTATTTGCAAATGCACAGTCTGAAGAAAATGAAGTAGAAATAGTAATTGCTTCTCTTTTTGAAGGAATGAAAACAAAAAATCAGGATCTTTTGGAAAAAGCTTTCTTAAAAGATGCTATTATGCAAACAACCATCGACGGATCTGACGGTGCGACTATTAGTAGCAATTCTGTCCAAGATTTTCTAAATAGAATTGCCACAACGCCGGACAATACCATCTTGGATGAGCAAATTCTTGACTATCAAATCAAGATAGATGGCAACATGGCTTCTGCATGGACTCCATACGAATTTTATGTCAATGAAGGATTTAGCCATTGTGGTGTCAACTCTTTCCAATTGATCAAAACATCAGAGGGTTGGAAAATCACATATATTATAGATACCAGACACAAAGTAGGGTGCAAATGATAAAAGAGGATATTTAATAAGTATTCTTAAAAAAAATTGAATGGCTACCTAATTTTACTGGGTAGCCATTTTTTCTTTAACTCAAAATTGATATTTACTTTTTTCATTCTCATTTTTACTATTCTTATATTCAGAATCATAACAATGCAAAAAACGATCATTGATATATTAAAAAGTCTACCTCTAGACGAGCCTCACATATTTAGGAAGGAAGATTTTGAAGGATGGCAAGCCAATGCTAACTATTCAAAGTTGGTTGTGTTGGAAGGAGCAGGTCGCAATATTAGCTTTGCATCTGGAAATGATTACCCAATAGAGGTAGTTCATCGCAATCATACAGCTGAATTTTGCGGGTATAAGGAGAGTTTTTTACAATTAGGCACTGACCTAATAGCAATGACCTTGCGTCAAGAGAAAGTACTGGAAATTGAATTACCCCATCCCAAGTCGGGCATAAAAAAACTATTCGTGTATCTAGATGATTTTAATCCTTAAACAATGAAAAAAATGTTTTTATCAATAGCTGTACTTGTCTTGTTAGCAACTGGGTTTTTTATTTATCAGCTCAACAAGCACAAAGTGGAAAACTCGATGTGGGAAAAATGGAACTTTCCCTATCTCGACCAGATCAATGATTCACGCACTTTCGAAGTTTCAGGATATGAATTTATCAAAATAACCGATCAAGATTTAGGGTTGAAAAACAGAATGTCAATATACCCCAGTGAAGATTGGAACAATAAAGAGATAAGTGATGACCCATATTTCTGGACACAGGAATCAAGGGTCTTTTATAATAAAGACAAAGCGCTATTTGGTGTAGGATTGAATTACGAAGAAGTTTGGATATTTTTTAATGCAAAGGGTGAGATTTTAGAGGATATTGCAGAAGAAGATTATCCAACCGAGAATTATCAATCTTGGGTAATGGTCAATAATCTGGATAATTATTACCGATTTGCCGATCAAAACACTGGTATTGATGTTGCTTTTTTTGCAAAGCAGCGGTACAACTGGTCACGACATAATCCGCTGGCGAATATTGGCAGCCCCACAGCCGGACATGGAAGCTATTGGTGGTGGTTTGGTAATGCCTTTATGAAAATACCATTAGAAAAAGAAGCCTTCGTGTTTAAAACTGATGGGCAAATGGTGGGCTACACCTCAGACACTCCAGACTATAAAGTGATGATCGATTTTTACAAAATTCCCAAGGAATATACCAATGGAAAAAAGGTTGTGCTAATCTATCAAGGGAAGTCTTTTGGAAATATGAATGATGGCCTTTTTATGATAAAAGAAAAAGATTAATATGATTAGCCGCAATGAATCCAGAAGGTAAACTTCAAATAAAATCATGCGGATAATCGATGTTGGCTACACTAGAGGGATACTCTGATGAATGGAGGTCATAGTATTTCAGGACAATATTTGAGTCTTGTTTTTCCAGACATCAGAATGACAATTTAGGATTAACAAAAAAAGCTACCCGAGAAATCAGGTAGCCATGTATTTAAAAAGGACTTATCAAACAGCCTTTTTTCGTTGAATCTACTATTTCAAATTTCCCGAAACAGGAAATTCGAAATTAAACCCCTTGTTATTTCGCTTGCGGAACAAAACTCATAAGCTCTTTTGCACCATCAAATAGTGTCAATTTATCTTTGGCTACTTTCATGTTTTTGGCTTGTGAAAGCAAAGAAACAAATTGATTTTCCCCATTTCCGTCTCCGCAGGCTTTTTTGGTCATTGCTCCTGGATCCAGATTCAAGGATGTTCCATCTAATTTAAAGTTTCCTGAGAAATTATTACATCCAGCAAAACCTGATAGTTTGCCTCCATCCATAAAATTCAAAAATGGAAGTCCCGCTGTAAATTTACTAGCATCTAAACCTCCACCCAAAATAGAGGACAATACCCAGTTATTTCCTGTTAGCATACTTAGCGGGTTCATTTTACTGATCGAATCACACGACGAAAATGATAAGAAGACAAGAAGGAACAATACATTCGATAATTTTTTCATGATTGAATAATTTAAATGGTCATTTTTATAAAAGAATTTAGTTAAATTGGTATTTACTTTTTGATCAGCTACTTTGAAGCCTACTTGTAAATTCATTGAAGTATTTAAAGCGTTTGGCTAAATCATTGGTAATTTGAAGTTGATAAAATAAAGAAGCTCGCACCAATTTAATAAAATTCTAAAATAAATCAGTCTTTTTTAAATTTTCCATTACTTACAACTTGAGCATAAGTTATAATAGACTTTTCGAAAAATAGAAAAATTACCATAATCAAGTCTCAAAATGATTTATTTTAGAACAATCTTTAAAATATAATTAACAAAACCAAATTTAAATCTGAAATAAGCAGTTACAATACGTAATAAAAGCAATGAAAAATTAATAAATCCTTAACAGATGAAGTGTTAATTTAAAAAAACAACAAATTTATTTTTGGTTTTTGGAAAAATGTAACTAGAATTGTGTCATCAAAAAATAACTCATGCATTTCTCGGCAAAAAACATATCCAAAACAGTAATTTCAGTAGCTTGTACTGAGGGTGACTGCATTTTTGGCATGAGCACATCTACTTTTACTACTACCACTACCACCATTACGGGTTAATCCCGTGATCCCTTATACATATAGCCCTTTCTATCAAGGTCCGATTTATTGGATCTTACTATCATATTATATTATTCATCATAAAGCAATCAATTTTTATGAAAATCTTAAAATTCGGAGGATCCTCAGTCGCAAACCAAGAGAATATCAAAAAGGTATTTGAAATCATTAGAAAAAGTCAATCAGAAGGAAATATAGCTGTAGTTTTCTCAGCATTCGGAGGCGTGACGGAAGTTTTGCTCAATAGTGCTGCTGCTGCAAAAAATGGTGATAAATCTTATACAGAAGATATTAAAGTACTGGAAGATCGTCACATAGAATTGGTAAGACAGCTTTTCCCGATTCATTTGCAATCTCCTGTTCTCACTTATGTAAAAGTCCGTTTCAATGAATTGGAAGACCTTTTTCACGGAATATTTTTAATAAAAGAATGTTCCCCTCGTACCTTGGACTATGTGGCAAGTTTTGGAGAAAGATTATCAGCATTCGTATTGGCAGAAGCACTCAAAGTAGAAGGCTTCAACTCAAAATATCTGGATGCAAGGGATGTCATCCGTACCAATGATAGATTTGGAAATGCCAAAGTTGATTTTCCTGCTACCAATGATTTGATCCTGGACTATTTCCATAACAATAACACTATCCAAATCATAACTGGATTTGTAGCATCTACTTCCAAAGGTGAAACCACGACTTTGGGAAGAAGTGGCTCTGATTACACCGCTTCTATCTTTGCCTCTGCCCTACATGCTGAGAGTTTGGAGATTTGGACAGATGTATCTGGAGTAATGACTTCTGATCCAAGGTTGGTATATACTGCATTCACTATTCCTCAATTGAGTTACAGTGAAGCGATGGAGCTGTCGCATTTTGGAGCCAAGGTGATTTTCCCTTCTACCATGATGCCTGCGATGAAAAAAGGGATTCCGATCTACATCAAAAACACTTTTGAACCTTCAAATCCTGGCACTTTGATCAATGGTGATGCTCCTTCGGGCAAGTTGATCAAGGGGATTTCTTCCATGTCTGACATATCCCTACTCAATATCCAAGGTGCAGGCATATTGGATGTGATAGATGTCAACAGAAGGATATTTACCGCTTTGGCAAGTGTGAACATCAATGTGATCTTGATCTCTCAGGCATCATCAGAGCAGATTACCTGTCTGGCAATCAGATCATTTGAAGTAACCTTGGCCAAAGAAGCAATAGAAAAGGAATTTTTCCATGAAATCAGAAATGGAGAAATCGATGTGGTCCATGTGATCTCTGACTTGGCAATCGTAGCCGTGGTGGGAGAAAATATGAAACAAAATCCAGGAGCAAGTGGAAGGATGTTCCAAGCTTTGGGAAGAAACAACGTGAACGTTTATGCTATTGCACAAGGAAGTTCTGAGTTGAATATTTCTGCTGTAGTGTCAAAATCCGATTTGCAAAAAGCACTCAATGCATTGCATGAAGCATTTTTCCTATCTGACAATAAAGTACTTCACGTATTCTTGGTTGGTGTAGGTCTGATTGGTCAGGCATTGACCAAAATGATCGCAACTCAGCAGCAAAAGCTCCAAAAAGAAAACCTACTTGACATACAAATTCACGGAATTGCCAATTCCAGGTTTATGGCATTCAATGAAGATGGATTCGATTTGAAAAATTGTCCCCTTCCTGAGAATGCTGATGGAGCTATGGAAATGGATTTGGATAAATTCATTACCCAAATGGAATCCATGAACTTCTCCAATTCAGTTTTTGTGGACTGTACTGCCAGCCAAGATGTGGCGGATTTCTATGAGAGAGTCTTGGAAGCAAAAGTGGCTATAGTCACACCTAACAAAAAGGCAAATTCAAGTTCATTGGAAAAATATAAGAACCTCAAGAAACTGGCTGGAAAAAGAAGTGTGAAGTTTCTTTATGAAACCAATGTAGCTGCCGGACTTCCAGTCATCAACACACTACAAGATCTCATGCTAAGTGGTGATAAAGTGATCAAAATTGAGGCTGTATTGAGTGGATCGATGAATTATATTTTCAGTGAATTGGAAAAAGGTGCTCCATTTAGTGAAGTGGTGAAACTTGCAAAAGAGAAAGGATACACAGAACCAGATCCTAGAGACGACTTGAGCGGAATGGATGTTGCCAGAAAAATATTGATCTTGGGAAGAGAAGCCGAGCAGGATTTGCATTTTGAAGACATCAGCATACAGAGTATGGTGCCAGAGGACTGTGTTGAAGCTAAATCTGTCGATGAATTCTTCCAAAAGCTTCAAGGTCATGATGGCGAATTTGCGCAGCTTCTTGCCGAAGCAGCAGAAAGAGGTGAAAAACTCCGCTTCATGGCAACCCTTGAAAATGGAAAAGCTAAAGTTGGCTTGAAATCACTGGATAATTCGCATCCATTCAGCACATTGAAGGGAAGTGATAATATGATTCTTTTCACAACTGAAAGGTACCATGATTTCCCAATGATCATCAGAGGTCCTGGAGCAGGTGCGGATGTGACTGCGGCAGGTGTATTTGCAGATGTTATCCGACTAGGAAATTATACAAGATCATGAAAAAATCGATAAGGGCATTTGCCCCAGCAACCGTCGCCAATGTTTCATGTGGTTTCGACATCTTAGGTTTCGCTATAGATGAATTGGGAGATCAGGTGGAAGTTTCCCTGTGTGAGACTCCCGGTCTTAGGGTAGTCAATATCGAAGGAGATGGAGGAAGATTGCCTTATGAAGCAGAAAAGAATACATGCACTGTAGCAATCCAAGCCATGTTGGATCAGTTGGATTATAAAAAAGGTATGGAAATATCTTTGTATAAAGGTCTTCCTCTTGGTTCTGGAATGGGCTCTTCGGCAGCCAGTGCAGCTGCAGCGCTCGTAGCTGCTAATGCACTCTTGGGTTATCCATTTGACAAAAAGCAACTGGTAGATTTTGCTGTCAAGGCAGAGCTAATCGCATGCGGGGCAGCACATGCTGACAATGTCGCACCTTCCTTGCTTGGAGGATTTGTATTGATCAGGGATTACGAACCACTCGATGTCATCAAACTCCCTGTTCCCAACGGGCTTTATTGTACACTTTTGCATCCCCATCTCGAACTCAACACATCTGATTCTAGATCTGTATTGAGAAAACAGATTTCCCTCAAAGATTCTACTATCCAGTCTGGAAATATTGCAGGTTTGATCGCAGGTTTGTTCCAAAAAGATTTCGATCTGATCAGCAGATCGCTTAAGGATGTTATTGCAGAACCAACAAGGGCACTTTTGATCCCAGGATTTTATGAATTGAGAGATGCCATCAAATCTATCGGAGCATTGGGTTCAGGAATCTCAGGCTCAGGCCCAACGATTTTCGTCCTGTCACCATCCAAAAAGATCGCTACAGCAGTAGGTACAAAAGGCAGCGAAGTTTTCAAAAAAATAGGGCTCGATGTGGATGTTTACATTTCTGAAGTCAATGACAGAGGCGCCTACGTAATTTGATACATCATAAAAAATCTGATTTTACAAAATCATGTCAATATTCAAAGCATTAACTCCAGTTTTATCCATTTCGATCCACCAGAAGCGGACAAGTTATTTATTGATACATGATACTTGTTGATATTAAACAAAAACTATAATTAACACTTGTAATTCGGGGTGGAACAAATACTGAAATTACTGGCGGAAAAGCATATATTCATAATAAAATCATCACAATGAATTTTTACAGTACAAATAACCCAGAGCATAGAGTAAGCCTCAAGGAAGCTGTGATCAAAGGTCTTGCACCCGATCAAGGGCTTTATATGCCAGAAAAAATCCCTACACTTCCTCAGGATTTTTTTGATAAGTTACCAGACCTTAGCTTTCAGGAAATTGGCTATGAAGTTATCACAGCATTGTTTGGTGAGGATTTGTCGGTGGAGCAGATCAAAGAACTCGTCGACCACACTTTAACCTTTGATGCTCCTTTGGTAAAAATTGAGGAGGGAGTCTATACTTTGGAATTATTTCATGGCCCAACATTGGCGTTCAAAGATTTTGGGGCTAGGTTCTGCTCAAAATTGATGTCGATTTTGATGGAAGGCGAAGACAGGCAAGTAAGAGTGCTTGTGGCCACTTCAGGTGATACAGGCAGTGCTGTCGCCAATGGTTTCTACAAAGTACCTGGAGTAGAAGTCATCATTCTCTATCCTAAGGGGAAAGTAAGTGAACTACAAGAAAAGCAATTTACCACGCTCGGAGAAAACATCTCAACTTTGGAAGTCGATGGTGTATTTGATGATTGTCAAAAAATGGTCAAAGAGGCATTTTTGGATAAGGAACTGAATGAAAAAATGCTCCTGACCTCAGCCAACTCTATCAATATAGCAAGATGGATTCCACAATGCCTGTATTATTTCTATGCTTATTCCAGACTTCCGAAAACTGACAAAAAGCTGGCGATATCTGTTCCTAGCGGGAATTTCGGGAATCTTGGCGCAGGAATCTTGGCTGAGAGAATGGGCTTACCTATTGACACTTTCATCGCTTCCACAAATGTAAACAGGGTCGTTCCCAATTATTTGGCAGGAAATCCATTTACTACCGAGTCCTCACTACAAACTATCAGCAATAGCATGGACGTAGGTAATCCCAGCAATTTCTACAGACTACTGGCATTGTTTGGCAATGATGAAGCACTTTTCAGGCAAAAGGTGAAGGGTTTTTACTTTGATGATCAAGATACTATCAATGGAATGAAAAATGTCAAACAAAACAGCAACTACATCATGGATCCGCATGGTGCAGTGGGATATTTGGGTTTAAGAAATTTCCGAAACATATCACCAGATGAATATGTGGGGATTTTCTTGGAAACCGCACATCCTGGCAAATTCAGAAATGTAGTAGAAGAAGTCTTGGAATTGAAGCTTGAACTCCCAGAAAGACTTGCAAAGTTTTTGGAAGGAGAAAAGAAAACTATAGCATTGAAAAATGATTATCAGGAGTTTAAGAAGTATCTCTGTAATTAGTTTTTCGTAAAATAAATAGGCTATCCAGATTTGGATAGCCTATTTATTTTAATTTTTTTTTTTAAACTCAACCAATCATCTGTTTTAAACTTTA
This sequence comes from Belliella calami, assembly GCF_022549695.1. GTDB lineage: Bacteria > Bacteroidota > Bacteroidia > Cytophagales > Cyclobacteriaceae > Belliella > Belliella calami. Next base: position 134,081 of record NZ_JAKZGS010000008.1, on the reverse strand, counting down.
ATGTTAACTCTGAGCTCAAAAGAATCAATTCATCATTGACATCATAATGATTTTTTTCAATCAAAAACCTACCCGTGTCAAAGAAAATTGGAATTTTTAACTGAGATAGATATGGATTATTGAGGTACGTTTTAATACTTGGACTGATGATCACCAACGAACCATTTTCTAATTTTTCATCAGAGAGTTGCTTAAACAAAATATCCAAACACCCTTTGCAAGCAGATGGGTTGACCACCAAAATCCACTCTGAAGATTGAGGAATATCAAACTGCTCCTTAACAAAATCGAAATCATTCCGCTCTGGCTTAGTGCAAGCAGTCAAAAGCAAAACCATGCCCAACAATACCAGTACATTAATCTTCATAATCCAAACCTTCAAACCTGATAACATCATAAATGAGGTAGTTTTCATCAAAATCTATATTGTTTTGATTGTTCCTTGAAACATACAAACCTTTCCTTCCAACAAACAACTCTCTTTGATCTGCTGAGTAGTTCTTAAACAAAACTTCACCCCTGTATTCAAAATTAGAATCCAATACGAAGACTTTAAAGTCAGGTCTATTTGAGTATAACTGCAATAAGCTTAATTGATATAATTCAGGATTTGTAGGGAGTTCAAAAATTACGTAATAAACATTTCTGTATTTATCAAATACCATCCCTTTTATAACCCCATTTTCCAATCCTTTTATGACACCTTCATCCCCATAAGGCCTTTCTTGATATTTAGCAAATTCCATTTTTTCAGGGGTGTCAAGGTCTAATGTGCTTATAATTTTATTTTGGGATTTTGAAAAAACATTAATCCTAAGATCTCTACTAAAAACAGTAACTATAGAATCCCCTTTTGATATCAGGCTAAATTCAGGTGAAAATATTCCGCTATCCCAAAAACCAACTGGAAGTGAATAATTCAGCCATTTTATAGTCGATTTAACTAGATCATATTCAAATAAATGTTGGTATTTTGACACATCTTTTAAAGACGTTTCCCAATGTTTGGTGATAAAAGGGTAAGCTCCATAAATTTTTTGATTTTCAATAATCAATGGTCGATAATTGCTAGAGGAAATAGTTTGTACATACTGATCTGACCCTTCTATTTTAATATCTCTTGCCTTTTTGCCATTGATATCAAATATTGAAACAATCGCAGGAACAGATGTGATTAATACGGTATCTGCACTCTGAATAAAGAAACCATTTGATACTCCAACTTTATCAATACCATCAGATGACAATTTTATTTGATGAGCTTTCTTCTTTGTTTCCAGATTATAAATATTTATCCCAAAGGGAGTCCTGCCCATTGTTGCCACAAATCTACATGAGTCAGTTTCTAAAAGTTGCACACAATAATTAATTGGGGTAGAAACACTATCTAAGTCAATTTTGATTTGTTCTTCAATAGAATATTTCAAATTAATTACTTTTGTCTCCTTAGGACTACTACAGGCTACAAAAAAGAATAAAGCAATAATGAAAAGTAAGCTATTTGACATTGTATAAAATAATTGATTGCTAGATAAAATGATAATACTTGGCTTGATAGGCCCTTAATTTGTCTGTTACTTAACAAGGTAAATGAATTTCTAAAAATAGTCAATCAAAGAAAGAAAAGTAGGATTAACTTTGGTAAAGCATTTTTTAAAAAAGTAATATGATTATCCCCAATCATGCCACTAATCAATTAAACGATTGTTTTTTGGCAAACTGATACTAATAGATATTGGATATTTATTGATATTGGTTCGAAATCACAGGTTAATTCAATTATTTAGATTCTACTGGTATGAAAAAGGATATACATAAAAAGGAAAAATCAAATTTAGATTTTTCCTTTACATAATTCTAAAGAAAGCTGAACTTAAAACATGGATAAGCTTTAGTTTAAATATTTTTTACTCTCTAAGATTCTATGATTATAAAATTTTTTAACCTTAAATCATCTAACCCAGAATTAATTCAACACCTCTGAATGTGTTTTTGTGTCAGAAGTCTTTACTTTTCTTCTTGGATTTGGTTTTTTCTTTTTCATTTTGTTGATCCAAATCAGCGTCCCGGTGACAGGTAAGCTAGTGGCTATCAAACAAGCAATGAAATACAACAACTTTGAAAATTGCCCATAAACATCACCTAAATGTAGCGCTTTAATCGAACTGGAAACCCTCTCATTGAAAGGTTTGTCTCTAAAGATATCCTTCTCTATGACTTCCAAGTTGGCAGAATTCAAAACGACTTTGTCACCAGCAGATGGTGCAAAAAAACCTGTCCTTCCTTTTTGGATATTCACTGGATCTCCAGCTTTTTGTGGCAAATTCACTCTGTAATTCCCTTCATACTGTAAGTGATGGTCAACCACTGCTATGTAATCCATAATGGAATGAATTGGCACATTGACTTCTTCTTGGGTCGAATCTCCCTGTTTTCCATCATCAGCTCCCCTTTTTTGGCCTTCTCTTCCTTGCCCTCTTTCAGCACCTGGAGCAGGTCTTTCCTGGTAAGTGCCCAATGATTTTTGCAATGCTTCCCTATACCATGGAAATGACCAGAATGGGCCAGTGACACCCATCAAAAAAAGTATTATAATCGAATAAAAAGCCAAGGTATTGTGCAAATCATGGTTTGTCCGTTTCCAGCTTTTCCCAAATTTGACTTTCAATCCTTGTCGCCAATTTTTGATTCTTTGGGGAAACCAGATGATCATTCCCGTAATCACTCCGATGGTAAACAAAATAGTACATGCACCTGTAATATAACTCCCCAGAGTCCTGTTTGGCAAATCCCCAATCAATGGTTCCTCGATTTTGTCCAACAACAACCATCGGTGAAGACTAAACATATAACCCATGAATTCTGCCACCTGATTGGGCTCATCACTTTTGCCCAAGATTTGACCGGTGTAGGGATTTACAAAATAGGTTACTCCAAACCTACTATTGCCGCCTTCTGGCCTTGTATTTACTTGAAATGGTCGACTTGCAGATTTTTCAATGCTAATTCCTGTAATAGGTGCATCCGTCTCAGCTTTGACAAGTTCAATAACCTTGTCAGGACTGAGTTTTCTTGTATCCTGCGGCACTTCTACTTTATACAGATGTGATGCTCCCATCTCCCTGATTTCCGTATTATAAACATAAATAGTCCCTGTCAGGCAAACTACAAGAATTACCAACCCACTAATCAAGCCTGCCCATAAATGGACATCATTGAAGAATTTCCTGGTTTTCTGCCAGAGACCTTTTGTTTGATTTACATTTGCCATATTAGAATATTTATATGTTTCCTTTTTACTATTTGATAATATTGCCTAGTCTTAGAAATTGGACAAACTTTATCCTCTGATCTGTGAGTGCGACTCTCTACAACTATCTTGGTAAAATGTTCAATGTTAAGCGTTAAAACGTTAAAAGCACTTAACAATTAACGTTTTAACGCTTAACACTTTTTTATTTAGGCCACAGGTTAATATGGTTATTAGTTGTTAGTGCATCAATTGACTTAAAACAAATCAATTTGTTTGACTACTGATAAGTAAGCGGATATACACATTCTTTATAAAAGGATGCACTAACCAAAAACCTAATCAACCAATAACTCAATCAACTAATCTCTTGACAGTTGACTCTTTCCTTACGGCATCCACCATATTTTTGCAGTCAGCATTTCGTCATTTCCTTGGGCTACGACCTCTTCATTGTTTGTTCCTCTTTCTGTTTCTGGGTACATCAATCTCAAAGGTATTCCGGTCACGCCACTAGCTGCTGTTCTTGGATAATTTGGAATTCCCAACCTTCTGAAATCATTCCATGCTTCTATGCTGCTTACGCTGTTTAGTGCCAACCATTTCTGCTCTATGATTCTTTCTAGACGATTGGGACCTGAAGTGATCGCCACTGATTCTTGATCTAGGTAACTGCTCAATGCGGCTGCTGGGACTTTAGTGTAAGAAAATGACTGCGCAATTGCCTGATTGTACAGCAACGCTACATCTTGGGAAACCCAACCTCTGTGTGCAGCTTCAGCTTGCAAAAACAAACTTTCAAAATCACTCAGAATCACACTGGATTGATTCAGTGCATGAAAAATGCCAGTCGCTTGACCTCCATTTTCATTTGGTCCTCTAAATGCCGATGTTGCATTCCTTTCAAAGTCCGGATTTCCTGCTTCAGAATTTCCAAACACCACACCTTTGTAACTACCATCCACCGCTACATACAATCGCTCCAACCTTGGATCATTTTTACTTTCCAATTGACTTAGCAAGTAATTTGTAGGACGAATATTCTGGTAGTTGGCAGTAGTATTTCCCTGAACATCCCTATAGTAGGACGCCCAAAATGGATTCATTTTCCCATTGGAATTCAGATATCCTGGATTGACAGCGGCAGTTTCACCTGCTGACAAAAACCCACTTCCTTCTGCGCTTATTTTTTGGATTTCTGAAGAAATATAACCTGCATCAGCTTTTTCGCTTTGCCTAATCAAAGCCCTTAGCTTCAAGGTATTTCCAAATTTTGCCCAAAGCACTTTATCACCATTGAACAATACATCTCCGTGATTTTGGGGAATTACTCCAGAAGCTTTCACATCGTCAATCCCAGCTGAGATCAAATCGATAGATTTCTGATAGACAACATTTCCCGGTTCGTACTTAGGGTTGATTAATTCACTTCCCTGCGCAGCATCGTCAAAAGGGATATTGTTATACATATCTACCAATCTCAAAAACAGCATTCCCTGCATTATTTTCGAAGTGCCGGCATAAAATAATTGCCCATTCTCTTCGGCTTCTTCCTGAATCAATCTGAAGTAAAGGATGTTGTTGAAGCCATTTTCCCAAACAGGAATACCTTCTCTTTGACTTCTGATATTTTGGCCATTGTAGGTTTTCAAATCAAAAAACTGATTGATTCCTTCATTGTTCGTCCCCCAATAACCTCCCCAGAATGAACCTATTTGATTTAGTTGGAGTGTTTCCTGGTTGGCCACTGACACCAATGCCCCAGGTAGCTTAGCGCTCAGTGGAAGGTTGTCACCAATTGGGCTGTTAGGATTGCTATTCACGTCCAGAAATTCGTCGCAAGAAGACAGGGCAAATAGTGAAAGTGCAAAAAGGGTATTTAAAATATATCTTTTCATTTTTGAATTCGATTGGAGATTTATAATGTTAGAAAGAAGCATTCACAGTGAAGCCAATTGTTCGCATCGGAGGAACTTGCCTAAAACTGTAATACCCATCTGTGTTGTTGTATAAATACTCTGGGTCACCGATATTATTACTTGAATGAGTTATGATAAATAAATTCGTAGCAACCACTCCTACTGAAGCTTCGCGGAAAATTTTCTGACCCTGCAATAGTGTCGCAGGAACAGTATAGCTAAGGCTCAATTCACGAAGCTTGAAGAAGTCAGCTTTTGCAGCAGTATTACTCTGAACAGCGCCTTGTCTCGTCCAAAACTCCTTTCCTCCACCTGATGTGGTCAGACTTGTGTTTTCTACAAACACTCCTGGTGAAGTTTCTATCACTGAATTTGGCCATACGAAAGCTTCCCTTCCATAAGCTGCTGTGATTGGGTGTGTTCCGAATTCGTACATCGGTGGAATTGTCTCAGAGTAGAACCATCCTCCCATTCTCCAATCAAACTGTGCTGCTAGGGAAAAACCTTTGTAATCTATCCTAGAGTTGATTCCCATCATGTAAGGAGGAACCATCGGGCCCAACTTCACATTATCCGGTGCTACTAATGGATCACCTGTTTCGGCATCTACCACTACCCTTCCATCTAGAGTTCTTTGGTAGTCACTCACCCATAGCATTGGAAATTGGTCTCCGACAAAAGCATAAGATTGTCTGAAATTCTGACGAAACTCAGCTCCTCCATAAAGTTCCCGAACCACATTGTTGGTATAGGTGAAATTGAAACCTAGATTGAAATTCCAATCCATGGTCCTCACCACATCTCCACTTACACTCAATTCTATAATATTATTCGTCATTCTACCTGAATTGACCAACATGGCATTGTATCCTGTAGCCCTGGAGATGTTGGCATTTGAAATCTGCCCGTCTGCATCAGAATATACATAAGCACCGTCCACGTACAATCTATGGTTGAACATTCCCAATTGGAATCCTGCTTCAAAGGAAGTCACAAACTCAGGTTGAATATTTGGATTTGGATTGGTCAGGCCAGGTAAGAATCCTATTGAGTTCCCAAATGGAAAACCATTACTTTGACTATAGGCATTGTTCAATTGATAAGGAGAAAGGGTTACGTTTCCAGTCTTATTCCATGAAGTGTAGATTTTAGCAAATGATAATTTCCTAACCTGTCTCAATGCCGGGATCGCTTCAGAAGCTACCAAGGATGCACTTACGCCTGGATAGAAATATGATCTGTTTTCCTTGCTTAATGTAGAAATCCAATCATTTCGACCTGTAAATGTCACAAACAAGAGATCCTTGTATCCAGCAACATACTCACCATACACAGCAAGTGATCTTTGCTCCGTAATCCCAGATCCACCGCCCAACTCACCTTGCCTACTGTCTGGATTGATGATGTCAGTATATAGCAAGTTGCTTGCCGATACATTTTGAGTTTTTCTATAATCAGTTCTGATATTCTGTCCAAGGAGCAATCTATTGCTGAAGTCACCAAAATCTTTCTTCAAGCTAATGATCAAGTCAGAATTCAACCTTCTATAAAAGAGACTTTGATCACTTACTGATCCAGGTGTATTTCTTGTACCTTCTGCTTGATATTTATTGGTAAAATTCCGCACTTCATCTGTGGAAGAATACATCCCCACTCGGTACAAAACATCCATCCAAGGAGCTACGGCATAATTCAGTTCAATCTTTCCGTTTAGGATTTGCTGATTGTTTTGATTTCTAATATTATCAATCAAAAAATATGGATTTCTAAGCCAGCTTCCATTGGGTATAAAGTAGTTATTGGGGTTCCCCGGAGAATTGAGATCCTCCCAGTTTCTGATCATGTCATAGTCAAAATTGGCAGGCATTCTATAGGAACTGATCCAAGGTCCATCAGGGGTAATATCTTTTTTGTTGTTAATAAAATTTATATTGTAGGAAGTTTTCAGTTTTCCGAAATCTCTGGATCCATTGAATCTCAAATTGACTCTATTGTTTTTATCTTCAGGAATTATCCCTGTTTGTGTTACGTATTGGGCAGAAAGGAAATAGGTACTTACATCATCTCCTCCAGAAAAAGAGACATCATTCTGAACATTGACACCAGTTTGGAATAAGTTCAGTCTATTGTCTCTAGATGGAGCTGCATAAGTCAGCATAGGTTGAGTTCCGTCAGGTAAGGGATTTCCAAATGGTCTAGAAGTACCATCAAATGCCGGCCCCCATGACTCGAAAGTTGTTGGACTATAGACACCATTGTTTCCTTGTCCATACAAGGTCTGCGCTTCAGGAAGAAAATAGACATTTGAGAATGTCGTGGTGTTACTGATCCTCACGATACCCTCACCTTTTCTTCCTCTCTTTGTTGTGATCATCAAGGCACCATTTACACCTTCAGATCCATATAGTGCGGCAGCATTTGCACCTTTGAGAACAGTGATGCTTTCTATGTCATTGGGATTCAATCTGCTGATATCAGGAATAGGAACACCATCTACAACATAAATTGGTTCATTTGGATTTCTTCCATCGATGCCCGAAGATCTTTGCAAAGACCGATTTCCCCTCAACACAACTTGAGCTGCAGGATCTACTTTGCTGTCATACATATTGATCCTCAGACCAGCCACTTTACTTGACAAACCAAACAAAGGGTTCACAGTCTTGCCTTGATTCAAATTCTCAGAATCCACAATTTGGGCAGAACTGCCCAATTCTTTTGCTGGTCTGGAAAATCCCAATGCAGCAGTAACCTCCACTTCTGACAATTCTGTCACATTCTCTTTAAGATAAATAGTTACATTCTGTTCATCTTCGGAAGCTAAAATCTCCTGAGATTTGAAACCTACAAACTTGATCAGCAAGATATCTCCAACTTCTGCATACATCCTGAACCTTCCTTCAGCATCAGTAACAGCTGTAGCGGGGCTGTCCTTTACTTGAATAGTAGCTCCAGGAAGCGATTCTCTAGAATAACTATCCAACACCTGTCCATTCACATGGATTCTTTGTGCCAAGATTTCATTCGAAATCAACATGAGAATCAGAATAGGAAAGAGTTTAAAGCAACTTGTTTTTAATGTATGTAAATTTTTCTTCATCGATTTATTTAGATTAAGTCTAAAAAAGAATTAATTTTGTGATGCAAAAGTAAAAGATGAATTACTTGATTAATGACCCTTAAGGGAATTAAAATGACGAAAGAGGGAGAAAAAGAAACAAAGCAATTTGAACGACTTTTAGATAAAATTGATCCAAAAGGTCAGGAAAAGAGCGAGTATTGGCAAGTCTCTACCGATACTTCGTCTAACAAACTTCTATTTAAAGAGATAAAAGAAGAAGGTGTAATTGGTCAGGAATTTTTGTCCGAGAAAATATATTATTGCTACGCCAAAAGCATAACCAATAAACAAAACACTATAATTATAAAAACACGACCTGATTATATACAGGTTAACTTTTGTCTGAAGGGCAAATTAAGGTACAACTTAAAGGAAAACAATAAAACCATCTACCAAATCAATCCACTCACTGCCAATTTCATTTATTATAAATGTGATGAAATTGCCATAGAAAACGAATCAGTAGATGGTTTTGAGGTTTTAGTTTTCAATATTCATTTAGGTTTTTTGGAAAAAAACTTTCCTGATTTCTATTTGAGGATTGCTGATTTCATAGAAAAAATCAAACATGGCCAAGGCGAGTCATTTTCTCCAAACAACATTTCGATCAGTACTACTTTGCGAGCCATGATCCAAGACTTTACCACAAAAAGATACTCAGGCTGTTTTTTGAGTCATTATGTAGAGTTGAAAACCTTGGAATTCGTCATCTTATTGATGAATGAATTTGACAACATCCATGACTTCAAAAAATCTCCTTTGAGCGAAATGGATCTAGAAAAAATGAACTTGGCAAAAGAAATCTTAATCCAAAGAATGTCTAATCCCCCTAGTCTGAAAGACTTGGCGAACATGGTAGGGACGAATGAATTTGATCTTAAGAAAAAATTCAAAGAAGCTTTTGGCATGACCGCTTTTGCACTTTTGCAAGATTATAAAATGGAGCTGGCACGAAAAAAGCTCATGGAAACTGACCTGAAAATTGTAGAAATCGCCGAGGAATTGGGCTATAATCACGCGACCCATTTCACCTCTGCTTTCAAAAAAGCCTTCGGGATATTGCCAAAGGATATTAAGAAATAGCTTTTCCTTCTTGAGTGATAAATTTTTATGAGTATCCGCAATGTTGCACGTAGGGTAAGAAGAGGTATTATGTGTTGCGGATTCTCGTCACCGGAAAATTGTCAACAGTCAACATAACATACAAATCGATCCTCCAAAAATCTATTGTTTGGCTACGTGCAAGAAAGCGGATACACATATAATTTTTTTTTTATTTTCCCCCAACCAATGACGGACATCGCCTGCTTCCAATCTCGTTTTTTAAAATTAACATAGAAATTTGCCAATCGGCCCCATACTGTATCGATCATCCCTACGGGACTTCTGGTTTGGATGACATCTCCTTGTCATGGATTGAAATCCATGACTAATAGATCGGTCGCTCCTATGGAGCTGATGTATATTTTCCAGCAGCTAGCTATCTTGGTCTAAATCAAACATCAAAATGCTTGCCTCATAGTGCCAGCGGCACAAACGATCTAGTAACAGTGGGTTTCAACCCACTGACTTAGAAATCCCAAGATTGACAAAAGTCTCGTAGGGACGGACGATTATTTTCAAAGACAAAGACAGTTTTGATTTACACTAGCTTGACTTAGCTGTGGATTAACTTAGTTTAAAACCCTAACGAGAATTGACAAAATTGGGGTGAATAAAAAAAAGCAGGAAAACATAGCTTGAAACTACCTCTCCCTGCTCTAATTTTGATAATCTTGCTATTTGGAGCAAGAAAAAAATTGTTAGATATGTAGTGCCCTATTATCCGTAGCGGCCAAACATGCTTCTTTGAATGCTTCTGTGTAGGTAGGATGTGCGTGCGACATTCTGGAAATATCCTCTGCTGAGGCTCTGAATTCCATGGCGACAACTGCTTCAGCAATCATATCTGCTGTTCTTGGGCCAATCATGTGCACGCCCAAGATTTCGTCTGTCTCAGCATCTGCCAATACTTTTACCAATCCATCAATATCCATAGAAGCTCTTGCCCTTCCAGATGCCATGAATGGGAACTTGCCGGTTTTATATTTAATACCTTTTTCCTTCAATTGCTCTTCAGTAAAACCTACTGCAGCCACTTCAGGCCAAGTGTAAACTACTCCTGGAATAAGATTGTAATTGATATGTGGTTTCTGTCCTGCAATAACTTCAGCTACAAAAGTACCTTCTTCCTCAGCTTTGTGAGCAAGCATTGCACCTTTCACTACATCTCCTATAGCATAGATGTTCGATACATTCGTTCTCAAATGGTCGTCAACTTCCACTTGACCACGATCTGTGATTTTCACTCCAGCAGCTTCTGCATTCAAGCCATCAGTGTAAGGTCTTCTACCAATAGAAACCAACACATAATCAGCTTTCAGCTCTACAGTTTCTCCTTTAGAGTTCTCCGCTTTGACTACTACTTCTTTCCCTTTGTTTTCTACCTCCACCACTTTGTGTTTCAAGTAGAATTCAAAGCCTAATTTCTTCAAAGACTTTTGTAATTCCTTACCCATTGTTCTATCCATAGTTGGGATAAGTGAATCCATGTACTCGACTACAGAAACTTTCGCTCCCATTCTGCCATACACAGACCCCAATTCCATTCCAATCACACCACCACCGATTACGATCATGTTTTTTGGAATTTCTTTCAAGTTCAAGGCTTCTGTAGAAGTAATGACTCTCTTCTTGTCCAACTTGATAAAAGGAAGTGTAGAAGGTTTAGAACCCGTTGCAATGATGATGTTTTTGCCTTGGATATTCTCGGAAGAGCCATCATCTTTGGTTACTTTGATGGTGGATTTATCTACAAAGGAACCCAAACCTTGATGTACATCAATTTTGTTTTTCTTCATCAAATACTGAATACCATCGACATTCTGCTTTACAACATCATCTTTTCTGGCAATCATCTGTTTGATATCAACTTTCAAGCTGCTCAGATTGATCCCGTGGGTTTTGAAAGTATGGGCAGCGTTGTGATAATGTTCGGAGGAATCCAAAAGTGCTTTTGAAGGAATGCATCCAACGTTCAAGCATGTCCCTCCAAGTGTTGGGTATTTCTCTACTATGGCAGTTTTCAACCCCAATTGGGCTGCTCTGATAGCAGCAACATATCCTCCTGGACCGGAGCCGATTACGATTACGTCGTACATATTTTTAGACATTAGATGTGAGACTCAAGAAACAAGACTTGCATCTCCCAAATTAAAACTTGATTTTATAATAAAAAGGTAGAGGAGCTATTCATCCCTCTACCCTCCTAATTCATCCTTTTTTAAACTCCAAACAACAATCTCGTTGGATCTTCCAATAGTTGTTTTACTCTTACCAGGAAGCTAACGGATTCTCTGCCATCGATGATTCTGTGGTCATAGGAAAGTGCCAAGTACATCATCGGTAAAATTTTCACTTCACCATTTACTGCCATCGGTCTTTCTACGATATTGTGCATCCCTAGGATAGCAGACTGAGGTGCGTTGATGATTGGAGTGGACATCATGGATCCGAAGATACCTCCATTGGTCAATGTGAATGTACCTCCTGTCATTTCCTCAATTGACAATTTGTTGTCTCTTGCCTTTGTAGCCAATCTCACTACTTCCTTCTCGATTTCCTCAAAGCTCATTGCCTCTGCATTTCTGATTACAGGCACGACAAGTCCTTTTGGCGCAGACACGGCAATGGAAATATCACAGAAATCATTGTAAACGATTTCATTTCCGTCAATCTGTGCATTCACTGCTGGCCATTCCTGCAATCCCACGCAAACTGCTTTGGTAAAGAATGACATAAAACCAAGGTTTACACCATGCTTTTCCTTAAACTGATCTTTGAATTTCTTTCTCATTTCCATGATTGGCCCCATATTCACTTCATTGAAAGTGGTCAACATGGCTGTTTCATTTTTCACAGAAACCAATCTTCTGGAAACAGTTTTTCTAAGGGAAGTCATTTTCTCCCTTCTGCTATCTCTTGATCCGGCTACTTTAGGTGCAGCTTCAGGTTTTTCTTCTTTTTTGGATTCAGCTTGCTTAGCTGCTGGCTTTGGAGCTGATTTTTCAGCTTTCTCGGCATCTTCTTTTGTAATTCTTCCGTCCTTGCCAGTACCTTTGATTTCGTTGGCGCTGATTCCTTTTTCTGCAAGGATCTTTGCAGCTGCCGGAGAAGCATGGCCTGTAGCGTAGGTTTCGTTTCCAGAAGGACTAGAACTACCTGCTGATTCCTTTGCACTTGATTCAGGAGTATCTTCAGAAGCTGGTGCTCCACCTTCCATTACTTCAATCTTACAGATCAAACCACCGATTTCCAAAGTATCGCCTTCTTGGGCAACATGTCTCAAAATACCATTTGCTTCAGCAGGAAGTTCAAAAGTAGCTTTATCAGAATCAACCTCAGCGATGATTTCATCCAACTCAACATAATCCCCATCAGCTTTCAGCCAATTTGCTAAAGTCACCTCAGTGATTGATTCTCCAACTGTAGGTACAATCATATCTTTGACCTCACCAGTTTTGCCTCCTCCAGAAGAAGAAGACGATGATTCAGCTGGTTTGTCTGACTTTTCGATTTTTCCTCCAGCTTGTCCGTCGGTGTTGATTTCGCAGATCACTGCTCCGATTTCTAAAGTATCGCCTTCAGCTGCTTTGGTTTTCAATATTCCAGCAGCCTCTGCTGCCAATTCAAAAGTTGCTTTATCGGACTCCAGTTCACAGATCACTTCGTCCATTTCTACGAAGTCACCGTCTTTTTTGAACCACTGTCCAATTGTCACTTCACTAATAGATTCCCCAACGGTAGGGACTTTGATTTCTAGGCTCATTGTGTTTTCTTTTTTACCCCCAAATTCAATTGCAGAATTTAAGGTTAATTTAACATGAATAAATTTAAATTAAACCTAAGCCAGCTTTTCTTTAAAAGCTGGCTAGGGGTTTTATGAAAGTTTTAATGCTTTTCTTACGATATTGGATTGTTCTTCCACATGGACTTTATTGTATCCTGTAGCAGGGGAAGCACTCATTTTCCTTGCAATCACATCCATTGGAAGCTCTTTGTAGAGCATTCTCAAGATATAATTCCAGTATCCCATATTTTCAGGTTCTTCTTGTACCCAAACTACTTCAGCATCTTTGTATTTGGCGATGGCATCAAGCATTTGTTTTTTAGGAAGTGGGTGAAGTTGCTCTATTCTGATGATAGCTACATCTTTTACTTTTTCCTTTTCCCTTACTTCTTCTAGGTCATAGAAAATTTTACCTGAACAAAGAATCACTCGCTTCACATCTTTTGCTTTGACTGTACTATCAAGAATAATCTCTTTGAAACCTCCCGATGTAAACTCTTCAATAGGAGAAACAACCTTAGGATGTCTCAAAAGTGATTTTGGAGACATTACTATACATGGTTTTCTAAATTCCCAAGCCACTTGTCTTCTCAGCAAATGGAAGAAGTTGGAAGGCTCTGTGATGTTAGCTACCACCATATTGTATTCAGCAGAAAGCTGCAAGAATCTTTCTGGTCTGGCATTGGAATGCTCAGGGCCTTGACCTTCATATCCGTGAGGAAGCAACATGACCAAGCCATTCATTTTTTGCCACTTGGATTCTCCAGAAGAGATAAACTGATCAATCATGGTCTGTGCACCATTGGCGAAATCACCAAACTGAGCTTCCCAGATAACCAAGGAGTTTGGACTAGCCATTGCATATCCATATTCAAATCCCAAAACAGCATATTCCGAGAGCAAGGAATTGTAAATGCTAAATTGACCTTTGCTATCCTTCATTTCCTTTAGGAAATTGTAAGGCTTATTGGTAGTGGAATCATGAACTACAGCATGTCTATGGGAGAATGTACCTCTTTGAACATCTTGTCCTGTGATCCTAACTGTTTTTTCTTCCAATAGCAAAGACCCGTAAGCAAGCAACTCAGCAGATGCCCAGTTTAATGATTTTGCATTGAAAAACATCTCTTTTCTTTGCTTCAGCTGAATATCAATTTGCTTGATAGGTTTGAAACCTTTTGGTACTTGAGTGATTGCGTCTGCTACTTTTTTGATTGCTTCTTCAGAAATGAAAGTTTCAGGTGATTTGTCAAAATCCTCTGGCGTTGACCTTCTCAGTGATTGCCATTCCTTTTCAAATTTTGTGAATTGATATGGAAGTGGCTTTTCCTTTACCAAATTCAACCTGTCTTGTAGCAATTGTCTAAACTCAGCATCCATTTGCTTAGCGATTTTGGCATCAAGATCTCCCCTTTCAGAAAGTCTTTTTACATAAATCTCCCTTGGATTTGGGTGCTTCGAAATGATATTGTAAAGTTCAGGTTGCGTGAATTTAGGTTCATCAGATTCGTTGTGCCCGTGACGACGATAGCACACCATATCGACAAAAATATCCTTATTGAATTTCTGACGGAATTCTGCTGCAAGTCTTGCCGCAAAAACCACCGCCTCGGCATCATCACCATTTACGTGGATGACCGGTGCATCAATGATCTTGGCAACATCTGTACAATAGATAGAAGATCTTGCGTCGTCAAAATCAGTAGTAAATCCAACTTGATTGTTGATCACAAAATGGATAGTCCCTCCGGTATTATAACCTTTCAAACCAGCCATCTGTGTAACTTCATACACAATCCCCTGTCCAGCAACTGCCGCATCTCCATGGATCAATATCGGTAGGGCTTTGGTAGAATCTCCTTTGTGCTGAGAATCAATTTTTGCTCTTAAAAAACCTTCAACTACTGGGTTTACAGCTTCCAAGTGAGAAGGGTTTGGCGCTAGTTTGAGGTTTACTTTCTTGTCGTCAATAGTAGTAATATCACTAGAATAACCCATGTGGTACTTTACATCACCATCACCCATTGTCAGGTCAGGCTTTGCTGTACCTTCAAACTCAGAAAAAATCTGCTCGTAAGTTTTGCCCATGATGTTGGCAAGGACATTTAACCTTCCTCTGTGCGCCATTCCAATCATGACCTCCTCTACTCCAAGTTCAGCACCTTTATTGATGACAGCATCCAAAAATGGAATTGTGCTTTCTCCACCTTCTAGGGAAAATCTTTTCTGGCCGAGGTATTTTGTATGCAAAAAGTTTTCGAAAACCACCGCCTCATTCAATTTGGATAGAATTCTTTTCTTTTCTTCTGTCGGAGGGTTGAAGGAAAGTGCTTCTTTCTCAATTTTTGTTTTCAACCAATCGAGCATTTCGGGATCCCTAATGTAGAGATACTCGAAGCCCATAGGCCCTTCATAAATAGTTTTTAGAGAATCGATGATTTTGGAAAGCTTTGCTGCACCGATTCCGATCTCGTTTCCAGCTTGAAATTCAGTATTCAGATCATTTTGGTCCAAACCGAAATCTTCCAAATCGATCAAGGCCTTTCTATCTCTTCTTTCCCTTACAGGGTTTGTTTTTGAGCGAAGATGGGCTCTGGATCTATGCGCATGAATCAAAGCACGAACTTTGATTTCCTTTGGCAGTTGTTCCATGTCCATAATGGTACCTCTAGTAGCAAGGGCACCATTCGCAGCAGGTTTTGTTTGATTGGAAGCAGAAGATACTTGGGCACCTCCGTTTTCGTCCTCACCATATTGCGTTATGGCAAATTCAAATCCATCAAAAAATGTCTTCCAGCTAGGGTCTATTGCCTCTGGGTTGTTTTTGTAATCTGCGTATAGCTCATCGATGTAAGCTACATGTGCATTGGCGATATAGGAATATTTATCCATGATTGAGTTTTTGCTAATGTTACAAATGTACTTAGGATTGTTTTTATTAGAAAACTGTTTATTCGTTTATACGAATATATCTTATTGTCTTATAGATAAGGTTTATTTATGAATCAGAATAAACTTGACATCTTTAATTAAATGACCCTTTCAATCAAAATATAATACTGAAAAATTTAAAAGGACAAATTTTTAGAAATGCTATTTTGCTAAACATTTAAAATATATCAAAGTTATTAATTTTTAAAAAATGAATTTAATTTTGACCAAGGCCAAGGTTAGCTGAGAAAGTAGGTAAAATAATCTTAAATTTCCAATTAAACTCACATTAAACCTTCTGTTAAGCACCTTCTCTCTGCTTGTAAAAATTAAAGACCCTAATTAATCCAAGCTCCTCTTTTATATTTACATTGTACCTATTGATGAATTTTCTTATTTCACTTTTTCGATCTTCAAAAATTTCCAAAAAGTCTTTCATTTTTGAGGGAATTAAAGTGACTACGTCGTTTGAAATAAAATAAAAAGTATCTCTTTTAACAATCCTATCATTTTTCTCTCCCATCATCAATGCCGTGTTGTAATTAGAATTTCTATAAATGGCTGTTGTTAATTTGACTAGAGTAATATCTCCTTCAACTAGCAATTCAAAAAAGCCAACTAAATTATCTTCATCTTTACGAAAATTCGCTTGATTCATGAAAATTCGTTTTGCCTTTGTCACAGAATCGACGCTCACAAAACTCTTTACTTTATCTCCATTTATTTTCACAACTCGCCCATCTTCAAAAGCCATAACCTCGATCTGATTTTCATCAATTTGATATCTGATAAAATAATCAATCAACAACTCATCGTTTTCGTAAAGAAAGATCGACCCTCTTTTCCAATTTGGATCCAAAAAGTAAGTACCTTCCACCCATTTCGGTGTCTCTGCAATTCCATAAATTGAATTCCCACCTACAAAATTGGGCCTATTTCTAAACATTTCCTGAATATTGGTCGCTCTCACGATTTTCTGAACGGACTCATGTTGAGCAAAAGAATATTCGAAAGCACAAGTTAAGATGCCAAATACAAAGAACATTAACCTGTATTTTTTAAAAATTTTATTTATCTGCATTAATTGAACATTATGTGGAATAATTTTAAACGATAAATCTACAAAAACTCCATTGGGATATTGATCCACTCAATTTATTCATCATAAAATAATAAAGAGACTATTCGTTTAAGAATAGCCTCTTTGAGTTTTGAATGAATTCTAATTTGTTCTCAAGTTATCAGGAAAAACGAAATCCTCATCATCTGCTGTCAAGGTAGTAGTTCCTCCATCTCCATATGCATTTACCCAATTAAACGTTAGGCTTGCCCCATCATTGCTGACAATTGTGATAGTATAAGGATCTCCGTATTTGTCAGTACCTGTAAACTGCAACAAACCACAAGCATCCGTTAACCTCAAGCTACCTGCGGGCGGATCATCGTTCCAAGCACAACCAAATACTCCAAAAGAAGCATCTGATAAAGAATATTGTGCAGCACTTGTTTGCTCAAGCACAACTTTTCCAGATACAGTTCCTCCGCATGCACCAGCATTCCCCCCAGTTCCTGCCGAGATGTTGGTCGTAGTAAAATTAAAGGTTCCATCTAAATTAGAAGGACATACTACAGTCACATTGTAGAAAAATGGCGAAGCATAGAAGTTTCCTCCCGCTACATCAGAACTTCTATTGTGATTACTGAATACTCTACCTTTATTATCTGTCAAAACCAATCTAAATTCAAAAACATCTCCTTGCTCTATATCTTCTTCAGACAATCCAACAGCGGTAATTGCATCAGCTGCAGGTATAGAAAAAGTTGCTCTTGTAAATCTAGATTCTGAATTTGGTGAAAAATCATTTTCTGACAAGGTCAATACCAAACGGTCTTCATCTCCGATCTCTGGCAAATATTCCAAGCCAACATCAGGAATCAACCTTCGATGTCTCACTCTGATTTCCACACTTCGTAAGTTCAAACCATCATTCCCATCTACTGACTCCAAAATCAACGCAAAATTAGAACTAGGCAAATCAAAGAAATTAAATGAATCACTCGTTCTTTCTATAGTTCTTAGATAAGCCCCTGTATCAAAATCCTTATAAGGAATCACAGGATCTACAAAATCGGTACAGCCACTGATCAATAATACCAAGAGTGCACCCTTTCCAAATATTTTATTTATGTTTTTCATATCTTTCTTTTCTAGTAAATGAATCCTGCTGGATTGTTATCCCAAAAAACCCTATCGGTAAATGCTCTTTGATTAGCATTGATATTTGTCACCATATAATCATTTGGATACAAATAAGATCTTGGGAATTGGCCGGCGTCCTGAAGTAAGCCTGGCTGCATACCATTTGGCTGCCCTGTTCTTCTGTATAGATTATAAGATTCAATACCATTTCCATACAAAGACAACCAGTATTCTCTTCCTATTATCCGCATTGGCGTTGAGGAACTTTCAAATTCGCTTTCTATGTAAGCCAAATACTCTTCAACTTTTTCGTCATACTCTTCTCTTGGATCAAACGCTTCTATTGTCCCTGCTTCATTTGACCCTTCAGCAAAATCTCTAACATAATTCAAATGCTTTGATATTCCGGAAAGCAACAATTCTTTAGCATTACCATTTGCATCACCTTCCTGAACGGCTTCTGCAAGCATAAAATCGACAAATGAAGACAAAAGGATTGGTTGAATCCCGGCTCCTTGATTACCCAAACTAGGGTTATTTACAGGAGTTCCAGAATCATTATCATATCTGCCTCCAGCTGGATAAAGCCCCCAAACGGTTCTTTCCAAGCCATCAGGCGGAATACCCTCATTGTTCAAGTGGTCTCTTCCCCAATATCCCCTACTTCCAGGCAAACAAAAAGGATATCCTCCTGCCAAATAATGTCCTGGGGCAATCTCTCCCAGACATCTTAGCTTATCGGGATCAGTAGGATTAGCTGTTACTTGTCTATATAAGTAATACCTAACCCTAGGATCATCAAATGGCTTAGGTCCTTCTTCGATCAAATTATACATATACCAAGTGGACTGATAGTCACCACCCCCAGCTGTATAAGTAGCAGCGAACCTTGGATGTCTCGAATCCGGGTCATTTAGACTTGTTCCATATCTGAAAACAAAATCTTCTCCTTCTCCAATAAAGTTATCAGCCCCAATCAAGGAATTGATAGCAATTCTGCTTCCAGAAGGGTCTATTAACCTTCTATTCAAGTAATATTTCAATTCCAAAGTGCTGATTAATTTAAGCCATTTCTCCTCATCATTACCATAAAAAAGGTCAACAGGCCGTACAATAGGTCTTTCACCACTAAAACTTTCCTTTGCCTGCTGTAATGAAACCATAGCTGCTTGGTAAACATCTTCACCTGAATCCACTCTAGGACTTCTTGTTGTCAGAGGATCCAAAGCTTCTGACCAAGGGACTTCACCAAAAACATCTGTCAAGGTCATCAATACATATGCTCGTAATGTCCTCGCAATGCCTAAATGATAATCATAATTAATATCACTATCCTGTGCTAACTGCTCAAGCAACTTGATGTCATTTAAGATATCCTGATAGGCTCTTGCCCAAATAGGATCGAACGTCACTGCTACATAAGCTGACTGATAGTTGTTTTGGTTTTGATTGATCATCCTAGTCAATCTCATGCCATGAAAACCAGTAGATTCAAAGAATCTTGCAAAATCTACTTGAACTCTTGTAGTGATAAAGGTAGGATTTGCTGTATTTATCGAAGGCACATTTGGATCTTCCAACAAATCAAGATCACATGAACTTACTATGATAAGCATCATTGCAAGCAAAAGGCTATATATTTTAATTTTCATAATCTTCAAATTTTGAGGTTTAGAATGTTAGGGTTATTGTACCACCAAATCTTCGGGAACTTGGTCCCGTTACAAAATCAAAACCAAGTCCATTACCCACACCAAGACCCAAAACATCAGGATCAAAATTCATGTTTGGAGGAAAATTCAAGGCTCTAAACCATAGGTTTGTCCCGCTTATTGCGACTGAAGCTCTTTTGAAAGGAGTTCTAGACACAAGTGTCTGCGGAACTTCATATCCAAGTGACAATTCTCTCAATCTGATTGTACTTCCATCAAATACATTTGGTTCCCTTGGGTCTCCATGGTAGTTGTTGAAGAAATAATTTGAAGCAGTCACCTGAATATCATTTGGTGTTCCATCTTGCTTTACCCCTGGAAGAATAAAAGTCATTTCTCTATCAGCTACTGGATCTTTTGTCACCCCCCTAGCAAGTGTAGCTGTCACAGTATTACTGTAGATATCCCCACCATGTCTATATTCCAACATGACATTCAAGCTAAACCCTTTGTATCTAAAAGTATTGATCCATGAACCAACCCAATCTGGGTTTGGATCACCAACGATAACTGGACCTGGAGTAGTGGCATAATCACCAGTTGGCAATACAATTGGCTGTCCAGACTGCTCATCCCTGAGCAAACCTGTCATCTTCATAACATTAAAGGGTTCGCCAGGTATGGCGAAATTTCCCAAATCATTAAATCCGGCAACCAATACTTCTTCTAAACCCTCTCCTAACTCCATGGTAATTGATCTATAAAGACCCCAGTTCACAGTAGATTCCCATGTAAAACCATTTGATGATTTTAACGGCGAGCCAGTTGCTTGAAACTCCACCCCTCTAGTCCTTATTCTACCGATATTCAAAGCTGTTCTACTAAAGCCAGATGCAGGGTCTATTGGAGCAAATGTAATTAGGTCATTTGTGTTTTTTTCATAAAGTGAGAGATCAAACCTCAACCTATTGTTAAACATTACAGCCTCTGTACCGAATTCAACTTCCTGAATCAACTCAGGTTTCAAGTCAGGATTACCCAAAAACACGCCACCACCAGCTACACCTCCTAATGATTGTGTAGGATAAATCGTGCCTCCTCTTTCGAATCCTCTCGCGTTTTGGTTTATTAATGTTCTTGTTCTGTATGGATCTGGAAAACCAGCTGATGTACCATATCCCAATCTTAGCTTCAAGTCATTCAAAGTAGAAGAGTTCATATTGAATGCTTCTGTTGGTATAAAAGACACTGATGCACCTGGATATAAAATTCTTCTGTTTTGAGGCTCAACGGTGGATGTCCAATCATTTCTAGCAGAAAGGTTCAAAAACAAATAATCATCATAATCTAGAGTTATTTGCGAGTAAATCCCCATTCTTCTTTGCTCCTCAGTCTCATTTAAAGGTAGTCCACTAAATGCATCTCGAGAAGAAGAAGCTTCAAAATTAGTATGTCTGAATAATCCAAAAGCCAATTGGCCCGAAGAAGCTATACCTGTCTGCTGATAGCTATCATATCTATAATTTCCTCCGACCAGGGCTGTTAAACTAAGTTTTTCAGACAGCTGCTCATTAAAACTTAACACTAAATCTTGATTCCAGATTGTGTTTCTAATATCCACAGACCTAAAATAACCATTTTGAACATTGACATTTGAACTTGGTCCGCCTTTATTCAATCTTTGCTCCTGTGTCTCAGTATAAGTATCCAAACCAAGTCTGTAAGTCAAAGCAAACTTATCTGAAAAATCATAATTCAATGAAGTAGAATTAAAGAACCTGTTTACCTTACTCACATTGGAATAATACTTAACCGCCCAAAGTGGATTAACGATGTCATTTCCTGACCTGAAGTACACAGAACTGTTATCTATAGGGTTTTCATAAGGTAAACCACCCAAATCTACAGACCTTGGAGTGTAAAGAACGTGTGCAAGTACAGAAGGAATTCCTCCGTCAGGCCCTGATCCAAATGCTGCATTGATAGGAGGTGCAGAAAGATCTGTAATTGCAAAAGTGAAATTCGATTTTGCTGTCAACTTATCTGATACCGCGGCGGTAATTCCCAAGCCAAAATTGAATTTCTCCATGTCATTGTTTGGGATGAAGCCTTGTTCATTGGTATATCCAAAACTCGCATTATAAGAAACAGTCTCAGCTCCTCCAGAAACTTGTAAGGAAGTATTATGGATATTACCTGTTCTAAAAAACACTTTGCTAGGGTCATCATAGGCTCTGTAATCATATCTTATCGGATTTCCATCAGGATCAAAAAATTGAGGAAAGGCATCCCTGATATTTGCTACAGAAGAGCTTGCTATTGGATGTGCTACAGTTCTCCCTTCATCCATTCTTGGCCCAAAGTTAGAAAAGAAGAATCCAGGCTCTTGTTGAAAACCATTCCCATACTCTTGTCCATAAGTCGGTAACGAAGCCGCCTGATTTGCAAAATAAGACTGGTTCAATGTAACTTCAGCAGCTTTTCTTTTTCCACCAGTTTTGGTAGTTATCAACATTACACCGTTTCTTCCTTGATCCCCATACAAAACCGTTGCAGAAAGCCCCTTCAAGACATTGACACTTTCAATGTTGTTTGGATCAATATCCAAAAATCTACTAGAAGTAGCAGCACCACCTTGATTAAAGGCGTTTTGTGCATTGGTTCCTGAGTTGAAGGGCACGCCATCTACTATGAACAAAGGCTGATTGGAACCTGTAGCAGAGGAATAACCCCTGATGACAATGTTCGTTCCTGCACCAGTTGTACCATTGGTAGCTGTAATATTTACACCAGCTACTTTTCCTTGAAGAACACGTGATACATCGGCCTCAGGTCGATTGGAGATCAGCTCTTCCCCAACAGAAGTCACTGCATATCCAAGTGCCTTTTTTTCTCTTTCAATACCGATAGCTGTCACAACAACTTCTGATAATTGTTCCGCATCAGTCATCAATGTAACATTTATGTTTGACTGATTACCAATGACTATCTCTTGAGTAGCCAAACCTACAAAGGAAAAAACCAGTACATTGCCCCCCTCCGGTACTGAAATAGAATAATTTCCATCCAAGTCAGTTGTAGTCCCAATGGTGGTACCTTTTACAAGAACAGTTGCTCCTGGCAAACCAAGACCATCTTCCTCCGAAATCACCTTTCCGGTGACTGTTTTTTGCTGAGCCATTACCTCGGAATTTATTCCAAAAGCAAAGACAGCAAACAATAAAAGTAACGCTTTTCTCATAAGGTATTAGTTTTGTTAATTAGTAAATATTGCTCTAATCAATCAAATCACAAAACCATACTCTTAAATAGGAATTTCTTGGTTTTTTAAAATTTTATAAATTTATAATCACATATTAAAAAATAATTAATAACCATTCGTTATTTAAAAATCAAAAAAGATTATTTTATTTTATGAAGTAAAACATACAAACACAGACACTTCATTTAGGTTATCCATATATTATTTGGAATAAAACAAAATATTAATATATTTTCAATCAGATAATTGGTTATTTTTTTGTTTCAATTGTTATTATTTTAAATCATGAAGTTATAAAATATATTTTCACTCACATATACGCATCTTTACCCTAAGTGGGTATGATTTTATTTTTCATAAAAAATTCACACAAAATTTAATGTTGAAATCTACTTTCATTCGAGAACTACTATAAGATAAAAACCAAAATTCTAGAATATACAAAAATCAAAGATGGGAAGCCCTTTTGGAGCTTACCAATCTTTTTTATACTGTTGTTTCGACCAAGAAACAACAACATAATGCAAGTTCTTAACAAATTATTGTTTGAGCATCAGATAATCCCACTACTCCTATCTCTTATTCTCAAAGAGCTATTTACTTTTATTGTTAAGCAGGAATGCGCGGATAGGTATTACAAGAAACTCAAAAAAGATGATCACTTTATCTGTATGTTTTATAACGTAATGACCAAGAACAGCAGTCTTAGAAAGGTATTCAAAAACATCGGCGTGATCATAACCAAGCTTATTCCCTTTGGGATGAAGCTACTACCTGCCAGAAGCCCCCTTTCTGATGCAAACCGTAAGCGCATCTATCGTCTTTTTGAGCAACTATACAAAGAATTGTATTCATACTACAAGACATCTTTGGTAGGAAATTGGCTCGATATCAGTGGAGAGGTAGACCCCAACCGTGTTGACGTTTTTGATTCCATATTAAAATAGGAAGGTGGGTTTCCAAAAAGCTTTTGAAACACTCTCCTAGACAACCAAAAAGGCTGATAGTTTCCTATCAGCCTTTCCAAAATCCTTAAATCTTATTTGAATCAATTGTACCCAGGGTTCTGATCACTTTCGCTTATCAGGTCATTGGCGATAATTTCTCCGATTGGAATTGGCCAAGCCCAAGCCCTATTATCTGGAGCAAGCGTACATGTCGTGAAGTTAGTACCACAATCTGACCTTACCAAGTTTCTTGTAGTCCTCTTTATATCGAAGAATCTGTGCCCTTCGACAAATAATTCTTTTCTTCGCTCAAGCTCGATCGCGTCAACAAGTGCCTCTCCAGCCAATACTGCAGGCACATAACCTTCAATTCTAGAAGCTCGAAGGGTATTCAAATCTGTCAAAGCATTCAATTCGTTGCCTGGAATATTGGTGTAAGCCTCTGCTCTTATTAGATACATCTCACTAACTCTTATAACTTTCCAGTTTACTATTCCATCATTCAAACTTCCTTTTCCAAGAAACTTGCTTACAACTGTCCTATTTCCTATAGTTCTAAAGTAGGCGTTGTATCTGATATCATTCTGCTGATCAAATTGACCAATCACTTCTTCTGAAGGCCTAAAAGAGGATCTATTTCCACTTGGGAAGTACACATTTGTAGCAGGAGTTCCTTCTCCTGAATTAAAGGGTAAGCTCCAAATCACCTCTGTACTACCAACATTCTCATCTCTCCAAATTGCAGCAAAACTAGTTCTTGAAACCAATGGAACTTGGTCGATTACATCAGTAGCTGCATCTGCAGCCTGCTGATACTGCCCTGAGTACAGATAAGCTCTTGCCATGATGGCATCTACTGTGATTTCGTCAATATTGGCTCTCAAAGTGAAGTTTCCAGAAGAATTGATAGCTCTATCAGTGTCAGAAAGCAATGTTTTTGCTTCAGCCAAATCAGCAAAAATGTTTTGCCAAGACTCAGCGACTGTTGGTCTAGCAATATTATCTTGATTGAATTCTGTCTTGTAAGGCACTCCCAAAGAAGTTGAATTTACTGAAAGATCATCACCAAAATACCTCAAAAGATCGAAATGAACATATGCTCTGATCGCCAAAGCTTGTCCTTTCACTCTATTATATTGACCAGGATTTTCTGAAGCAAATTCATCTATTCCCCTAAGTGTAATGTTGGCTTGAGCAATGATTCTATAAGCGGCCGTCCATAGACCTTCTATTGCTGTATTGTCTGCAGCATAATCAAAATTCACAAGCTGTCTAAAGTTGGCTAAAGACTCACCAGTTTCTGTAAGGTTGTCAGACATCATGTCTGGCATGGTCGAAAAACCACCCGCAGGACCAGATGCATTGCCATAATAAGCTGTAGATCTGAATTGTGCATAAGTACCTATCAGTGCAAATTCATAATCATCAAGATTGTTGAATCTTTGACTCCCATCAAGCACAAATTCAGGTTCGATGTCGATGACGCTGTTACAGGCTGCAAACATTGAAGCACCCGTAATAGCCATTCCAAATATTATATATTTCAATTTCATAAATTCCAATTATTTAAAACCCAACATTAACTCCCAAAGTAACTGTTCTTAGTGCCGGATACTGAGATCCGATAAGATTTCCGGAAAGCTCAGGGTCAAAACCTCTAAAATCCGTGAAAGTCAACAGGTTCTGACCTTGTACAAATACTCTAAGCGATGCTATCTTCAGTGACTCTGTCAAAGTGGATGGCAGAGAATAAGACAAGTTTACATTTCGAAGCCTTACAAAATTCCCTGATTCAACAAATCTACTTGTACCAGAGAAGAACGGATTGTCTGCAGATGGAATATTTGTAATTTGTCCAGGTGTCCTCCATTCATTGATCATCACTTTTGATAAGTTATCGAACAAATAAGCAGGGTTTTCGATATTATTTCTGTCGTTATTATAAAGATTATTACCAGATACGTAACTAAACAACGCATCAAATCTAAAGCCTTTGATTGTCAAAGAAGTACCAAACCCACCAAAAACAGGAGCGTCCGTTGTACCCAGCACAACTCTGTCTGCTGGATTATACACATTCGTCACTTCATTATTTGCATTAAGGTAAAGTGCATCACCATTTGCGGGATCTACTCCTGCAAATCTAACCAAATATAAGCTATTGATTGGCTCTCCTATCCTTGTGATAAAATCCCCATCTATAAACTCATTCTGATCTCCAACCAATGAAAGAACCTCGTTTTGGTTATATGTCAAATTTGCATTCAATTCCCATTTGAAATCTGGCTTGTCGATTACAGTACCGATGAAGGACACTTCGTAACCCCTATTTCTCATACTACCGATATTGGTGTTTTGTGAATTAAAGCCTGAAGTTCTTGAAAGCTGTCTATTTAGGAATAAGTCATCAGTCTGATTATTGTAATATTCGAAAATACCATTAATCCTGCCATTTGCCAATGCAAACTCCAGCCCAATGTTGAACATTTTTTGCTTTTCCCATCTCAAAGCTGGGTTTGGAAGTCCTGTTAAGCCGATACCACCAATACCATTGTAAATTGATCTTCCAAATAGCTCTCTTGAATCAAAGTTACCAATACCCTCTTGGTTACCTACAGTACCATAACTCGCCTTCAATTTCATTTCGTTGAAGAAATTGCCCTGTAAGCTTTGCATAAACTCCTCATCACTGATGATCCAGCTAGCACCAATAGAACCAAAAGTCGCATATTTATTGTCTGCACCGAATCGAGAAGAACCATCCCTTCTAATACCTGCATTCAGGAAGTATCTTCCTTTATAACCATAAGTACCATCAGCAAAGTAAGAAATCAATGCATTTTGACCGCCATTTCCTCTTACAACAGGGATATAGCCATTCAACGGGTTTCCTGGTGTGATACCTGCCTCATTGGAAAAGGGACCAACAAGACCAAAACCTGTGAAACCAAACTGAGTAGAGTCATTTTCGATTATTTCATTGTAAAGTGAAATACTGAACTCATTGTCTTCATTAATTTGCTTTCTGTAGGAAATTGATGTAGTACCTGTATATCTGAAATTTCTTGCTAACCCTCTTTCCAAACTACCATTATTTCCTTGAGCAATAGAGCCTCTGTAGGTTGATCTATCAAGAAATTGCTGAATCTCATTTTGGGTATAATCAATCCCCCAGTTTGTACGAACAGAAAGTCCTTCCAAGAAAGGTGCGTCATATTGAACAAAGCCAATAGCTACACCTTTTATTTGACTTCTCAAAGTCTGATTTTCTAGCAGTTCTTGAAGAGCGTTTGGTTGTCCCGAAACCAATTGTGTATATCCACCATCTTGTTGATAAGGTGTTTCATATGGGTTTGACCATCTGATTGCATTCAATGGCGACCCAATAAAAGAGTCACCTTCCAATGTATTGTTGAACTTAGAGTATCCTCCAGAAATATTCATCCCAAAAGTAAAATTGCTAACTTTTGTTTCTACATTCATCCTTGCGGTATATCTTCTCAAATCAGTGTTTGGAACGGTACCTGTCTGATCAAAAACAGATCCTGATAAGAAGAATGTGGTATTTTCACTTCCTCCAGCTGCTGAGATTTGATGGTTTTGGGTATAACCAGTCCTTAACAATACATCTTCCCAATTCGTATTGGTCTGTCTCAATTCCGCCAACTCTGCATCAGTCCAACCATATGGATTCCCATTTGCCAACTCGTAATCCAATTTTTCATCGGTGTTCATCACACCTTCAGGATGAGTTGGTGCTTGTGAAACTCCAAACTGAAAATCATAATTAACTCTTGTCTTTCCACTTTTACCTTTCTTTGTTGTAATTACGATAACACCATTTGCCCCTCTAGAACCATATATTGAAGTAGATGCTGCATCTTTCAATATTGAAAATGATTCAAAATCATTTGGGTTCAGTGTAGCAAAATCTGCTGCAGAAATCTGGATACCATCCAAGATATACAAGGGGTTATTGGAGCCATTGATGGTTCCTCTACCTCTGATCGTTACATTTGCGGCAGCTCCTGGTTGACCGGAATTCGCCTGAATCAAAACACCTGGTGCACGACCTTGTAGGGCTTGATCAAAAGATGCAATTGGAACTTCTCTAATCTGCTCTCCTGACACGACATTGATAGAACCAGATATCTCTCTGGCATTCTGCGTCTTGTACCCAGTCACTACCACCTCACCTAGGATTTTGTCATCCATTTCCAATGTGACATTTACAATATTATTGTTCCCTAGCGCTCTTTCAATTGTAGTAAAACCTACAAAAGAAAAAACCAAAACTTCATTTGCAGAAGCTTGAATTGAATATTGTCCATCTATATCAGATATCGCTCCCCGTGATGTTCCTTTCACACGGACATTGACTCCCGGGAGCGGCAAATTGTCATCAGCTGACAAGATTGTCCCTGTAACTTGTTGCTGTTGCGCTATAACATTCCCATTAAAAGTGAATGCAAAAAGCGTAAAAACAATGAGTAAAACTTTTTTCATAAATAATTAATTTTTGATTTTGTTCGTAATTTATGTTAAAAAATGCTAACTACAATATAATTCATGTTTTAAAAACTGAGATGTAAATTGTATGTAACTTTAAATTATAGAAAAAAAGTAATTTTAAATATAAATAGTTAAAAAAACACCTAATTGAAATCATAACAAAACACTATATTCTGTTAAGAAAAATAAAAAAATCCATAGAAATGATTCTATGGATTCTATAAATCAAAAGAAAGTTAGCTTAGAATGTAAATCTAATCGACAAAGCCACTTCATCTCCCCAAAAGCCGGTATGACCAACGATATTAAATGCAGGTTTATAATCCAATGACAAATTGATCGGGGCTCCATCAAACTTGTAATCAAGCCCTATAATACCTAGTATACCCAGAACTGTATTTGACTCTCCCCAAAGGTTATTGTTGCTAGTAGAATTCCTAGTCCCTAGCTGCGCTCCACCACCATAAAACCATTGTAAGCCTTTTGCTTCCCTAATATCATTGTGGACTTCATAAAGTCCAGCAATCAACAAGCCGTTTCTCCTTGTATAAAGAATACCTTCCAAGGCAGCCTTATCACTGATAAAGTGCTTTACTGTAAGTCCATTCCCTACACCAGCTCTCAAACCTATGCCAGTGTTATAGCCTTGAGCTAAGGTTTCATTTCCGATTGCCATGAAGGCAAATAGCACCAAAGTGTAAAGTATCTTTTTCATTTTTAATAATTTTAATTGTTTTAGTAAATAAAATAGTCAGAATAAAAACACCTCTCTAGGCGTGATACAAATATCCAAGGGAATATCGTGCCATTCTGTTGGAATCAGGTCTTCTGGAGGAAAAAAACTTACTCCAATTTTCAAAACTTCTGAGTTCAAACCCTTTAAAAATCGATCATAATAGCCTTTCCCATATCCAAGACGATTGCCATTTTTGTCATAAGCCAATAAGGGAATCAAAACTGCTTGAATATTCTCTTCTGAAACTTTTTCCCTAATTAGAGGAACAGGAATAGCATATCTATCAATTTCAAACTTACTTGAATCTCGCAATATTACTGTTTCCATCAATTCCGTAGAGCTGTTGAGTACTGATGTATATAGTATATAACCACTTTTATCCAACTTTTCAAGAAACGGAAAAGTATTGACTTCTTTCAGGTGCTTAATGGGGAGAAAGATATGAATGTGTTGGATTTCTTCCCGACTATTTAGATAATGGATGAAATTTTCCCCAATCTTAAAAGAAAGCAATTCCAATTCATCTTCTGAAAGCTGTTGCCTCTTGGATTTATGAAGTTTTCTGATTTCCTCTTTTGTCATCTTTGGGCTTTAAGATCATAAATGAAAAATCCAATGGATCAAATGCCTCTATCAGCATCTCAATAAAGCTTTCATCTTCAAGGTAAAATTTCATGAAATTTTCCACGCGCTCTTGTGGACTCCCTCCAGGCAAGATAAAATCCCTGATCGTGTCCATTCTCTTGATTTGGATTTCAAGCCTTTTTTCCTCAGCTTTTCTAACTTTCCCCGAAAGGTGATCCATGATTTTCGAAATCCTGACTTTGGCAGACGCATAAGCACTTTCTAATGTATCATCAACTTCTTTGGCTTTCAAAGCCGATCTGTCTATTACTTCTTCAAGCTTCTCCTTTTCTTGATTTAAGAAAATATCCAAACTGGAATGCTTCGCTACAAACTCTTTCTTCCATGCGATGTAATCCACAAAAAGCTCTGAATCTTTCAATTCCAATTGATCTTGCTTTTGGGCTGTCAAACTATCCAGAATCAAGGCGAAATTTCTAGGCATCACCGCTGGAAACTGAACCCCAAAATAATCAAAGACTCCTTTGAGTTGCAGCCAATACACCACTTCTGCAGGACCACCGATATATGCAATATTTGGCAATATCATCTCTTGATACAACGGCCTCAACACCACATTGGGACTAAAACGCTCTGGATTTGACTGAATCAAAGCTTTGATTTCCGATGTTTCGAACTTCAGCTCAGACTCTAAAACATGGTAAAAGTCTCCAGATTTTTCGATTCTTTCCCTAAGACCATTTTCCATATAGAAAAAATTAATCTCACGGGGAAAAATCTGACTTTTGTAACCTAATGCTTCCAACTTATCAGTCTGCTCTTGAGCTTTTTTATTTGGAATATTGTCAAGTATATCCTTTTCAATCACTGGAATAAAAATCTTCTTGAACGCAGGATCATTCGCATCCACTACGACTAAGCCCTTTTCTCCAAACAAATGATGAACATATTTCCTTACAGCCTCAGAAAGTGTCTTGGATTTGGAATAAGCCTCCACAAAAAATTCTGGCGCAAACTCAACTGATTTCAGGAATTCTTTAAAAGAATCATCCAAGAAAAAATCACCAACCGCTCCTTCTTGATTTGTATTCCATTGGTATTTTTTTCCTTCAAGCTTAAAGTAATTGATCTCTTCAAAATCATGATCCTCAGTTGCCATCCAGTACACAGGCACAAAGTTGTTTTCAGGATATTGTTTTGCCAGTTTTTTGGCCAAATTGATCGTAGAGACGATTTTATAGATAAAATAAAGTGGGCCAGTGAATAAATTCAACTGATGACCGGTGGTAACTGTAAAGGTATTTTTCTCTCCCAAGAGCTTAAGTTGTTGCTCAAAATCTTCGCTAAGAGAAAAATCAGCGTATTGTTTTTGAAGTGTAGTGACCAAAACATCCCTGTTTTCTTGGGGGATTTTTTTTTCTTCAATGAGCCTTCCAAAATTTTCCAATCTTGGGAAATGACTGTAAAATTCAGCCAGAGCTGGTTTTTCGTCAAGGTAATCTAAAAATAACTGAGAAAATTGGCCTGTACAGGCGGGGTCCACTTTTGACTTGATCATGGAAATATCGGGTTCAATAAGATGATTACGGATACAAGATCAATAAACTTGTTAACAAAGTATAAAGTTCGCATTTTTTTTTCTATTACAAGAACGGCGCAATGATGTTGTAGAAAAGGGAGTTTGTAAATAGTGTTTAATTCTGAAAAGAATGGCAGCACATTCAGCAATTTAAATTAAAGATTAGAATTTAGATATTTAGGGTTTCGGAATTTAATTGATATCGATAGTAAACAATTCTAAGTTCTTCCTAAAAAATACCATTGCGACATCTTCCTCAACACCAAGGAACAGGCACCATTAGTAAAAGTAACAAGGCAGCGTAAGTCTAACCTCTAACTCAATTGGTCCACTTACAAACTAATTCACTATCTAAAGACTCTCCGTCCAATTTTTGATGATTTCTAAGCCAAATTCCGTGAGGTGTGCTTCTGGATGATATTGAATCCCTATGATTGGTAATTCTCTATGGCTCAATGCCATTATTTCACCTTGGAAAGTTGCGAGGAGAATTTGAAAACTTGGTGGAAGATCTTCCAAAACCAAAGAATGGTATCTCGTGACATCAAACTCATCAGGCAAATTATTCAAAACCGAATGGTTGGCTACCTTTTTCACTTTATGAACTTTGCCATGAACCGGGAATTTGCCTTTTACTAGCTTTGCTCCAAAAAACTGTCCTATCGCTTGATGCCCCAAACAAACACCCAAAACTGGCAGCTTATCATGGTAGTATTCCAAAATTCCCATCAAATTTCCTGCACGGGAAGGAGTTTCAGGCCCAGGGGAAAGGATTACTCCTTCAAAAACCTCAGACTTCAAGCTTTCGATATCCACATCATTTCTGACGATTTTCAATTCTTTGCCTGTTTGACGAAGATAGTCAGCCAAAATATGTGAAAAAGAATCGAAGTTATCAATCAATAGCAGCATCCCTAGCGGTATTTACCAGTGTCTGAATCGATTCTACTGCTTGGTTGATGATAGGCGTATAAGCGTCCACCAAATTGATCATAAATGGAGCTATTGGTTGCAAATAGGGATACATGCTTGATTCATTGATCATCGTCTGTGAAACTTCAAACTCAAAGGAATTGGCAACCCAAAGTAAAAGGCTCAAAAGAAATCCCGTCTTCAAAATTCCCAAAACAGATCCTGCCACATTATCCATAGACCCCAAAATTGTAAGATCCATTGTTTTTTTCACTAAAAACGCCAAACTCCTGATTCCAATAATAACAATCAAAAAAATTATCAAGAATGAAACGAAAGGCAACATAAAAGTCAAATTCTCAACTCTGCTCGCCAATATCTCAGCACCCCAATCCATCAGGTGAAATGCCATAACGATGGCTACAAAAAAAGCCACTATAGATATCACACCGATAAACAATCCCTGCCTGTACCCACTGTAGGCACCTATGGCTAAGATTATAAAAATGATAACATCTAAAGTGGCCAAATTATTTAAGCTAATAATGATTTGACTTTCATAGAAATAGCCTTACCGTCAGCTTTTCCTGCCAAAGCCTTGGAAGCCAATCCCATTACTTTTCCCATGTCTTTCGGACCTTCGGCACCAGCTTCTGCTATTAATTTTTTGAGCTCAACCTCAAGTTCCTCTTCTGTGAGTTGCTTTGGAAGAAACTCAGAGATGATTTCCAATTCGGCCAATTCTACTGCCAAAAGGTCTTCTCTTCCTTGCTCTTTGTAAATATCGGCCGAATCCCTACGCTGCTTTGCTGCTTTGGTCAACAACTTCATTTCGTCGTCTTCAGAGAGGCTCTCTGCTGCCCCACCTTTGGTTTCTTCTAACATGATCAAGGATTTGATCGCCCTCAAAGCGCGTAATCTGTCCTTGTCTTTAGCCAACATGGCTTTTTTTATTTCACTTTCTACACTTAGCTTTAAACTCATTCCCTTGTTGTTTGTGTTATACGTGTAAATTTGTCACAAAATTATCTTTTAATTTAGGAAAATGACCAAGTTAAGCGTAAATATTAATAAAATCGCCACTTTGAGAAATGCAAGAGGGGCAAATAATCCGAATGTGGTTCAAGTTGCCCTCGATGCAGAAAGATTTGGAGCACAAGGGATAACAGTCCATCCTAGACCCGATGAAAGGCATATTCGGTATCAAGATGTCTTGGATCTAAGCGAAGTGGTCACCACTGAGTTCAATATTGAAGGTTATCCTGATAACCGATTTATGGAACTGATCAAAATGGTAAAACCTGCCCAAGCGACTTTGGTTCCTGATCCACCTAACGCTATCACTTCCAATTCTGGTTGGGATACAATCACTCATCTTGAGTATTTAAAAGACATTGTAGCAGAGCTTCATGCTTCAGGCACTAGGGTTTCCATTTTTATCAATCCAGAAAGTAAATTTTTCGAACCTGCAAAAGAAACAGGTACTGATCGGGTAGAATTATATACAGAACCCTTTGCTGTAAATTTCTCTAAGGACAAACATGCCGCAGTAAAACCGTATATTGAGGTATCCGAACTTGCCCGCCAACTTGGACTAGGTCTGAATGCAGGACACGATTTGGATTTGCACAACCTGAAGTTTCTGAAAGAAAGCATTCCTTACCTTGACGAAGTCTCTATTGGACATGCTTTGGTTTGTGATGCTTTGTATTATGGCTTGGAAAATACCATTCAAATGTATAGAAGGCAATTGGAGGTTTAAATGATATCAGTAGCTATTTGGTATTGGGACATTATAAAAGTTGATTAAAAAAAATTACCTTTTAGCCTAAAAATCTTTAAGAAAAAAACATAAAATTTATATGAAACTCAATTTTAAAAAAAGTGGTTCGGGAGAGCCTTTGATTATACTACATGGACTTTTTGGTTCAGCTGATAACTGGTTTAGCATTGCCAAAGAGTTGGAAAAATACTATACGCTCTACCTTGTAGATCAGCGAAACCACGGCGAATCTCCTCATAGCGATGAATGGAATTACAAAGTCATGGCTAAAGACCTAAACGAGCTGATGGAAAATGAAAAAATCGAATCGGCCAACTTGATGGGGCATTCCATGGGAGGGAAGACCGTGATGAACTTTGCGCTTCAATATCCAGAAAAAGTCAAAAAATTGATCGTGGCAGATATTGCCCCTCGGCACTACCCGGTTCACCATCAGAGTATTTTGGAGGGATTGACATCAGTGAAACTGCAAGAAATCAAATCTAGGAAAGAAGCAGATGATCAACTTGCAAAGCATATATCAGAGGCCGGCATCAGACAGTTTTTGCTGAAGAGTCTTGGGAGAGATAAGGATGGCAATTTTATTTGGAAAATAAACCTTCCGGTAATCAATGATCAAATTGAGAATGTAGGTGAGGCTTTGGATTATGACGCCAATTTTGAAAATCCCACATTATTTATGGGAGGTGCTAATTCTAAATACATCCAAGAGAAAGACAAGGAGGACATTGACAAGTATTTCCCTAACAACCATTTGATCTACATCAAAAATGCTGGACACTGGCTCCATGCAGAGCAACCTCAGGCTGTGGTAGAAACGGTCAAAGCTTTCCTGAAATAATCCAAAGAGTATTTGATCAAAAGAAGCGCATATTTACTTTGAGTTTTAAAAACTAAACCTGGTTGTTTACAGAAAGAGACAAAGTTCCTTTTGTAAGACAGCTGGATATTTTAAACATTTAATTTGTCTTAATCTTTTCAAAAAAGACATCTCACTGTTTTTTGTATAACCTTATCTTTTAATATATGTCTAAATTTACACTATTGATGTTATTATTCATGTTCTTAATTTTTGATTTAGCAAAAGCTCAAAATGAAAAATTGAACATGTCACTTGCTGAAGGAGTTTTGATCGTTGGTTATGTTGATGAAGGGGCTTATCTTAATTTCACTGGCCCAAATGTCAGTTATGAAATAAATCAATCAAGATTGGCATTGGGAATGTTGCCATCTCTCAGGTTCAAAAAAGACACTTCAACACCAAGAAATTCTTTTGTGACGCCAAACTTAGGAGTAGGTTTGACCTATTCATACAAAAATCTAGCAATGCAAATCCCATTCTATTACAATTCAAAAACCAGTACCCAAAATGGCAAATGGAATATTGGCTTCGGAATAGGTTTGAAATTAGATAAATAATCAATCGTCAAAATGGTGCATTTATAGAGACATCACTAAATTCACGTCAAAAGAAAATTATGAATATCAATCTAAGCAATCAAAGAATTCTTGTAACAGGAGCTTCCAGAGGTATTGGAAGAGCTATTGCAGAGCAACTGTCAGCCTCGGGAGCAGAAGTGTTGATCCATTTCAACAAAAACCTTGAGGAGGCAAAATCTCTACAGGTTAGTTTGGCGAACACATCACACCTTGTACCCTGCGACCTTTCAGACCTAAATTCAGTCAAAGGCTGGGTTCCTGATTTGATAAAAGCTTATGGACCAATAGACGCTATAGTCAACAATGCAGGCATAGCCATTTCTATAGCTGATGATAAAGAAATCGATGAATGGACGAATGCTTGGCTTAAAACTATGGATGTAAACATCAATGCACTTGCAATCATCAGCAAGGAGTTTTTAGAACACGCCCGACGAAGAAAAAATGGCAGGTTAATAAACATTTCTTCTCGTGCAGCTTTTAGAGGTGACACACCCGATTACTTGGCTTATGCAGCTTCGAAGGCGGCAATCGTCAGCTACACAAAATCCATCGCAAGGTATTATGGTAAAGAAGGAATCAAAGCCTTTGTGATCGCTCCAGGGTTTACAAGAACAGATATGGCTCAGGACTTTATGGATCAATATGGAGAATCATATGCGCTCGATGACATCGCCCTTACAGAGCTTACAGAACCAAAAGATATCGCACCTATGGTCACTTTGCTTTGCTCCGGCTTAGCAGACCACGCCACAGGCTGCACCATTGACATCAATGCAGCCTCTTATGTACACTGACAGAAAATTTCGGGAAAACACACGAATACCTTAACTATACTTCGCCTCAGTGGTTAATTAGTCTAGAAGCAATCCATTGATATGTCCAAAAGTGATTCTCTTTCTCCAGAAATGATCAAAATCCTGAAAATTTTCGGATTGGGATCTATTCTGTTCGTATTGATTCTTTCATTTTTCAATGAAAAGAGAGCAAATAACTCTGGTAAAGAAGATTCCATTCTAAGTATTACGGATGCAGAAAGAATATATTTTAAGAATGTCAGGGGATTATATTATGATATCGAAGGTAGGGAAGATGCAAAAATGACTGTTTACAGATATGGAAAAAGGCTAACCGAAGCTGCTTCTCCGCTGATTAACCTAGCTATCCTTATCAACCGGGTCAAAGACGAAGCCTACATATACGTAGAGCCATCTTGGGATACAAGTCATTTTAAATTGAGAGTCACCCATGAAAAAGTAGTAAACACTTTTGATTTTGAAAGTGGTGATAAGCTTACACATTTTGAGTTTGTAAACAAAATCTATCCATTTTTGAATGAAAATGTATATTTTGAAGTCTTGAAAGACGACAAATGGATTCCTATTCTTGAAAACGAAAAAGAAATAGATGCACTAAAAATCCCCATATCGGACTTCTACAGATTAATCAACAACCCAAAATAATCAATGGATCTTAAAAAAACCGATAATTTATGGAGGTTTTTGGTTATCAAAAACAACCTGAAATTAGAACAACAAGTCTCCCAAAATGTAAGCTATCGCATTCAAAAAGGAGAACAAGCACTGACGCATACATTCAATCCTAAATTAGTGCTAAATTCTTCCTTGTCTATTCGAGACAAAGGTTATCAAGAAAACCTCCTCCACAAACATCACCAAACAGCAAAAAAAAGATTTGGGATCAATCAAAAGGTTATTTCACCAGTCTCTTCAAATGTGTTTTTTCCCAGGGAACTCCTCAAGCTAAGTTTGAAATATGACCTAGAAATACTACAAGATCGACTTGGACATTACAATGTCACTATCAGCCCCTTCTATCCAAAAAACATTTACGACATCCTCAATACCGTCAACTTGATAAGTAGAACACTTTGGGTGAAAAACTTTTTTGCTGAGGGGATTAGGAATTGAGGGGATGGAGTTGGAAAGGTTGGAAAGTTGTAAGGTTGGGGAGCTGAGCTTCTTTAATTTCTAAACAGTTTTGGGATTAGGTGATTAAGTGGTTAGAAGGTTAGAAAGTTGGAAGGTTGGAAGGTTGTAAGGTTAGGGTGTTGAGTTTCTTTAACTTCTAAACAGTTTTGGGATTAGGTTATTGGTGGATTAGGTGATTAAGTGGTTAGAAAGTTAGAAAGTTGGAATGTTGTAAGGTATTCTATCGGTACTCGGACAGGCTTTTCTAACCGTCCTCGGGACATTTCAGAGCATATTCTCATTTCTTGTGATGTCTTGTTCCTTAAGTCTTGTGTCTCTTGGTTCTCGCCCCTGTCGCGTCCTAAAATCACTTGACACTTTTTTATTTGATTTTTCTTTATTTTCGATTGCTATTCAATTGCCTCCCAATAAGGATGCGGGACAGGCTTTTCAGGGCAGAGATGAATATATCTTTTTATCCAAGCATAGTGTTACAACCCTATGTTAATGTCAAAAGCCCTTTCAGGGCTGTTCTTGGTTCTTAGTTCTTAAATCCCTGACTCTTTCCTGACTTCTCGCTTCTAAAATCTTCTGTCAAAAAAAAAACACCCCTGATGCCAAGGGTGCCTTTATGCTCAACTAAACTTAAACTTTATTTAAAATCTTATCTTTACTCCTGCTAAGAAATTGGTTCCTGCCATTGGGTAATAAAAATTCTCTGTGGCAAGTACTCTCCCTGCACCTCCTTCTCCTGGAAGGAAATAAGAAAAAGTATAACCATTTGGCTCGTAGAGCCTATTGAAAACATTGTACACCATCAATGTGAAATCTATATTTTTGACAAACCTAGGCTCCAAAGCATAATTCAGCCTTAAATCTGTAGTCCAAAAAGCATCGAGTTTTCTGTTATCATTCATGGTATTGTCCATGTACTGACTGCCTACATATTTATTGAGTAAACTAATCTCAAAATTCTTGAATAGCTTATAATCTAATATTGCTGAACCTACTATATTGGGAGAAAATGCAATGTCAGTATTCGTATAATTGATTTCTTCTTGGAAGAACTCATCTGTTGAATAATCATCTATAAATTCTGTAAATTCAGCGATTTTGTTCCTGCTGATTGCCAGATTGCCTCCCAGTGTAAATTTTGGGGTGATTTTATAAGCTCCATCTATTTCTATTCCTGCACGATAAGAATCGGCTACATTATCTCTTACATATGCACCTACATCATTCAGCTGGCCCGTAAGAACCAGTTGATTGTTGTAATTCATGAAGTAAAAATTCACATTGTATGAATATTTACCATGGTTTGCTTTGATCCCTGCTTCTATATTTTGGAGATTTTCTGCTTGTGGCGCTCGGTCGATAATAGGAGAATCCGTAAAATCCCTTCTTACTGGTTCTCTGTTGGCTACGGCATAAGATGCGTACCAAGATTTTCCTGTGCGAGTCTGATAAGTGAGTCCAAATTTGGGGTTGAAGAAATTGTAGCTTACTTGACCAGAGATATCTCTTAAATCATTATTGATTCCATCAAACCTGTAATCCACACCTCTATATTGCAAGTCACCGTAAAGAAAGAGACCTTCGGTGGCTTCAAAAGTACCTTTTAAGTAAATATTTCTATCATCTTTGACAGCTACATTATCATAATATCTATCTCGTATGTTCACGTCAGCTGCATACTGCATCCAGATGATTTCACCAAAATGATCTCCGTCATATCTATTTGCTCCTCCACCAAGTACGACATCCCATTTTGCATCATCAGAGACATAATTAAACGAGAAAACTCCTCCATAGAAATCATTATCCAACCATCTTCTTCGGATAATATCCATCCCATCAAACGTCGCACCGCCGATCACAACATTTGGAAGATTATAATCTTCTAAACTATCATTCTCTCGAAACTGCTCATAATAACCCCGTCCATATGTATAATGCAAAGCAGCATTCGCCTTCCAATTTCGATTGATTTTACCTGTGTAGATAAACTGATAATGATCTTGTTGATAATTGTCAGTTTGGTTGTCATAAGTGTAAAGGTTAAATGTCCTATTCGTCTCCAACAATGCCTCAGGTACACCTTCCCAAGCTTGGTAAGTTTTTTCAGCACCTGAGAATACATTCAATTTGAAAACATGGTTTTCACCGTGATAACCTCCCGTAAGAAAATAAGACCTCAAATTTGAAGAAGCCCTATCCATATAACCATCGGAGGTTATTTGTGACAATCTTGCGTCTATTGTCCATCGGTTATTCAACAATCCAGAACCAGCCTTGACAGTATGTCTTCTTGTATTGAAAGACCCAAAAGAATTATCTACTTCACCATAAGCTTCTTCTTTCCTAGTATCTGTTTGGATATTGATACTTGCCCCAAAAGTAGCTGCACCATTTGTAGAAGTGCCTACTCCTCTTTGGATCTGCATATTATCCACTGAAGATGCAAAATCAGGCATGTTTACCCAAAATACCCCATGAGATTCAGCATCATTCATCGGAATTCCATTTACGGTGACGTTGATTCTTGATTGATCTGATCCACGGATTCTCAACCCTGTATAGCCCACACCTGCACCTGCATCAGAAAAACTGACTACAGATGGTGTATAATTCAAAAGCATAGGAACATCCTGACCAAGGTTAAGCTTGGCTATATCTTCTTTTTTGATATTTTGAAAAGTAGTTGGAGTGACGTCAGTAGCTCTAGTTGCATAAACCACGAATTCTTCCGTGAACAAACTGCTTTCCTCCAAGGAAATCATGAGTTTAGTCCTTAGAGGAACTTGAACTTGTACTCTTTGGGTTTCAAATCCTAGAAATGAAATTATCAAATCATATGCTCCAGAACGGATATTGTTAAACTCAAAATTCCCCTCAAAGTCTGTGATAGTACCTCGACCTGTCCCTTCCAGAATGAGGTTCGCCCCTACCAAAAGTTCTCCTGAAGCAGCATCTTTTACTTGCCCGTTGATTTTATTTTGAGCTTGAGCCGCAAAACACATCAGTAAAAACACCAATGCAAATCCTAAGTATTTCATTTTAATTGTTGACATACTGCCAAGGCAGTTTGGTTGAATATCCGAAAATCAAGGGGATGATTTTCTTTCATTTATTCACCCTTTCACCTACTTCATAGACACAAACTGAAATGCATACAAAAAAGCAACAGCTTTTAATGAATTGATTGAAGTCAAAATTTTGACTTCTGATTGCATCTATTTCGTTGGTTACTCATTTCCCTTCGCCGGCACTACCCGGATCAGGTATTGTGGGTATGATCTCAGCCCGAAATTTTAAGGCACCCCTAATGATCTTTGATACAAATGTACGTGGAAAAGCCCAATATCCAAAAAAGGCATAAAAAAACCCGCTGCTCAAGTGAACAGCGGGAAAAATAAAAATCTTGTTCGGCTATGGACGGCCTAAAGATCGCAGATGATTCACATGTGAAGCAAAAGCCAATCTCAATTTTGGATGCTCAAGGTAAGGGATGCCATATTCTTGACAAGTTTCTTTGATTATTTTGCTGATAGCAGGATAATGTACATGGGAAATATTCGGGAACAAATGATGTTCTACCTGAAAATTCAACCCTCCAACTATCCAAGAAAGCAGCTTATTGTTTGTAGCAAAATTCGCCGTAGTTTTCAATTGGTGAATTGCCCAATCATCCTCCAATTTATTTGTATCAACATTTGGCATTGGGAATGAAGTCTCCTCAATGGAATGCGCCAACTGAAACACTACACTAAGCAAAATACCTGTGGCAACCCCATAAAGCAAGAAACCTACCAACCAAGGCAATACTCCGACAAAATAGATTGGAATGACAACAAATAAGGCTATATGCATTAATTTAAATCCCCAGAAAGAAAGGTGATCTGCTGCAGTCATTTTCTGAATAGGAATTACACCTACTTTTCCAGTAACATATTTTTTGTAATCTGTTACAAAAACCCAGTACAAATAGAGCAATGAATATACAAATAAGAAATACTTGTGTTGGTATTTATGAATGCTGTAGAATTTCTGATTTGGGCAAAGTCTCAAGAATGGCCTTGCATTCATATCATCATCTACTTCATCTACATTTGTAAAAGAATGGTGAACTACATTGTGTTTCGTCTTCCACA
This sequence comes from Belliella calami, assembly GCF_022549695.1. Lineage (GTDB taxonomy): Bacteria > Bacteroidota > Bacteroidia > Cytophagales > Cyclobacteriaceae > Belliella > Belliella calami. Next base: position 92,282 of record NZ_JAKZGS010000008.1, on the reverse strand, counting down.
TGAATACGTTGGCTCCAAGAAAATTGATGGAAACACCTGCAAGTTCGTTGACCCAAGATTTTTTGCTAAAACTCCCGTGGGCGCCATCATGCATGACATTGAAACCTATGGTGGCAGCAAAAGCTCCCAAAAGCACACAACCAAGGAGTGCTAGAGTCCAATGGGGTGTAAAAAATACTAATGTTACATAAGTAGCAATGTAACCGGCTACCAAAATGATGGCTTTTAAGTAAAGAGAGAAATTTCCTGTTTGTTTAAGATTTTTTTCTGTGAAGTAATTTTTGATCCTCAATTTCAAATCTGAATGAAATGAAGATGCGGCACTGAATCTAGGGGGACGCATGATAATTTATTTAATGATACTGATTACTAAGGAAGAAAAAATAAATTGGGTGTAAAGTATTTCAAATTCCTCTATAAAGATACGTTAAATAAATTTAGAAAATCAAAAACTGACAAAGATCATCTATTTGACTCTGTTTGATTTAAGTAATTTTAACAATTTGAAAAAGTCTAATAAACATCATTCCTTTTCAATGCTTTCATAGCGGAAATAAATCTTTCACCATATCCTCCACGAACAATTTCAAATGGTACTCCCGAATTTTCAATCAACTTTTTATAAATCCCAAAAAAATAGTTCCTCATTTCAGGGTTTGGATGTTCTCTCTGGGGGTCATCCTCCCAAGGAATATCTACATCTGTCAAAAGGTACAAATCATATTTCCTTTTTTCTATTTGGTCTAAAATCCAAGGATCAGTTTTACCAAACTTGTGATCACTCCATACTTTGATGACATGTAGATCTGTATCGATAAAAAGTATGTTTTTGGATTTTTTCAACTTCTTTTCTTCCAATTCGACCTGTTTCTTGGCTATCTGAAGTAAATCATCATACTGATATGGCCTACCCAAATCATTAATGTATTGTCTTGCATATTCATAAACCCACAATTCCCCAAATGTAGCCGCCAAGGCTTTTGAAAGTGTACTTTTCCCAGTGGACTCCGGTCCGATTATTACTACTTTTTTAATATCCATTCGATACTTTTTTAGATGATTTCATCCAAGAGACCAGGCCAATTACGGCTAATACTGTGAAGAAAATAAACTGAAAAGAAGTCAACATCAAACCTTTGTAGAAGTACAAGGGAATTGATACCAAATCAGTAATGATCCAAGCAATCCAGTTTTCAACTTTCTTTTTGGCCATCAGCCACATTCCTACAAATGCTGAAGAAGTGGTGAAAGAATCCCAATAAGGAACGTCGCTGTCAGTGAATTTGGATAAAACAAGAAACAATACTCCGTAAGACAGCAAAAACAAAATGACTGATTTATAAATCCCCACCTTTGACAACCAAGTAACTGGCAATTCCTCCTTTCCAGTAGCTGGCCTACTCCAGAGATACCAACCGTAGATTGACATTCCAAAATAATAAGCATTGATGCCCATGTCTGCATAAAGCTTGTATTTCAGACAGATGTAAACATAAATCAAAGTACTGACCATGCCCGTAGGAAATACCAGGATATTTTTTTTGATAGAATAATAAACGCTTGCTATGCCAAAAAATACAGCTATTGCCTCTAGCCAAGTCATTTCAGCGATGCCTTGACGTAAGCTTTCCATAATCCATTCAAAATCCATGGGGCGAATTAAGGGAATATTTCTCTTTGGAACAAAAGAAATTATAGGTGCTCGATATCTTGCACGCTGGGAAAGAAGAGACGCTACTGCATGTGGCAACTCGACAACTGACTAAAGGCTACTTTCTAAACTGCTCAGATCATTCATCCAAAAAATTATCAATAAGGAATAAACAAGTGAAAGCACACGAAAGAATTATTTATAAATTTTGCTAGAAGCTATTTTCAAAATCCACTAATCCTATTGCAAAAAGAGGGATATTGACTAACCAATCTTCCCTTCGATATCCTGACATGGAAGTTCTTATAGCGATTGGGATCTTATATTTTTCGGCAAAAACTTTTAGGCTTTTTGCTTTAAGATTTTCTTCAGCCTTGACTTCTATTGGATAAATTTGGCCATTAACTTGAACCAGAAAATCAATCTCTCCTGCAGATTTCTCAGCTGACCAATAATAAGGAACCATATTTTTGGCCAATAGCTGCTGGAGTACATATTGCTCGGTAAGTGCACCCTTGAATTCTTCAAAAAGAAAATTCCCTTCAAGGATTGTTTTTGCGTCCAAATCAGTTAATGCTCCCAATAAACCAACATCTAAAATGAATAACTTAAATGAATTAAAATCTTCGTAAGCTTTCAATGGTATTCCTGACTTAGACACCCTATTTACCCGATGTATAAGCCCAGAATCATAAAGCCAAGCAAGTGCCAATTCAAAATCTTTTGCCCTAGCCCCCTGCTTGACTTGACCATAAATAAATTTCCTGTTCTCCTTTGCCAGCTGTGAGGGAATTGCATTCCATAAGGTCCTAATCCTAGGCACAATACTAATTGGCGCATGTTTTGAAAAATCTTGTTGATAAGCCTCCAATATTCTTTTTTGAATATTTCGGACTTCTGATAAGTCTTCATTTTGTACATAAAGAGCGACGGCTTCTGGCATACCTCCAACAAAATAGTATTCTTTCAACAAACCAATGTACTTACTTTTGAAAGTATTGATTAACTCCCAATCATTTTTTTGAATTAATGAAATCAGTGCTCCTTCCCCTTTTGCAACCAAAAACTCCTCAAAATCTAATGGATAAAGATTCAAAAAATCCACTTTACCTACCGGAAATGATACCTGCTGATGTAGAACAACCCCTAACAAAGAACCTGCCGCCATTACAAAATACCCGGGAGCATTTTCCTGAAAGTACTTCAATGATGTAATAGCAAAGGGAGATTCTTGAATTTCATCTATAATAAGCAAAGTTTTTCCTTTCTCTACTTTTACTCCAGAGGTGATCTGAATTGCCAATAATAACCTTTCAATATCAAAATTCTGTTCAAAGGCTTCCTTCAACTCTTTATTTGTCTCAAGGTTTACATAAGCGACAGACTTAAAATATTCATTTCCAAAAGTCTTCATCAACCAAGTTTTCCCAACCTGTCTTGCTCCCTGAATTAAAAGAGGCTTTCTATTTTCATTGTTTTTCCAAGACAACAACCTCATTTCCAAATTTCTTTTCATTCCTCAACCAATTTAAAATTGATCAAATATACATTTTTTCGACCGAAAAGGTGTATTCACACCACACTTTTTCGAGGGAAAAAATGTAATTATCGGCTTTTTACCGATGAAAAATGATAATCTGCTTCGAAATTAAAATACCATGGATTGTGTCCCTGCGCTCAAATCCATTCAAAAAGCCAAACACTAAACATTAAAAAAGCCCTTTCAGGTTTCTGAAAGGGCACTTTATCCTTGTCGTCAATCTATTCCTTACCTTCTTCTATAAACTGCTTTTGGATTTCATCTTCTTCCTCTTCCTTTTTTTCTTCTTGGAAAAAACGGCTTTGAAATACGAGGATGATGGCCACACCTACAAAAATCGAAGCATCAGCAATATTGAATATCGGCCATAGCGCTGTATATCCTCCACCCCACAATGGAACCCAGTCAGGAATGTAACCTTCCCAAATATCAATATAAAACATATCCACTACTTGCCCATGAAACCATGGCGTAGTGGCATCATAGGGTGCGTTGTTCAAAAACACACCATAGAAAATACTATCTATCAAATTTCCAATCGCTCCTCCCAAGATCATGGCAATGCAAATGATGTATCCAACATGCATCTTTTTCTCAATGATATAGTATAGGTAATAACCAATACCAAACATGGCAACAAGCCTGAAAGATGTCAAAATTATTTTACCATATTCAAATGGTAATTTCATTCCAAAAGCCATCCCAGGATTGGTCGTGTAGTGCAGTTTGAACCAATCGCCGAAAATTTTGATCTGTCCGGGAGTTCCGAAATCCATCTGATAATGGACCAGTAATTTGACAACCTGATCCAGTATAATCACGGCCAAGGCAATTCCAAAATATTTTAGATACTTCATGTATTCATATTAAAGCCACAGATTTAAGGATTTTTTCGCATAAGCCCCTAATCTGTGACAATTATTTTTCCTAATTAGCTTTCAAAACTTTAACAGACAACTCAAATTCATCCATGTCCAAGGCAATAGCATCAGAGACTGTTTCTAACGTTTCCAAACTCAAAGCTTGGGTTTCTGTCTTGATATATGAACCGAAATTTTCAAAAGAAGCATTGACCAAATCATCGTGCTTGGCAATCTGAATATGAATCTTATCCTGAACTTCAAGCCCCATGTCTTTTCTTAGATTCTGTATCCTATTAACCAAATCCCTTGCGATCCCTTCTTGCTTCAACTCCTCTGTCAAAGTAACATCCAATGCCACAGTCAACTCCTGATCTGTCGCTACGGACCAGCCTGGAATATCTTGCGAACTGATCAACACCTCTTCCAAAAGCAACTCCAATGACTCTCCATCTACATCAACGTAGATTTTGCCGTTTCTCTCTATCTCAGAAATCTGCTCTTTACCCCAAGTATTGATAGCGGCAACAACAAACCTCATTTTTGGACCCAATTTCTTACCCAAAACAGGTAAGTTAGGCTTCACGCTCTTTACCAAAACGTCTGAAGCGTCATCAATGTATTCTATAGCCTTGATATTTACTTCAGATTTGATCAGGTCTTCTACATGCTGGATTTGAACTTTAGACTTTTCGCTCAAAACAGGGATCAAAATACGTTGCAATGGCTGACGGACTTTGATTCCAATTTTTGGATTTTTTCTCAAGGAATGAACCAAAGAAGATATTCTTTGTGCCAAATCCATGCTTTCTTCCAAGTCCTTATTGATCAAGGAAGCATCTACACCAACCCAGTCTGTCAAGTGGATGGACTCCATTTGATTTTCCGAAGAATCTGTGAGGTTTTTGTACAGCCAATCTGAATAGAACGGTGCGAATGAAGACATCAATTGACTCAATGACATCAGACATTCATACAAAGTTTCGTAAGCGGCCTGCTTATCAGCATTCATATCCCCTCTCCAGAATCTCTTTCTCGCCAATCTCACATACCAGTTTGACAACTGATCCACTGTGAAATTCATGATCGCCCGAGTAGCTTTGGTCGCATCATAGTTATCCATCGAAGACTCTACATCTGTGATTAGAGACTGCAGCTTGGAAATGATCCATTGATCCAATTCCGTCCTTTGTGCTACTGGGATACTTTTTGATTTGTCATAAACAAACTCATCCAAGTTTGCATAGAGTGCAAAGAAATTATAAGTATTTTGGAGTGTACCAAAGAACCTTCTTTGTACTTCAGCTACTCCATCTAGGCTGAATTTCAGGTTGTCCCAAGGATTGGCATTGCTCAGCATATACCAACGCAAGGCATCCGGTCCATATTCTTTCAAAGTCTTGAAAGGATCCACGGCATTGCCTAATCTCTTAGACATCTTATTGCCATTCTTATCCAACACCAAACCATTGGCGATGACATTTTTGAATGAAACAGTGTCAAACAACATCACAGCAATTGCATGAAGGGTAAAGAACCAACCTCTAGTCTGATCCACACCTTCTGCTATGTAATCTGCAGGATAATTGGCCTTGAAGATATCTTCATTCTCAAATGGGTAATGCCACTGTGCGTACGGCATCGCTCCCGAATCAAACCAAACATCGATCAAATCCGGCTCTCGATACATGGCTACACCTTTTGGCGAAACCAATATCACATCATCCACATAAGGTCTGTGCAAATCTATTTCTTCTTCATTGATCGGTGAAGATTCCATCAATCCAGCTTCGATAGACTTTTTGATTTCTGATTTCAGTTCATCAATAGATCCGATACAGATTTCTTCCGAACCATCTTTTGTTCTCCAGATAGGCAATGGTGTTCCCCAAAATCTGGATCTACTCAAGTTCCAATCCACCAAATTCTCCAACCAGTTTCCAAATCGACCAGTCCCAGTCGCCTCAGGCTTCCAGTTGATCGTCTTGTTCAATTCCACCATTCTATCCTTGTATGCGGTGGTTTTGATAAACCAGCTTTCTAATGGATAATATAGGATTGGCTTGTCAGTTCTCCAACAATGAGGATAGCTGTGTTCGTATTTTTCGACCTTGAAGGCCTTGCTTTCATTTTTTAAGATGATAGAGATAATGACATCAGTATTCTTGTATTCTTTGTCATCTTCATTATCATCGGTATAATTTTTCACATAGAAATCATTCACCCCGTAGTCTTTATGGGCAGTGATTCCATGCTCTTTCATTTTGGCAGCCAAATATTCTCCGATGATCGGCAGGAATTTTCCTTGCTTATCCACAACTGGGATATCATTCCCTTTCTCATCCTGTACAAATACTCCAGGCACATTGTTTTGAACCAAGGTCCTAAAATCGTCTGCACCAAATGCCTTTGCCAAATGGACGATTCCTGTACCATCTTCTGTAGTCACGTAGTCTCCAGAGACCACCGTGAAAGCAGGGTGTGGAAGAGAAATCGCTTCGATTGGGAACAATTGTTCATATTCCAAACCAAGCAAATCAGCACCTTTCATTTCCCCAACTACTTCATAAGGGATCAATTTATCTCCTGCTTTGTATTCAGCCAAAGACAATTCTTTGGCTTTTGGATTGAAATAGGCGGAAAGTCTAGATTTTGCCAATATTACCGTTTGTGCGTCGTAAGTATATGGATTGAAAGTCTTCACCTTCACATAATCCAACTTTTCTCCAATCGCCAAAGCTGAATTGGAAGGCAAGGTCCATGGCGTGGTAGTCCATGCGAGAATGTAGGTACTTTCTTCTCCCTTTAGCTTAAACTGCGCTGTGATAGAAGTATCCTTTACATCTCTATAACAACCCGGCTGATTGAGTTCATGGGAGCTCAGACCTGTACCTGCAGCTGGTGAATATGGCTGGATAGTATAGCCCTTGTAGAGAAGATCTTTGTCATAAAGTCTCTTAAGCAAATGCCAAAGTGTCTCTATATATTTCGCATCGAAAGTGATATAAGGATCATCTAAATCCACCCAATAGCCGATTTTCTCGGTCAAATCATCCCATTCATCCTTGAATCGCATTACCGTCTCACGGCATTTGCGATTGTATTCCTCTACGGTGATTTTCTTTCCGATATCCTCTTTGGTGATTCCAAGTTCCTTCTCCACTTGAAGTTCTACCGGAAGTCCATGAGTGTCCCAGCCACCTTTTCTTTTTACCTGAAATCCTTTGAGGGTCTTGTACCTACAGAAAATATCTTTGAGGGTACGGGCCATCACGTGGTGGATTCCCGGTGTGCCGTTGGCCGAAGGCGGTCCTTCGAAAAAGGTAAAAGTCTCTGCCCCCTCTCGATTGGCCACAGATTTATTAAAAATATTGTTCTCTTTCCAGTACTGAAGAACACTTTCCCCTATGTTGGGATAATCAACTTGTTTAAACTCCTGATATTTTTTCACAGTATTCCTTAATGTTTGAATTGAAAATCATGCTGATCTTTGGGATCAAGGTGATTTTTGGAAATTTAAAAAGGACACCAAAATATTCTTCTAAAAGAATAATTCGTGCTTTTCAAATTAATACCCCTTCATATAATATGAGCTTCCGCTTAAATGCCCGTAGCCAAACAATACACTGTTGATTGAACGATTTCAATGCTGTTGACTACGCCGCGGTGCACAAGTATTGGCTGTCTTCGGTTTACGAGTATCTGCAAATCATAATGCCTTTTCTTACCCGAGACGCAACATTGTGGATTCTCTTATTATATAAATAGGAAAGCATATCTCTTTGGATATGCCGCGACAAAGTTAAGAGTTTTTACAGGATTAGGGATAAATAATCCTATAATTCGATTCTCCACTTGATTAATCTCTTTAAATTGGGCAATTGAAATGGTAAAAGCTTAATTTTAAACTAACAAGCGATCCTCTGAATATGGGTAAATCAATCTACGACAATGGCGCAATTGAAGACATTTCGATTAGGATAAAAGGACTCCAAGAAGGGCAAATGCCTCTTTGGGGCTCTATGAATGCCACAGAAATGCTCTTTCACTGTAATATTGGGAATCAAGCAATTCTAAATGCCCCAAAAAGCAATCAAAAACCTACTCTAAAACAACGTATATCTAAATTCATATTTTTCCACATCAAAAAAGACATCCCAAAAGGTGCTCGTGGAGCTAAGAGATTCGATGTGAAAGGTAAAATAGATGGAAAAAAATTTGAAGAAGAAAAATCCAAGTATTTGAACCTTCTAAATCAATTCAAAAATTTAGAACATAAGTTAGAGGCGCAACATCCGGTTTTCGGTGCACTAGATCATGATTATTGGGGTAAGTTTGTTTGGAAGCATATGGATCATCATTTGAAGCAGTTTGGATTGTAATTCAGATTAACTATAAAACCATATCTTTGACAACACTTTCTATTGTTCATTCGCTTCTATAAGAGCAATTTGTTCCAATTCCTTTGAAACTCTAAAATTTGTTTCTCTTATTTTCGTAAAAACTATAAGGCAGCTGGTATCTGAAATGATAACCCTAGGCATTTTTTATATCATTTAATAAATCATTCGATGGGAAATTGAAAATTGAGACCTCATATTTCCCAAGAAGCTCAGCAAATGCCACTTTAGTCAGTCCTGCCAATTCAGCCGCTTGTCCTAATGAAAGCTTACCTTTTTCATAAAGAGTAGCTGCAACTATCATCGTTATATCTTTATCATCAAGATCAACTGTATCTGGTATTTTAAAATTAACTATTCTCATATTAACAAAAATAACGAATATTTGTCAAATCAAGTTTTTATGAAGAATTTTCCGTTATAAAGAATGTGCTTCTTTCATTTTTGATGGAACAAATTGATGGGAAAATCTAGTGTCGAAAATTTAATTACATTATTTTATTATACAGATAAACCTTATGAAAATCACTTGAAATTCATCATCAACCAACCCCAGCAATCTTCAACCTCACAAAGCCCAAATCATCATCAACATTTTCATGGATCCAGACACTTCCATCTTTGGCGAAGTAGGTCCCAGGCCTTTTTTTGTAACTATCCAATTCCGTTTCGGCTAGCATCTTTAGGTCTTTGTCAAATACAGTGAGAAAAACCCGGGTTTTGTTTGCTTCCTGATCTTCTGCATCAGAGGTTGTGAAATAAGATAATCGATAGAATTTTTGGTTGCTGCTATCCCAAACCCAACGTCCAAAATCGATTTGTTTGCTGATTATCTTCTGCTGCTCGCTAAACTCCTCCCTAGATCCCACTTTTTGCTTTTGACCACCTTCTTTTTGGTTTGGGGTTAAGGAGCTTTGAAATTCTATATGTTCGAAGCTGCCATTATTTTGATCGAATACCATGCAGTCATTGTAACAGTTTGAGGTAAAGACAACTTTCTCATCGATGACATGCATAAAAACACTCCCCAAATAGGCGATTTTCATTTCTCCATCCATGACAATTGAATATTTTTCAAGTCGCTCTGGATAAGGGAAATCTATCAGGTCCATTTTCTTTTTACCCAAGTGAAGTTTGGCAAGGTGGGGAATATTTTCAAACATTCTTATCAAACCAATCAATACAGTGGTATCATTGAGAAAAACGAACTCCCCCTTAAAGTTAAAATCGCCTTCTGAATCCTTATCGATGTAATCTGTTGGATGAAGGCTATATTTTTGGATCAATTTACCTTCAGTATCATAAACTCCACTTATATCAAATCCTTGCAAAAACAAGTTTCCATTTTTCCAATTCTTCATACTCATGACAAAAGCAGACACGGCATTGGGACCATCGTTGTCAAACTTTACTTTTTCCACCAATTTCAATTGATCCAGGTCAAATACTTCCAAATTGCTGGATTTCCTGTCATAGTTGAAAAGCTTTCCTTGGTCCTCGCTCAAGACCGAAAGCCATAAATTCGCTCCAGCCATCACCACTTCATCTCCCGAATCTACCAAAAGTGTGTCTTGTATTATTTGAAGCGAAATCGATGCTCCTTGATTTGATTTTGAGCTTTCAGAACTGCATGAACAAATGAGGATTACAAGCAAAAAGAGTATAGGATTTTTCATAAAATTGAATTTAAAACAAATTAAGTGATTAGTTTTAAAAATCCTAGTTTCTATCAAACCTTTCATCTGACAAATCCAAACAGCCAAAGAGGAATCCTATTGTAGGAACCAATAGGTACATCAGCAACAGCAAAAAATGAATCGGGCTGGTTTTTAATTTGAAAAACTGTCTTGTTTTTTCCGCTTGGATTTATTTACAAGATTTTCCATTTTGCTATTTTACTTAGCAAATACAATCATTTTTTGCCAAGTAAAATAGCATTTTATCAAACCCACTATTTGATTTGATGATGTCTAATAAAAAAAAACGAGTTTACCGATGGTTAACCTAAAATATGAAAGCGAAGTTACAGTCTCTGTTTAGGGAAATAAAACTCTTTTCGTTTCTTCGTGAAAATAATCGCAGTATAAATCCTCAAGCCCCTGGAAGCGCAATTCCCTTCACTCTTCTATAGAGATTGAGAGCATATTTGTCTGTCATTCCGGAGATAAAGTCCATCAAAATCCTGAGCATTTGATAAGGATTCACACCCGAATCCCAGCCTTCCAATGGAAACTCTTCTGGTAATAACCTTAGAATGCTTCTGTCTTGTCCCGAATAAAGATCCGTCTGGTAAAATTTATGGTTCAATGCTTTGGAAAACACTTCCAATAGCCCTTCCAAAACCTGAAAACCAGCAGCTTCTTTTTCCAAAACAGGTTTAGACCTGTAGATTTTCTTAACAGATAATTCAGAAATATCAGCCAATGCTTGGGCAGATGGAATGATGTCTGTCAATGCTTGGTCAAATTCTCCTGAAAGCATCTTTTCCTCTTGCTCCTCAAATGCAGCCACTGTTTCCTGAATTAGTTGATTGATTGCCATGGCTCTCAATATTGCCAATTTTTGAGTTTGTGTTTGATAAGTCTCCAATTTCGCTGGATCAAATCTATCTTTCAATATCATTGCCAAAAGCCCAATGGTCTCCTCCAAAGTCACCAAACCAAGTGTACAACCATCCTCCAAATCAATGATGCTATAACAAATATCATCAGCTGCCTCCACCAAAAATGCTAGTGGATGCCTTAGGTAACAGCCATTCTCAGATTTTTCTAAGCCCAATATTTCGCCCAAATGCCTAAAGTCTTCGGCCTGATCTGAATAGTAACCAAATTTCTTCTGACTTCTCCTTCTCTGATCTCGTTCAAAAACTTGGGAGGCTCTAGGGTATTTGGTAAATGCAGCAAGTGTGGCAAATGATAATTTTAGTCCATTATTTTTGGACACCAACATTCTAAATCCTTGAGCATTTCCTTCAAAATTACAGAGGTCTGCCCATTCTTCTGGTGTCACTTCTCTCTGCCAAATCTGACCATAGGGATGAAATTTGAAAAAATCTGATATCGCCGTTTCTCCAGCATGGCCAAAAGGTGGATTTCCAATATCATGTGTCAATGCTGCCGCTGCAACGATGGCACCAATATCGGAAGAACTTACTTGTGCTTTCTCCAAATTTGGATATTTGTTGAGTAAAAACTCTCCTGCTGTCTTTCCAAGTGTCCTACCAACTGACGAAACTTCAAGACTATGCGTCAATCTGGTATGTACAAAGTCATTGTCAGGTAAGGGAAAAACCTGAGTTTTGTCTTGTAGGTTTCTAAACGGAGCCGAAAAAACTATCCTATCATAATCCCTTTCAGGCTCGCTTCTAAATTGATTTTCAACAGGTTGTTGTTTCACTTTCGGATCAAATCTTCCAGGCGTCAGTAATTTTTCCCAATTCATCATGCCCAAAAATACAATCTATTCAACAAAATCAGGACAATCCGCAATCTTTTCCTAATTTTAAGTCGTGAAAAATTTCAACATATTCTACTTAATATTATTCTCTCTCTTTTCTTGTGCCGGAACTGAAGAAAGGTCAGATTCTTTGCTCAATGTTTTTATGGTCGATGCCCCTGCTGATATTGATGCTTTATGGGTGGAGTTGCTCGGTGTAGAGGTGTATGTATCGGCATCAGAAGGAGGGGAAAGTTCAGAGCCTATTTTCTTTCCTTATCAGGCGGGAAATCAAATGGTGGACATCAAGCAATTGATCGCAGGACAAGAAGTTTTGATAGGCAGAGGGGAAGTGAGAACGGGTAGCTTGACCAAATTAAAACTCCGCTTAGGTGATGAAAACTATTTGATAAAAGATGCCCGTAGAATCAATCTTGATCTTACAGAATCCGCTCGTGAGGGGCTAGAAGTTGATTTCCTGTTCAATTTACGCCCTGGAATTTCGCATGATGTCTATATAGATTTCGACTTGTTGAAATCTGTGAAAGCTCCAAATGACCCTTTGGATAGTTATGAACTACTACCAAGTCTGAGTGCATTTTCCAAAGCAAATACAGGGGAAATATCAGGCGCTATCCTCCCTGCACGTGAAGATGCTTTCCTATATGCCATACAACAAAATGACACAACCACAACAGGTGTAAACATAAGAGGAACTGGTCAGTTTCTTTTCCGTGGACTTGAGGGTACTTACACGATTTTTGTCATCCCAAAAAATGAAGACTACATCGCAGATACAATCCTTTCAGTGATCGTACAACCTCAAACCGTCACCCAACTAGGAAACATCACTCTCAGAGAAAGGGACTAAACATTACGAGCTTTGGAAAACCACATCAAATTCATGCGCAGGGCAATCGAACTTGCTGAATTGGGAAAAGGGAATGTTAGCCCAAATCCAATGGTAGGATGTGTAATCGTAGTGGATGATAAAATCATAGCAGAAGGATATCATGAACATTATGGTGAACCCCATGCCGAACCAAATGCTATTCGGCAGGTGAATGGGAATGTTGACCTTCGGGAAGCTACTGTTTATGTAACTTTAGAACCTTGTGCACATTTTGGGAAAACACCTCCATGTGCCAATTTACTTGTAGATAAAAAGGTGAGGCAAGTTGTAATTGGTGCAATTGATACGAATCCACTTGTAGGAGGAAAAGGAATTGAAATCTTGAGAAAAGCTGGGGTGATGGTGATTTCTGGCATTTTGGAAGAGGAAATCAGATATCAAAACAGAAGGTTTTTTACATATATAGAAAAACAAAGACCTTACATTGTCCTCAAATGGGCTCAGACCCAAGATGGATTTGTCGCTAGAGAAAACTTTGACTCCAAATGGATCAGCAACCAATATAGCCGTCAACTTGTACATCGATGGAGAACTGAGGAAGCAGGAATCATGGTCGGCACGAATACTGCACGCTATGACAATCCCAAGCTCAATGTAAGGGATTGGACAGGCAAAAACCCAATAAGAATCGTCATAGACAGAATGCTTCAGTTAAGCTCTGATCTTTCAATTTTTGACCAAAGCCAAGATACAATCTGTTTTAATTTGGTGAAAAATGAAAAACTAGAAAATTTGGAGTACATCAAATTAGAACCTGATTTTCCACTCTCAGCAATATTTTCAGAACTCTACAAGAGAAAAATCCAGAGTATCTTGGTAGAAGGTGGGACATTTTTAATACAAAAACTGATTGAAGCCGAACTTTGGGATGAAGCAAGGGTGTTTACAGGTCAAGTCAATTTTGGCAATGGAATCTCTGCTCCAAAAATCCAAGGAAAAATGATCCATAAATCAGACATTCTTGGCGATGAACTTAAGATATTGGAAAACACTAAATAAAAAGAAATGGCAGAATCACTATATATACCCGCAACTGATTCAAAAACTGAAAAATACGAATCAATCCTTCCTCAAATTGAGGCACTAATCGGCGGCGAAAAAGATCTTATAGCCAACTTGGCAAATATCTCCGCAGTCTTGAAAGCATCTTTTGGTTTTTTATGGGTAGGATTCTATCTGGTAAAAGACGATCAGTTAGTTTTGGGTCCATTTCAAGGGCCAATTGCATGTACTAGGATCAATCTTGGTAAAGGCGTCTGTGGTACAGCTTGGAAAGAAAACAAAACACAACTAGTTCCAGATGTAGATGCATTTCCCGGACACATTGCTTGCAGTTCTGATTCAAAATCCGAGATTGTTCTTCCATTTTCTACTGCTGGCAAAGTGGTAGGTGTTTTGGATATTGATTCGGACAAGCTTGGAGATTTTGATGAAACAGATCAAGTTTATCTGGAAAAACTAATTGCCATCCTTGAAAAAACAATCTAATCGCAAATTTCATATTAATTTTGCGATTATGATCGCTGATTTTATATGAAATTTGCGATTAGAGAATAAAATCTTCCAAGTTATCAGGATTTACCACCTGTACTTTGGCCTCTGGATAAGCATTTAAGAAAGTTACAGGGATCTTTACTTTGGCTTTGGGATTCCACTTGAACTCCCAAGCAGAAAGACTGCCATTCATTTCCTCAACATAATCAATCTCTTGCTGTGCATGGGTTCTCCAGAAGTAGCCAATATTATAATTGCCATTGAGAGCATTCATTTTCAAACGCTCTGCCATCAAAAAATTTTCCCACAGAGCCCCAACATCTGTTCTGCTTTCCAATGGAAGGAAATTGTTGATTATACTATTTCGAATACCATTATCCACAAAATAAATTTTCCTCGATTTTTTGAGTTCATTCCTAAGGTTTCGACTAAATGAACCTACCCTAAAAACAATAAAGGTTTGCTCAAGCAAGGTGATGTACTTTTCCACAGTCTCATTATCCAGTCCGGCAAGCATCCCAAGTTCATTGTAAGAAACTTCATTCCCTACTTGATAAGCCAAAGCTTGCAGCAACTTCTGAATCTGATCAGGTTTTCTCAAATTTCCCAAAGCAAACACATCTTTGAATAAATAGCTATCTGCTATCATCCTCAATCTCTCTTCTGCATCAGTTGGGTTTTGGACGATTTCAGGATAGTAACCAAAGACCATCCTTTGATTGAGCATTCTTTTTTCTTCCAAAAAATTGGTATGGGATACCATTTCCGAAAAAGAAAAGGGGAAAAGAAAATATTCCCATTTCCTCCCAGTCAATGGTTCCTTGATTTTATTTGATAGCTCAAAAGCAGAGGATCCAGTTGCAAACACTTTCACTTCCGAAAAGTTATCCACAATAATCTTTATGCAAACTCCTATATTCTCTATTCTTTGAGCTTCATCAATGACAATTGTCTTTGACTTTCCAATTAATGTCCTCAATTTGGTAGAACTTGTATTGGAAAGCATTTCCCTAACGTCAGCATCATCTCCATTCCACCACAATACAGGCACTTCAAACTGACTATTCAGATTTTTCAACAAAGTACTCTTTCCCACTTGTCTTGGGCCAAATACAATGATAGCCTTGCCATCAGCAATCCTCTTATTTAGTTTGATCTGAATTTCTCTATTGATATACATAATCGCAAATTTAATATAAATCTTGCGATTATGATCGCTGATTTTATATAAAATTTGCGATTAGATTATTTTACTTCCCACTTTTCTATGTATCTGGGTTCAAATTTCTCCATTTTATCAAGTAACTCTACTGGATCGTCAGACACAATCAACAAGTCCAATTGAGCTTGGTGCAGAAAACCTTCCTGACAACTGAATGACAAAAAATCAATCAATTTGTCATAATATCCATTGACATTATACAATGCCAATGGCTTTTTGATATAAGCGAGCTGATTGAGGGTCATGATTTCAAAAAGCTCTTCAAAAGTCCCAATGCCTCCTGCCATGGCAATAAAACCATCACCTCGCTCGGCCATTAGCCATTTCCTGTCCCGCATCGTCTCCACGATCGTCAATTCTGTACATCCCCTGTGCGCCACTTCTATATCAACCAACTTCTGAGGAATGATCCCATATACTTTTTTGTCAGCTTCCAACATTCTATCAGCTATGACTCCCATCAACCCAACATTCCCAGCACCATACACAAGAGCCATATCTCTCCGAATCATTTCATCTGCCAATAAATGTGCTGCACTTACATACACTGGGTTTTTCCCTTTATTCGAACCACAGTAGACAGTTATTTTTTTCATCCTTTTTTTTCAAAGTTAGGAAAAAGGAGTTGGAAGGTTGGGAAAGTTGTAAAGTTAAAATGTTTCTTGATGACGATTTTTGCACTTAAATAGTTATAAAAGGGTTAGGGAATGGAAAGTTAAAAAAGTTTGAAAATTGAAAGGTTTTGGGATAGTATCTAGTTCTCGCTAAGCTTCAACTTTGTAACATTCAAACCCGAAGATATCGGGGATAAGTAACTTGTAAAAACAATATTTCTCGATATACGCCAACTTTTTAACTTTCCAACCTTGAAACCTTACAACTTTATAAGCTTCAAACACACTCGCATTAATAAAAACCCTAATTTTACAACATGAAAATTTGCTTTGCTACTAACAACAAAAAGAAAATAGAGGAGGTAAAAGCTGCTCTTGGGGATTCTTTTATTATTGTTTCTTTGGAGGAAATAGGTTGTCATGAAGAACTTCCCGAAACTGGCGACACTCTTGACCACAATGCTTTTCAAAAAGCCCGATATGTAAAAGACAACTATGGGGTAGATTGCTTTGCAGATGACACAGGATTAGAAGTCGATGCCCTGAATGGTGCACCAGGCGTGTATTCGGGGAGATATGCTGGAGAGCCGAGAAGTGACGAAAGAAATATTGACCTACTTCTGAAAAACTTAAATGGAGTATCAGTCCGCAGTGCAAAATTCAAGACAGTAATAGCATTGCTCTTAAACGATGAAGAACATTCTTTTGAAGGCATTGCAAAAGGAGAAATCTTGAAAGAAAAAACTGGGACAGGGGGATTTGGCTATGACCCAGTGTTCAAGCCTGAGGGATTTGACAAAACATTTGCGGAATTAAGCATGGAGGAGAAAAACGAAATCAGCCATAGAGGCAAAGCTGTAAAGTCTCTTGTTCAATTTTTGAAATAAATCCCTAATTTTGCCCTTATGAGCAAACCTTATATTGTAGGAATTACCGGCGGTAGTGCATCTGGAAAAACTCTTTTTCTTGACAAATTACTCAACACTTTTGAGGAAGATCAAGTTTGTCTTATTTCTCAGGACAACTATTACAAACCTCGACACCAACAACCTATAGACGACAAAGGTGTCCATAACTTTGACACACCAAACTCTATCGACTTTGAACAGTACGCCTTGGATATCAAAAAAATCCAAGCTGGAGAGACTGTTTACAGGCAAGAATATACTTTCAACAATCCCAACAAAAAACCAAAGACATTGGAATTTGTACCTTCTCCCGTAGTAGTAGTGGAAGGGATTTTTGTTCTTTATTATCCAGAATTGGCAAACCTTTTGGATCTGAAAGTATTCATAGATGCAAAGGAATACATCAAGCTGAAAAGGAGAATCGTCAGAGACAAAGTAGAAAGGGGATATGACCTAGACGATGTCCTTTATAGATACGAAAGCCATGTGATGCCTACTTATGAAAAGTACATAGAGCCATTTAAGCACGATGCTGATATCATTGTTCCCAACAATAGAAACTTTGACAAAGCACTTGATGTAATCAAAACATATTTGAGGGCAAAATTCTAAAAAACCTAATTCACTGAATTTTAACAGTTTAATTTTGTTCAGATCTGATAAATTTTAGAAGAATAGACTATGTAAGTTTTCAATTTTTTATATATTTGCAGCCCGTGAGAAGAGAAGAACGAAATATAAGCCTCCTAAAACAGCGCATCACATTGTTGATGGTGATGTTTTTTTGTATGCTTGTATCCAGTATGGAATACTTTCCGAATCAGGATTCTGAAAGCTCTCATATCAAAAAAGAGACAAAAACTGAAAAAGAAAATTCCAGGCAAAACCAAACTTTTTTGGATGTAGCGGTAGATGCTGTAGTCCCTTTTGTAACAAGCCTAAGTCAGATTGCTTTATATATTATATATGAGATTATCGACTTTGAGTCAGTTTCTATCTCCACTACGGTCAGCCAAACCTTATTAAATTTAGAATTCAGGGAAATACTTTTTGAAAGAATAATTTCTACCAACGCACCCTGATTCCAAAGAGCTTCTCCATCTATTGAATACCCTAAGTATTCGAACCAATCTTTCATTTTAAAAATCAATCTATAATTATACAATTACTATGCGTAACCAAGGTGTTATTGTGTTTTTGACAGTAATCATTACAGCACTATGTCTGTATTATCTGTCATTCACATTTGTGTCGAGCAATATTCAGCAGAAGGCTGTAGAATATGCTACTGACGAAGTCGGAAATGTAGACTTCGGTAAAAAACAATCATACTTAGATTCTATATACAGGGAGCCAGTTTACAAATTTTTGGGAGCTGACTTTACATACAAAGAAATCAAAGAAACAGAATTAGGATTAGGCCTTGATTTGCAAGGTGGAATGCATGTGACTTTGGAAGTATCTCCAGTCGAGATCGTAAAAGGACTTACAGGAAACAGCAAAGACCCAATGTTCAATGCTGCTTTGGAAGAAGCCACAGAAGCAGCAAAAACCACCAACGAAAAGTTTGTAGATACTTTCTACAGATCTTGGCAATCTAAAGCTGGGGACAAAAAGCTGAATACAGTATTTGCTACAGCGGCCAACAGAGGTAGAATTTCCCTTGAGTCATCTGATGCTGACATATTGGGAATCATCGATGCTGAAGTTGAAAATGCAATCGAAAGATCTTTCAATATCTTAAGAACCCGTGTTGACCGTTTTGGTACTTCACAGCCAAACATCCAGAGAATACAAGGTTCTGGAAGAATTCAAATCGAATTGCCTGGAGTTGATAACCAAGAGCGAGTAAGGAACTTGCTTCAGGGAGTTGCCAAGTTGCAGTTTTGGGAAGTAGCGGAGATCAACGATTATGCTGGTGAGTTAGAGGCTGCAAATGCCCTTTTGGTAGCAGAAGCCAAAGCACAAAAAGCTGGAACAAGTGTTGAAGAAGTCCTTGCTTCGGAAGAAGAAGGAGAGACGCAAGAAGAAGGGGAAACTTCCTCACTAGAGCAGCAACTTGCAGATGGTGATAGCACTTCGGATTTTTCTTCTGAAATCTCACCAATATTTGCATTGACAAAAGCGAATTTTGGTTTGATCTATGAAATCAGAGATACAGTAACTATCAATAGAATCTTTGCAAGAGAAGATGTGAAATCTGTCTTACCTAGAGACGTGAAATTCTTGTGGGCAGTGAAGCCACAAAAAGCGGATGGCATGGAGTTATTGGAACTTTATGGAATCAAATTGAATAGAAACTCTGACATGGCACTTTTAGAAGGTGATGTGATCACTGATGCTAGACAAGTACTTGACCAATCTTCTCGTCCTGCCGTAAGCATGCAAATGAATGCTGATGGAGCTAGAAAATGGAGAAAAGTAACTGCAGAAAACATCGGAAAAAGTATCGCTGTAGTACTTGATGACTATGTATATACTGCTCCAACTGTTCAAGGCGAGATTCCTTCTGGACAATCAGAGATTACAGGAAACTTCTCCTTGGAAGAAGCAAAAGATTTAGCAAACATCTTGAAGTCTGGTAGCTTACCAGCGCCAACCAAGATCGTTGAAGAAGCATTCGTAGGGCCTACATTAGGTAAAGAGGCTAGTAATCAAGGTGTAGTTTCAATGATTGCGGGTTTGGTGCTAGTTGTACTTTTCATGGTAGCTTATTATGCTAAAGGTGGATTTGTAGCTATCGCTGCATTGGTTTTCAACATCTTCTTCATTTTAGGTATTCTTGCCCAACTAGGAGCGGCATTGACTTTACCGGGTATCGCAGGTATTGTGTTGACCATCGGTATGTCGATAGATGCGAATGTCTTGATCTTTGAAAGGATCAAAGAAGAGCTTCGAAATGGCTCAGGACTATTGGTTGCGATCAATGAAGGTTATAGCAAGGCATTCTCAGCTATTTTGGATTCGAATGTGACAACATTCCTTACTGGTGCTATCCTTTATGCATTGGGCCAAGGTCCTGTTAAAGGATTTGCAATCGTATTGATGATTGGTATCGCTTCCTCTTTCTTCTCTTCTGTATTTATTACAAGAGTAATTGTTTACTGGATGAGCAAAAAAGGAGGAGATAAGAGTTCAATTTCTTTCGCTACTCCGTTTGCCAAAAATGTCTTGAGTGATTTGAATATAGATTTCCTAAGCAAGCGTAAAGTGGCTTACCTTTTCTCTACTGGTTTTATAGTAGTTGGATTGGCAGTGGCTTTGATCAGTGGCTTGAAGTTTGGCGTTGATTTTACAGGAGGTAGATCTTATATCGTAGAATTCAATCAACCAATAGCAACTTCAGACTTGAAAGTTGGATTGGACAGTGAGTTTGACGGCTCTGTTGAGGTAAAAACCTTTGGTGGCAACAATATCTTGAAAGTTACAACTTCATATCTTATCAATGAAGACGACGATGCTTCTAATACTGAAGTAGAACAGAAAGTGAAAGAAGGAATAGAAGCTGTAACTGGCTTGACCTACACAAAAGATGCTACAAACCTCCAAGAAAACCAATTCTCGATTACTGGTTCATCTAAAGTAGGAGCGACTGTAGCAGATGACATCAAAGCATCTTCTGGTGAAGCAATGTTCTTTGCCTTGATCGCAATCTTCTTGTACA
Source organism: Belliella calami (assembly GCF_022549695.1). Lineage (GTDB taxonomy): Bacteria > Bacteroidota > Bacteroidia > Cytophagales > Cyclobacteriaceae > Belliella > Belliella calami. The sequence goes on along the minus strand of NZ_JAKZGS010000008.1, from coordinate 71,581 downwards.
TCTTATTGAGATTCCGCAAATGGCAATTTTCGCTTGGATCTATCATTGCATTGGTTCACGATGTATTCTTTGTAATTGCAGCATTTGCGATTGCAAGTGCATTGGGAGCTACATTTGAGATTGACCAAGTGTTCATTGCAGCGATGCTAACTGTAGTAGGTTACTCCATCAATGATACCGTGATTGTATTTGATAGAATCAGGGAAAATATTGAAAATAGAGGTACATCCAAATTGGTAAAAATGTTCAATGACGCTATCAACCAAACTATGGGTAGAACACTTATCACTTCATTCACAACTTTGATTGTAGTACTTGTATTGTTGATATTTGGTGGTGAGGTATTGAGAGGTTTCTCCTTTGCATTGTTTATTGGTGTATTGGTAGGTACATATTCATCGATATACATCGCGACTCCAATCGTGGTGGATTTGATGAAGCGTGAGATTGAAAATGAAGTAGAGCCAGTTAAGAAGCCTGCTTAATTTATTGAAATTATAGTCTAAATATCTATATATCTAATGAAAAGGGAGTTGAGAAATCGACTCCCTTTTTTATTTTTAAACATAGGCACAAATAGCCATAAAAACCACCTCCCTATATGGTACCCGTTCCCTATACGAAACCTGTTCCCTGAAGGGAACAAATTTGATTAACCCCGCATGCAAATGCGGTGGAAATAAGAACCCAACCATACCTCTTTCTCAACTCCAGCGGAGTTGAATTTAAAGAAGGTACTTTTCATCAAAGATGACCCCATGATCATTTAACAATTTTTTGTACTCATCCAAAAATGAAATATTCTTATGATGTTCTTCTTGGTTAATAATATAATCAATTAACTTTTCTTTGGCATGAGCATTTACGGTAAACGCCCCGTACCCTTCTTGCCAACCTTTCCAATTCTCAAAAAGACCTTTTTCTTTAATTAAGGCTGTGGTAGAAAGTTTGATGTCCTTTACCAAGCTTGCCAATGAAATGGATTGATGGATATGTGTAAAAATATGAATATGGTCTTCTACTCCATTTAATCGGTATAGATGGCAATTCTTGTTTCTCAAGTATCCATATATATAAGCAAATAGCTCTTTCTTGTTGTTCTTGGTAATGGTTTTTTCTCTTTTGTAAGTCGAAAAGACAATATGATAAAGTAGGGAAGTGTAAGTACTCATGATAAAATAGTTAAGGTTAAAAGTCTTAACTAAGATAGAGAGATTAAGAAAATAAATCAATTCTTTATTTAATGAACTATGTACAGTAGATGAATTTTATACCCTAACTTGTTTCTCTAATGATTCAACCCCTTTGGGGTTGGGAGATATCTATTTATACTACATCTTTCCTCTCCTCCGCATTTCAATGCGGGGTTAATTATATTCATTCCCGCTGGGAATGTGAGGGGTTCAAAAGACCAAAATCCACTTAAGAAGCCATGTGTTAAATCATGATATTTTCAGAAAACACCTTAAAATCGGCATGAAGCACCGTTCCCGAAAGGGAACAAATTTGATTAACCCCGCATGCAAATGCGGTGGAAAAAAAGACTCAACAATACCTGTTTCCCAACTCCAGCGGAGTTGAATTTGATATAGTGAAATAAAATAGGATGATTCAACCTCCCAAAAACATCGGAATAGGCACATCGGGGTTGGGAGATATCCACCGATATTACATTTTTCCTCTCCTCCGCATTTCAATGCGGGGTTAATTAGATTCATTCCCGCTGGGAATGTGAGGGGTTCAAAAGACCAAAATCCACTTAAGAAGCCATGTGTTAAATCATGATATTTTCAGAAAACACCTTAATATCGGCATGAAGCGCCGTTCCCGAAAGGGAACAAATTTCATTAACCCCGCATGATAATGCGGTGGAAATAAGGACCCAACAATACCTCTTTCCCAACTCCAGCGGAGTTGAATTTGATATAGTGAAATAAAATAGGATGATTCAACCTCCCAAAAATATCGGAACAGGTACATCGGGGTTGGGAGATATCTAGTTATATTACATTTTTCCTCTCCTCCGCATTTCAATGCGGGGTTAATTATATTCATTCCCGCTGGGAATGTGAGGGGTTCAAAAGACCAAAATCCACTTAAGAAGCCATGTGTTAAATCATGATATTTTCAGAAAACACCTTAAAATCGGCATGAGGCACCGTTCCCGAAAGGGAACAAATTTGATTAGCCCCGCATGATAATGCGGTGGAAATAAGGACCCAACAATACCTCTTCCCCAACTCCAGCGGAGTTGAATTTTGATATAGTGAAATAAAATAAGATGATTCAACCTCCCGAAAACATCGGAACAGGCACATCGGGGTTGGGAGATATCTAGTTATATTACATTTTTCCTCTCCTCCGCATGGCAATGCGGGGTTAATTAGATTCATTCCCGCTGGGAATGTGAGGGGTTCAAAAGACCAAAATCCACTTAAGAAGCCATGTGTTAAATCATGATATTTTCAGAAAACACCTCAAAATCGGCATGAAGCGCCGTTCCCGAAAGGGAACAAATTTCATTAACCCCGCATGCAAATGCGGTGGAAATAAGGACCCAACAATACCTCTTTCCCAACTCCAGCGGAGTTGAATTTTGATATATTGAAATAAAATAGGATGTTTCAACCTCCCGAAAATATCGAGACAGGCACATCGGGGTTGGGAGATTGTCTCGTCCTGAAAAATAGTTGACACTTTTTCTTACAATTAGTAGAGTTCAACCCGCTTCGGGGTTGTTGTTTCGCTCATCTACTTTGATCCCCGGATAGCAATCCGGGGCTATTCAAAGTTTAACCCTGCCTGCAGCAGGCAGGCACTTCGTGGTTGATCTCATCCCTGCTTCTGTCTCGCTTCTCCACCGATATTACATTTTTCCTTTCCTCCGCATGGCAATGCGGGGTTAATAGATTCATTCCCGCTGGGAATGTGAGGGGTTCAAAAGACCAACACTAACCGGTTCTATTAAACATCAAGGCAAAAAAGCCCCAAAAAATACCAACAAGTTGGTATTTTTTGGGGCTTTCAAACATCGTAGCTTTGTAGGAAATAAAACTACTTTTGATGAATGCTAATTTTTATTTGATTGCTATAGGAATAAGTTTGATTGCTTCACTTGTATTTTGGGGAATAAAGAAGAAACCCCAAATAAAAAATCAATGGGTAATCTTAGCTATTCTTGCACTGGTTTTCGTAATGGAATCAGCTGGGGAATATACTGCTTCAAGGTTCATCAATAATTCCCTGCTCTATAACTTAGGTTGGGTTTACATTGAGTCTATTTTGCTGATTTTCTATTTTTATAGTTTAGAATCTAGCCCCATCATTAAAAGTAGGGTTCGATTGTTTACTGTTTTCATAGTTATTTTAGGATTAGCCAACACCCTTTTCTTTCAAGACATCTTTTATGAATTCCAGTATTTTACGTTTTTGCCATTTGCACTAATCATCATCGTACTAAGCATTCATTTTCTCAAAAAAATTCTTAGACTTGAAATCTATTCAGACAAAAACATCCTTTGTGTTCCGAATTTTTGGATAGCTTGCTCAATTGTATTCTTCTACGGAGAAGCCATTTTGCTCTTTAGTACTTTCCAGTTTTATCCAGCAACCATCATTGAAAATGTAAAAGTAGTCTTCACATTTAATAGACTCTTAGCAGGCATTATGTACCTGACTTTTGGTCTTTCATTTTTTCTTCCTTTATTTATCAACAGCAAAGCTCAGAATCTAGCTGAATAATCACCTAATTTAATAACCTATGAACAGAAAAGAACTAAAAAAATTCAGAGAATATTACCGTACGCATGGTAAAATCAACAAACCAGGAGAAGATCTTCGAGGTGAACAAATCAAAGAACAAACAGATTGGGTCTGGTTTGACAGAGAGACAATCGAAAATGCATTGAAAGATGCAGATAAAGACGGTAAAGTCGGCGGCCTAAAAATGTATTTTGGTCAATATGACGAAGAAACTATAGAAATGATTCCTGAAGATCGCCCAAAAAGAGAAGCATATATTGGGAGAATTTCACTAGTTTTGAAACCATGTAATTTGACTGAAGATGGTCTAATTGATGTAAAACTCAAAACCGACTCACCACTCTCCGAAAATGATGAGGATGAAGAGGATGAAGACGGTTGGAATGGAGGGAGGATTTGTCCACCAGATTGCTGAAAAACTATGGAGCATATAGATTGGTATGTTGTTTTTATATTGGTGGGGTTGCTCGTTAGCATACCTCACTTTTTTTTACTTAAACAATACAAAAAACAACACCTAATAACTTTTATAATTCTACTTTTGGCCACCGCCCTTGAATCTTACGGTTCATATACAGTATCAAGAAAAATAAACAATGTCCTATCATATAATTTGTTTTTTGTATATGTGGAAACCCTCCTGATACTAATCTTTCTTTCAAGTCTAATCAGTTCAGATAAAGTCAAAAGCGTCATCAAAGCTTATATAATAATCTTTATATCTTTTGGATTAATTTATACAATATTCATAGAAAATTTACTGACATTTCACAATTATTCATTCTCTTTAGGTAGTGCTTTTATTATTACCACTTGTATCTACTTTTTCATTTCAATATTAAATAAAGAAATGAATTCTAAATCTAAATTAGTTCTAAACCCAATTTTTTGGATAGTAACGTTGATATTATTATTCTACACGTCTACTTTTTTTTACTTTTCTTCACTAAAACTTTTGCTTGAAATTGAAAGGGATTTAGTTAAAATTTTATCGAGTCTGAATAGAGTTGTAGCAATATCAATGTACCTTGTAATGGGAGGTTCTTTTTATCTCTCATATTTTCATAAAAAAATAATTTAGTAAATTTCAGACTAAATAAAGATAAAACTATGGAAGTTAACACACCTGATATTTTCTTTGTGATCCTTTCCGGATTCTTTTTGATGGTTGTGATGGTGGGTTTTATCGTAACCTTGGTGTTAATTCATAGAAACAGACAAATACAAAACAAGCAAAAGCTGGAAAGCATCAAAGCTGACTTTGAAAAGACAATATTGAATGTGGAGAAAGAGATTCAAGAAGAGACCCTCCAACATGTAGGAAGGGAGCTCCATGACAATATTGGACAATTGCTTTCTCTTGCAAAACTCACCCTCAGCAGCCCTAATCCAGAAAAAGTCCACGAAGGCAAACAACTCATCAACCAAATCATCAAAGAAGTCCGAACGCTTTCCAAATCACTGAATTTGGACTGGGTTGAATCCATTGATTTAGCGAGCTTTATCCAAAAGGAACTTTCCAAGCTGGAGCAGCTGGAGTTTTGTAAGGTAGCGTTTACCGCTTCCGGCGAGTCTAACAACCTTGATAATTCCAAAAAACTAGTACTTATCAGAGTCATCCAAGAATGTCTCAACAATGCCATAAAGCATGCAAAACCAAGTTTGATATCCATAAATCTATCATCTAAATCAGACGTCACTGAAATATCAATATCAGACAACGGAATCGGATTCGATACCTCCACTCAAAAGAATGGATCTGGCCTGCACAACTTAAAATCAAGGATGAAAACTATAGAAGGAGAAATAAATATTATTTCTTCGGAAAGAAATGGAACACAAATCAAACTTTTATTGCCTAATTCGAATGCATAGGCTATCTTTTGGAATATTACCCAATCTGATTATTCGCAATGACACCAGAAAGTGAATTTTCACATGAAACCATCCGGATAATCGTCGACGGTTGCCTGTCGGGTATCGACGGCAGCTGAATTCAAATTTTGTACCTAATTAAATGTGGATACTTGTGTGAAAGCGGATATGCATATTACCCAAAAAATGATAAGAATAGCAATAGCAGACGACCATAAATTATTCGCAAAAGGAATTCAAAGCTTACTGGAAGAGGAAGAGGATTTTTTGGTTTGTGGAACATTTACCAATGGAGAAGAACTCATGAACTATTTGACATTCAATAAAGTAAATGTCGTCCTTACCGACATGAACATGCCAAATATGGATGGCTTAGCCGTTATTAGTGCCATGAAAAAAAAACATCCGAGAACACGCGTAATCGTGATATCAATGTATGATGATGAATCGATTTTTAAAAAATGTCAAAAATTAGGTGCCAGCGCCTACATTTTGAAAGATGCAGATCCAGATGAATTAATTTACACTATCAAAGAAGTATTGGATGGTAGTCATGTGATGAGTTTCCAGAAAGTTTTGCAACAAAACAAGGATGACTATGTCGATGATGCATTCAAGGTAAAATTCAAACTTTCAAAAAGGGAATTGCAGATTTTGATTATGATCAAAAACGGAAAGATTAATAGAGAAATTGCGGAAGAATTACACCTAAGCCAATTGACAGTAGAATCTCATCGCAAAAAAATCAATTCAAAACTTGGTGTCAGCTCTGCACTTGAACTAGTGAAGAAAGCTATGGAAATGAATTTTTGAATATTGAAATAGACCAAATGGATAAGATAAAAACTGCCTTGGTGGGCTATGGAGCCGTAGGTGAGAAAACACACGCTCCTTTGATCACAGTCTGCGAAGAGCTTGAACTAGTCGCTGTAGTCGAAAGAAATAAGGAAAAATCCAAAGAGAAATATCCAAAAATCAAAATATTCAGAAGCATTGAGGAACTGCTGGAAGCGGATGCTGCGGATTTGATTGTGATCGTCACACCAAATCATCTGCATTTCGAGCAGGCTAAATTATGTTTGGAAAAAGGCAAACATGTATTGGTAGACAAACCTGTGACGCTAACTTCCAAAGAAGCCGAGGAACTCAACACCCTTGCCAAATCCAAAGGGCTGGTACTTTCGGTTTTTCAAAACAGAAGATTGGACGGGGATTTCAAGACGGTTCAGCAACTTATCAAAGAGGGAATTCTTGGAAGGCTCGTACATTTTGAATCCCATTTTGACCGATTCAGACCTAGATTGGTAGACAATTGGCGGGAAAAAGATATTCCCGGAAATGGAATCACTTTTGATTTGGGCACCCATTTAATAGATCAAGCATATCTCTTATTTGGCAATCCCCAATGGGTCTATGCAGATATCCGATCCCAAAGAACAGACGCAGTCGCTGACGATTACTTTGATATCACATTAGGCTATGACTCCATCAAAGTCAAACTCACAGCATCTGTACTTTCCAACGCGCCTATGCCCAAGTTTTTACTTATGGGAGAATTGGGTTCATATATAAAGTATGGATTGGATGTCCAAGAGAAAGCACTCAAAGCTGGAGAATTGCCACAAGGTGATGATTGGGGAATAGAATCAGAAGAAGGATGGGGAACGGTGTATTTGGAAAATAAAACTTATAAATACGAAACACTGAGAGGAGATTACAGGAAATTTTATCCAAATATAGCCAAGGCGATCGCAGGAATTGAAGAATTAGATGTTAAAATGTCAGAAGCAATAGCTGTTCTGAAAATCATCGAATCAGCTTTTGAAAGCAATGAAGTAGGGAAAAGAATTTACCTTTGAGTGATGATTGATTTTGGCAGAGTCTTTGTAAAAAAGTCGTTTGTTAAAAAATGCTAAAACCAATTATTTAAAAACTATGAAAAAATTAATGTTATTTTCCATGCTGTTGTTTTTTGCAGCAATTTTAGAATCCCAAGCCCAAATCAGTGCAGGTGTTTATAGATTAAGTTCTGCTACATTTGCATCAATCGGTACTGATCCAGACAACAAAATCTTCGGTGAAGCAAGAGTCTCTACAGGAGGTAACGTAGGTATAGAGGGCACTTTCGGTTATAATTTTGTGCAAAAAGAAGATGTAAATTTCTACAGTGGTTTTCATCTTGGGACTGAAGGCAACAGAGATGGCATCTATTTGGGGATTCCACTGGGTGTGTTAGTTAAGCCATTTGCCAATTCAAGAAACTTTGGTTTTTTGCTTGAAGCCTCTCCTGTTTTCCCAACAGAATATGGAAATTACTTCAGGGCAGGTATTGGATTGAAATATACTTTTAGGTAAAAATCAGAAAAGACCATAGTTCGAAAAAACTATGGTCTTTTCTGATTTTTCTTTCTCTTAGAAAATAAAAATATGCATAAGTTTTTCTTTTCCGACAAGAAAAACTATTGACAAAATTGATTTTTTACATCTGAAGATTTACGTTCATTTTTGCTCCCAAAGCATTAAAAATCCGAACTACAGTCTCAAATGTCACATTGCCAGTGCTATTCTCTAGTCTTGATATTTGTGCTTTTTTCACTCCTACCAATTCTCCTAATTGTTCCTGAGTCAGTTTTCGTTTTTTGCGAGCGATTTTAATCATATCACCAATTATTTCAAGTTTTAATTCAAATTCATACTCATCCCTCTCTTGTGTTCCAATCTTACCGATCAACAAGTCTTCCGCTTCTTCTAATTTGTAGCTCTTCATTTCTTTTTGTTTTTTAGATATTCTATTCTGATCTTGGCTGCTTTCTCGATTTCTTTTTTATCTACCTTACTGGTTTTTTTGATAATTCCATGTGTCGCAAAAACAAAAGTTTCAATTTTATCTTCTTTATCCCAAAATGCCAAAAGCCGATATTGAATTCCTGAATATAAAGTCCTAAATTCCCAAATTTCGCTGGTTAGTTTTTTGAAAAATTTAGAGTCAGAGTGTTGTTCAGCTCGCCTAATATTCTGAAGTATTTTTTTCCTTGCTTTTATATCTTGCTTTTGGATAAACTCAAAAGCTTCTTCTAAGAGCTTTGTTTCAAATCGCTTTACCATTCATTTTCTTATCATACAAACAAACGAAACAAAGATAGTATTTGTTTCGTTAAATGTAAACTTTTCTGAAGAAACCTACAAACAATAAACTGTTGACCGTTGACATTTTTATAGCCATCTTTGCAGCATGAAAGGAAAAATCTATTTAATCCCATCTAGCCTAGCTGAGAATACTTCACAATCAGTCATGTCTCCGCAGATAAAAGAGGTAGTCAAAAACACCAAACATTATCTTGTAGAAGAACTGAGAACAGCAAGAAGATATATCAGCAGCCTTAAATTGGGCATTGTGATAGAGGATTTACATTTGGAAATACTGAATAAAAAAACGCGAACCCCACAACTTGCAGAACTGATGCAGCCAATCCTCAATGGTCAAGATATGGGGATTATTTCTGAGGCAGGTTGCCCAGGGATCGCTGACCCCGGAGCTATTGCTGTATCATGGGCACATGAGAAAGGTGTTCAGGTAGTACCACTTTCTGGGCCGAGCTCTATGTTTTTGGCATTGATGGGATCAGGATTCAATGGACAGTCTTTTGCTTTCCACGGCTATCTTCCAATTGACAAAAAAGATAGGATAGCTGCGATCAAAAACCTGGAAGCAGAATCTATCAAGAGTAACCGAACCCAAATTTTTATGGAGACACCATTTCGAAACAATCCACTTTTTGAGGATTTGAAAAATACACTTCATCCTAATACGAGACTTTGTATCGGTAAAAACCTGACTGGTGCTGATGAATTTATACAAACAAAGACAGTACAGAATTGGAAAAAGACCAAAATCGATCTTCACAAAATCCCTACTGTCTTTATTATTTATGCTGGATATTAGTCCTGCTTCTTGTGATTAATACTTGAGGATGCAAACCTGACCATTTTATATGGTTCAGAATGCATTTAATGATTTACTGATCATTAAACCTGTCAGGTATTGGTAATTGACCGTTTTTACACTTGACAAAGTAGCCTTAGGCAATAACGCCGTATAGCTCTTTCAATTTTCCAACGGTGTAATCTACTTCTTCCGCAGTATTGAATCTACTGAAGGAGAACCTTACGGCATCCCTTTGTGCACTTGCCCCCAAAGCCCTCAAGACGTGGGAGCCTACAGTAGCACCACTACTGCATGCTGAGCCACCTGAAGCAGATATGCCGTGAAGGTCAAGGTTGAATAAAAGCATGCCGCTATTTTCCTCAGAAGGAGGCAAACTCACATTCAAAACTGTGTATAGACTCCTATCCATATCGGCAGACAAACCATTGAAAGACACTCCTGCTATATTTTCCTGCAACTGCTCAATAAATCTGCTTTTTAACTTTTCTATATGCTTGCGATGGCTATCCATATCTTCATAAGCAAGCTCCAATGCTTTGGCAATCCCAACGATACCGATCACATTTTCCGTTCCACCTCGCATATTTCTCTCTTGGGCACCACCGTAAATAAAAGGTGTGATTTTCTTTGCCTTATTCACATACAAGAATCCAGCACCTTTTGGCCCATGAAACTTATGTCCTCCAGCGACAACAGCGTCAATGGGAAGATTCTTCAAATCATGTGGGTAGTGCCCCATTGTTTGAACTGTATCAGAATGAAAAAACGCATCATATTCCTTTGCGAGATTTCCAATAGCACTCAAATCATTGATGTTGCCAATTTCATTGTTTGCATGCATGATGGAGACCAAGCTCTTAGGATTCGCTTTCAAAAGTTCCTGAAGATGATCAAGGTTAATCGATCCAAACTCATCGACTTCCACTTTGCTCAGTTTTATATGACCCTTTTTTTCACATTCTTCCAAAGTATGAAGTACCGCATGATGCTCTATAGGAGAAGTAATGGCATGTTTAATTCCATGTGTATGAATGCCACAAACGATCGCAGTATTGTCAGCTTCTGTGCCACCAGAAGTGAAAAATATCTCAGAAGGAGAAGCATTCAGCAATTCAGCTACCTTTTTTCTTGATTTTTCGATCGCAGATCTTACTTCTCTTCCATGACTGTGCACAGAAGAAGGATTACCATAGTGCTCCTTCATATAAGGAATCATTGCATCAATGACACGGTCATCCATTGCAGTAGTTGCTGCATTGTCAAAATAAACTTTCATTCTTCTTCAATATTTGGGCTGTAATTATAAAACTCAACCACCTTGATCACTTTTGCATAATCAAGGTGATCTTTATATTCAAGAAGCTGTCACCACTTCTTTGATATCTTGCATGATTTTCTTTGCCAAATGCTCTGCTGTAGCTTGGCTTTCTGATTCAGAGTAAATTCTGATAATCGGTTCAGTATTTGATTTCCTCAAATGAACCCATTCTTTATCGAATTCTATCTTTACGCCATCGATGTCATTGATAGGTTGCTTGGAATACTTCTTTTTGATTGCTTCCAATACAGCATCAACATCAATCTCAGGGGTCAGTTCTATTTTATTTTTGGAAATATGATAACCCGGATAGGTCGCTCTTAGCCTTGATATGGATTTTCCAAATTTTGCCAAATGGGTCAAAAACAAACCAATACCAACCAAAGCATCTCGACCATAATGAGACTCAGGATAAATCACCCCTCCATTTCCTTCTCCACCGATCACTGCATTAGTCTCTTTCATTTTGTTCACCACATTCACCTCTCCTACAGCAGCGGCTTGATAGACACCACCTCGTTTCTCTGTCACGTCTCTCAATGCTCTTGTGGAGCTCAAGTTTGAAACTGTATTGCCTGGAGTTTGTGAAAGCACATAGTCTGCTACCGCTACCAAAGTATATTCTTCACCAAATGGAGAACCGTCTTCATTCATGAAACACAATCTATCTACATCTGGATCTACTACGATTCCAAGATCAAATTTCCCTTTCTTCAATTTCTCTGAAATATCCCTAAGGTTTTCAGGCAATGGCTCTGGATTGTGTGGAAAATGCCCGTCAGGAGTACAGAACATTTCTTCGATATGCTCTACTCCCAATGCACGTAACAATTTCGGCAATGCAATACCACCTGTAGAATTAACACAATCAATTACTACCTTGAAATTTCTTGCTTTGATAGCTTCAACGTCCACAAGGTTCAATCCTAGGACATGCTCTACATGTCTATCAATATAGTCATTGATGGTTGAGTAAGAACCAAGTTTTTTTACTTCGGCAAAATGATAATCATCTTGATCTGCTTTGACCAGAATATCTTTACCTTCTGCATCTGAGATAAACTCCCCCTTGTCATTCAATAGCTTAAGCGCATTCCATTGCATAGGATTGTGACTTGCTGTGAGGATTATCCCTCCTCCTGCTTTTTCCAATGGGACTGCAAGCTCCACCGTCGGAGTAGTACTCAATCCCAAATCAATCACGTCTATACCTAATCCTTGTAGTGTAGCTGAAACCAGTTTTGATACCATCTCACCAGAAATTCTAGCATCCCTACCGATTACAATTTTTGGATTATTGGTTTTTTGGACTACCCAAGAACCATATGCCGCTGCAAATTTTACTACATCTAGGGGGGTCAACCCCTCGCCAGGTTTGCCACCAATGGTGCCACGAATGCCTGAAATCGATTTAATTAAAGCCAATTGAAAATGTTTTAGGTGATAATGTGAAAAAACCCAGCAAACTGGATGGGTGAAATACTTACTATTTGAATTTTGCCAAGACTTTGTCAACTTCGTTATCTGGATTCCCGCAGCTACTGTCAGCATCTACTGTCTTACCACAATAACTACAGGTTCCACCATCTTTATTAAGGTAAGGGTTTTGAGAGGCACATGTACCTTTGAATTCCCCGTTTTTTAAGAAAATTAGCCTGACTGACATCATGATGAAAAACAGTGCCACAAATGCCAATGTCAAATATAGAGTTGCCATATAGAATTAATTTTTACAAATTTACGCAATACTTTCAAAACCCCCATACTTTCCAATTAGTTTCCCTCATATGTCTGAATTATCTAATAGAAAACAACAGCTTGAAGCTTTCGATCGCTTATTGACCATCATGGATGAACTGCGTGAGCAATGCCCTTGGGACAAAAAGCAAACTATTGAAAGTCTAAGACATCTGACCATAGAGGAAACTTTTGAGCTTTCTGATGCGATTCTTGAGAATGATATGGATGAAATCAAAAAAGAACTTGGTGACATTCTTCTACATATTGTTTTTTATGCAAAAATAGGCTCTGAAAAAAAATCCTTCGATATCAGCACAGTCATAGATAGTCTTTGTGAAAAACTGATCAGAAGGCATCCCCATATCTATAGTGATACGATTGCCGATGATGAAGAGGCTGTAAAACAGAATTGGGAAAAAATCAAATTGAAGGAGAAAGGCAATACCTCTGTTTTGGGAGGAGTGCCAAAATCCCTACCAGCGCTGATCAAAGCCATGCGGATTCAGGAAAAAGCTAGGGGAGTTGGATTCGATTGGGAAGAGAAGAATCAGGTTTGGGAAAAAGTGGAAGAAGAAATGCAGGAATTCAAAGCTGAGTTCAATGTATCTGATGAGCAGGAGATAGATCGGGAAAAAGCTACAGGAGAGTTTGGCGATTTACTGTTTTCATTGATCAATTATGCGAGATTCATTGAAATCAATCCTGAAGAGGCTTTGGAAAAAACCAATATCAAATTCATCAAACGTTTTCAATATTTGGAAAATGCAGCGAAAAATTCTGGTAAAAAGATTGAGGACATGACTTTGGCAGAGATGGATGTCTATTGGGAAGAAGCAAAAAGGAGGTGATTGATTAAATTCAACACGCTAGTCCTTATTTGATAAATCTTCAAGTATTTTGAACCAACCAAATTAAACCAATTCCCTTTTCAAATGTCTAAGGAGAATATTTTAAACCAATCATAAAACATGAAATTAATCACATCATTAGCCCTTTCTTTGGGACTATTTTCCAGCATTCTATTTTCCAACACAGAAATTGAAAAAGTTGCAGTCAACAAAACAGAAAGTACGGTCAGCTGGAAGGCCAGCAAAGTTACTGGGGAGCATTTTGGGAAAGTAAATATTTCTGATGCTAACCTAGATTATGAGAGCGGCAAAATCTTAGGAGGCTCTTTTGAAATCGACATGACAAGTATTACCGTAGAGGACATTAAGGATGCCAACTCAAACCAAAGATTGGTAAACCATTTGAAATCCGATGATTTCTTTTCGGTAGAAAAACACAATAAATCAACTTTTAAAATCACAGAAGCTACTTCCAGTAATGGTAAAGATTTTCAAATCACAGGTGATTTGGTCATCAAAGGAATCAGTAGCCCAGTTACATTTCCAGCGCAAGTAACAGAAGCAGGAAACAAAGTGACTGCTACAGGTAAGATAACTTTTGACAGAACAAAGTATGACATCAAATACAGATCCGGCAATTACTTTGAAAACCTTGCAGATAAAATGATCTATGACGAAGTGACTTTAGTTGTAAAGTTAGTAGGGATGAAGTAGGGGAATTGATATTGGAAAATAAAGCTCCTTTAATATTTAATGACCTTTTGACAGAGATTCAAATTATAAAAAAGCTGTCTGGAAAAGACGGCTTTTTTTGAATAAAAAACATTTTGTTTCAAAATCAAGTCCTAAAATTCTCAATCTTTTCAAACTAGTTTAAACCTTGAAAAAATCATTTAATATTTTTAAAAATCAAATATGTATTCAGATATAGGCAAAATAAATAATTGGATATCCCCATCTACTGATTTTACAAACTTTAAATTGCCCCGATTGTCAAAATCCACATAATCAATATCTTTAAATTGTTTCAGCGACAAAGAGTTGTCTGTTACTGTTAACAGATAATATGGATCTGCTAAACCCTCATACCTTTTTTTTAAATTCATATTAAGTATTAAAAATTTGGTTTCCTTTTCAAAGTAAAGAGATTTTATAAAACCGGAATCCCTAAGTCCATTTTGAAATCCCTTTGGAAATAATTCATTAAACAGTGTTTGATTAATACCTAAGGTATCTATTCTTTGAAAAAGATCTTTTTCTTCTAGTAAACCCGCCTCAATATCATATGTTGCTAAAAAATCTGCTTTAGAATCGCCTAGAAGCAATTTATTGTCAAATTGACTAAACACTAATTTATTGATAGGCACTGGAAAATTCACTTCAAATGAAGTTATAAAATCTCCGGAGGAGAATTCAAGCACATTAAAATTCCAATTCTGTTTACCATCACTTCTTTTGATTATCAGAATTTCATTTTTCGATATTTGGAAAAGGAAATAAAAATTCAAAAAATTACTTTCAAATAATTCGTTTAATTCATAATGTTTTTTTTCTTCGAAATTTTCATCAAACAATTTTAGCTGGTTCTTACCCAATAATAGAAATCCATATTGATCGTTTTGAACCCAGAAATCACTTAACATCCCTTGAGGATAATTAGCAGGTTTTTTTTGAATATCTAAATTAACCCTTGAAATTACCTCTCTAGTCATAATATTACCTAATGAATCAAACTGAAGAAATTCATTTTTATTAGTGATCAAATAGATATTTTTCCCATCAAATTCCCATTTCAAAATATTTGTGTTGGGTTGGTACAGAGTAGATTGTTTATCAATGGTCAACTTCAACCAAGTTTTCTTTTTTTCCAGGATAGGAATTAATATTTCACCGTCTTTATTTGAACAAGAAAAATTTGATATAATAAATATTACTAATACAACTTTTCTTATCATTTTAATCTTAAGGAATCGATTTTACCGGACTTATGAATATGATAAATTACAGGTAAACCTGCTTCAAGATTTAATTTTTTTGAAAAATGAAGCGAATCATGAAATGTGTTTTTCGTTTTTAAATTTAAAAATCCATTTGCCTTTTTCTTAAATTTCGAAACCACAATTACAGCTCCTCCACTTTCTTGGAAATTTTTCGCCTGTTCTTTATAATAAGAACTACAAGAACTACAATCATCCATACTTATTATCAAAAGGTTATCGTTTTGAATTTTAAATAAACTTTTGTATTCCATAAGTCTTCCTTTGAGACTATTGTCCTTTTTCGAACACTGAAAAAAGAGTAGAGAGATTACGATAAAATAATATATATATTTCATAAACTTAAGTCAAAAATATCAATTCTTAACGAGTCTTCATTGAGAGTTTGATCAAACTGATTATTTTTCATAAGTAAAAGTCCTTTCCTATTAACTGAAATATTAAAATGATTATAAACTTTTCCGGGAAAAAACACTTCTTTCAATAAATTAAAATCTTGGTCTAAAACTAATATAGAAAACTCTTGCTCATAACTGTTGGGAAAATATTGTTTCCCATCAACATCACTTAAG
The DNA here is from genome assembly GCF_022549695.1 of Belliella calami. Lineage (GTDB taxonomy): Bacteria > Bacteroidota > Bacteroidia > Cytophagales > Cyclobacteriaceae > Belliella > Belliella calami. Next base: position 55,523 of record NZ_JAKZGS010000008.1, on the reverse strand, counting down.
GGTAGGACTGCTATCCTATAATAAAGACTCTTCCAGGGATCATATATGATCGTTCTGTATCTTAGTCCTGATAAAGTGGTATTATCTGGTTGATCTGCTCTAGGAGTCCCCGGGTAAGGTTTTGAAATTTCTTTATCCAAAATACTCTTTGCGGATTTTTTAGACATTTTACCATTTTGTAAATCATATATGAGCAAATAATCTAATAATGGCCATGAGATTACAGTTTGCTTCTTTTCGTTAAAAGTTCTAGAATATGTAAGATCAAAGATAGACCAAATTTCATTTTGATAGAAAGTAGGATAAGTTATCAAAGAATCAAATTCAAGTTCCTTTTTTGTTAAATCATAGCTCAGAGATAGTGGATATTGGTCGTTTATATTTGAAGGATTATAAGTATCAAAAAGAGGATATCGCATAAAATAAAGTTTGTCATTTATTTTTATTGTCGGGTTACTTCCAGTTGAAGTATGATTAATTAGAGTTCTTGCCTCTGAATCAACATCCCTATGGCGTAATCTATCAATAAACTTCCCTTCATCATTGATTATAATTCCACCGTTAACTTTTCCTTTTATATACAAAAAAATTGAATCTGAATTGTGATAAGTAAATCCTTGTAAAATCCCATTAATTCCTTCAGGACCATCTATGGGCACACTTATTCTTTTCACTAATTCACATGACTCCAAAGAGTACTTATCTACAGAATTAGTTATTGGATTTAGGGATAAAAAGAAATTTTTACTAGAATCAGAGTACGTATAGATGAAAAAAAAATCTAAGGATGTAGAATCATCTAAACTTAAAGAAACTTGATTAGTTAAAAAATCATTAAAAATCAAATAATCATTTGGTTTATCAGTTTGACATGAAATTATAGAAAAAAGAAGAAAGAGTAATGGTAATAAATTTTTCATAAATATTTTTTAAAAAAGCTCTATCCAGATATTTATGGATAGAGCCGAAATTTATTTTAATTAATATGGAACTACACAGTCACCGCAACCTGAACAAGAAGTTTCATCAACACGTTTTGATAACGCATAAAGATTTCCATCTTCATCTTCATAAACTTCTTCTTCTTGTGTTATTGGATCTGTACATGCAGCATAAACAACAGGGGAAAACGATCCCAAAGTCATTAAGCAAACTGCAAAACAACTCATGAAAATTTTTAAAGATTTCATAATTTTTTGTTTTAATTAAAGTATAATTTTACATCACTCTAAAAATACGTGCACTATTAAAGCTGTTTACAAGAAAGAAAGAAAGAAAGAAACAAATTTTTAGTTCAAAAATTATTAAATTTTTTCTAGCTAGACTTATGCAATTAGGTCAATTATCATTTGGATAATATGGCCAAACACAATACAACTAAGCATCAACAGCAGCTCTAAATATAATACTTAAATTATTTTAAGTGCATCCTAATAAGAACATGGTCTTCAAAATAATCAGTTGTTGTTCTTGGCTAAAGCCTGAATTTGATCTTTATCCTCAAGCTAAAGCAGGAGGCAATCCACAAAAAAACCACAAACTTCTCAGCTTGTGGTTTTTTATATCTGTAAATCTAAAATCTTAGATCTTAATTCTAAAATTACTTCCCTCCCAGTGCATTTGCTCCAGCTACAATCTCAAGGATTTCGTTGGTAATAGCAGCTTGACGGGTTCTGTTATACATCAATCTCAATTCCTTCAACAACTCACCAGCATTTTCTGTTGCTTTGTCCATAGCTGTCATTCGAGCACCATGTTCAGATGCATTGCTTTCCAATACCGCTTTAAAGAATTGGATCTTCAATGAAGTAGGTACAAGCTCCTCTATAATATACTCTCTTGAAGGCTCAAGGATATAGTCTGTATCAGGACCCTTTGTGTCCAAACCTTCACTCTCGGAGATCATTGGCAAGAAATTTTCTGTAATTACTTCCTGTGTTGCCACATTCTTGAAGTGGTTGTATACCAGTACAACTTTGTCGTAATTTCCTTCTGCAAATTCAGCCATTGCAAATTCAGCCGCCAGCTTCACATTCTCAAAAGACACATCTGAAAACACCTGATAGTAGGTATCAATTACATTGTATCCTCTTTTCTTGAAAAATTCAAATGCTTTTTTTCCTAAAGGAAGGATTGTGATATTTTTATCAGCAAACTGATTATTGACTGCAAAGCTTGAAGCTTTTAAAACATTCGTATTGAAAGCGCCACAAAGTCCCTTGTCTGAAGTGATAGGAATTACAAGCACATTATTGATTTCGCGTTTTTCAGCAAAAACAATATCAGCTTGTCCGTCACTTGCAGCAGAAACATTATTCAGGATAACAGTCAGTTTTTGAGAATATGGACGCATCTGCGTGATTTTGTCCTGAGCTCTTCTCAATTTTGCCGCAGCCACCATTTTCATGGCTTTTGTAATCTGCTGCGTAGAGACTACCGAATTGATTCTTTCCTTTACTTCCTTTAAATTAGCCATATATTATTGTGATATGGAGAGGTATTTTTATAAAAACATACTTGAAAATCCCTTTCCAAGTATGTTTTGATCGATTAATTACTTAGCGTATTTTGGAGACAACTCTTTAGCAGCTGCTTCCAACAACTTACCTGCTGTATCGATGTCACCTTTTTTGATCGCAACCAAAGCTTCAGGATAACTAGCAGCCAATAGTAAATAGAATTCCTTTTCGAATTGTCTTGCTTTTTCTACAGGAACATTGTCCATCAAACCTTTTGTAGAAGCGTAGATAATCGCTACCTGATTCTCAACTGCTACTGGGGCATACTGAGCTTGCTTCAATATTTCTTGGTTTCTTCTACCTCTTTCGATAGTTCTTTTTGTAGATGCATCAAGGTCAGAACCGAATTTAGAGAAAGCTTCCAATTCACGGAATTGCGCTTGATCCAATTTCAAAGTACCTGCCACTTTCTTCATTGATTTGATCTGAGCAGATCCACCTACCCTAGATACAGAAATACCTACGTTGATCGCAGGTCTGATACCTGAGTTGAAAAGGTTCGTCTCCAAGAAAATCTGACCATCTGTAATAGAGATCACGTTTGTTGGAATATATGCAGAAACATCAGATGCTTGTGTCTCGATAATCGGAAGTGCAGTCAAAGATCCGCCACCTTTTACCAAATGCTTGATAGAATCAGGCAAATCGTTCATCTCCTTTGCGATTTTGTCAGAAGCGTTGATTTTCGCAGCTCTTTCCAACAATCTTGAATGAAGGTAGAATACATCACCAGGATATGCTTCACGTCCCGGAGGTCTTCTCAATAGTAAGGAAACTTCACGGTATGCTACTGCTTGCTTAGACAAATCATCATAAACAACCAATGCTGGTCTTCCTGTATCACGGAAGAATTCACCGATTGCAGCACCAGTAAATGGAGCAAAGAACTGCATAGGCGCTGGATCAGCAGCAGAAGCAGATACTACTACAGTGTATGGAAGTGCTCCACCTTTTTCCAAAGCAGCAACAACACCAGCAACAGTAGAAGCCTTCTGACCGATAGCTACATAAATACAGAAAACAGGTTCGCCTCTATCGTAAAATTCTTTTTGGTTCAATATCGTATCGATAACAACTGCCGTTTTACCTGTCTGACGGTCACCAATTACCAATTCACGCTGACCTCTTCCGATTGGAATCATCGCATCAATTGATTTGATACCTGTCTGAAGCGGCTCTGTAACTGGCTGTCTGTAGATTACACCTGGAGCTTTTCTTTCCAAAGGCATATCATAAAGTTCACCTGCCAAAGGTCCTTTACCATCGATTGGGTTACCCAAAGTATCCACAACACGGCCAAGCATACCCTCGCCAACATTGATAGAAGCAATTTTCTTGGTTCTCTTTACAGTATCACCTTCTTTTACCTCTTTCGAGTCACCGAATAATACGGCACCGACGTTATCTTCTTCCAGGTTAAGCACCATTGCTTTGAGTCCGTTTTCAAACTCTAACAATTCACCAGCCTGAGCTTTAGAAAGTCCATAGATACGGGCTACACCATCACCTACTTGAAGGACGGTACCCACTTCTTCCAATTCAGCCTCAGTTCTGACACCAGAGAGTTGTTCTCTCAATATTGCCGAAACTTCGTCAGGTCTTACTTCTGCCATTATCGAATATGATTAAATGTTATTGCTATGATTTATATTTTACTCTCGTAATGATTGTGAGAAAATTCCAAGCGAAGTGCTTTCAACTTGCTACTTAGCGACTCATCCAATTGTCTGTCATTTACTTTCAATACAAACCCTCCGATGATATTAGTATCAATTTTCTCTACCAATTCAATTTTGTCAAGTCCGGATATTTCTTTCACAATACCGACAAACTTACTTCTAAGGTCTTCGGTGATTGGGAAAGTAGTAGTCAAATCTGCTACTTGTATTCCTTTATGACTATTATATTGTTTTTGAAATTCTCTAGCGATGTCCACCAAAAGATCCGCTCTGTTTTTTCTAGCTACAATACCATAGAATGCCATTGTCATTTTATTTGCAGTACTTGCAAACAATGCATTCAATACTTTCAATTTCTTGTCAAAATTGACGATTGGGCTTTTTAGACTCAAAGCAAAATCACGGTTTGCAGCTGCTACCGCTGTCAATTGCTTCATGTCAGCTAGTACTTCTTCAAGCGCACCCTTTTCAATGGCTAGCTCTAGAAGTGATTTTGCGTATCTGGTGGAAACTCTAAATTCAGACATCTTAGTTCAAGTTAATATCTTTTACCATTCCTTCTACCAACTCCTGTTGAGCTGCTTGGGATGAAAGATTTTTTCTTAATAATTTACCTGTAACTTCCAATGTAAGCTGAGCAACATGATTTTTCACTTCAGTCAATGCCGCTTTTTTCTCATTTTCTATTACAGCCTTCGCATTCTCAATCATTTTAGCTCCTTCAGAGATGGCCGCCTGCTTTGCATCTTCAATCATTTTGACAGAAGCTTCGTTGGCAGTTTTCAAAATGTTATCTCTTTCGATTCTTGCTTCTTGGAGCAATTTTTCGTTTTCAGATTTCAAGTTAGCCATTTCAGCTTTCGCTTGTTCAGCTGCTTTCAATGCATTGTCAATGCTTGATTCTCTTTCTTCCAAAGTTTCAAGGATAGGCTTCCAAGCAAACTTCATCAAAATAAATAACAAGGCTAGGAAACCGATTAGTTGCCAAATGATAAGCCCCGAACTAGGTAGTATAAGATCCATGTAATATGAGAGTTATAATTTCAATTTTGTTCAAATCAAGAGAAGGGATTGGCCTAACGCCAATCCCTTTTTTCTGTTGTTCTTAGAAAGTAAGACCACCTGCGTTCAAAGCAATAAGTAGACAAACTACTACTGCAAACAGGGATACTACCTCAATAAGAGCTGCAATGATCAACATGGCAGTCTGAACTTTACCAGCAGCCTCAGGCTGACGAGCAATAGATTCCATAGCCTGACCACCAATTCTACCGATACCTAGACCTGCGCCTATCGCTACAATTCCAGCACCGATACCTGCACCCATAAGTGCTAATCCAGCAGACAATAATAATGAAGTTAACATACGTGTGTATTATTTATAAATTGAACAAAGAAATTCCAAATTAATGATGCTCATGCTCTGCTACTGCTCCACCGATATACATCGCTGTGAAGAGTGTAAATACATAAGCCTGAATCGTTGCTACCAACAATTCGATAACATTCAAGAAAGTCACCATCAAGGTACTTACTACCCCAATAGCATAAGACTCAAATATGAAAACCAAAGCAATAAAGGCCAAAATCACAATGTGACCTGCTGTGATCGCTACAAAGAGACGGACCATCAAGGCAAAAGGCTTGGTGAACAAACCAATAATCTCTACCGGCACAATAACCAACAACAATGGAATCGGAACTCCAGGAGTCATAAATACGTGCTTCCAATATTCTTTATTCCCGTTGACATTTACCAAAATAAAAGTCAAAACAGCTAGAGTTGCAGTCACAGCAATATTTCCCGTGAGGTTGGCTGCTCCTGGCATCAAACCCATCAAGTTGCCTATCCAAATAAAGAAGAATAGCGTAAGGAGATAAGGAACAAATTTTTTGTATTTAGGACCAATTGCTTTGTGGGCAATTTCATCTCTCACAAAAATCACAATCGGTTCGATAAATGAAGCGATTCCTTTGGGAGACTTTACGCCATGCTTTTTGTAATGACTTGCAGCAGATAAGACAAGGTATCCCATCACCAAGATCACCAAAAACAGCATTGCTACATTTTTTGTTATCGAAAGATCTGTGAAGCTTGCTCCATCAGCTCTCTGCAAATGATCATGCTCATCGATATAGAAACCTTCTGTACCGTAAGCCTCTCCAAACTTGTGCGTATCATGGTCCTGAAAGTCAGAAGACATGAAAACATCTAAGCCGCGGTCAGCAGAATAAATAATTACTGGCAATGGAAGCGTCACATGAGTATGCCCAAAGGTAGCAAAATGCCATTCATGGGAATCTTTAATGTGATGCATAATAAATCCAGTCTTATCTTCATCACCACCACTAGCAAAAGTGGGTGTTGAAAACGTCAGCAAAGCAGCTGTAAATAAAACACTTAGGCAAACAAACTTACGGAACATCAAATCGAATTTTTATGACCTATTTTGAATTCGGGCGCAAATTAGCTATTAACCCGTATATATCAAATATTAAATAGAACAAATAAATGACAAAGAAATTAGCGACGAACAGAATTATATTCTCAACGTCCAATAGTAGATAGATTACAATGAAGCCCAAACTCGCCAAAAATCTCAAAGCAGTAGCCCCAAGAAGTATATTTGAAGAATTTTCTTTGCTCAACCTTGTCAGGTAATGTACAAAGGTTCCTGTAAGCCAAGTCAGTAAAGCAAAAAAAGAAAGGATCTTCCAGATAGAATCATGAATCCAATTTGGTTGGAGGTGATTTTGAAAGACATAGATGATACCTGCCAAAATGAGGGTCAGTGCCAAAATCCTTAATGTAAATATTTTTATGCTTGACATGATATCTTTACGAGGGCGCAAAATTAAGAATTTTTATTCTTTTCTTCTATCTTCTCGTCATTTTTAAGTGATTGAAAAAGTTGGTAAAAAGCAAGAATGATTGAAAGAAAACAAAAAACCAAAAGCCAAACAGGAAATTTCATCTCACTTTTTTGCTGAATTACCCACCCCAACCACGTCCCAAGGCCAATTATGGCAAAAAGCTGGAAGGATAATCCAATATACTTTACATACACTGGAAAATTATCCTGTGACGAATTCTTTTTTTGATTCTTCAAGTTTTGTTTCCCCATTTAGTTCATTGGGAGTGAAATCTCCCATTTGACATTTGCCATTAAACTTAGCCCCAGATTCAACAACTAACTTCTGTGTATATATATTACCAGTGATAATTGCTGATTTTTTCAAAAACAATACTCCTGCACAACGTACTTCTCCTTCAACTTTCCCGGAAATCTCCGCTTCCTCTGCATTCAGCTGTCCAATCACCAAAGCAGACTCTCCTATCACTATTTTATTTTTTGAATCCAATGTCCCTTCTACTCTTCCTTCTACCCTGATATTTCCCTGAGCTTTGATGTCTCCTTTAATAGACGTCTCTTTGGAAATCACGTTGCTGGAGTTTACCATTTCAGCAACGGATTTTTTTTCGTTTTGCTTGTTGAACATACTAGTTGAATGTAATGAATTCTTGAGGATCAAGCGGGCTACCTCTGTACCATAGCTCGAAATGTAAATGCTGCCCTGTAGTGAGTTCCCCTGTATTTCCGATGATCGAGATGATCTCACCTCCTCTGATGATATCTCCTACAGATTTCAATAATACTGAATTATGTTTGTAAAATGAAATTAATTCATTCGAATGCTGAATACCAATGACATAACCTGTCTCCAATGTCCAGGCAGAAATAATCACAGTACCAGCGGCAATCGCTTTGACTGGTTCATTTTCACTTGCCACTATATCTACACCAAAATGATCTATTTGAGGATCAAAGCTCGCAACAACCACACCTTTTATGGGTGGGAAAAAGTAAGTTTCTGTAAATGTATTTGGCACGTATCTTTGTGGGGAAGAAAAATCAAGCGGTACACCTTTAAACTCCATTTCGATAGCTTTGGTAGATTCACTTTTGCTGAATAAATCAATATTATTCTCCGATGCTGCAAACTTATCCACATTTATAGAATCTTGTACGATAGCAGACCCATCGCCTCCTCCAGAGATTATGTTTTGGATATTTCTTACGTACAAGTCCTTTTGCTTCAAATCCACCATAAGTGAATCTACCATGTCAGAGAGTTCTACAATCTTGGCCATATTTTCATTTTCAAGGTATTCGGGATCAAACCAAGCTTTCAAAAATGTCCTTGAAGCAAAAAGCGACAATCCAAAAGTGATAAATAAAAATAAAAAAATAATTAATGCTATTTTTACCTTTGTAATACTTAAAGAAGAAATGACTGAAAAGTCTTCCTCCTTTCTAATTACAAATAGAAACTTAGTATCTATCCAACCTCTTATTTTATCTTTTAGTCTCAATCTATTTTTGATTTAAGTATTTACAAGTCTCAAAAATATAATATTAATAGATACCGTTAAATAAATTAAAGCAAAACCGTTATTTTGGTCAATTGTATATCTCATGTCAGTAATGAAAACGAAACACTCTTGTTTTATAATATTTTTGATCTTGCTTTTTTCGGCTTGTTCATCTGAGAAAAACACTTTTACAAATAGAATGTACCACAACACTACTTCAAGGTACAATGCCTATTACCTGTCCAATGAGAAAATCACTGAACTGGAAAACACCATCAAAAAGAACCATAAAGAAGATTTCAGCCAAGTGTTGCCTGTTTTTTACCCGATAGATAGTGCTACCATAGATCAAAGCGAAGAACTTTTGAAAGATGCCAGAGAGCTCTCCTCAAAAGCGATAGACTGGCATAGGATTTCAAAATGGGTAGACGATAATTATTTTTTGATCGGTTTGATAGACTTTTATCAAGCCAATACAGACGATGCTATCAATACTTTCAAATATATCAATGTTAACAGTAAAGATAAAGATCTTAGGCATAGAGCTTTGATTCAGTTAATGCGGATTTTTATAGATCAAAAAAATTATGATGATGTCATTTTTGTTATTGATTACCTTTCTAAAGAATCAAAGATCAATAAAGAAAATAGATTTCACCTTTTCAAAACTCTGGCTTATTATTATCATACAAAAGATGATATAGAAGGAAAAATAGGTGCTTTGGATAAGTCACTGCCCTACACAAAAGACAAAAAAGAAAAATCAAGAATCAACTTCATCCTAGCCCAACTATATCAAAGAGAAGGTCTTGATGCATTAGCATACAGTTATTACCAAGAAGCTCTCAAAGGAAATCCACCTTATGAAAGAAGTTTTTTTGCACAACTCTATGCACAAAAGGTGGCAGAACTTGACAAATCCAAGGATTTAAAAAAAATAAGAAATTATTATGATGACTTGTATTCAGATAGCAAGAATAAGGATTTGAGAGATGTGGTTTTGTATGAGAGAGCTTTGTTTGAACTAAAGCAAGATGAAAGGGAAGATGCTGTAAACCTACTTATTAGAGCTGCAAAAGAAGAAGGCAGCAATCCTATTCAAAAAGGATACATCTATCAAAAACTGGCCGAAATCAGTTTGGAAAATGACAAAGATTATCGATCTGCAAAATATTACTATGATAGTGCCTTGACCCATTTCAGGCCAATTGACCCCTCATATGCAGAAATTGAATCCAAGAAAGGGATTTTGGACGAGTACGTAATTCATTTTGAAACTATCACAAAAAATGATAGCTTGATCCAACTTTCAAAATTGAGTCCTGAGCAGCAAGAATTAATTGCTGAAAAATATATCAAAAATGAAGAAGACAGGCTTTTGAAAGAAGCTGCTGCAAAAGAAAAACCTAAAAATTCGGGGGTTTTCGACAACTTATTGGCATTTGGGGGAAGAAGCACAGGTGAAAGCTTCTATTTTGACAATTCTGTAGCAATGCAACAAGGCTCCATTGATTTTTTCAGAAACTGGGGCAATAGACCTCTTCAAGACAATTGGCGGAGAAGTTCCCAAGGTTTTTCATCATCAGGGTCTAGCGAGATAGAGGAAACTAATGTTCCTCAAGCTGAAGAAGCCGAAGAGAGTCTTTTCGAACAAATACCATCCAAAGAAAGTATGCTTTCCCAAATACCAAAATCAGAAGAAGACATTTCCAAACTGAATATGGAGTTGGAAATGTCATATTTTGAACTAGGGAAATTGTTGTTTTTTGACTTCAAAGAGCCAGAATTCAGTATCGAAAACTTGGAAAATCTGATCACTTCCTATCCAAATACCATAAAAAAGCCAGAAGCTTATTATATTTTGTATTTGGCTCAAAAAGAAAGAGATGGTAACTCTCAACTTTATAGTGAAAGACTAAGAAGAGAATTCCCGGAATCACCGTTTACATTTTCAGTAAACAATCCTGAAAGAGCCTCTGGCAATCTTGCTTATCTCCAAGCTTCCAATGGATACAAAGAGGCTTATGAGCTATATCAGAAAAGAGATTACAGCAAAGCAAGGAGAATTTTGAGAAGTACTTTGGAAGAAAACCCATTGACAAGAAATACAGACAAGCTTTTGCTTTTGGATGTAATGATCTCAGGTAAGCTTGATGACCGGGAGCGGTACAAAATCAGACTTGAAAATTATATACAAAGTACAGAAAATGAAGAGTTGCTAAAAATGGCAAGAAATATGCTAATAGCTCTCACGGGGGAAAACCCTGAAAAAGATAAGATTGCGGCAGCAAAAAATGAAGACGAGCAAGTATCATCAGAAGATGAAGTTGAAGAAGATATTATAGAAGAAGAGTCTCCTTATAAAGAGAATCCTAACCAAACCCATATATTTGTAATAGTTTTGGAGCCAGAAAAGGCAAAAGAAGCAAAAAATCTCTTGGCAGAAATTGAAGCTTTCCATAAGATAAATTTTGCTTCTTCACGCTTGAGAACAGGCAATATGAACCTCAACAAAGAAAATGCTATCTACATTGTCAGCCCATTTAACAATGCAGAGAAAGCCAAAGAGTACAGCGCAAAATTCCTGAAGGAATTTGAATCCAACTCCCTGACGGAGAAAGAAAAAGAGCAAAGTTTATTGATCTCCATTGGGAATTTCCAAGAGCTTAACAAAAGAAAAAACATAGAAGAGTACAGGCTCTTCTACAAAGAAAAATATAAGTAATCCTCCAATTTCATTCTTATAATGACCAAAAAAATAATTAAATACCTCTGGTTGATTTTCATAGCCGGTCTTTTCAGCTTTGTGATTTTTGTATGGGCAGTTAGTGCTAATTTCCTCGGTTTATTTGGGGAAATGCCTGATTTCAAAGCATTGGAAAATCCTCAAAGTGAATTGGCTTCAGAATTATACTCTGCGGATAATGTCCTTTTGGGTACTTATTTTAGAGAGAATAGAAGTCCTGTTACTTACAATGATTTATCACCGAATCTGGTAAAAGCTTTGATTGCTACAGAAGACATTCGATTCGAAGAACATTCTGGTATTGATTTTCAAAGTATGGGAAGAGTGTTTTTCAAATCAATCATTCTCAGGCAAGGTGCCGGAGGTGGTAGTACATTGTCCCAACAAACTGCCAAAAACCTCTTCAAAACCAGAACAAAGGAATCACAAGGTCTATTAAGCAGAATCCCTGGTCTGAGAATGCTAATCATCAAAACAAAAGAATGGATAGTAGCGACTAGGTTAGAAAAATCTTACACAAAAGAAGAAATTCTCACCCTCTACCTCAACACTTCTGAATTTGGGAGTAATGCTTATGGAATAAAAACTGCCGCAAAAACATTTTTTGACAAAACCCCAAATGATTTGAGTCTTCAAGAAGCGGCTGTTTTGGTAGGTCTTTTCAAAGCACCTACTTATTATAGTCCTGTCTTCAATCCAGAAAATTCTTTAAGAAGAAGAAATACAGTATTAAGTCAAATGGAGAGGTATGACTACCTAAGTAAAGCTGAATATGACTCACTGAAAATTTTGCCAATTGAGTTGAATTACAATGTCCAAAATCACAACCAGGGACAAGCACAGTACTTCAGAGAAGTATTGAAATCAGATTTGATAAAATGGACTAAAGAAAATCTAAAGTCTGACGGAACTAATTATGACCTTTATGGCGATGGCTTGAAAATCTATGTAACAATAGACAGCAGAATGCAAAGATATGCTGAAGAGGCTGTTTATGAGCACATGAAAGGCCTTCAGGAGTTATTTGAAAAAGAAATGGGAAATAGAGATCCATGGATTGATCAAAATGGAAGAGTCATTTCAAATTTTCTTGAAACGCAAGTAAAGAGAACTGAGGCTTATAGAAACCTGGTAAAAAGGTACAATACGAACACGGACTCCATTCAAATTAAACTAAATGAAAAGAAGAGAATGAAGGTTTTCTCTTGGGAAAAAGGCGAGGTCGATACCTTAATGAGCACAATGGATTCTCTAAGGCATTATAAGAAACACCTTCAAACTGGATTTATCTCAATGGATCCTGAAAATGGCCACATCAAAGCTTGGGTAGGTGGTATCAATCAAAAATATTTCAAATATGACCATGTTAAGCAAGGCAGAAGGCAACCTGGATCTACATTCAAGCCATTTGTCTACGCTGCAGCAATAGAAAATGGGTACAGCCCATGCTATTCGGTCATTGATCAACCTGTAGAGATCAACATTCCCGGACAACCCACTTGGATTCCAAAGAATGCAGATAATAAATTTTCTTATGAAAAATTAACCATAAGAAGGGCGATGGCACAATCCATAAATTCAATCACCGCCTATATGATGAAGAAACTCAGTCCAAAAGTAGTTGTAGAAACTGCAAAAAGATTGGGTATAACGAGTGATTTGGAAGCAGTACCTGCGCTTGCCTTGGGAACCAATGATGTTTCTATATTTGAAATGGTTGGTGCATTTGGCACTTTTGTAAATAAGGGTGAACATATCACTCCATTTTACATTGATAGGATAGAGGATAAGAATGGAAACCTCCTTCAGCAATTTACTCCAAGAAAAAGGTCGGCAATGAGCGAAGAACATGCATATTTAATGGTCTATATGCTTCGAGGAGGATTTGAAGAGACTAGAGGTACTTCACAGGGAGTTCCATATGCACTTAGAGAAGGAAATGAACTTGGAGGTAAGACAGGTACAACTCAGAATGCCTCTGACGGATGGTATATGGGAATGAGCAAAGATTTGGTATCAGGTGTCTGGGTAGGTGGTGATGACCGCGCTATCCACTTTAGAAGCTGGATCAATGGTCAAGGAGGAAGGACTGCAAGACCAATTTGGGTGAAATTTATGGAGAAAGTATATGCCGACGAAACCCTTGGTATTACCAAAGGCCCATTCCCAAGGCCAGAAAGACCATTAAGTATTGAAATCAATTGTGATGAATATGAAATGCAAAGTAATCGATTTAGTGATTTTGATTACGATCCTCGAAAAAATGACTTCTAAACTTAATTAAATATTAATAGTTCTAAAACAGCCTCCGACAAAGGCTGTTTTTTTATATTTGTAGATATATGGAAGCTTCTTTTTATACACCTGACGAATACAATACACTTCCCGATCAACCCGGAGTATACAAATACTATAACGAAAACCAAGAATTGATTTATGTAGGAAAAGCCAAAAGCCTCAAGAAAAGAGTATCAAGCTATTTCGTTAAAAACACGGGTGTCAACCACAAAACACGAAGGATGGTTAGGGAAATCAGGAAGATAGAAATCACCTTGGTCAATTCTGAGTTTGATGCACTATTGCTTGAAAACAACCTTATCAAAAAAACCCAACCGAAATACAATATCCTGCTCAGGGACGACAAAACTTATCCATATCTACTCGTCACAAAAGAAAACTTTCCCCAAATATACCCCACTAGAAAGATGATCTCTGGCAAAGGTACTTATTATGGCCCTTTTGCCAGTGTCAAGGCGATGAACAACGTACTTGAATTGATAAGAAGTCTGTTCACTATCAGAACCTGTAAACTTGATCTCAACCCCTACAAAATTGCTGAACAGAAATATAAAGTTTGTTTGGAATATCACATTGGCAATTGCCTAGGTCCTTGCGAGGGACTTCAGGGCGAGCCCGCATATATGAAGGATATCGAGCAAGCCAAAAATATCCTGAAAGGAAATCTTGGAGTAGCAAAAGCTTATTTCAAACAATATATGCAAGAAGCAGCAGAGAAATATGCTTTCGAAAGAGCCCAATATTATAAAGACAAACTAGATCTACTGGAAAAATATCAAGCAAAATCTATGGTAGTAAATCCTGCCATCAAAGATTTGGATGTATTCACAATCGTTACTGATGAAAAAATCGCATATGTCAATTTCCTGAAAATCAAAAATGGAAGTATTAATATCACCAAAACAGTAGAACTGAAGAAAAAACTTGATGAAACGGAGCCCGAATTACTTCTGACTGCAATAGTAAGGCTAAGAGATCAATTCAACAGTGAGTCTCCAGAGATCATCGTCAACATAGAATTTGATGAAGAGTACGAAGGACTCAACATTCATGTCCCAAAAATCGGAGACAAAAAGCATTTGCTAGAACTCTCGCTAAAAAATGCAAAGTATTATAAAAAGGAAAAAGCATTGAATGCCGGAGAAGTAGCTGATAAGAAATTCAGAGTTCTCAAACAACTACAGAGTGATCTATCCTTGCAGGAAATGCCTGATCATATAGAGTGTTTTGATAATTCCAATATTCAAGGTACAAATCCTGTAGCAAGTATGGTCTGTTTTCTAAATGGAAAGCCAGCTAATAAAGAATATAGACATTATCATATCAAAACTGTAGAAGGGCCAAATGACTTTGCCTCTATGACAGAGGTCGTAGGTCGTAGATACAAGCGATTGTTAGAAGAAAACAAGCCACTTCCAAAACTTATTGTAATCGATGGTGGTAAGGGGCAGCTTTCTTCGTCTGTAGTGGCTTTAAAGAATTTGGGCATCTATGGCAAAGTACCAATCATCGGTATTGCAAAAAGGCTTGAAGAAATCTATTTTCCAGAAGATTCATACCCTATTCACATTGATAAAAAATCAGAATCACTCAGGCTATTGCAGCGAATTCGGGATGAAGCGCATAGATTTGCCATCACATTCCATAGAGATATGAGAAGCAAAAAGGCATTTGGAACTATGCTTACAGAAATAGAAGGTATCGGTCCAGGTACATCTGAAAAGCTTTTGAAGCATTTCAAGTCAGTCAAAAAGATCCAAGATGCATCCCTGGAAGAAATCGAAGCTGTAATTGGCAAAAGCAAAGCGGAAAAATTACTAGAATCACTGGCACAAAAAAAGAGCGATTGATATATCAACCGCTCTTTTTTTCATATACTTGAAAATTGGATTACCATTCCCATAGGGCATTTTCATAATCTAAAAGCTTGTACTCAAACTCCAAAGCATCCAAGAAGGCCTGCAATTCTGGGTTAGGGTGAGAAGGATCTACCATATCTACGATCAAGGCATCATTTCTATTAGCATATTTTCTTACAACAGATCTAAATAATCTCAAATCAAATGCTTGATCATAAGTCAACTCCTTTGATGCATTTTGGAAATTTATCCATTTTGCTTCAGGATGGTCTTTGAAATGATTATAAAAATCTTTGAACCTAATGAAAGCAACTGACTTTTGGCCTGCATTGGAATTCGTTTCCGAAGGCATTACAAGTTCGAGATACTTCACATCAAATTTTGTCTGTGAATGATGTTTGTCAAAAAGAAAATCTTCCCTAAAATCCAAATAATAAAGGTTTTTCACAAAGATACTATCTCCATTGGCAGCCATCCAGAAATTATTCTGAAATTCCGCTATAGAAAGTGGCTGTGTAAACTCTTCATCAGCAAACACTTCCAAAGCATTGTCTTCTACTACTGCTTTGTAGATATTGTTTACAATTCCATTACTTTTGGAGTCTCCTGAACCATAGAGTGGCAAATTGTACTTCTCCCTCAGATCTATCCTTCTCCACACTGCTATTTGATACATTTTATCATCTTCCCTAATAGGTCTGATGGAATAAACTGTATCAACCTTAAACTGACGATCTCCTGTACCAGATGGATTCATGCTCGTTGGAACTTGCGCAAACCCTTCAAAGCTCAAGAAAACCCCAAGGAATAAGATTAGACTTAATTTTTTAGCATGCTTTATCATATGCTTATGTTTTTTGGTCCTCTCGGACAATTCAATTATTTACTTAATTGCAATAATTACAATCTGAGGATTTGGAAGCGGCATTTTGATTTTCCTGTTCTGGAAATTAGTCCTTGTGATCTCTGTCACTCTGATGACCAATCTATCCCCAGCTTTTGCAGTTTCAGCCAAATTTCTAATCCCAACAGTTTCTCCTGCTATATTTACAGAACCCCTTGGCACTTCACTTCTAATCAAAGTTATCTCTCCACCTGTCACTTCAAATTTTGCGTCTCTAGCCATTGTTCTTGCGAAAGTTGGTTCTGCTACAGCTTTTATCATAATTGACTGAAGAGGAGAAACACCCTGAGCCAAATCAATTGGACCTTGAGCTGTAGATGGAACTATCGTAGGCAAAGGAACCGGCTTGATGTCATATGATACATCATCAATTTTGTTTCCTCCACTACTAACACCAATGACTGTCTTTCCGGAAGCCCCAGGAATAATCGTCACTTGCCCGGGTCTTGATCCCGCAATCGCAGTACCATTTGATACTGAGAATGAAGGTGAATAACTATTGCCCAAAGCTGGTACATCTATAAACAAATCATTGGCACAATCTGCATACAGCTGATTAACAACTTCAGAAGTTACTTTAACGACTGGTTGAGCCACAAAGTATTCATACTCTATATCAAAGGTTTGGTCTTCGCCACCAACATTGGTTTTGATCTCTCCTTTAATTACCCTTCTTGACAATCCTCTGTCGTCATACTGTCCAGGAGTAGCTGTAAACTCAATCTTACCAAATCCATTTTCTACAGGAACAGTTTTTCCATCATAGGTCATTTGGGGAACATCAGAAGAAGAGCTGGATGCCAAGAACATATCTGCTTCAAATTTTGTCCCCGCTGCTACTACATTGGACTTCGCAGCGATTTTTGCATTTATGATATCTGCTTTATAAAAGAAAGAACCAATAGTGCTTGTGATGGCTGCCAAAGATTCACTTTCTACATTCAAAACTTCATTTTGAAATTGGGAAATCAATGTCAAAACTGCTCCAATAGGAGATTTTACAAATGTTAAATTGACGAAATCCTTGCTTCTTACATCTGGATCATTTTTGAAGAGATCTATCTGGTCTGCATCCTTCGCTATCGGTTGAAATGACATTTCAATACCAATCTCACGCAACAATGCCGAAACTTCTTCAGGATACTTATTCAAAATTTCCTGCATTTCATACCCCTTACGGTTGTTGTTGAAGATATTCCCTGGAACATCTACATTTTTTAGTGCAGAAGTCTTGAATTGACCCTGATCGTCTTTTGCATTCGAAACAGTGATCAATTCTTCTTTCATTGACTCAAGATAATTGAATACCTCAGCTGTCTTTTTTCTTAAATCTTGGGCAACTTTAACTTTCGGAATATCTTTTTCATTGTTACCTTGTTGCTCTACCGTTCCTGCTATGGATTGAACTGCAAATTCATTTTTCAGAATGTAATTCTTGGAAGTTCTTTCCAATCCATCATTGATCAATACAAACTTTTGAAGGATTTGATTACTTACCTGAAGTGCCAACAAAGCTGTCAGCACAAGGTACATCATTCCAATCATCCGCTGTCTTGGTGTTTCTTTTCCGCCAGCCATACTATTTCTCTAAAAGGTTAAACATACTTTATTATTCAATAAGGCTTAACCTTTCATGGCTGATAACATACCACCATATATTTTATTCAAAGAACTAACATTCGCATTCAATTTTGCCAATTCATTTTTGAAAGCTTCAGTTTCTTTTCCTGCTTCATTCAATCCTTCCAAGGCAGATGTCATGTTAGAATAGAATTTATTTAATGTCTTCACATGCGAATTGGCATCTTGAAGTTCCATTTCGTAAACATTATTCAATGCTGACAGATTTTTGGTAACTGTGACTACCTGATTATGATATTCTTTTGCATCAGCAGAAGCATTAGACATTTCTGTCAAAGCAGCAGCAGTTTTACCGTAAGACTGGTTTATATCTACCAAAGTCTTAGAAGCTGACTTTACATTTTCTGCATATTCATTTGTTGCTACAGCTGCATCTGACAATTTACCCATTTTCTCAGCAGAAGAAGCAAGATTTTGCATTCCCTTACCAAGACTTTCGATCAAGTCAGGTCCTATTTTGGCATTTGCAAGCATTTCATCTAATTGTTGTGTCGCACTAGGTCCAGAGGCAGCTACTTTAGCAGCAGCTCTTCTCTCGGCAGGCGTATCACCAGCCAACTCTGGATATACTTTAGTCCAATCTAATTCTTCATGTGTAGGCTCGAATGCTGATAAAAAGAAGATTACAGCTTCTGTGGATAGACCAACACCAATCATTAAACTAGCGAAAGGCCAATCCAAAATTTTAAACATAGCCCCAAGAATTACTACGGCTGCTCCGATACCGTAAATCTTTGGCATAATAGAGCCATAAAATTTGTACTTAAATGATTGCTTATTCTTTTCCATTGTAAATAAAGTGTCTTAAAGGGTGTTTGAGTTTTGATCTAGAGTTTGTTTATCGCTGTCTTCTTCTATTGTTTCCCACATCCATTGATCCAGATCTACCCATAAATGTCATGGTTGTTCTGAAGCCTATGTGAGCTGTTTTCACATCTTGAAATTCATATGTTCTTGTACTTGTCTCCAAATAATGTGCAATATCTTTCCAAGATCCACCACGAACTACTTTCCTCATTTCTCCTTCTTTGGTAAACTTCGGATCCAAATCCCAAGTCAAAGCTGTACCAACTTCACTGAAGTCATCTAAAACCCACTCCGAAACATTCCCTGCCATATTGTACAATCCAAATCCATTTGGGGCATATACATCTACTGGTGCAGTATAGGAGAATCCATCATCAATGTAATTACCTCTTCCTGGTTTGAAATTTGCCATTAGACAACCTCTCTTATTTTTCAAATAAGGGCCACCCCATGGGTATTTAGCTATATCCTTTCCTCCTTTGGCTGCATACTCCCATTCAGCTTCAGTAGGCAATCTAAATGGAGGCATATCAAATTCAGATTTGTCATTGGCATTCATATGGTATGTTCTCCAAGAGCAATACATATTAGCTTGCTCCCAACTTACACCTACTACTGGATAATTGTCAAATGCAGGATGATCAAAATAAAATTCCATCAAAGGATCTCCATAATGATAAGAAAAACTAGAAGACCATACAGTAGTATCCGGAAGAACTTCATCTAAATTGAACTGTGGGGGATCTTTTAAAGTGGTTGGAGTAGAGTAGGAATACTCTCCCAACCTTACAGCTTCAATAAATTGTCTGTATTTATTGTTCGAAACTTCATACTTGTCCATATAAAACTCCGAAATAGTCACCTGTCTATTGAATGCAGACTGGGTTGAGGCGATATCTTCATCAGCTTGCCCCATCCAAAATGTACCTGCTTTCACCGCGACCATATCTACGGGAAGGTTTTGTTGCCAGCCCACCCGTTTAGCTACTCCAGTGACTTCTCCTCTCCTGTTGTCTTTTTCACTTGCGGATCCCTTCTTTCCAAAAAGACCACAACCCTGCATGAACGAAGCTACTAAAACCATCGCTATCAGAGGGAAATACCTTGAAATCATTTTTTTATACATCAATGACACTAATTAAGTTATGTAAATAACTGTTAAATTTCTCTACCAACGAAAGCGAAATTTAAACGAAAATCTGAGAAAATTACTAATCAATCCCGAAATTTTATTCATTTATTTTAGAACCTATACCTAGGTGTTCGCTGGATAACTCTTTGGAACTCCCTTGATATTTGAGGAAGATTGTAAGTCAGCATAAATTCGTGGCTGGTAGGAGACTTGGCTTCAACACCACCAACTACTAGATCAAAAGCATAACCTATCCGTAATGAATTGTCTTTTAATAAACTATACCCTAATATAAGAGAAACCGATTCTTCTCCCCGATAAGCGATACCTCCGCTAATTTTCTGATTATGTGTGGCTATAACGCTCAAATCATACGAGAAATTATTGAAAGAAACTGTTTTTAATAGAAAACTTGGTTCTATTGTCAGAAAAGCAAATGTCCTAATCCTATAACCAGCATTCAGATAAGAATGATTTTTTAATTGATTTTCAATTGAACCATCCCCAAAATCAAATCCTGGCTCATTGAGATGCTTCGTACTTGCACCAACGTAAAAGTTTCCTCTATCGTATATTGCCCCCAATCCATAATTGACATTCATCTGGGTTTCATTTCCTGTAGCGGGTACATTCGGATCTGGATTGACAAGGCTTAATTCATCATAATTGATCGTGCTCGAATAAATCCCACCTGATAACCCTATACTTAAAACTCCCCTTCTCAACCTCTTGTGATATCCAACTGATAAATTCACTTCCTGATTGGTTGTTGGACCAATGTTGTCGTTAACAAATGTCAGGCCATAACCTAGATTGAGATTATCCAATGAACCTGAAGCTGTTAAAAGTTGAGTGATTGGAGCAGTCCCATTCGAGCCTGAATAGTTTGCCCACTGTGTTCTGTGCAATGCCGAAAAGTTATAGCCCTTCTCTTTGCCAGCAAAAGCTGGATTATAAAAGAGTCCGTTGTACATATATTGAGTGAACTGCGCATCTTGCTGCGAAAACGCACTGTTAGCGAATAGAATCGTTAACAACAAAATGGGTAAAAATCTAAGTGAGGGGGTTTTCAGCTTATCCATGTATCAAAAGATTTTATCTTTTCAGAACCTATTCTACACAATTAAACTGAAAAACCCCACAAAAGATTGAAAAGATGTCATAAATTATTTGCCTTTTTTATATAAAGCTCCAATGCTCCTGTCATACTAGGTGCATTAGGCATAGGTGCTTCTATGTCCAACAATAAATTTTCTTCCCTTACCGCTTCTGCTGTAGTCGGCCCAAATGCTGCTATTCTAGTATTATTTTGCTTGAAATCAGGAAAATTTGTCATCAAAGATTTGATTCCTGATGGACTGAAAAATGCCAGAACATCATATTTTATATCTCGTAAGTCTGATAAATCTGCCGCAACTGTATGATAAATTATAGCCTCTGTAAACTCAATGTTACTTTTGGCCATGTAAGTCGGGATTTCATCTTTTCTGATATCCGAGCAGGGGAAAAGATATTTTTCAGACTTATGCTTTTTGAAGTAATCAAATAAATCGGATGCGGTCTTTTGTCCTACAAACAACTTTCTCTTCCTTATTACAATGTATTTTTGAAGGTAGTGAGCTGTTTGATCTGAAATACAGAAATATTTCATATCTGCTGGCATCTCGATTTTCAATTCTTTACAGATAGTAAAGAAATGGTCTATCGCATTTCTGCTTGTAAAGATGACCGCTGTATGTTTGAGAATATCAATTTTTTGCTTCCTAAAATCCTTTATAGAAACAGGCTCAACTTGGATGAATGGCCTGAAATCAATTTTTAGATTATACTTTTCAGCCAACTGAAAATAAGGTGACTTATCATCGCTGGGTTTAGGTTGTGAAACTAATATGCTTTTAACTGGGTGGAATCTGTCTTTAGTAGATTTACTCATAGTGTATCGCTTATTCTTATTTTTAACCTTTTTTTGAAACTTGCTAACCTATGATAAGTTTTGAAATTATCAAAAAGGGCACTAGTTCCGCGGTGCAAATGTAAGCAAATAAATGGTAATTATTAAAAGCAACTCGATTCATCATTATAAACATTAAAAGACCTACCCCTAATAAATAGATCCAAAAAACTGCCAAGGATGCAATTTTTACAACATTTCCCAATACCTCGGGGCTATTCAACGCAAAATAAGATATCACAATGGCAAAAAGAACGGCCAAAACCGATACTACTCTCAACAAATAGAAAAAATGAGAAAATTCATTCTTCCCAAGTTCGTAGATAATTGACATGAATTTGATAAAAAGAAACTTTGCCATGGTCAGTCCAAAAAGTATCAATGTAGCAAATAACCAATAAAGAAATAGCTCATTGACGCCTCCTTGCACAAACCTATTCAAATTATCAAAGCCCACTTCCCGAACTCCAACCATTGCCACCAATGCCAACAATAAATTCACAATAATAATGTAGAATATTATATCAAGCGAAAAGAATTTCTGAATGGAGTTGGATTCTGAAAAATCTTCTGCCGAAAAAATCCCCTGCGGATTGATAATGTAATTCAAAACCAGAGGATAGATAACTTTATAAATAGCTATCAAAAAAAAGATGCCAAACAGCGATAGAAAGAAAAAATCATAAAAGTTATCTGTCTTTCTTACTTCAAAATTTTGTTCTGAATTACCCTCGACCGTTTGCAATTTCTCTCCCTGATCAAAGTACCCTTTTTTCACAGATACTTCAGAGGTCATAATTCCTTTTTTCAAAACCGAAAAATCTATAGAAGACAAATCATTGGTGTTAATCTTTGACTTGAGTTCTTTAGTGGAAATCTGAAAAACCGTATCACTTTGGCTATAAAACCAAAGTACCTGACCCAAGAATGTTGTAGCTCCGGCAGGAACCTCAATTAAAAAATCAGACTCGGCGAAATTTTCCAAATCAAGCTCAACCTTTACTATCTCTGAAGTCTGAAACCATCCCGATTGCTTAACATATTCCAGCTCCCTATCATAATTATCAATTACCTGTGCGGTCAATGGTGCCTGGATCATCAAACAACAAATCAAAATAAACACAAGCGTTTTTATTTTATTCATACTATTAAAATCTTCCCGTGTAGCCAAAATGAATCTTGGATTGGTTAAGTGCAAATTCTTGGCCATTGGACCTACCCAGTGCATAGATAAAATTGAAAATCCCACTATTGGTCTCTAAACTAAATCCCAGCCCTGTTGAAAATATGTAGTCGGTATTCAAACCTTGAACACTATTCTCCAGCCTGCCAGCATCTGCAAAAATCATAAAATAAGAATAGGTATCAAAATAGAATCTTGGCTCTAAAGTAAAATATGCGTAATTATTCGCAAAAAAGAAATTTTCATTAAAACCTCTTATCGTTTTCAACCCTCCTAGCCTGTACAAATCATTGCCTAACAAGTTGTCATTTACAAGTATTCCTCCTGCCAATTTGGTCATCAAACCCCAATTTGAATTAAAATAAAAATGCTTTGTGCTTTCTCCTTTCACATAAAATTGGATTGATTTCATATCAAGTCCTTCATATACTGCTTCAGGAAGACCTGTATTTCTTAATATTTCTTTATTTCCAATGGCAAATTCAATTTGTCCATAAAATCCCCTCCTAGGTAAAAATAAGTCATCCAGTATGTTCAACTCATATTCTACTCCATAATTGTTATATCTAAAATCAGCAAATTCTGGCAAAGTTTGTGCCTCTTGCAAGCCAGCTGTAGCTAACAAATCACCTGCTTGCCTACTTCCAAAAAACTTGATGTAATTATCTGTCTTGAATCTATATCCAAATTCCAATCTGAAATCCCTGTTGAGAAATGTAGTGTCTTCTTTCAAAAGTGAAAAAGTAGCTCCTATATCTATCATAGACCCCAAAACCAGCGGCTCTACTGCTTCTATCCTCAAATTTTGGGAATATTGACTGAGACGTTGCCAATTCAGCTTGTAGTTTCTGCCTTTTCCCCACACATTATATAAACTAAGATCGAACTGTCCGGTAATCAATAGTTTATTTTCCTCAAATTCATTGGGTAAAAAACCAATAATCCCGTCCAAGGTGTTTATTTTCCTGTCATTTATTGGCAAATAGAAAGTGGCTTCTTCATTTTGAAAACTGATTTGGGGTTCCCCTGACCACCTTAAATATGGCAAATTTTTGATTTGCCGAACAGCCTGCTCTACTTTTTTTTGAGAAAATGGCTCTCCTGGCATGATCTGAAGATATTTTGCCAGATACATCCTTTTGGTTTTTGAGTTGCCAGAGATCTCCAAGGTGTCAAAAGAAATAAAAGGGCCAAGATTTAGATTTAAAGCACCAGAAAAACCATCTTCAGTTCTTTCCATACTATCTAATTTAATAGCTGCAAAAGGAAACCCCTCATTCTCAGATTGATTCAAAACCTTTTCAAATAGGTCAGCTACTTGCTGATATTGGAATGACTTTTTCCGAAATCTGTTTTGATCAAATCCAGAATTCAACAACAAAACAGGGTCAACATTACCTGGCCTCAACTCAACCCAATTAAATTTGATGCCGGTGGCAATAGCCATAAAAAGTGTATCCCCCCTAATTTCCCTCTTAAACTCGGTGGCAGCCAAAAAACCTGATGCATACAGTTCATTGAAAACACTTCTGATCCTGTTTGACCTCTCTATTGAATCTGAAAAAATCAGCGTCTCGGCCTTTACCAAGCCTCCATTGATTTCATACCGCAGATGTTTACTCGCTTGCCCCACAGCAAAGCGGGAGGCAAGACAAAAGAATAGAGCGATTATGAATATTGATTTTTTCAAAACTATAAATAAAGAAGCATCACGCAAATAGCTAATAATCTCCTTGGAAAAAGAGGGATAACCATCGTTTCCAAATGAGAAATCTGGGCTAAAAATAAGTTAGATTTTGATACTTCTTTGCATCCGATCTATCTTTGTGCCCTAAACTATCAGAATTGGCCGGTATATATATCCACATTCCATTTTGCAAGCAAGCATGTCACTATTGCGACTTCCATTTCTCGACCAATCTTGATTTGGCTGAAGCTATGGTCAGCATGATTTGCAAAGAATTAGTCCAAAGAAAAGAATATCTTCCTAAAGACTCGATAATCAATACTGTCTATTTTGGAGGTGGAACTCCTTCTTTGCTGAGCATCTCTCAGCTTGAGCGAATTTTAGAATCTGTTTACCAAAATTATTCCGTCGACCTTGAAGAGCTCACGATAGAAACTAATCCGGACGATTTGAAAAAGGAGAAATTGGGAAACCTTAAAAGTCTAGGGTTTGACAGGCTGAGTATTGGCATTCAAAGCTTCAATCCTGAAATTCTCAAATTTTACAATCGAGCACACAGTGCCGAAGAATCATACTTTGCTATAGATTTGGCAAAAAACTCAGGATTCGAAAAACTATCCATAGATCTCATTTATGGTTTTCCATATGAGGATCACTCGATTTGGAAAAAGGATCTAGATATCGCTATCAGCCAAGATCCTGGGCATATCAGTAGTTATTGTCTTACTGTAGAACCCAAGACCGCATTGGGTAATTGGGCGAAAAAAGGAAACTTCATTCCCGCATCCGAAGATTTTTCAGCCGAACAGTTCGAAATGCTTCAAGATTCTATGGAAAAGGCAAACTACATACAATATGAAATTTCGAATTTTGGGAAAATCAATCAATTTGCTGTCCATAATACCAATTACTGGAAAGGAATTCCCTATTTGGGAATTGGCCCAAGTGCCCACTCTTTCGACGGAAAAGAACGTGGATCAAACTTGGCAAACAATGCAAAGTACATCAGAAACATATCTAATGGAATCAATCCATTTGACGTCGAGCCGATGTCTGATGAAGACTTGATAAATGAATACATTTTGACATCACTCCGTACAATTTGGGGTACGGATATTAGCTTTGTAAACACAAGACTCAAAATGGATTTCGTTTTGCAAAAAAAGAGAATGTTGAAACAATTAGAGGATGAGAATTTGATAGAAATTCAGAACAACCACATTCTGTTAAGCAAGAAAGGAAAGCTTTTGGCAGATAGTATTGCAGCTTCTCTTTTTATCTAATAAATTACCTTACTTTTGAAATTGACATGGAGAAGTACAGAGATCACTCAAATAGGAAAAAAGAAGTTGCACCACTTCAAGAAGCTTTCGATGAATTGCTCAAAGCCTACAGGCTAAAGGATAAATTTGACGAAAGACTTCTGGTACAATCATGGCCAGAAATGATGGGAAATACTGTAGCGAGCAGGACTACTTCAGTTTATATCAAGGATAAAAAACTTTTTGTGAAAGTCACCTCTGGTGCAATCAAAAAAGAAATGTCTATGAATCGTACCAAAGTGTTGGAGATTGTAGAACAAAAATTTGGGAAAGGGATTATTACTGAGATTGTGTTTTTGTAAGTTCTTTTTAAAGCTATTCTTTGAACTTCTCAATCCAATCTTTTGAAAATTTAATAAAATCTCCTATTGGCATTTATTCGATTTCTTGTAAACTGTAGGTAAGAGAAAGATTGGTCTGCAAATCATCCAAATCAGATTGAAAGCATTCCAAATAAGATTTTTGACTTATGATTGAAGTATAGCTGAAAGCATCTTAAAATAAAATGCTTTCAGCTATAAAAAAACAATTCAAAATCAATCCTGTGCCCCAAAAACTCTTCTCATCAATGCGGAGGTTCTTGCCAATGGATCTTTCCGGATATTTTGTTCCTCTTCTGCGATCAATTTGAAAAGTCCGTCAATGGCCCGATTGGTAACATAAGCATTTAGGTCTGGGTCTATTTTTCTATTTGTAAGCGGTATAGCGTTATAGGTAGTGGCTATATCACTATAATACTTGGTGGCTTCGACCTCATTGAGTGATTCTTGTATCCTTGGCTGAAATAACTCAACCAGCTGTGTCTCAGTAGTCCTTCTCAAAAACTGAGTCGCTGCATCAGGTTCTCCTTTGAGTATATTGAATGCATCTTGAATTGTCAGTTGTCTGATGGCACTGATAAATATTGGTTTGGCTTCGATTGCTGCTTTTTCTGCACCTCTATTGATTGCCAGCAAAGCCCTGTCCACTTCCGATCCAAGACCAATCTGCCTCAAGGTAGATTCTACTCTACGTGCATCTTCAGGAAGAAGAATTTTTATCATTTCATTCTTGAAAAATCCGTCAGTGACCGATGCTTTGTCGGCGCCTTTGCTGATTCCTTGGACCAAAGCTTCTTTCAAACCACTCGAAACTTCACTTTGTGTCAATGGTCCCTGAGCACCTGCCGATTCAAGAAATTTATTGATGTCCGCTGCAGTACACGAGGCCAATACTAAAATCAAGAAAATTGAAAAACTAAATAATCTACTCATAATTAATTTTTAAAATTTTAACATTTATTTATACTTATTCAGGTAAGCTGTTTCATGAAAATTAAGTTAGTTTGTGTATAATTGTAGTCTTCTACACAAAATGTTCAAGTTACCAAACCTAAATATCGGCAAGATAAGTCTTTTGGTTGCCATAATGACTTGGTTATCCTTACTTTTTGTAGATATTACTAGGCTATTTGGCAAACTTAATCAAATGGATTCGGACACCGCTCCGGAAATCTCCTATATTCTGGAGATCATATTTTTCATTGTAGTTTATGTTTATTTCAACCATTCCATCAATAATAGTAAAAAAAACAATTTTATTGATCTTATTTGGAGAGCTGCAATTACAGGAATTGTAGCTACCGTAATTTCAATTTTCATCTCCATTTTCTACTACTCGCTCGGTGAAAGCAGGTTAGCCTCAGACCCCTTGCTTAGAAATGTCTTTTATCATATCGATTTTGGTTTCGCTACTGTTTTTCTGGTTTCATGTACGTTGCTTTGGAAGCATTTGATTCTATATCAAAAAACAAAAAAAGTGGTCCAGCAATGGCAAGCATTTGAAGTTGGACTACTTATTAGTATGTTTTTTGTGTTTTTCAATAATAACACACTTGATTATAGCTTCCTATTTGGACTATCAGTCCTTGTATTGTTTGGTGCTTCTTTAGCCGTCAATTTAAAATGGATCCCATATTTGACATTCAAAGAAAAATGGAAGTCAATTCTTTTTATGCTCTTAATTCAATTTTCAGCTGCATATTTATTCATCCAAATCCTGACATATAGTCAAGGCAACACACTCTACCTTAATCTGACTGATAATCTTTTTCTACTTTCATTGTTTGCTTTTGTATTTATTTATGCCGTATTCAGTTTTTTGGTTACACTGTTTAACCTACCGACATCTTCAGTTTTTGAACAAAAGCTTGTCGAGGCAATAAATTTTCAAAGATTGAGCCAATCAATCAAGCCTGGGGAAAATGAAAATCAAGTTTTGGACATTCTTATGGACTCTTGTATGAGTGCAGCTTACGTCGATGCTGCTTGGCTAGAATTAAAAATAAATGAAGATGATTGTAAAGTGATCCATCAGCGATATGTTACTAATAGTGAGCGAAAGGATTTGCAAAACCTGATTAACTCCACCAGACCGTTTTCGGAATTTTCTTGGCAAGAAAAAAACAATGATTCAAAAATTTTGTCCGGAAAAATCCAAGATCTCAAATACAAATCTGTCACGATCACTCCTTTGGTGATCAATAAACAGACCGTGGGAAGAGTTATTCTACTGAAAGAGGTGAAAGATGGATTCAATAAAGAGATGATGAATATCATTTCCACCTTTGTGGGACAAGCCTGTATTTCTGTAGAAAATTATAGACTATTGAATGAAGCGCTGAAAAACGAACGCTACAAAGAAGAACTTCTTATCGCGCAGCGCGTACAGAGGAGTCTGCTTCCATCTACCTTGCATCATGATGAGACATTCGAAATCCATGGGTTTTCGGAAGCCGCAGATGAAGTTGGAGGAGATTATTATGAAACACAAATACTCGGTGATAATGAGTTTGCTGTGATAATCGGGGACGTCTCCGGCAAGGGAACCTCAGCGGCTTTCAACATGTCTCAGATGAAAGGCATATTCCACAGCCTAGTACAACTTAACCCTACTCCAAAGGAGTTTTTGATCAAGGCAAACAAAGCGCTCAGTCACTGTTTGGAAAAGAACCATTTTATTACCACAGCTTACTACATCATCAATACCAAAGAGAGAAAGATCCACTATTCAAGAGCAGGGCATTGTCCTACCTTACACTATGATTCGACCTCGGAAAGCTGTGAATATCTAAGTATTGACGGTATGGGATTGGGGATTTTGAGAAATCAACTTTATGAAAAGTATGTATACGAAAAAGAACTTTTTCTGAATAAAAACGATATTTTGGTTCTATTCACAGATGGGATTGTGGAAGCGAAAAATGAGAATTCTGAGGAATTCGGATATGAAAGGTTAAAAAAAGTACTCTGCAAATTCCATCATTTAAGTGCTGAGGAAATTCAACAAAAGATCATAGATCAAGTTTATGAATTTATAGGATTGTCAACCCTTCCGGATGACGACTACTCAATTCTTGTAATCAAATTTATTAAATAACCCCTAGACATTAAAAGCGTATATATAAACATGCTAAAGATCGAAACTTCAAAAAAATCTAATTATACCGAAATCAAATTGATCGGAGAAGTAGATGCAAGTAACTCTGTGGAGCTTGATGAAGCAATAGTTGCTTTGGTAGAAAACGATACTAAAAACATCTTGGTTGATGGTACCCAGCTGGAGTATATCTCTTCTGCAGGATTGGGTGTGTTTATGTCGTACATTGAGGATTTTAATGACAAAAAAATAAGTTTGGTAATTTTTGGACTCAATGAAAAAGTATTTCATGTATTTCAAATCTTGGGGTTGGATCAGTTGATCAATATCAAGTCAAATAAAGAAGATGCAGTGATGGAGCTATGATGAAGCATGAGCTAAAACTATATTGTGAAACAAGCAGACTTTCGGATCTTAGAATTTTTTTGAATAAAATCTTACAGGAGACATCCCTTTCCGAAATAGAGCAACACCAAGTAACTTTGGCGGTAGATGAAGTATGCGCAAACCTTATTATCCATTCACATGGTTGCAACTCTAAGGAATTTATCCAAATAAGTGTAGAAAAGGAAGTTGGTCTTTTGAAAATCGAAATTACTGACCAAGGAGACGCATTTAATATAATAGAATATAATGTACCGGAAATCAACCAAGTCAAAAAGACAAAAAGAAAAGGTGGATTAGGCATTATACTTGTAAAAAGAATAATGGATAAAATTGAGTTTGAGTCTTCAGGATTACAAAATACGTGTAGGCTTTTCAAAAATCTCAAATCCAAATAATTGTTAATTATAAATTCTTTATCCACCTCACCCAAATAAATCTACATTTTAATTTGTAACATTGCAGTATAATTTTCGGCATGCCATCAATATGAATATCAAATATTTCTATAGTGCTTTATTGATCCTTGCTTTTTCTTGTAGTCCAAAAACTACAATCAAACAAGAGGATAACCAGGATAAAGGTCCAGTATCTCTTTTAACAATAGGAAACGAGGACATTTATGCAGATGAATTTTTGCACATACTCTCCAAAAATAGGACTTTTCAAAATAAGGAGGACTTAATTTCGAAAGAAGAGTTCGAAAAGAATTTTGATCTTTTCGTCAATTTTAAGCTCAAAGTAAAGGAGGCTGAGAATGAAGGCTTAGCGGAGGTTGATGAATTCCAAAAAGAATTCGCCATGTTCAAAGAAGATCTTATAAGGCCATTCTTAATAAAAAATTCACTCCAAGAAGGTGAGTTGATGAAAGCTTATAACCGCATGCAGGAGGTAGTCAAAGCTAGTCATATTCTTTTACAATTCCCCAACAATGCAGGCAGGGAAGATAGTGTTGCAGTTTTCAGAATGGCCGAAAAACTAAAAGCCGATGCAGAAAATGGTGCGGATTTCAACGATTTGGCAGAGAAACATTCCGATGACCCATCTGCAAAAGACAATAAAGGGAATTTGGGTTATTTCACTGCACTTCAGATGGTTTACCCATTTGAAGATGCCGCGTTTAGACTGAAGCCTGGACAAATATCAGAGCCAGTGATTACAGAGTTTGGATATCATATTATTAAATTAGAAGACAAAAAACCAAACCCTGGAGAAATTAGGGTTTCCCATATCTTAGTAAGGACACCATCGAATGACCCTGTTACTGAAGAAAGAGTCTTGAGGAAGGTTGGGGATATTTATACTGAATTACAGAAACCTGAAAGCGTATGGGAAGAAGTATGCAATCTATATTCTGAAGATTTGGGGACAAAAAACTCAGGCGGAACACTTCCGTGGATTGCTATAGGATCTGTGATTCCTGAATTTGAAAGAGTGGCGTTCAACCTATCTGAAATAGGAGAGATTTCTGCACCAGTCAAGACAGCATATGGTTATCATATCATTCGATTGGAAGATAAAAAGCCAATAGCACCATATGAGGAGATGGAGGAAATGATCAAATCCAAAATCTTAAGAGATAGTAGATCCACCCTTATTCAATCTCAAGTAAGTGCCATTCAAAAATCACGTTTTTCATTTGTAGAGAACGAACAACTTGTAGATTCTCTTTCCAACATTTTCAAAAACAAACAGAAACAACAAGCATTCCAACTTGTAGATTCAATGCCTTGGATCGAAAACATGCTGATATCCGTTCGGGGAGAAGAAAAATCAGTAAAAAACCTAATCGATTTCATGAATGCTGATAACCAAATCGTCCGCCTAGGCAAAAAAGATTACTTCTCTGCATGGTACGAAAAATTTGTCGAAGTAAACTTGAATGAAGCGGAAGAAAAAGATTTGGAAGCAAACAGTAAAGAATATCAATTAATCCTCAAAGAATACAGAGATGGTATATTGTTGTTTTCTTTGATGAATCAAAAGGTTTGGCAAAAAGCGCTTGAAGATAGCCTTGGCCAAGTGGCATACTTTGAGGAAAATAAGGACAAATATCAATGGAATGATCGATATCAAGCATTGATAGTAAAAATGGGTAAAGAATCCAGAAAAGATGCAGTCAAAAAGTTCTTGATGGACAAAAACTATCAGGACAACCTTGAAACACGTCTGGAAAACACTTTCCTAAACGATGATCCACTTGCATTCACTATTCAAAACAACTTATTCGAGATTGAATCACATCCTGTTTTGAGTAGAATAATGACAAACAAAACCTTTCAGGAAGTCAATATTGAGGGAAGGACTCACTTTGTTGTCCTGGGAAAAAAAGTACCTGCAGGGCCAAAAAAATTCGAAGAAACTAGAGGGAAAGTAATTCAGGATTATCAAGAATATTTGGATAAATCTATGATAGCTTCTCTAAAAGAAAATTATATAATCCGCGTTAACGAGGAAGAAAAAAGTCGCATTTACGAAATTGTCACAAAAAACTAAACTTATTTTCCCAATATTAATAAGCTTACTGCTTAGCTCTTGCGATTTGTTCAAGTATAAATCTGAAGAAGAGAGTGAGGAAGAAAACCCCGTGGTAGCAAGTGTAGGAAATCAAAACCTCAGGAAATCTGAAATTGCTTTTATCACAAGTGAAATTAGCGCCAAAGAAGATAGTGTAAATATTACAAACAGATATATACAATCTTGGATCCGAAAGCAACTAATGATCAAAGAGGCCGCTAAAACCATTACATTTGATGAAGCTGAACTAAACAGGAAACTTTTAGATTACAGATATGCTCTGATGGTCTATGAATTTGAAAAAGCTCATGTCAAAGATAATTCAGACACATTGATCAATGATATTGAAATAGAACGTTATTACAATGAAAATAAAGAGAATTTCAGTCTGAAAGAGATCATCGTAAGAACCAACTTCTTCAAATTGGAAAAAACTAATCCGCAGAACAAGGCTTTGGAGAAATTGCTATCTGCAAGAAAATCGGAAAATCCGGAAAAGCTTAGGCAAATAGCACTTGACCATTCGACCAACCACTATACAGAGGATTCGACTTGGATTAGATTCGAAGATATCATTATCAATACACCATTGGCGAGCAACAACAACAAAGTGGAGCTTTTGAGAAATAATAAGTTGATCAAAGTAGATGATGAAGTCTACACGTATTATTTCAAAATCTTGGAATACAAATTGCAAGACCAGATTCCGCCATTGGATTTTGTCAAAGATGAAATCTCAAAAATATTAATGAATAAGAAAAGGGTAGCTTTGGTAGAGCAACTTCAAAAAGATATTTATAAAAGAGCACAAGAAAATAATGAGTTCAAAATATATGATTAATGCAAAATACTTCTTTGCAATCTTCTGTTTGTTTTTGATGACAAATGTTGCAATTGCCCAAGAGGAAGAGAAAAAAGAGGAAGAAAAAAAGGAAACTCCAAAAACAGGTCAGGTATTGGATAGGATTGTAGCCAAAGTGAACAATTCTATCATACTCGAATCAGAGGTTCAGAAGACTTACATGGAGGCGATAGCTAATTCCCAACAGGGATTTGAAGCGCCAACCAGGTGTGATATTTTCGAATCACTACTTATCAATAAACTGATGGTAGCCAAAGCTGAAATAGATTCGGTCATTGTAAGTGATGCAGAAGTAATGATTCAAGCCGACCAAAGATTTTCGATGGTTATGCAGCAATTAGGGGGAGACGAAAGTACACTAGTAGAAGTGTATGGCAAAACATCTGAGCAACTGAAAGCTGAGATTACAGATGCATTGCGAGAGCAGATGATAGTACAAAGAATGCAAGGGAAAATCACAGAAGGCTTAGGAGTATCACCTGCTGAGGTAAAGAGATTTTTCAACTCTATACACAAAGATTCCCTGCCATTCTTCTCAGCTGAAGTTACTGTAGGCCAAATAGTGAGAAAGCCTGAAGTCAATGAAGCAAACAAAAATGAAGTAGCTGCATTCTTGAAAGGTCTCAAAGATCAGATTGGGAAAGGAACTTCAGATTTTGCTACACTAGCTAAGCAATATTCCCAAGATCCTGCATCAGCTGTGCAAGGTGGTGAACTTGGCTTTTTCAGAAGAGGGGAACTTGCTCCAGAATATGAAGCTACTGCCCTAGGATTAAAACAAGGTGAAATTTCCGATCCTGTAGAGACAATGTTTGGATTTCACATGATCCAATTATTGGAAAGACGTGGAAATACTTTCAATACAAGGCATATTTTGATCAAGCCAGAGCCTTCCGAAGAAGATATATTGAAAGCGGAAAGATATCTTGACAGTCTTAGGACTGTAATCATGGATGGTAAAATCGACTTTGCAAAGGCTGCAAAAGAATATTCAGAAGACAGAAATACTTCTGATAACGGCGGGTTCTTCTCCGATCCAGGATCTGGATCAAACAAGCTTACTTTAAGAACATTGGAAGATCCTGTATTGTACTTTACTATAGACAGCATGAAAATTGGATCTATCACAAAACCAATGCGTTTTGAAGACCCTAGAGAAGGCACTAAGATCAGGATTTTATATTACCAAAACAGGTATCCTGCCCATAGAGCAAATATGAATGATGATTATGAAAAGCTAAAAGCAGCAACTATGAGGAAAAAGGAAGATGATATCCTCAGCACTTGGTTTATGACTGCTAAAGAAGATGTATATATAGACATTGACCCTGCTTATGATAAATGTGAAGTCCTTAAGGATTAATTCATTCAACAAAAAGCAAAAAAAGAGTCCCGAATTAATTTTCGAGACTCTTTTTTTTGAAATACATTTAATAATTGAAATTTACTTTTTTCGCTAATCTTTCACTTCTTCATAATCCACATAATCTCCACCTTTTATTTCTTTGGAGCGCTTGGATTTGAAATTCTCAGGAATATGATCAACGTTTACGTTTCCACTTTTCGGAGCAGTATTTCTTTGTTGAGCTTGTTGATGCTCTCTGGCAGCTTCATTGACTTGCTGAGCAAATTTTGCCAACTTGCTTCTTAGAAAATACCTTATCAACTGGCCTAACAACCAGCCTACTCCCAATATAATTACTAATGCCTTTACCAAACTTTTATAAATTTTGTTGAGTTGGGAAAAAGATATGACACTTTTCCCAACATGAAATTATCTACTCAAATAAAGGTTTCTCTCCCCATAGATTTTCAAGAAGAAATCATCCATCAAATCATCAATAAAGTAAATCGCTTCTCCAGTTGATTTCATTTCTGGACCCAATTCTTTATTGACATTTGGGAATTTGTGGAAAGAGAATACCGGTTCTTTAATAGCATAACCTTTTTTCACTGGTTTGAATTCAAAGTCTGTGACTTTGTTCTCTCCAAGCATCACCTTAGTGGCATAATTGACATAAGGCTCCTGATATGCTTTACAGATAAATGGAACGGTTCTAGATGCCCTTGGGTTGGCTTCAATGATAAAAACTTTATCATTTTTGATCGCAAATTGGATATTGATCAATCCCTTTGTTTTCAAGGCCAAAGCGATCTTCTTTGTAAAGGTTTCGATCTGTCTGATTACCAAATCCCCCAAGTTGTATGGAGGCAGGACTGCATAAGAATCCCCAGAATGAATTCCTGCTGGCTCTATATGCTGCATAATCCCGATAATATAGACATTTTCACCATCACAGATCGCATCTGCTTCTGCTTCTATTGCTCCTTCAAGGAAATGATCCAATAAAATCTCATTGTTTGGTATATCCCTTAGGACATTCACTACATGTTCTTCCAGCTCTTTTTCATTGATCACAATCTTCATTCCCTGACCACCCAATACATATGAAGGTCTTACCAAAAGAGGGAATCCGATAGTTTTGCAAAGCTCCAGAGCTTCGTCTGTATTGTGAATAGTACCAAATTCTGGGTATGGGACATCATTTTCTTTCAACAATTGTGAAAATCTACCTCTGTCTTCAGCCAAATCCAAGGCTTCATAACTGGTTCCTATGATTTTGACACCATACTTATCCAATTTCTCAGCCAACTTCAATGCAGTCTGACCACCCAACTGTACGATGACTCCAACTGGATTTTCCTGAAGGATTATTTCATAAATATGCTCCCAGAAAACTGGCTCAAAATACAATTTATCCGAAATATCAAAATCTGTAGAAACAGTCTCAGGATTACAGTTGATCATGATAGTCTCGTAGCCACATTCTCTAGCAGCCAAGACACCATGTACACACGAATAATCGAATTCAATTCCCTGACCTACCCTGTTTGGACCAGAACCCAATACGACTACTTTCTTTTTGTTGCTTGAGATCGATTCGTTTTCATCACCAAAGGTAGAGTAGTAATAAGGAGTCTGTGCTTCAAACTCAGCAGCACATGTATCCACGAGCTTATAAACACGCTTGATACCCATTTCTTTGTAACGCTTGTCAAAGACTTCACTTTCCAAGCAATCCAACAGATGCGCTAATTGTCTATCAGCATAGCCTTTTTTCTTGGCTTTGTCCATCAAATCACGTGAAATAGAATTGATATCGTACTTTTCAATTTCCCTTTCAAGATGAATCAACTCTTCGATTTGCTTCAAGAACCATTTGTCGATTTTGGTCAAATCTTGGATTGTTCTGAAAGAAATCCCCAACTTAAACGCATCATAAATATGGAACAATCTGTCCCAGCTAGGATTCGCCAAGCTATACAAGATCTTATCTTGATCTTTCAGTTCCTTCCCATCTGCACCAAGTCCATTTCTCTTGATTTCCAAAGACTGACAAGCCTTCTGAAGTGCCTCTTGGAAGTTCCTTCCAATTCCCATTACTTCTCCCACAGCTTTCATCGAAAGTCCTAGTTTTCTATCCGAACCTTTGAACTTGTCAAAATTCCATCTAGGAATTTTTACGATTACATAATCTATGGAAGGCTCAAAAAACGCAGAAGTTGTACCCGTGATGGAATTTTGGATTTCATCCAAATTATAACCTATGGCCAATTTCGCTGCTACTTTAGCGATTGGATATCCAGTCGCTTTGGATGCAAGTGCAGAAGATCTAGATACCCTTGGGTTGATTTCAATACCAATGATCGTTTTATTGTCTGGACTTACCGAAAACTGTACATTACATCCTCCTGCAAAATTCCCAATGCCGTTCATCATTTTGATGGCTTGGTTTCTTAACTCTTGATAGACCGTATCCGGCAAAGTCATGGCAGGTGCCACAGTGATCGAATCACCAGTATGCACACCCATCGGATCAAAGTTCTCAATCGAACAGATCACAACCATGTTTCCGATAGAATCTCTCAATACTTCTAACTCATATTCTTTCCATCCCATGATACTTTGTTCGATCAATACTTCATGGGTGGGAGAAGCCTGAAGTCCAGCTGTCAAAGCCTTTTCAAAGTCTTCGGCTTTTTCTACAAATCCACCTCCTGTACCACCGAGTGTGTAAGAAGGTCTAATTACTAATGGAAAACCAATTTCTTGTGCAATTTCATTACCCTGAAGGAATGATGTCGCAGTCTTACCAATACAAACCCCAACGTCCAATTTCTCCATTAGGGCTTTGAATTTTTCTCTGTTTTCGGCAGTTTCTATCGCATCGATATCAACTCCAATCATCCTAATTCCAAATTTCTTCCAAATCCCCGCAACATCACAATCAATGGCTAGATTTAAAGCTGTCTGTCCACCCATAGTTGGCAATACACAATCTATGGTCGGCTGTTCTTTGAGGATTTGAATAATGGATTTCTTTTCCAATGGGAGCAAATACACGTTGTCAGCGGTAACTGGATCTGTCATGATGGTCGCCGGATTGGAATTGATCAGCGTGACTGTGATTCCTTCTTCCCTGAGTGATCTGGCTGCTTGCGAGCCTGCATAGTCAAATTCACATGCTTGACCGATGACGATGGGACCTGAACCGATGATGAGGACGTGTTTGATACTGCTATCCTTAGGCATTATTAGTGAGGGTTTAAGAGGTGTAAATACTTATGGCTAAATTGGTGCAAATTTAGACAAAAATTTTTAAGTAGCCCGATGGAATTGAAAAAAAGGACAATCTTTCTTTAGCATTTATTCAAAGTCGGAAATATCATCTATTGTCTTACTTTTTTTGAAGGGCTATTTGAGATTTATCTTTCATATAATCTAACTATCTAAAATCCATTATTTCCACATCTACTTTTATACTGGGCCTACCCATGACGGAATTCCATTCTCCCAAACTACTTTCCCTCGACAAATATTTACCTAAAGGAAACTTGACTGGTAAGGTTACTATCCCTTGAACATTTTCACCATGAAAATCTACAAACTCTATTGTAACCCAAGATTTTTCGCTCAAAATTAAGTTCTCACTTTTAAGTGATACAGAATGAATACCTTTGCCCTTTTCTGTCACTTCATAAATTTTTTCCAAAACCTTTTCGCCCGGTTTATCTTCAAGAATGGCATCTTCTTTATAAATATTAACCCTGCAAGTTATATGTCCAATTTGATTACTTTGTATTGCAAAACTAACTTCATTCACTCTCATTTCTTTACCATCGGGATCAATCTCAATTCCCAACTCTCTTCCTAAATTTGACCTTGCATCTGATTTCATAGGATTAAAAGCAAATCCAAATCGAGATTTTAAAGGCAAAATACCGAATGACTTCTGACCTTCAATATAATCCGCATTTACAGTGAATTCATTCAAGTCTATCATGTTTTGTTTGATGGAGATTATAATAGGTTCTGAATCCGAAAATCCGAAATCGCCAATCGGTGCTTTGATTTTTTCATAACCAATCCTTGAAATCTCGATTGTATCCGAATTCGCAGATTCTTTTAATTCAATTGAAAAATAACCTTGATAATCTGAGACCGTCCCTGTAAACTTATTTTTGATTCCAATATTCGCATAAGGAATTGGCATTTCTGTGTCTCTATCGATGATCAATCCCGAAAGCTTCAGACTTTGTTGAGAGCTGGCATTGTTTGAAATTGAAACAATGAGAAATATTAAAAGTGTCAGCGATTTTGATACTAAGTTCATATTTCTCCAATATCGTGATTTTTAGAGACTCACAAAGAATGGCAGTTTTTAAAATTGATAAATATGAAAAATAATAGCTTTTTTTAACTTTCATTCCAACCTTTTTTAGGTAAGAAGACTCTTTAAATTGAATATTGAATGATTCTGGTCCAGTCTTCCAAGGTGAAACGATTAAACTTGCCTATAGGTATCACATCAAAGGAGACTTCCAATTGAATGCAGGATTCATTATTACTGACAATATCAAAACAATTATTCCAACAGTGGGAATTAGGTTTTTCTAATTAAAAAGTCTAAAGATCAGGATATACTCAGATTTTCTGATTCTAGAAGTATATCCTGATTTTTTTAAGTCAATTCTGCTTTTTATCGGTTTATTTTTCTGTGACTTAGTTTCGTGGCTCTGGATTCTTGTTTCTTGACTCTTCTGTCTTTGTCTCGCATTTAAAATCTAACTTAGCGCATCTCTGCCCTTTTGAGTTCTTTGCGAGAAACCCATTACTCCTACACCTTCCCCTTCTCCACCAATAAGCCTGTGATTTCATTCATTGCTTTCACCTTATACTCAAAATCCCCTTTGAGGGTATCGCGATAAGCATTGAGATTTTCCAATAAGTCATCTACTTCTTCAGGAAGCACTTCTTCTAGCAGTTGTCGAAGTCTTTTGGCCGTAGTTGGGGATTTGCCATTGGTACTGATCGCAATCTTCAGATTCCCTTTTGTCACAATTCCACCCAAATAAAAATCACAAAGTTCTGGGGTGTCAGCTACATTGACCAGAATATACCTTTCTTTGGCTTCATCATGAATCTGTCTGTTGATCTCGGGGAAATTGGTAGCCGCAATGACTATGTGCTTCCCCCCAAGATACTTTTCGTGATACACATCTTGAATCAAAGTAACATTGGCAGCAGACTCAGCCAGCTCCAAAAACTCAGAATTGAATTCTTTTGAAACTGCAGTTACTTGGGCTTCCGGACTGCTTTTGAGCAGAAAACTCAACTTTTCCGTACCTACAAATCCTCCACCAATTAGCAGAAAATTCAATTCATGGGCTTTAAGGAAGATGGGATACAGGGTGTTTTTGGACATGAGATATGAAACGCTAGATATGAGATAAAAGCAAACTTGAATTTAAACGCAGGAGATACTAGGGTATTGGCTTTGCAATATTTTTCGATACTGAATAAGTTGAAGAGACTTCTGATCATCCGAATATCAAAATATCCACAAATATCAATTGAATATCAATTCTCAGATAGATATCTTTTCTACTTCCTGATATATCTCCTTCAACCTATAACTTTCCTTCACTACCTCACCGATGATGATAATCGCAGGAGCTCCTACGCCTTCGCTTTCGGCTTTTCCCTGGATGTCACTTATGGTTCCAGCCACAAGCTTCTGATCTTTGGTAGTACCACTTTGGATGATTGCTATCGGAAGATCATGCTTAGAATAGTCTTTATAGGTTTTGATGATTTCGGGCAATTTTTTGGTTCCCATCAAGATCACAACCGTAGCTGTTGACTGTGCTGCCAATGCTATGTCCCTGGATATTTCACCCTTGGAAGTCGTTCCAGTGATCACCCAGAAACTTTCGGAAACTCCTCTTTTTGTAACAGGAATCCCTACTGCCGCAGGTACTGCAACAGAAGAGCTGATGCCAGAAACGACAGTAGTTGGTATTCCGAAAGCTTCGATATAATCAATTTCCTCGGAGCCTCTACCAAATACAAACGGATCTCCTCCTTTCAGTCGAACCACATGACCATGCTTTAACGCATATTCTACACACAATCTATTGGTATCTTCTTGCGGACAAGAATGCTTACCCACTCTTTTTCCTACAAATATTTTGATCGCATTATCTGGCGCATGCTTTAGCAAAGTAGGGTCTACCAATGCATCATACAGCACGACATCTGCTTTGTTGATTGCCAAAATCCCTTTGAGAGTGATCAATTCTGGATCACCTGGGCCAGCTCCAACTAGTGTTACTTTAGGTTTGATTTCGCTTCTCATGCTTGTACTTCTTTAGCTCTGTAGTCACTGATAGTTTCAAAAACACTTTGCGCATTCGCAAAATAGGCCCTTGCAAACTCCTCAGAAGGCTCATTGTTTTTTATTTGATAGGTGATCTCTTCTATAGAGTTTCCTAAATCGATCTTTCCTGTCTCTGTAAATTGCTCGTCGTATTGCTTCAAAATGCTCGCATGTGAATTTGTATTTACTCCTTCTGCAAGCAAAATTGCCTTGGCAGTATTTACCAATCCTGCATAAGTGTGGTAAATTGCATCAGACCAAGCTCCTGTTTCTAGACTTTCTTCAGCATTGGCTATTTTTTCCCTTGCCTCCAATAGTAAAGTAGAAACCAAGTCAATAATCACCCCTGCACACTCTCCTACTCCAATTTCCTTTATGTAAGGATCATTGTTGCCCCAATCGATAAAATCACTTTCTACTACATCATCGATATTGGCTGTTTCCTTCAATATTTCATAGAAATACATTTGCCCTTGGCGGTCATAATAACCGAGGAAGTTCTCTTCCTGTAGCGCATTTGATTCAAAATCATCCAACAAAATCCTCAAAGCCTGAGGGCCTCTTTTACTTGGTATCTTGATTACTTTGTCTGCAAATCTTCCTTCCCCATTTCCTAAAGTCCCTCCACCAAGAAGTACTTGCAATGCAGGGAGCACATTCTTGCCGGCTTTGATCGACATTCCTTGGAAACCGATGGACGCCATGTTATGCTGGCCACAAGCGTTCATACAGCCAGAAATCTTGATCGTCAGATCTTTATTGTTGAGGTATTGTGGATATTCATTGAAAATCACATCTTCCAAGACATCAGCCGCCCCTGTGCTAGAAGCAATCCCCAGATTACAAGTATCTGTACCCGGACAAGCCGTGATGTCTCCAAGAGTATTGTATCCCCTATCTACAAAGCCAAGCTTTTTGAGTTCTTGGTAGAAAAAAGGAATCAATTCTTGCTTGACATCTCTGATTAGAATATTCTGTCTCAAGGTGAACCTGATTTCATTGTTTGCATGCCTCTTTACCAAATCTGCCAAAAGTCTTGCCTTATCGGTATAGAAATCCCCCAATTTTACCTTTATCCCTATGGCAACATATCCTTCTTGTTTTTGGGGGATGATGTTGGTTAGCTTCCATTGCTCGTAAGCCAGATCCGCAGGCTCTTGCACATTTACAATTTCAGGAGAAGGAAGTGATTGTGCTTTTTCATAGCTTTTATAATCTATTGGATAAGTTTTGAATGGAAGTGATTTCTCCTCTACTTTGACCAAATCCAAGAACACATCAAGACCTAAATCTTTGACCAAAAACTTCATTCTGGCTTTCATTCTTTTGGCCCTTTCACCATATCTATCAAATATCCTGATCACACTTTCAATGAAAGGAATCAATTTTTCGGTAGGCAAAAATTCATAGACAGCATCTGCATGTCTGGGCTGTGAACCTAGCCCGCCACCAAGCAAGACTTTAAATCCTCTTATAGTTTCT
Organism: Belliella calami; assembly: GCF_022549695.1. GTDB lineage: Bacteria > Bacteroidota > Bacteroidia > Cytophagales > Cyclobacteriaceae > Belliella > Belliella calami. The sequence goes on along the minus strand of NZ_JAKZGS010000008.1, from coordinate 13,037 downwards.
CCGTTTTCAACGCTCACCTTTGGAATCACTCCAATATCATGAAGGTAGGCCAAGGCTGTATCTTCATCACTTGAGGAAAAAGCTATTTTGAATTTCCTTCCCATTTCTTGTGAGATTGGATTTCTAAGAAAATATTGGAAAGTGGCTTCTGCATAAGGTGTTACATCAAACGGTTCGTTCGGATCAATACCAGCCATTTCAGATGCTGTTACATTTCTTACTGTATTCCCACATGCTTCCCTGATCGTTACATCATCTTTCTCCAGTTCTGCCCAAAGCTCAGGAGTCTGATCAATTTTGACATAGTGGATTTGAATATCCTGTCGGGTGGTGATATGAAGTCTTCCTGTAGAGTATTTATCCGAAACCTCAGAGATCCTATGCAACTGCTCTGAACTGACCCTTCCGTAGGGGAGTTTGATCCTGATCATTTGAACACCTTGCTGTCTTTGTCCATAAATCCCACGGGCAAGCCTCAAACTTCTGAATTTTTCATCATCAATTTTCCCTTCCTTGAAAAGTGCTATTTTCTTTTCAAGCTCGATAATATCTTTTTCAACTATCGGATTTTCTATTTCTGTTCTAAAGCTTTGCATAATATTTTTTCTCTATAGGTTTGATAGGTTTTTTTGTAGTACAAAATACCACGTACTAAGTTTTGTAAACCTGCTTTATTTCTGACTTGGAAATTGGCACTTTATGACTTTGGATCAGAATTTAAAGGAAATTCTATTTCTAGAATTATTAATCTATCCCCCAAATTCAACCCCTTTAGGATTGATCAATACGATATGTTTCTGCTTAATTCCCTGCATTTCATACGAGGTTATTCAAGGTTCAATCACTTCGTGGTTATCAAATCATTTTCATCCTCCTTATTTCCAATTTTTAATCTTAAATCTACCTTCTACAATCTTCAATCAATAAACCCAACACTGACTGTATCAAATGAACCTTCGTCAATTAGAATAAAGCTTCCAGTTGATTTATTTTGCTTATAGGAATCAAAATGGATTGCTTTGCTCAATTTGAAAGACACTTTACCGATGTCATTCAGTTTCAACTGCTCTGTAGTCTCTTCCCCTGAAAAATCTGTTTTAATTTTTCCTTGGATGCTTTCTACTTTTGCCAAAACCCTATTGACTCCATGTTGTAGGGTATATTTATCTCCTACACGAAGTGGTTTTACATTTACTTGACAGATGGTGGCTGAAATAGATTTTTCAGAACTAGGTAAATCAGATGATTTTACGATGGTATCTCCTCTGCTTACGTTGACTTCATCTTCTAAAGTCAAGGTAACCGAAGCGCCTGGTGTCGCTTCTTCGAGTTCATTTTCGAAGAAATGAATAGCCTTGATTTTGGATTCTGTGAATGAAGGCAAAACGGTGATGCTATCTCCTTTTTTCAAACTTCCACCATACACTTTTCCTGCAAAACCTCTGAAATCATGGTAAGCTTCTGTCTTTGGTCTTATCACAAACTGAACTGGGAATCTTGCAGCACTGCTTTCTTGCAAATCTGATGGCTCAAGTACCTCTAGGTGATCCAAAAGTGTATTCCCAATGTACCAATTCATCAACTCTGACTTTTCGGAGACATTCTCACCTTTCAAAGCTGATATTGGAATAAAAGTGATTTGATCAGAAGTGAAATCACTTTTCGCTACAAGTTTTTCAAAATCCGATTTGATTTTCAAATATACCTCTTCATCAAAATTCACCAGATCCATTTTGTTGACAGCGACTACTACGTGGCTTAAACGCAAAAGATTGCTGATAAAAAAATGCCTATAAGTCTGCTCAATGACACCTTTACGGGCATCGATCAATATAATCGCAACTTGTGAAGTAGATGCACCTGTCACCATATTCCTTGTGTATTCTACATGGCCTGGTGTGTCAGCTACGATAAAGTTGGTTTTGTCTGTATTGAAATAAATATGTGCTACATCTATGGTAATACCCTGCTCTCTCTCTGCCACCAACCCATCAGTAGCCAAGGAAAAATCCAGATAATCATATCCTTTTTGTTTGCTATTTCGCTCTATTGCTTCAAGCTTGTCGGTAGTCAAAGACCCCGTATCATAAAGCAATCTACCGATAAGGGTACTTTTCCCATCATCCACTGAGCCAGCTGTAGCTATTTTTATAAGTTTTCTATTTTCCATTGTCGTTTCTTATTTCTCGCAAAGGTAGCAGAGGAGCAAAGTCTGCTGAGCCTTGTTTTTTGTTTCTAGTTACTTTTCTCTCTGAAAGTTCGTATTTCACATCCTGAAATTACTTGACACTTTTTTCTATTGACTTGAGAAGTTTAACCCTGTCTGACGCCAGGCAGGCCCTTCGGGGTTGTCGTCCCTCTTCATCATTTTCATTCCCCGCATTTCATACGGGGCTATTCAAAGTTTAACCCTGCCTGCAGCAGGCAGGCACTTCGTGGTTGATTGCATCGCTTCTTGTCTCTTGCTTCTCGCTTCTAGAAGTACCCTACTTTCTTCCTTTTCTCCATTGCGGCTTCAGATCGTTTGTCATCGATTCTCGCTCCTCTTTCAGAAATGGTCGATAGTCTGATTTCATCTACTACTGCTTCCAGGGTGTCTGCTTCTGACAATACCGCGGCAGTACAAGTCATATCTCCTACTGTTCTGAATCGCACCATTCTCTCTACTACTTCTTCCGAATTATCTCTATAAACATGCTGGTTTGCAGTCCAAACCATGCCATCTCTAAAGAATACTTCTCTTTTGTGAGCGAAATAGATAGAAGGGATTTCCATATTTTCATTTTTGATATATTCCCAAACATCCAATTCAGTCCAGTTGGATATAGGGAAAACCCTAACGTTTTGTCCTTGGTGGATTTTTCCATTGAGCATATCGAAAAGCTCTGGTCTTTGGTTTTTTTCATCCCATTGACCAAAATCGTCTCTTACAGAAAACACCCTTTCTTTTGCTCTTGCTTTTTCTTCATCTCTCCTAGCTCCACCGATACAAGCATCGAATTTGAATTCCTCAATGGCATCAAGAAGCGTAGTTGTCTGAAGGGTATTTCTACTTGCGTATCGACCTCTTTCCTCTGTGACTTTTCCTTGGTCAATAGAATCCTGTACATTTCGAACAATCAATTCTAATCCCAATTCTGCCACCAATTGATCCCTGAACTCGATAGTTTCTGGAAAATTATGCCCTGTATCAATGTGCAGTAAAGGAAAAGGAATCCTTGCTGGATAAAAAGCTTTTTGCGCTAACCTCACCAAAGTGATGGAATCCTTACCACCAGAAAAAAGCAATACGGGCTTCTCGAACTGAGCTGCTACTTCTCTCAAGATATGGATAGATTCCGCTTCTTTTGGATTTGGTATAAATAGGTTTGACATAATTATCTTAGATTTTAGATTTTAGATTTTTGCCGTAAAAATCGGCAGCAATCATTTTCAATATTTTTATACTTAACCTCTCGTTTTATAGGCAAGTCATTTCGACTAAAGGGGCCTGGCCCCGTAGAATTACGGGGAGAAATCTCGTACTGAATTTCACACCCCAACTTCAATTTTAACTTTCCAGTTTCAAATAGGGACGAGACCTCCCCGCAAGGTCTGCGGGACAAGCTTCTCCCGAATGTTTTCGGGAGAGAGGTGACTTACAACTCTTGCCTCTTGCTTCCCGTCTCTCGCTTTTCATTTCAAATGCAAGCCACACTCTTTTTTCGAATCTTCCCACCACCATCTTCCTGCTCTTGCCTCTTCACCTGATGAGATTGCCCTTGTGCATGGTGCGCATCCAATACTGATAAACCCTTTGTCATGTAAGGGATTGTATGGGATATTATTATCATTTATGTAAGCAATCATTTGATCATATGTCCAATCCAGCAAAGGGTTGTATTTTATGATTTGATTGGCTTCGTCCCATTCCAATTTTTGCATATCGCTTCTGTTTGGGCTTTGCTCTGCCCTTAGGCCAGTCACCCAGATACTTTTGCCAGCGAGTGCTCTTTTTAGTGGCTCTACTTTCCTGACATAGCAGCAAGATTTTCTGTTTTCTACAGAATCATAAAATCCATTGATACCTTGTTCTTGAACCAAGGCTTCAATGGATGGTCTTTCCGGATATAAAAGTTCTATTCTTTTTTTATACTTACTTTCTGTTCGGGCCAAAAGATCCAATGTTTCGGGAAACAATCTTCCCGTATCCAATGAAAAAATATGTATTGGAATATAGTTTTCAACTATCAATTGGGTGATCACTTGATCCTCTTGTCCCAAAGATGTCGAAAACACAACTTTGTCTCGAAATAGATCTGCAAGAAAATGCAGTCCTTTTACTGGTCCAAGATTGTCGACTTTCAGTCTTAACTCATGCAAATTCTTTTGAAGGCTCATCTTTTTTCTCTTTAGTGAATTTTTCCCAAACTCTTTCATGAAAATAGTAGAGAATAACCTTGCTTACCACTTCTATTGACCCAATGGATAATGCCATTTTCAATTGACCTGTGATAAAAAAGGATATGATAATGGTGTCGAAAGTCCCGACTATTCTCCAAGAAATAGATTTCAGAAAACTCTTGATATTGCTATCTTTTCCAGTTTTGTCCACAAACCATTTTTTGATTGGTTGATCCAGAATCATATATGTTTTATTGTAAGTTGAATTACAAAAGTATGTAAAGTCTATAAAAAAAGTAGGGTTTATGGGGAAAAATTTTTATTCTTTATCCAAAATATCTGCTAATGATTTGTTTTCCAATACATTAAGCATCTCATCTCTTACTTGAATCATGACTTTATTTAGCCCACATTTCACTTCACTTTGACATTCAACGCATGGCTCGTAATAGTTTAAGCTTACGCAAGGTAGCAATGCGATAGGGCCATCTAAGAGTCTTATTACTTTGGAAAGCGCAACATCTTTTGGCTCTTTGATTAAATAATATCCTCCACCCTTGCCTTTTTTTGAGCCTAATATCCCAGCTTTTTTCAATTCAAGAAGAATATTTTCGAGGAATTTATGTGAAATCCCATACTCTGCTGCAATGTCCTGAATCAAGACAGTCTTTTGATCCCTATTTTTGCCCAAAAAAGTGAGGGCATGAAAAGCATATTTGGTTTTTTTGGATAGCATAGTTACAAAAATAGCCTTTTTATCTGATTTGAAAAGTCAATGGAACACTAGTTGAATTTCATTGCAAGCTTTATTTATAAAAATGACAAAGCGCAATGACACGAATAGGCAAGCTGAACAATTGCAATTAGCTTATGGGTTGGAGATAAGGGGATGATATTCTTCTGGCAAATACTCTCTACCATAAGACTTAATTGACTTTACTTTTGCATGAAGACCAATCTGATGAGCAATTTTTTCTTCCAGATCCAAAGTGGCTTTTTCAACACCCAAAAATGATGGATAAATTTTGAAAAGCTTCATTTGCTGGTCTTCCAAAATCAATGTCAGCTCTTGCTCTTCACAAAAATTAATCAAATCTGCCAAAACTGCGTTTTCACATTGTTCCAATTCAATTACTTGATAAACTTCTGGATAAAGGACCATCATGTTTAGTGAAACAGGCTTTGTCTCTTGGGCGAATGAATGAAAACTTAACATTGCCAAAAATAATATAAGGATTGGTCTCATAATCAAAAGGTTTTAAGTCAGGACGTAAAATATAGGTACGATGTTGCAGAAGGGAAAATAAAAAAGATGGAAGTACGGAACTTTGCCACTAACTAAAGATAAACCTGATTTTGATTAGATCTGATAATAATTGATATTAGATACTGATAGATATTGAACATTAGGGGACATTCAATCTTGGAATTAAAGCTACAGGCAAAGAAGTACATAATAAAAATTTGATACTCGAAAAAATCAAGTCCCTAAATCCGCAAGCGGATAATAAAAAAAGCCAAAAAAGTGGCTGAATTAATTGTATTCAGGCTTTTTTGGCTCGTTTTTTTTCACTTATTTAGGTGTTACCACACATCCTTAATAAGTGATATGAAAATTACGAATTCATCTGAAAAAATCACACCTTTTGGAGGTTTTAATTTTGTTATTGAGTCATTTAAAAACTCAGGTCTTTCGATGCTTATCGATAATCATCTGGGAAGCAGGGTGAAAACTGTTGGTTTTTCCTATAGCGACATTTTCATCAACCATCTGGCGGTATATCTTAATGGAGGGGATTGTACCGAGGACATCAATGACCATCTCAGGGGACATCTTCAAAACGTCAGGGGTATGCGGGTATGTAGTGCAGACACCATTCTCAGGGGGATCAAGGAACTGGCTACAGACACGCTGTTTATGGAAAATCCTGATAGCGGTGTAAAGCACGGCTTCAACCTGAACCCGAAACTCAATAACTTGTTGGTTAAGGGGTTGATACAAACAGAGCAGCTCAAAACAGGCATTTTTTATGACCTTGACTATGACAACCAAGTACAGCCGACAGAAAAGTATGATGCCGAAAAAACCTACAAAAAGACCAACGGGTACCAGCCCGGCATTGCTTCGATCAGCAATCCGGATACAGGACAGGCGATGCCAGTTTACATAGAAGGCAGGAACGGCAACAGCCAAGCGAAATACCTCCAAGAGGAAACCCTGGAAAGGGTATTTTCAAACCTGGGGGACAATGGGATAAAAGTGGGAAGGTTCAGGGCTGATTCGGCATCCTATCAGAAAAAAGTTGTCGAATTGGTGGAACGGCAGGGCAGCTTGCTTTATATCCGGGCAAAGCGCTGTGCCAAGATGGATGGCATGATAGGTTCTATTGCCAAGGGAGACTGGAAGAAAATACGTCTGGGTATCCAAGAAATGGAAGTGGCCGACATCCAAGAGTATTTTCCCTTTGGCGGGGAAAAGCCCTATAGGCTGGTGATCAGCCGGATTAAGAGAAAGGACTCCCAGACTGACATATTCAGTGGTGAAGCCTATACCTACAGGGGGATCCTGACCAATGACAGAGAAAGTTCCAACAGCGAAGTTGTGGCCTTCTACAATGCTAGAGGCCAAAGCGAATGCCTCTTCGATGTGATGAACAATGACTTCGGTTGGGCCAAAATGCCCTGTTCTTTTTTGTCGGAGAATACTGCCTTTATGATCATGACGGCCATCTATGCCAACTTTTACAGTTATCTGATCGCAGAATATTCCAAGAAGCTGTCTTGGCTAAAGCCCTGCTACAGACTCAAAAAGTTCATTTTCAGATTCATAACGGTATCAGCCAAATGGATCAGGACGGGAAGGAAACATGTCCTCAAGCTATTCACACAGAAAGACTACTCACCAATATTAACTTAGATTCAATTACCCGAATCATACAAAACATTGAAAATTAGAATGGTACAATGGGATAGGTGCGTCCATACTGATAAAAAATGGTGTAAAAAATCTAAATGACACAGATAATGCATACCACAACCCAAATTAAAATTATCACAAAAACACAGAAAACCCTAGATTGACAACAAAATGATTCTTTTTGGAATTATATTTATCCCAATCAAAACCAAATTAAAATCCTGCGGATTTTAGGCAAGTTATAAAAATTTCTTCTTTGGAAGATTATATTCAAACTATTTTTTTTAGAGGTAATCTAATATGACTTTTTTCTTTTTTAAATATTGAAAACAATCAAAGTGATGTTTGCTTTGGACTTCGCCGCAGGGAGTAAGTGTTGACCATAAGCAACTTCTCCCTAGTCAAACCCTAGAACGTATACACCTCAATTAAATTTTATTGTTTTAATCCAAAAACTTCCAGGAGGTTTTGAAATTCTCAGGTAGCTCTTCATTCATCCTTGCTCTTAGGAGTTCTATCGGCATGTAGTTTTGGGTGATAAAATAACCATGAAATTCCTTTTCGGTCATTTTTCCACCTTCAACCATCTCTTGCCTCAATTGGTAAACTTGAATACCTCCAATCATATAGGCTAATTGATACAATGGTCCATAACTACCTTCAAAAGACCTGCGAACTTCTGCTTCAGCATTGGCCCTCTCGTGTCCTACATTATCCACCAAGAAATCGATGCACTGTTGGGGTGTCCACTCACCAAGATGATATTTCAGTGAAAAAACGATCCTTGCTGCACGATGCATCCTCCAAAAAAGCATCCCTACTTTATCCTCCACATTTCTAGGGAAATCTTTGTCCCAAAGATTGAATTCCCAGTACAAAGTCCATCCTTCTACCCAAAACGGAGTGTTGAACATCCTTCTGTGGGGAAAATGGCGTTGATTCATAAATTGCTGCAAATGATGCCCCGGGATCAATTCATGATGCACTACTGCTCTTGAAAAATGCGGATTATTGCCACGCATACTCATCATTTTGTCTTCATGGGACATTTCAGAAGTAGGATAAGAAATCAAAATTGTCTCTCCTCCCAAAAAGAATGGACTGACTTTTTGCCTTTCGGCGGACATCATGGTTGTTCTCCATGTTTCTTTTGCCATATCTGGAATAGTGAGTAAGTCTTGAGTTTCTACAAACGCTATTGCTTCATCTGCCATTTCTACAACCATACCTGGCCATACTCCAGCAGGAACATATTGGTTTTTGACATGCTCTAGCGCCTTTCTCCATTCTTTCCTAAAACCCATTTCCTCTGAAGCTTTGATCATCTCTGCTTCACACCAAGCATATTGCTTTTCACCTTCTTTGATCAATTCTTCTGCCGTGTAAGGAATCATGTTGTACAAAAGCTCTTTTTCAATATTAGTTTTGCCTATTGGTTTTCCAATGATTCCAGAACCATCATCCTTGACTACCGTATTTTCGAAATGGTTTTTGAGAAAATCAGAATAGCCTTTCAAAGTCTCGTTGAGACTTTCCATTGGCTTTTTCATCCACCAAGTAAACTCCGGATCGTAGTCAAAGTAAAATCTATAAGCTTCCTCTGTGCTTCTTCTAAGCGATTCCACCACGGAAGAAGCGAGTTCTGCCTGTTGCCAAGAGTCGTATGGCTTAGCATGCTTCATTTGCTCCCATTTCGATTTGGCGAGCAATTCTACTTGGTCAAAAGTCGCTGCCAATTCCTGTGCATTTGGCTTGATCGCTGCTCTTCTTTTTTGATAAAAATCTTCCAAAGGAGATCCAAAATCAACCACATTACTTACTTCTCTGAATTCTCCATATGCTACCTGGTGAAAGTACTGCTGCTTCTCTAAATAATTCCTGAAAATCTGAAAATCCAACTTTCCATCCATGGAATAGCTTTCATAAGGCATAGCTTCCAATGCCTTCAACCAATCAGCATAGAGCTTATCAAATCTTTGGAAATATTCCTCCGAATAGGGATTGCTATATTTTCTACTTAATGCACTTACATCGGCCTGATAGCTACTTATTGCATGATACAATTCAGTAGCAAAAGAAGCTTGGAAAATCAAAAAGCTAACTAGAATTAGGATCAGTTTTTTCATGTGTTTATAATTTGTTTTTCAGAGGTCATCCCGATTGGTCGGGACAGGCTATGGAATTTCGCATGGTTGATAATCATCCCAGCGTGTGACGTTCTTCGTCATGCTTGATTTCATATTTTGTAGGGAGTGGAAATACCTGATTGAAATATAGCAGAAATACGATCGAGATAAAATTGAAATATGATAGGTGGGGACTTCTTGGGAGTCATTTGTTATTCACCAGGTGAAATCTGTACTGAATATCGATGACGAAATTTACTATTACAGAACACAAGATGGAGCAGAAATTGATCTTTTGATCCGAAGGGAAAATAAATGGCTTGCAGCTGCAGAAATCAAACTTAGCCTTTCTCCCAAATTGACAAAAGGAAGCTATTTGGCAATGGGAGATCTTGGAATAGAAAAACTCTATATTATCACTCCAGGCCAAGAAAGATATCTCTATGAATCAGGCATTGAAGTCATTGGTTTGGTCGACTTTCTCAGTGTAATAAAGGGTTGATTTGAATTGGAAAAATGAAATGGTATTAATCTGAAACAGATTAAACCCTGCAAATCTAAAATTTAACTTTAGATTTGCAGGGATAAAATTAGTTTGAATAAATATCTGACCCAAGCTTATCCACCCTTCCCCTAAAATCTTTTGGTGATTCACCTTGTATTTTTTTGAAGGCCCGATTGAAGTACGAAAGGTTTTGAAATCCGCATTGATAGGCTATTTGGGAGATTGGCAACTCTGTATCCTGCAGCAGTTGACAAGCTTGATGAATTCTCACTTGAGACAAAAATTCAGTGAAGGTTTTCCCTGTTCTTTCCTTAAAAAATCTGCAAAATGCTTCTTTACTCAAATGGGCGACCTCAGATACTTCTGTCAGACTAATTGAATTTTGGCTATGTGACAAGATGAAGGACATCACTTGGCCCATTCTCTTTCCTTCTGTTTCAGAATAGTCTTTTTGGGGAATAAGATGGTTCAGCAGATGAAGGGCATTGGCTAACTGTAAATTTTTCAAAATACCCAAAGCAGTAAATATTTTATCCAATCCCTGATTTTTGGAAAAAACCATCAACTCTTTTCGAATCTTCTTTTGCGCTTTGTCAATTACCGAATAGCAACCTTTGGTTTGGGATAGCCATTGATGAAGCCCAGCAAACTCCTCCACTTCCACCAAACTCTTTCCAAAAACTTCAAAATCAAAAAATAAGGTGTGACCCAAAGACTCTTTTTCAGATCCCTGATCAAAATATTCAGAATCAGAGCGAAACACATGGGGGATGTTGGAAGAAAACAAAAACATATCTCCAGGTTCAAACCTCCCAAGATAATCCCCGACCATCAATTGCCCTTTTCCTTTGACAATCAAGGTAAGTTGCCACTGAGGATGTTGATGCAACTTATCATAAAAGTGTTTTCCAGAATCTATTTGGAATCTGACAAATTCCTTATTGGATTTTGGGATTTGAAATGATATGACTTTTTTCATGGACAACTTAGAAATGAAAGGCTTTTCATAATTGAATTCATATACAAACAACCTTTACTATGTGAGTGATAATCTTGTAAAGCCAAAACTGAAAGTATAAAACCAATAATTCAAAGTTTGTAAATTGTCACTCAATTATCGATATAATTTTGATTTTTTTACAAATTCCCCTACTCAAATATGGAAAAAAAAGAATTTTTGATTTATTTGCACACTTCCTTTTATATAACATAACAGATTACTTATCAAAAAAACCTTTGATTTTATAAATAAACCGTAATTAAATTCTTTTAGGATTTCAAATCCTAACTACAAAAACTATTCAATTCCCTAAATCCGCAAGCGGATAATAAAAAAAGCCAAAAAAGTGGCTGAATTAATTGTATTCAGGCTTTTTTGGCTCGTTTTTTTTCACTTATTTAGGTGTTACCACACATCCTTAATAAGTGATATGAAAATTACGAATTCATCTGAAAAAATCACACCTTTTGGAGGTTTTAATTTTGTTATTGAGTCATTTAAAAACTCAGGTCTTTCGATGCTTATCGATAATCATCTGGGAAGCAGGGTGAAAACTGTTGGTTTTTCCTATAGCGACATTTTCATCAACCATCTGGCGGTATATCTTAATGGAGGGGATTGTACCGAGGACATCAATGACCATCTCAGGGGACATCTTCAAAACGTCAGGGGTATGCGGGTATGTAGTGCAGACACCATTCTCAGGGGGATCAAGGAACTGGCTACAGACACGCTGTTTATGGAAAATCCTGATAGCGGTGTAAAGCACGGCTTCAACCTGAACCCGAAACTCAATAACTTGTTGGTTAAGGGGTTGATACAAACAGAGCAGCTCAAAACAGGCATTTTTTATGACCTTGACTATGACAACCAAGTACAGCCGACAGAAAAGTATGATGCCGAAAAAACCTACAAAAAGACCAACGGGTACCAGCCCGGCATTGCTTCGATCAGCAATCCGGATACAGGACAGGCGATGCCAGTTTACATAGAAGGCAGGAACGGCAACAGCCAAGCGAAATACCTCCAAGAGGAAACCCTGGAAAGGGTATTTTCAAACCTGGGGGACAATGGGATAAAAGTGGGAAGGTTCAGGGCTGATTCGGCATCCTATCAGAAAAAAGTTGTCGAATTGGTGGAACGGCAGGGCAGCTTGCTTTATATCCGGGCAAAGCGCTGTGCCAAGATGGATGGCATGATAGGTTCTATTGCCAAGGGAGACTGGAAGAAAATACGTCTGGGTATCCAAGAAATGGAAGTGGCCGACATCCAAGAGTATTTTCCCTTTGGCGGGGAAAAGCCCTATAGGCTGGTGATCAGCAGGATTAAGAGAAAGGACTCCCAGACTGACATATTCAGTGGTGAAGCCTATACCTACAGGGGGATCCTGACCAATGACAGAGAAAGTTCCAACAGCGAAGTTGTGGCCTTCTACAATGCTAGAGGCCAAAGCGAATGCCTCTTCGATGTGATGAACAATGACTTCGGTTGGGCCAAAATGCCCTGTTCTTTTTTGTCGGAGAATACTGCCTTTATGATCATGACGGCCATCTATGCCAACTTTTACAGTTATCTGATCGCAGAATATTCCAAGAAGCTGTCTTGGCTAAAGCCCTGCTACAGACTCAAAAAGTTCATTTTCAGATTCATAACGGTATCAGCCAAATGGATCAGGACGGGAAGGAAACATGTCCTCAAGCTATTCACACAGAAAGACTACTCACCAATATTAACTTAGATTCAATTACCCGAATCATACAAAACATTGAAAATTAGAATGGTACAATGGGATAGGTGCGTCCATACTGATAAAAAATGGTGTAAAAAATCTAAATGACACAGATAATGCATACCACAACCCAAATTAAAATTATCACAAAAACACAGAAAACCCTAGATTGACAACAAAATGATTCTTTTTGGAATTATATTTATCCCAATCAAAACCAAATTAAAATCCTGCGGATTTTAGGCAATTATATAGGGCACAAAACAAACAGTACCAAAACGGCAAAACGGAAAATTGATTGAAAAACGGCTTTACGGCCGTTAAAGCGATATTTTTAAACGTTTTTAAACGGAACGGCTCACAAATCAAAACGTCCT
>NZ_JAKZGS010000007.1 GCF_022549695.1 Belliella calami | reverse complement strand
ACTGCCCTGTAAGGGCAAGAGCTTCTAACAATGGGTGCAGCCCATTGCACAAGATGCTGCTATTATCAGGAATGCCCTGAAAGGGCATCTGAATAATCATGTTTTAGAGATTTCTATGCTAGCTAATCTGATTTGCCAGAGCGAGATTGGGAGTAACAGATTCCCAGAAAAGGTTGGGAAAAAATGAAAAAGCGAGACAGTTTCTTTGCCTCGCTTTATTTAAATTATTTGCCTTGCCTTACAAAACCCCCTTCGTACTCGGGAGTTGATTTAGGGTGTTAAGGTCTCTTTTAACAGCCATTTTGATTGCTCTTGCCATGGCTTTGAAGATAGCTTCTATTTTGTGGTGTTCATTTGCGCCTTCAGCTTTGATGTTGAGGTTGCACTTGGCAGTGTCAGAGAAGGATTTGAAGAAATGGTAGAACATTTCTGTAGGCATTTCACCGATTTTTTCTCTTTTGAATTCAGCTTCCCACATCATCCATGGTCGTCCTCCAAAATCAATGGCACACTGAGCCAAAACATCATCCATTGGAAGTAAAAATCCATATCTATAGATTCCCTTTTTATCTCCCAATGCTTTCAAATAAGCTTCTCCCAGTGCCAAAGCGGTATCCTCGATGGTATGATGCTCATCAATATGCAGATCGCCATTGACCTGAATGTCCAAATCTGTCCCTCCGTGTTTTCCAAGTTGCTCAAGCATGTGGTCAAAGAAATGCAAGCCTGTACTGATGTTACATTTTCCAGTACCATCTAGGTTAAGACTGATTTTGATTTCGGTTTCAGAAGTTTTCCTTTCAACAGTAGCTTTTCGTTCTGGAAGTCTGAGGTATTCATATATTTCATCCCAAGATTTGGTAGAAAAGGTAGCTTCTTCAAGCTTATCCCCAATGAAAATGGATTTAGTTCCTAGATTTATTGCTAGTTGAACGTCCGTTTTCCGATCTCCAATTACATAGGAATTTGAAAGGTCATAATTGCCATTTTGATACTCGGAGAGCATTGCGATCCCTGGTTTTCTGCTGGGTAGATTTTCATGCTCAAATGAACGATCGATATGGACAGCTGAAAAATTGATTCCTTCATTTTCCAAAGTCTTCATCATTTTGTTATGTGCTGGCCAAAAAGTATCCTCCGGAAATGAATCCGTGCCCAAGCCGTCCTGGTTCGTAACCATGACCAATTCAAAATCACACTCTTCGGCAATTTTTCTCAAATTACTTAATGCCTTTGGATAGAATTCTAATTTTTCAAGACTATCCACTTGATAGTCCGTGGGTGGCTCGATGATGATCGTACCATCACGATCTATAAATAATACTTTCTTCATGGTTTAAATAGGTTTAATGCTTTTAAAAAGGCTTCATTCTCTTCTCTAGTTCCAACTGATACTCTTAGGCAATCTTCACAGAGAACTACTTTTGACCTGTCTCGGATGATGATGGTTTGTTCGATTAAGAACTCGTAAATCGCCCTAGCGCCATCGACTTTGATCAAGATAAAATTGGCATGTGAGGGGAAGATTTTTTTGAGGAATGGAAACTTAGAAACTTCAGCTTCCAAAAATTGCCTCTCTACAAATGTATCTTTCACTACTTGGTGAATAGCATCAGCATTTTCCAAAGCTTCTAACACTTTCTCCTGAGTCAAGCCTGAGATGTTGTACGGAGGCTTGATCAGGTTAAGGATTTTGATGATTTTCTCAGATGCGAATGCCATTCCAATTCGCAAAGATGCCAATCCCCAAGCCTTAGAAAAAGTCTGCATGACTAGTAGATTGGGATATTTTTCCAATTCTGTGGTGAAACTAGGTTCGTCACTGAAATCAATATAAGCTTCATCCACAACCAACAAGCCATTGAAATTATCTAGAACCTGATAGATGTCTTTTCTATTGACCTTGTTGCCACTTGGGTTATTTGGTGAGCAGATGAAGATGATTTTTGTACTTTCATTCACTGCTTCAAGAATTGCATCAGGACGAAGCTGGTAATCTTCTGTAAGATTTACTTTTTGGATTTCAATATCATTGATTCCCGCACTTACTTCGTACATTCCATAAGTTGGCGGTAGCAAAATGATGTTGTCTTGTCCTGGAATGCAAAATGCCCGCATCAGCAGGTCTATAGCCTCGTCGCTGCCATTTCCTAAGAAAATCTGGTTGGCAAAGACATTTTTGACCTCGGCGAGTTTTTGTTTGATATCCAATTGGTAAGGGTCAGGATACCTGTTGAAGCTGCCGGATGCCATAGATCCAAAAGGGTTTTCGTTGGCATCCAAGAAGATTCCCGCCTTGCCTGAGTATTCATCCCTCGCTGATGAATAAGGCTTGATATTGGCGATATGTGGTCGGAGTAGTTTTTCTAAATTAAAGGCCATTACTGATTTTCCTTTAAGTAGTTAAGACGGATGGTTACTGCATTTTTGTGCGCTTCAAGCAGTTCGTTTTCAGCCATTATTTCTATGGTAGGACCAATATTTTGGATTCCTTTTTCACTGATTTTTTGGTAAGTGATTTTTTTGGTGAAGCTATCAAGTGATACGCCACTGTAATTTCTCGCATAGCCATAAGTAGGCAAGGTGTGGTTTGTACCAGAGGCATAGTCACCTGCTGATTCTGGAGTGAAATTCCCTATGAAAACAGACCCTGCATTTTTGATTCGAGACACCACATCTTCTTCGTCTGCTTCATTTACACAGATGATCAAATGTTCAGGTGCATAGTCATTGATCAAGTCAATAGCCTTGTCTTGATTGGGGATTACTACCGCCACAGAGTTTTCCAAAGCTCGCTTAGCAATTTCTTTTCTAGCTAACTTTTCTACTTGGGTATTTACTTCCTGCATCACTCTTTGGGCTATTTTTTCCGAAGACGCTACTAAGATCACCTGAGAATCGATACCATGCTCGGCTTGTGACAATAGATCAGACGCCACAAATGAAGGAATGGCTGATTCATCGGCATATACGAGAACTTCTGAAGGGCCAGCTGGCATATCGATGGCAACTCCCTTTTTCACTGCCAGTTGCTTGGCGGCCGTTACATATTGATTTCCAGGGCCAAAAATTTTGTCCACAGAAGGAACGGATTCAGTGCCATAAGTCATTGCTGCCACTGCTTGTGCTCCGCCTACTTTGATGATTTTGTCTATGCCAATCAGATCTGCTGTGAAAAGGATCGCAGGGTGGATATTACCTTCTTTGTTTGGAGGTGTACAAAGTACAATTTCCTCACAACCGGCAATATTTGCAGGAATGCCTAGCATCAATACCGTAGAAAACAATGGTGCTGTACCTCCTGGGATGTATAGTCCGACTTTTTGGATGCCTACAGTCTTCCGCATGCAAGTGACACCTTCCATCGTTTCCATGATCAAATCGGGAGTTTGCTGTGCCTCGTGAAATTTTTCGATATTCACTTTTGCCTGAATGATAGCTTTTTGTAACTCTTCTGATACCAAAAGCTTTGCTGTAGCAATTTCTTCCCTGCTTACAAGAAGGTTCTTGATACTCACATGATCATATTCCAATGCAAATTTCTTCAATGCTTTATCCCCTTGCCGCTTCACTTTGCGCATGATTGGCTTGACGATTTTTTCTATGTCTTTGGATTTTTGTACTGGTCTTGCCAGTTCTGATTTCCATTCTCCTCGAGCAGGATTGACTAATATTTTCATGGTTTTTGAATTTTTCTTTGGGAAAAATTGTAAATTAAATTCTTGGGGTTTTGCTGATCAAAGCACCATTTTCTCAATAGGCACTACTAGGATCCCTTCGGCTCCAGCGGCTCTCAGCTCTTCAATATTTTCCCAAAACTGATCCTCGCTCAATACCGAGTGAACAGATGACCATCCTTCTTCTGCCAATGGCAAAATTGTAGGACTTCTCATTCCAGGAATCAAAGAGATTATTCTGTCTAAAGACTTGTTTGGAGCATTGAGAAGTACATATTTATTGCTTTTTCCTGTTTGCACTGCATTCATTCTGAAAAGCAACTTATCGACAATAGATTTTTTCTCTTGGCTTAAGTTTTTGTTGGAAATCAATACAGCTTCAGATTTGAATATCTGCTCCACTTCTTTCAATCCGTTCATCATCAAGGTAGAACCTGAGCTTACGATGTCACAAATACCTTCAGCAAGACCGATGCTTGGTGCAATTTCCACCGATCCAGAGATTTCGTGGATTTCAGCTTTGATGTTTTTTTCTTTTAGGTAATCGCCAAGGATTTTTGGATAGGAGGTAGCAATGTTTTTTCCGTCAAAATAATTGATTCCGGGATAATCCTCACCTTTTGGGATTGCGAGTGAAAGCCTGCATTTTGAAAAACCTAGTTTCTTCAAAACATTGACATCTTTGTCTTTTTCTACGAGTTCATTTTCACCAACTATTCCCAAATCAGCTACTCCGTCAGCTACATAGCCTGGGATATCGTCATCCCTCAGAAATAAAAATTCGATCGGGAAATTGGTGGATGTTGATTTTAATTTTCCTGTTCCATTGTAGAACTTGATGCCACATTCTTTGATTAGGCTTAATGAATCTTCGCTGAGTCTTCCGCTTTTTTGAACGGCTATGCGGATTATGTTTTCCATGTATGCAATATACGTTTAGTAATACAAAACAAATAAATGATTTGGATGATAGGGCTGTATAAATATTTCAACAGCCTCTCCTTGGGCGATATGTAAATGATGTTCCTCCTTAAGAGGAATGATGGATATGATGAACAGTTCCAGCATGAGCTGTAGCCAAAAATAAGTCGATATGGAGAAAATTTCTGTTCATTGATGTGCGCAAAGTTAAATACCAAATCTTAACAAGCAAAAGTTGGGGAATGTTTTTCTGAAATAATTACAGATATGGAGAAAATTCGGTATGAAAACTTAAAAATACCCGCTTAATATTCCGAAAAGCAAGCCATTCAGGCTTCCAATAGTTAATTCTTGCAATGAATGTCTTCCCAAATATTTTCTTGACCATGCGATCAATACACTAAAAATCAAGAAAATTACACCTAGGTAAATTGCAACTCCAAATAATTTGACAGAAATAAACATGGAGATAGCCAGGTGTAATGACGCTTTCACTTTCAGATTTACCAAACTCATACTGATCAACATCATCAAAAATGAAAGAGTAGTAAAAATCACGACATCAGGAAATTTCAAAATGTAGAACAAAATCAGACAAATTGAAAAAAGCAAAATACTGAATGGATAGAAACTTCTTCTTTGCTTTTGGTTGGAAACATCAAAGTTGGAGTACGAACCATTTCTTGTTTTGATCCAATTATGGATGATGATAGGGAAGGTTACAATGGATAAAATTGAAGCTGAGATGATCATAGCAATCTCTTTCTCCAAATCATGAAAAGAAATGAAGATAACATACATCGTCCCAATCATCAGTGGGTGACCAATTATGGAAATGGTTTTTGCTATATTTAACTTATGCATCATTTTTCGCTGGTTCTATCAAATCCCAAAGGTTTCCATACAGATCCTCAAAAACTACAACTTTCCCAAAGCTTTCTGAAGACCTATCTCTGAAAATCTTGATGTTCTGTTTGATCAGATTTTCATAGTCTCTTTCAAAATCGTCGGTGTGTAAAAATAGAAAAACTCTACCACCAGTTTGGTTTCCTATCGCATTCTTTTGTTGTTCTCCCACAGCTTTGGCAAGCAGGATGTGGCAGTTTGATTCAGTAGCGCCAGGAGGAGCTATTCTTACCCATCTTTTGGAATCGGAGATTTGGGTGTCTTCAAGCAGTTTGAAATTTAATTTTTTTGTATAAAAATCAATGGCATCATCATAATCATCGACGATCAAAGCAAACTGTGCAATATATTGAGTCATGTGTGTTGGTTGAAATATTATGAACTTTTGTAAATCCAAAAACGATGTTGATTTCGTAAATGGTTATATAAATCAATAATACCTTTTACTAGAAGGTAAACAGGTTTAGTTTGTGGTTCAATTTTTCAGTAAAAAGGTGGCTAGGTTTGGTCACCTTTTTCTTTGATATAGATTGATACCAAGTCAGTCATCAGCCTATAACCTACATCAGAAGGATGGATTCCATCTGTTGCAAAAAAGGATAGCAAGGAATTAGCAGCAAAATCTCAAAGAGGTACAATGTTCTTGATTTGAGAAAATTGAAATTCATCTTGTTTGTAGAAAAAGAGAAAACAAATGGGTTCAAAAATTTACAGATCGTCTAAAAATAGACGATCTGTTTTATGTTGTTTTTACAATAATCAGCCACCTGATTTTTTGGCTTTATAGCCAGCGGCTTGTAGAATGGTGACTACTTTGTCCCTGTGGTCACCTTGAATTAGGATTTCATTGTCTTTGGCACTTCCTCCAACACCACATTTGTTTTTGAGCATCTTGCCCAAATCCTTTAAGTCCTCATCTGTACCTACAAATCCTTCGATCAATGTCACTTGTTTTCCTCCCCGAGATTTTTTGTCAAGCATCACTTTGAGGTTTTGCTGCTGAGGTGGAAGTGTGTTTTGTTCATCACCGTCTCCCAAGTCAAACTCAAAGTTATCACTTGTGGAGTAAACTACTCCATCTCTTTTTTTCCAATCGTTGTTTTTACTTTTTGCCATTTTTTTATTTCACTTTCATTGTCCATACCGGTCTTTTGGCATGATTTACTACATCTTCGGCGATGCTTCCACTTAACAGATGCAAGAAGCCTGTTCTGCCATGAGTTGCCATTGCAATCAAGTCTGCATTCGAATCTTCGGCAAACTCAATAATTCCTTCTTCTTCTGAAGAACTGTTAAATACTTCCATTGAGTAATTTTCGAGCTGATGTTCTCTTACAAACTCCTCCATAGTTTTTTTGGAACTGCGCGTGTTTTCGAACATACTTGGGGTATTTATTTTAACCAAAGCTAGTTCAGCTTCCAACACGGATACTAGTTTTTTAAGTTTATTAACCACCTTGGCTGCACTTTCTCCAAAATCGCTCGCAAAAACTATTTTCTTGATCTCACTTACGTCTCTTTTGTCTTTGACAGTGATGACGGGACAAGAGGCATTTCTGACAATCTTTTCTGTATTACTTCCTATCAGAAGTTCTTCTAATCCGCTTGTTCCCTTGGACCCCATGACAATCAGGTTCGCTTCAAAATCAGTCACTTCTTTTGTGATTCCCGCATAAGGATTGCCAAATACGAGTTTTGTAGAAAATTTGTAATCAACATTTTCATGTAAAGCTTCGATTTCGGCTAGTTGGGTTTTTCGTTTTTCGATCAGCTCGATTACATAAATCTGATCGATTTCATTGCCGGACTCTACCGTTCCCATTGTCCCGAGGGAAGTCATGGTGGGTGCTTCTAAGACATGCAGTAACTTGAGGTGAGCTTTGGTTTTTGAAGCCAATCCTTGTGCAAATTCAAGGGCGTTTTGTGCTTCTTTAGAAAAATCATAAGGTACGAGGATAGTTTTCATGGTGATTGTTTTGGTTTAGATTCAGGAAAATACAAAAAATAAATTATGATTGTCTGCAAATGTATTAGGAAGTGAGAAATTATGGCAAAATCCTGTGGGAAATAGTCTGCTATCGAAAGATATTAGATAGTAGTTTAGTCCAAAATAAACCATCCCAAACCAAATGCAATTACCCAAAGTAATGTAGAAATCGCCATTTTTTTGAGATAAGGGTCTATCATTGCAGAATTTTCACCCTGACTTACGCCAACAGCTACTCGAATCATTAGGGGAGAAATCAAAATTGGGAAAAGAGCCCAATAAGAATTTTGAATGATAGCGAATACGATGATTGTGATGTTGCCACCAAGAATAAGACTCCAGTTGTATTTTACGGCAGCTTTTTTTCCAATTCTGACTGGAATAGATTTCTTGCCTGCTTTGGTGTCGGATTCTATATCCCTGATATTATTGATATTCAACACTGCTGTGCTGAACAATCCCAAAGAGACAGCTGGTAACAAATTGATCCAATCAAAACTCAATGTGTGGAGAAAATAAGTTCCAGATACTCCAAGTAATCCAAAGAATAGAAAAACAGAAATGTCTCCAAGTCCAGCATATCCATAAGGTTTTTTGCCAGATGTGTAAGTCACTGCAGCAATAATAGCTAAGATTCCCAATCCTAAGAATAGAAAGAAAAGTCTCCAATCATTCAAGCTGATATAAAGTAAAATCAAGCCGCTGACCAGAGAAAGAACTGCAAAAAGAATCATTGCTTTCTTCATTTCCGAAAGGCTAATTACTCCTGATTGCACCGCTCTGATAGGGCCTTTCCTGTCGATGCTATCTGCTCCATGTACACTGTCACCATAGTCATTTGCTAAATTGGACAGGATTTGAAGGAAAATGGTGGTGATAGCTGCTAGAATGAATATTTCCAACCGAAAGCTATTGTTTGAGGCAGCGAGAATGGAACCCATCAAGATGCTCGATAAAGCCAAAGGTAAAGTTCTCAGTCTAATAGCATGAAGCCAAGCTTGTTTTTTACTCGCAAGAGTGATTTCCACGTTGTGTTTTTTTTGCTAAAATAATAAAAAGACCTGTTTTCCTAAGAAAACAGGTCTAAAATTGATTGGAATCCTAAAAATTAGGATTTTATAAGGTTGATAATTTCATCATCCATTGGGTTTACTGATGAGGCAAAGAACTGTTTCAATTCGCCGTTTTCATCGATAAAGTATTTGCAGAAATTCCAGCTTGGCTCTTTATCATTCCAACCATTTAGGTCTTTGTCGGATAGCCACCTATACAATGGGTGTTTATCAGCACCTTTGACAGATATTTTGTCAAACATCTGAAAAGTCACTCCATAATTTGTGCTGCAGAACTGCTTAATATCTTCATTAGTTCCCGGCTCCTGTCCCCCAAAATTATTTGCAGGAAATCCAAGAATAACTACCTTTTCGCCATATTCTTCATTCAGTTTTTGAAGATCTTCATATTGTGGTGTATATCCACATTTGGAAGCGACATTGACCAATAGGAGTTTTTTGCCTTTGAATTGGCTGAAATCGACTTCATTACCATCGATATCATTGAGCTTAAAATCGTAAATAGATTTTTCCATGATCATTTTGTCTAAGGTGAGAGGATCTGAATTTTGCGATTCTTTTTTTTGTACGCTTGAAGTACAAGCAAAAGCAATCAGTACGAGAATTACCAATAAGTTTTTCATAGTAGTTTTTTACATTCTATCTGGGACATTTATTCCTAATAACTTCATTCCGCCTTTGATTGTTTTGGCTGTCAAGGCTGATAAAGCAACTCTGAAAGCTTGGATTTTTTGGTCAGATTCGTTGAAAATGGATTGCTCGGCATAGAAGCGATTGTATTCTTTTGCCAAATCGAATAAGTATTGAGCAAGTAGGGCAGGAGAGTAGTCTTCACCAGCTTGTTTGATTTTTTTCTCGAAATCATACAAGACGATGATCAAATCTCTCTCAGCATCTTCCAATTTATCAATTCCTTCAAAACCATCAGTTTTAAAATTCACACCGATTTGCTCAGCTTTTCTCAGTATGGAAGCGATTCTTGCATGAGAATATTGAATGAAAGGCCCAGTATTCCCTTGGAATTCTATTGATTCTTGGGGATTGAAGAGCATTCTCTTTTTTGGATCTACCTTTAGCAAGAAGTATTTCAAAGCTCCCAATCCTAAAGTCTCATATAACTCAGCAGCTTCTTGCTGTGAAAAACCTTCGATCTTCCCAAGTTCCTTCGTGTGAGTCTCAGCAGTTGTGACCATTTCATGCATCAAATCATCAGCATCTACTACAGTTCCTTCGCGAGATTTCATCTTGCCTGTTGGAAGATCTACCATGCCATAAGAAAGATGATAAAGTCCTTCACCATATGGGCGGCCAAGTTTTTTCATGATTTTGAATAAGACATCGAAATGATAATCTTGCTCATTTCCTACCACATAAATTGATTTGTCGAAACCGAAGTCATTGAATTTTAAATCGCAAGTCCCCATATCTTGGGTGATATAAACGGAAGTGCCGTCTCCTCTCAGTACTAATTTTTCATCCAAACCTTCTTCACTCAAATCTACCCAAGTTGAACCATTGTCTTTTTTGAAGAATACACCCTTGGCAAGACCTTCTTCTACAATGTCTTTTCCTAAAAGATATGTGTCAGATTCATAGTAGTATTTGTCGAAATTGACCCCCATTTTTTGGTATGTTGCTTCAAATCCTTCATATACCCAGCCATTCATCAATTTCCAGAGATCAACAGTCTCAGCGTCATTGGCTTCCCACTTACGGAGCATTTCCTGGGCTTCAAGCATCAGTGGAGCATTCTTTTTTGCTTCATCTTCTGACTGGCCCTGGGCAGCTAGTTCACTGATTTGTTTTTTGTATTCTTTGTCAAAAATAACATAGTACTTACCCGCCAAATGATCTCCTTTCAATCCCGAAGATTGTGGAGTTTCATTGTTACCAAAATGCTGGTAAGCAACCATGGATTTGCATATATGTATGCCTCGGTCATTGACAAGGTTGGCTTTTGTGACTTGGTATCCATTTGCTTTGAGGATTTCGGAAATTGAATAACCCAAAAAATTATTTCGAAGATGGCCTAAATGAAGTGGCTTATTGGTGTTGGGAGAAGAATATTCTACCATCACTTTCTTTCCATTCGCAGGAAGTTGACCAAAGTTTGGATTGGAATAAAGTTCACTGAATATTTGGATCCATGAAGCTTGTGCAACTGAAATATTCAAAAAACCTTTCACAACATTGTAAGCTGTCACTAAATCACTGTTTGCAACCAAAAAATCCCCGAGCTTATTTCCACTTGCTTCAGGAGCCATTTTGGTAACCTTGAGATAAGGAAACATCACAAATGTATATGTCCCTTCAAATTCTTTTCTAGTCGGTTGTAAACTTAACTCTTCCAGAGAAACCTCATGACCAAAAACCTCCCTAAATCCTTTTTGGATAGCGGGAATAATTTGTTCTTCTAAATTCATCTTATTTATATAATTGACTTGGATTGTTTTTTTCTAAGTCTGCAAAGATAGGGAAAGGTTTTTTCTTTCCGCAGTCCATTCTCCACCTTAATGTATAAATGATACTAAGGTGTTGAAAAGGCTTCTAGGGTGTTTTTTGCTGCAAAGGATTTGTGTTGGGCTTTTCGATATGCTTTTTGAATTCTATCTTGTCCTTTTGATATAGTTTTTTTATTAGCCGCAAAGGTTCGCAATGGTGCGCAAAGGTTTTGTTTTTGGATTTTCATTAATCTTTGCGTACCCTGGCGTGCCCTTGCGGCAATACCTTTTTTATGATCAGCTTAATAGCCGCAAAGGTTCGCAATGGTAGGCAAAGGATTTGTTTTTGGATTTTCATTAATCTTTGCGTACCCTGGCGTGTCCTTGCGACAATACCTTTTTAATGATCAGCTTAATTGCCACAAAGGATCGCAATGGTGCGCAAAGGATTTGTTTTTGGATTTTGATTAATCTTTGCGTACCCTGGCGTGTCCTTGCGACAATACCTTTTTAATGATCAGCTTAATAGCCACAAAGGATCGCAATGGTACGCAAAGGATTTGTTTTTGGATTTTCATTAATCTTTGTGTACCCTGGCGTGCCCTTGCGGCAATACCTTTTTAATGATCAGCTTAATAGCCACAAAGGATCGCAATGGTAGGCAAAGGTTTTGTGTTGGGCTTTTTGAATTCTATCTTGTCCTTTTGATATAGTTTTTCTATTAGCAGCAAAGGTTCGCAATGGTGCGCAAAGATTTTGATTTGGGATTTTCATTAATCCTTGCGAATCCTAGCGTTCCTTTGCGGTAAAAATAGGTTTGAGAAGATTGGTTAGGCTTATAAGCCATTTACTACTCTTTTGATTCCATATTTTAATCTTGTTGTATTAAAGTTTAGAATCAAACCAAGTTTAAAATTTCCTAGTTTTAGATAATTTATAGTTTGGGCTAAATGAAGATCGCTTAGCTTATCTACAGATTTTAATTCTAGGACTAATTTGTTTTCAACAAGTATGTCAATTCTGTAACCAATATCTAATTTTACACCATCAATAATTAAAGGCATCTCTTTTTCTTTTTCGGTGTAAAATCCTTCTTTATTTAACTTGAAAAATAAGGCATGCTTATATGCATTTTCAAGTAAACCGGAACCAAGTTGAGAATGGACATCATATGCGATTTTTATGACTTCCTTTGAAAGTTCGTTTTCATTAAATTCACAGTATTTCCACATGTTTTGAAAAGTTTTTATTAAAGAAAAAATTCAAACCAAAATACAAATTTTTAGTGATATTGATTAATAAAAGTGTAAATAATTAGATCAAGTTCAGATATTCACAACGTATCCCAAAGTTTTTGTTTTTCGATTATCAACAATCCTAGTGTGTCTTCGCTGAATATTTTTTTAAGCCACAAAGGATCGCAAAGGTTTTGTTATAGGATTTTTAATAATCTTTGCGAATCCTAGCGTGGCTTTGCGGCGAACCCATTTATTATCAGCTTAATAGCCACAAAGGGTCGCAATGGTGCGCAAAGGATTTATTTAGGGATTTTTAATAATCTTTGCGAATCCTAGCGTGCCCTAGCGGCAATACCTTTTTTATGGT
The DNA here is from genome assembly GCF_022549695.1 of Belliella calami. Classification (GTDB taxonomy): domain Bacteria; phylum Bacteroidota; class Bacteroidia; order Cytophagales; family Cyclobacteriaceae; genus Belliella; species Belliella calami. The sequence continues at coordinate 193,258 of NZ_JAKZGS010000007.1, read as the reverse complement.
CAGCTTAATAGCCGCAAAGGTTCGCAATGGTACGCAAAGGTTTTGATTTGGGATTTTCAATAATCTTTTAAAATCCTAGCGTTCCTTTGCTGCAATACCTTTTTTATTATCAGCTTAATAGCCACAAAGGATCGCAATGGTACGCAAAGGTTTTGTTATAGGATTTTTAATAATCTTTGCGAATCCTAGCGTGGCTTTGCGGCGAACCCATTTATTATCAGCTTAATAGCCACAAAGGGTCGCAATGGTGCGCAAAGGATTTATTTAGGGATTTTCAATAATCTTTGCGTATCCTAGCGTGCCCTAGCGGCAACACCTTTTTTATGATCATCTTATTAGCCGCAAAGGTTCGCAATGGTACGCTAAGGTTTTGATTTGGGGTTTTCAATAATCTTTGAAAATCCTAGCGTGGCTTTGCGGCGAACCCATTTATTATCAGCTTAATAGCCACAAAGGGTCGCAATGGTACGCTAAGGTTTTGATTTGGGGTTTTCAATAATTTTTGAAAATACTAGCGGTGAAGGAATGTTAGTTTTTAGTAATTTTCTACTAATGATCTCGTTGTGGCTTCTAATACTTCAAAAGCATTTTCGGCCATGAGGTTTTCTGTGTCTAGGGTTGGGTTTACTTCTACAATTTCCCAGCAGCAGACTCTTTTGTCTTTGATGAGTTCAGTATTCAGCTCGATAGCTTCTTTTACTGTTAGTCCATTTGCAACTGGAGTGCCTGTACCTACTGAGATAGAGCTGTCCATGCTGTCCACATCAAAGGAAATATAGACTTGGTCACAATCTTTTAGTGTCTCAAGGGCTAATTTTGCGATTTCCACCACTCCTTTTTCTCTTACTTCCTCGGTAGTGAAATTTTTGATTCCATTTTTTTTGATGACGTGGTTTTCTGGTTCTTCCGTGTCTCTTACGGAAATGAATACAATGTCTTGTGGGTTGATTTTAGGTATTTCGCCTCCAATATTTTTAATTTTCTCCCAATACTGAATAGTTTCTTCAGCAGGTTCATTTACTTGGCAGTCCAGATTGTCAGTTTTGATACACATTGCCAAAGGCATACCATGCATATTACCAGAGGGAGTGGTATATGGTGTGTGTAAATCAGCATGCGCGTCAATCCAAATTACCCCAAGTCTTTTATTAGGATCGGCGGATTTGATCCCCATGATTGTTCCTGCTGCAGTAGAATGATCACCGGCAAGTACTATGGGGAATTTCTTTTCTAGTCTGAGGGATTCGATCGTACTATAGACGTTTTTCAATACTTGATATACTCCATCTATGTACTTTGCATGTGGGTGTTTGTTGCCTTTCCATAAGAAGTTGTTGGCATCAGGAACATTAATAGGGTCAAATTTTGTGAAAAAATCAGAGGCTTTATCCAAACTGGCAATCTTTAGGGCGTCAATTCCCAAACTGGCTCCTCGCGTTCCTGCAGCAATTTCAGAACGGACTTCTACTAGTTTAATTTTTCTCATAAATGGTCTTGATATAATCGGGTTTATCTTCGTTAAGCGCAAAATAAGTTCGGCAAAAGTAGTCAAAATTGACCAAAAAACCATTTTGGATAAGATTTATCCCCATTATAAGAAAAAGAAAGTCTTTTCAATCAAAAATAATATTTATTCTCCAATTATGATTTTTAGCTTTTCTTCAAAACAAGAGGCTCGTTGAATTTGTTAGTGGTGATATCTAAACTAAATCATTATTTCAAAATAATAATTTCAGTGGAGTCAATTTTTAAATCATTACCCTATAAAAATTATAGGGTTATTAGGAAATTAGAATTTGTTCTTTTACTTTTGAAGAGTCATTGCAGCAAAAGCCAATGATTTTGTGAAACATTAATATTCATTACTATGTCAATTACAGCAAGCATCACTACCTCTGAAAATCAAAACGCAAACGCATTTGCTTTTCAAAACATCAGTAGAAAGTCAAACACAAGTTCTCAGGATCTTGGAGTTATGAATGTCTTAGAGATGTGTGCTATGATCAATGTAATTGATACGGCAAAATTTGATTTTCCAAATTTCCCAGAAGCAAGAAAAACTTTCCATGCTGTTTATTTTCAGATCAACGAGTCTTATTCTTCATTGAAGGGCTTGTTCAGAGGCTTGGCAAGTCTTGGTAAACCCGAAGGAGTGGTTTTGGAGTATGTTTCTGAAAATGAAACCTTTACTTTGAAATTTTATAAAAGTAATGAACAGCTTACCAAAGCTTATCTGAATAAAATCATCACGTCTATCGAAGATGAAATCAGGTTCAAGAGCATTCTGAACCAAATCATCGAAAACCAAAGAATCATTAAAGCAGAACAAAGTCTATTGCTTCAAAAGCTCTTTGCATGATTCAGTGAAAATTAAAAGAAAAAAAGAAATAAGGGGAAAATCCAATCGGATTTTCCCCTTTTTCATTATGATTTACGAATTATATAAGCAAATTTTGTAATCCATTAAATGACTTAATCTTAACAATGAATAAATACGTTGATCTTATCCAACAGACTTTTGATTTTCCAACCAAGGAGTTCAAAGTCGAAAACAATGAGTTACATTTCAATGGTGTCAATTTGATGGAAATCATAGATACTTATGGCACTCCCTTGAAATTGACCTACCTGCCTAAGATTTCTGAAAATATCCAAAATGCAAAGACCTTTTTTGGGAATGCTATCGAAAAGCATGACTACAAAGGACAATATACCTATTGTTATTGTACTAAGTCTTCACATTTCAGCTTTGTATTGAATGAAGCGTTGAAGAATGATATCCATATAGAGACATCTTCGACTTTTGATATACCTTTGGTCAGGAGTCTTTACGCAGAAGGAAAGATTACCAAGCAAACATATATTGTCTGCAATGGTTTCAAGAGAGACTTGTATAAGCAATACATTACTGAATTGTTGAATGACGGTTTTGTGAATTGTGTGCCTATTTTAGATAACCTCACCGAAATTGATTATTACCTAGAGCATGTCAAAGTGCCTTTTCAAGTAGGAATTAGAATAGCAGCAGATGAAGAGCCTAAATTTGGTTTCTATACATCAAGATTGGGTGTGAGATACAACGATATCTTGAGCCTTTATGAAGAAAAAATCAAGGATAACCCAAACGTGTCTTTGAAGATGCTTCATTTTTTCATCAACTCAGGAATCAGGGATACAGCATATTATTGGTCGGAATTAACTCGTTTCATCCAGAAGTATGTGGATTTGAAGAAAATCGCTCCAAGCCTTGATACCATGGACATCGGCGGAGGTTGGCCGATCAAGACCAACGTGTTTTTTGATTATGACTATCAGTACATGGCTGAGCAGATTATCAAAAACATCAAATGGATGTGTGCTAAAAACAACACTGTCGAGCCAAATATCTTTACAGAGTTCGGAAGCTACACAGTAGGGGAAAGTGGTGCAGTCTTGTACTCTATTTTGGACGAAAAGCTTCAAAATGACAAGGAACTTTGGTATATGATAGATGGAAGTTTCATCACACAACTTCCAGATAGCTGGGGATTGAATCAAAAGTACATCATGCTGGCGGTAAATAATTGGGATGAAGAATACCATAATATCAATCTTGGTGGATTGACCTGTGATAGTATGGATTATTACAATTCAGAAGCACATCAGTTCAATATTTACCTTCCAAAACCTGACAATGGCAAAAAGCAATACATTGGATTTTTCCATACTGGAGCATATCAAGAGTCTTTGGGTGGCTATGGCGGCATTCAGCACTGCCTGATTCCTGCGCCAAAGCATGTGATCATAGACAGAGATACAGATGGAAGCGTGAAGCATTGGCTCTTTGCACCTGAGCAGACGAGTGAAAGTATGATGAAAACACTGGGATATAAGTAGAAAGAAGAGGGGAAACCCTCTTTTTTATTGATGTAGGTTTTTCTTGATATTGAAAAACAATATTTGATCAGTCATGTTTATTTTGTTAAAAATATTTGTAATTAAACTGATTGTGTGAAATAATCATTTGTTTGAAGTTTTATTTAAAGGATCTTCAATTTTAAAAAAGTCAAACAATAGTCATATTTTTTGCCATTTTGGAGTAATTTTTGGAGTTTTGCTTTTTGAAATAGTCAAAAAAAGTAATAAAAACATCAATTTGTTAAATTCTAAAAATGAGAAGATTTCAAAAGTTAGTATATATAGTAATCATTTTATTTTTGATTTTGCCGAATCATTTGATTGCCCAAAATGAGTTTGATGGCGAATATAAATTCAACAATATCAACGGGAAAGCGACTTTTCGATTGGTAGAAGGTCAAGAAGGTGCGATGTTGAAGCACGGTGAATTTAATTTTGTGAGGAGCGAGAAAGATATCGATGATGACACTAGATTTTTAAAGACAATTATACAGGGATTTTATGAAAGTGATCAAAAATCTGGATTGTGGGAGTATCTGGATGAAAAACATGAGATTGAACTTAAGGATGTCGTGGATTTTAGGGTTGTCTCAGATCTAACAAGTAGTCAAATCAAACTTAAAGCCAATTATCTTAACGGAGTTCCTAATGGAAAATGGGTTTTTGAAGAGAATGTGTTTTCAGATGGAAGTTTGAAGAAAAAAGCACAGGCTGAGGAATTTTTATTCAATAATGGAGATATTAAAGGGAAGTTTCAATTCAAATCATTCAGTGGAAACTTCACGCAATTTATTCGTGGGGAGCTTAAAGACGATGGAGTGATGCATGGTGAATGGACAATGGTCTATCAAGAAGAAGGGAAGCTGATAAGCGAAGTTAGAAACTATGAAGACGGGTTTTTATTAGGTTTGGTGAAAAGGGATCTGAATGACGATGAGGTTATTGATGAAGTTGTATTCTTTGAGACCATTGCAAGGTTGAAGAAAGTTAATGCAGGGCAAAACGAAAAATTCAGAATAGCAGATCAAAGTTTTGGAATATTGTTTAATGATGGATTTTTATCAAACTCAAATCAATATCAATCACAAGAATCAGGAAATAAATTTTTATCTGATTTTTTGGTTAAGATATTAAAGTATGACCAAAGTTTTGTAAACCAAGATGATATGTTGGTGGAATACCCAATTCACACCAAAAAGTTTGTATTTGAACTTAGTAGGGCTCAACAAAAACTTATAGAAGAGCTTCCCAGTAAATTCGATCAAATCCAAAAAATCAATGAAGACTATAAAGAGAGAAACGCATTAAAACTCAACAGGCAAAGGTCTGATTCCTTGTCTTCAGCATTTGCTTTTTTTGAATTTCAATTTGATAAATTAAACAATTCAAAGGAGTTGATTGAAAAGATAAGATCAAAAGACATTCAATATTATGATTTGGATCAGATTGTAGATGAAGGTATTTTCTTTATTACTACTGAAGATGAAATTCATTACACTTTCCAGGATGAAGACAAAATATTGGTATTGGATTATGAAGTAATGGATTTCAGAGAAGATTTCTTTGTGGCTCTCAATGATTATTTAAATCAAGTGAGAGAATATACTTTGCAAACTAGAAATTATGTTGATGGTCAACTGAATAGAATCAAAGAAGATTCAGATCTGATTTTGTTGGAGGAAGAAATTCAATCCTTAAAAGAAAATTTAGATTCTTTGTATTCCAATGTGGGGGAACTTGATGAGTTTTCAAGAACAATTATTTCAAATGTTCAAACGAACATACTAGACGACCAGTTTGGAAGAATTAATGAAAGGTATGCACAAGCCGAACGGTATTCTACCAAGAAAGAAGAAGCCAATAGGATGTTAGACTTAGTGGAAGAGTTAGGAAATCAGTTTGAGCCTCTTTCCAATATTTCCAGGAATTGGGAAATCCTAGATGAGTATTACATGGAAGAATTTTTTAACGCATTTTTTAACGAGAGATATGATAGACGTTTCAAAGAGAGACTTTTTGAAAGTGGGGAGAGGCTATATGAACACTATGTAAATAGCATTAAAAATGAGACCAATTATGTAGAGATAAAGAGTTGGACAAGGAAAATTGAAGCATTAATCAGAAGAATGTCAGACTTAAGAAATGAGGATACCAGAAGTCTTGAGAGAAGATTAAACAGAAGATCTTCTATTGAAAAAATTGAATCTGATTTAGGAATATGAAAACTGTGAAGAAGAACAAAATGTTTATGAAATTTATTAAACTGAGTTTAATTGTATTTCTATTTTTATTGAAATCAAACTTAGCAAGTAGTCAAAATCTTACAATTCCAGATGAAAAAATAGGTCTTCCAGCGACAACAGAAAACTGGAATGGTTTGTATCTCAAGTTGAGATTCTCAGATAAATGGTGGTGGTACCAAGAGAATCATTATCGAAGAAGATCAAGTGCTGATAATCGTGGTGATTTTGTTGGAAGAATGAGTCAATTATACAATAGGTTTGGTATGACATATATGTTTACTGAATACTTTGAAGTTACTTTCGGACCGACATTAGTTTGGAATTTTGCACCTGAAAGAGGGAATCCTGAGTATGTGGATTCAGTGTTAGAACCAAGGTTTTGGCATCAGTGGTTATTGACTCAGTCTGTTGGGCCTGTTAAAGTGCTTCACCAATTCCGTTTTGAACACAGGTTCAAAAGAAACAATGACCTAGGTGCGGAGTTTAATTATACTGATAGATGGCGTTACAAAATCACAGCTTATGTTCCTCTAAATAAGCCTAGAATGGAAAATAAGACACTCTTTATAGCTCCTTCCAATGAATTTTTCTTTGAGACAGGTAAGCAAGTATGGAATATTTTTGAAGAAAATAGAATATATACAGCAGTTGGTTATACATACAATAATTATATGTTTTTTGGTGGGCATATGTGGACTTATGGGCCAACAGCCACTCCAGGAACCTATAGGAATCGACACATTATCAGGCTAAATGTGATGTATACTTTTGATTTCAGAGGAAAAAGAAAGCCACTTACCCGAGATTTTGCATTTTAATTAAAAAAGATAATGAGAAGTTTCTTAGTAATTGTAATTTTATTTATATCGATTGAATCAGCTTCAGCTCAGTATAAAAATCAGTATAGGGTTATACATGCTTATGAAATGGCATACGACAAGCCATTCTTTGGCTTGAACTTCACAGGAGAGTATTTTCCAGTAAACTATTTTTCTGTAGTTCCCTCATTCACTTTTTTTGTTCCAGCGACAGGGAATGCAAGAGGTTTTGATATAAATGCAAGGTATTATCTCACAGAAAAGGAAAAGCAATGGTATGTGACTGCTGGGTATGGCTTCTACAGAAGGGTATTTGAATTCAACCCTCAAGGTAGGTTTGATTTTAATTCAATGAATCTAGGTGCAGGAGGAATGCTTAAGATTTCTGATGAATTAGGCATTAATCCAGAAGTCAGGTTTCAAGCTTTTGGAAGAAATAGTATGGTTTTTAAATTAGGTGTTGTTTACTTTATAAATTAAGAGTTAACTCCCTCAGCATGGTCAATCCACTGACCATCAAGACTGAGGTAGGACTTCATACAATCTGCTGTCATGCAGCTGTGAACAGGTAGAATTCCCAAAAGGTCTCCTACCTTTGTTTTTTCAAGCAATTCATCAGAAGCTTGGATGATGCCATGTTCCTGAGAAATACTTTTGACAAAGGATCTAGATTCGGGAATGTTCCAGCCATTCTCTGTTAGAAATACAATTTCACCAAAATTCTTGCTTCCGTCAGACTCTATCAGAACATCCTTGGCCAAGTGCACGCCTCCAGCATGAACCAGAATTGTTCTTTTGTCCTTTTTGATATCCACTACCGGTGCTGCCAATGCCACAGCGATATCCTTTTTTTGACAGCTTCCGATACGCTCTTGCGTCAAGTCGTAAAAAACAAAATTGCCTGGTCCCATTTCATCAATATCTCCAAAATCATCCATTGTTGAGCATCCAGGTGTATCACCTAGACGGGTTACTAAATCCGGATACTCGGTCCTGTATTTGTTTTTGAGCATGTTCAATGCCAACCGTGTTTCTTCGTATATTTTTGAAATATCTTTTTCATAATAAGTATGTCCAGCATGAATATAGAAACCTTTGAAAACCAATGTGCTGCTTTCCTTTGCCTTTCTGAGAATTGCTTCTATTTTTCCAAAATCACTCACTTCCACACCTGTTCGTCCATAACCTGCATCGATTTCTATAAAAAATCCAACTTCATTTTTGAGTCTATTGCAAAGAATTTCAGTTACCTCGGCATTTACCAATTGCACGGAAATTCTGGAGTTGCTTGCCAATTGATCAAGCGCATTTGCCTCCAAAGGATTGAAAGGAAATGCAATATGGATATTATCCCAACTGTCACCTGAAAAGTAATTTGCCATTTTGACCGAAGAAACTGTAATTTCCTGAACACCATAATCTCTTGCCCATTTCCCGATTTCTTTGGATTGTCCAGTTTTGAAATGTGGGATCAGTTTCATTCTGTGTTTCTTCGCCTTTTCTGACATTCTCTTCAGATTTTCCCTACAGATTTTTTCGTCAATAAGCAGTGTAGGTGAGGCGATTTTAGAAAGGTAAGGCATGATTAAGCTATATTTTACATGCTAAAGTAATCAATTTTGTAATTGGCTGAAAACTCATTTTCTTGATTTGGAAAAATCTTTTCTATCTTTAAATTTAAGTATTATCGTTTCTCAGTTCTATTACAGAATCGAACAATTAATAAATGGACCCTGTTTCTGACCATCTTCAACTCTTGACAATCAGCATCCCGATCCATTGTACAAGGAATTTAATTTGGTTAATGGCAAAGTCCCATAGATTCAACTTATGTATAATATTATTGATAAAATCTCTACCATTTTCAAATTTGTTCAGGTCTTTTCCTTCATTACTATCCTTGCATCTGCATGTCAGCCTGTAGAAGAGAAAAAGTTGATAATTGGTTTTTCGCAATGTGTGAGCAATGATGCCTGGAGGCAGGCCATGCATGAAGAGATGTATAGGGAACTCTCTTTTTATCCAAATCTTGAGCTAGTAATCAAAGATGCTAAAGGAGAAAGCGAAACTCAGATAGAAGATATCAGGGATTTTCAAAAGATGGGTGTTGATTTACTGATTGTATCTCCGAATGAATCAGAGCCAATCACAGGAATAGTAGAAGAAGTGTTTCGCTCGGGGACTCCTGTGATTGTGATTGATCGAAAGATTGTTTCCAGTCAATACTCAGCTTACATTGGTGGAGATAACTATGAAATAGGACAAACTGTAGGTCAATACATCAAAACCACCTATCCCGAACATATAGATATTTTGGAAATTTGGGGGTTGAGAGGTAGCTCTCCTGCAATAGATAGGCATCAAGGGCTCAAAAGGGCTTTGGAAGGTACTTCATTTGCCTTCAAGTATCAGCTAGAGGGTGAATGGGAGAGGGATGTAGCAAAACAAAAATTCAGGGAGTTTTTGTCTGTCAACCCTGATGCTTCATTTGATTTGATTTTTTGCCACAACGATGTCATGGCTATATCGGCTGGTGAAGTGTGTCAAGAATTTGGAATTGAGCATGCAATAATTATTGGTATTGATGCATTGCCAGGGCCAAGAGCTGGTTTGCAAGCAGTTAATGACGGAATTTTGGATGCCACATTTTTTTACCCTACAGGGGGGGATAAAGCCATAGAGATTGCATGGAGAATTTTATCAAATGAATCCTTTGACAAAGAAAATCTTCTACAGACTGCCGCAGTAGATGTTTCCAATGTCAGGATCATGAAGCAGCAGACCGATAGGATTATCAATCAGCAAGCAAACATCTCTAGACAAAATGAGATGATTGCTTCACAAATTAAAGTATATCAAAGTCAGAGAGGTCTTCTGATCGTGTTTGGAATTACACTTTGCATTGCAATAGGCTCTTTGATTTACGTCTTCAAATCACTGAAAGACAAGCAAATTATTAATAGTGAGTTAGCTGCCAAGAATGAGGAGGTCTTAGACCAACAGCAACAGATCATAGCTTATGCCCAAAAAGCAGAGTTGGCTACACAACAAAAATTGGAGTTTTTCACAAATGTCTCCCATGAATTCAGGACGCCGCTCACTTTAATCCAAGGGCCGGTGGAAGATATGTTGAATTCAAAGAATTTTCCTCAATTCAAAAATGACCTACTGCTGATAAGAAAGAATACTTACAGGCTCTTACGTCTTGTTAATCAACTGATGGATTTTAGAAAAATTGATCATGGTCACATGGGTGCGAAAGTTTCAGAAATGGCTTTGGTACCTTTTATAGAGGAGATCATGTCTGTATTCGAAAAAACAGCAAATAATAATCAGATCAGGTTTAAGCTACTTTGCGAAGATCTCGGAATAAAACTCTGGTTTGATCCCGTTATGATGGACAAAGTGTTGTTTAATTTGCTTTCGAATTCATTCAAATTCACACCCTCCAAAGGTTTTATCTACATTAGAGTATTTCAAGATATTCTCAAGTATGAAGTGGTCATCCAAGTAGAAGACAATGGAGAAGGTATGGATCAGGAAGAAATCCTACATGTGTTTGATAGGTTTTATCAGGGTAATTCAGGATTCAGAAAAGTTGGTACTGGCTTGGGGTTGGCTTTGGCGAAAGAACTGATAGAAGCACAACATGGACAGATTAATGTCCGAAGTAGGCTTGGTGAAAGTACTGTATTTGAGGTAAGGCTGAAAATGGGTAATGCTCATTTTGGCGAGGAAGAGTTTCTGTCAACAGATTATAGAGAGTTGGTACTGGATCATCATAACTATATGTCTGATGCGTTGGCAAAATTAGAAATTGAGCAAACTCCAGTTGTAGGAAAGATGATCCTCATTATTGAAGATGATACAGATATTCGTGAATACCTCAGAAGGGGTCTTTCTGTCAAATATCAGGTTGTCGAAGCCCAAGATGTTGAAACTGCTTTTTCAAAAGCTTCTGATTTGGTTCCAGATCTTATCACTTGTGATTTGATGATACGAAATGAGAATGGTCTTGATCTGATTTCCAAGCTGAAGAATGATCCGAGAACAGCATCTATCCCCATCATTGTGATTTCTGCCAAAAGTTCTCAAGAAGATTTGCTTCTTGGAATCAAGTCAGGTGTGGAAGATTATATTACGAAGCCTTTTAGTATGGCTGTTTTGATGGAAAAAATCAATACTGTTATGGTCAATAGATTAAAGATCGAACAACATTTTTTACATGCACTACCAGCAAATGAACAGGTGACAAATGAACATAAGGCAGAAAAATCAGATAAAAAATTTGTTAATACTTTCAATGCAGTAATTGAAAAGCATTTGTCCAACCCAGATTTTGGGGTCAATGATATCTGCAAAGATATGGGGCTGTCAAGAGGTCAGCTTTATAGGAAAGTAAAATCAGCATTGGGGTATTCTGTAAATGATTATATCAATAAAATAAGATTGAAAAAATCAAAATACCTTTTGGGCAATAGACAATTCAGTATTGCAGAAATTGCATTTCAAACAGGTTTTAAGACTGCTGCTTATTTTTCGACTGTTTTTAAAAATACCTATGGGATCACTCCAAGTGAGTTTAGGGATAAGTTATGACGAAAAGTAGAATGAATTTGAAATTGTCGATCAAAATTGAAAGTCAGGATTATCATTTTTTGTTTTTGAAATCGTTTGAAATCGGTCTATTTGATGGTTTTCTGTTATTCTTATTCAATTGATACAAAATTGAAATAATTAGGAACATCTTCGAAAACTAGAATTCTGTATGCTTGCTACATTGGTGTCAACATTAGACCCAATGAGATATTTTACATTATATTGTATTGTTTTGAATTCATACTGTAGATTAATATTCTGTTTACGGAGTGTTTATTTTTCAGATGTTTTTTTTTGTAACCCTTTCTTGGGACTCGGTAGAGGTATGAAAAGTTATTTCCCAGAGATTACCCACTATTTTTTAAAAATTACCCTTAATCTAAAAGCATCGATCTGTTTCTTGAAGGAGATAAAAAGACCATTTCACAATCATTTAGATATACAATTTTTATCCAAAAATCTTAAATCTGTTGTAAGCCCAAGAAATATTTTTTGCTCAAGTGTAAGGCTCCATGTCCAAAAGTGCTTTATCAAATTACAAATTAAAATTTCTTACCTGTTTGGTAGATATCATAGTATTAATTCAAATTATTCTCAACCTATTAATAAACCATCTGCCGGAGTGATTCCGGCAGATACCTAATCAAAACAACAACCAATAAACCCATAGTTTATGAAAAAACAACTATTACTGATTTTAATGACCTTTCTGTTGGCTGCACCTTTGATGGCGCAGCAAGCTAAAGTGTCAGGAACAGTCACCGACAAAACTTTAGGTGACGGTATTCCCGGAGTTACAGTGTCTGTCAAAGGAACTTCTAAGGGAGTGATTACGGATATTGATGGAAGCTACAGTCTTGAGGCCGAACCTTCCGATGTTTTGGTTTTTTCCTTTGTCGGATACACTACCATCAATGAAACAGTAGGGAATCGCTCTATCATCAATGTATCGCTTGAAGAAGATATTGCAGAGCTTGACGCTGTTATGGTAGTCGGATATTCTAGCCAAAGAAAAGCGGATGTGACTGGTTCAATAGTATCTGTAGATCTAGGACCCGTACAAGGTCAAAGTATGAGTTCAGGTAATCCGATGCAAGCTTTGCAGGGTAGGGTTCCTGGCTTGTTTGTTGAGAAATCAGGCGACCCCTCTGGAGCAAGTTCTAGGGTTTTGATTAGGGGAGTTTCTACTTTGGGAAACAACGATCCTCTTTATGTAATTGATGGTGTTCCTACTAAGCGGCCGGGTGTGTTTGCTAGTCTCAACCCCGAAGCTATAGAATCCATACAAGTGTTGAAAGACGCATCAGCGGCGTCGATTTACGGATCTAGGGCAGCAAATGGGGTCATTGTAGTGACTACCAAGAGCAGAGCAAAAGGCGGAGAGAGTTTAAGTGTGACTATCAATTCAAATTTTTCTATACAGAATGAAAAACAACAGCGATACAAAATGCTGAATGCCACCCAAAGAGGCGAAGTCTTGTGGAGAGCTATGGTAAATGATGGTGCTGATCCAAACTCTGGGTATGGAGAGATTTATAATTTTGATTGGAATGGTGATTTTAGTAACCCAGTCCTAAATAGTGTCACAACCAGGCCTTTTGTCGGTGGGAATCCCGATGTGCCTGCAGGTGATACCGATTGGCAGGACGCCGTATATCAAGCTGGTTATGTATTTAATAATGAAGTGTCTGTTTCCACCAACAACGAGAAGTCCTCTTTGATGATTAACTTGGGACATTTGAAAAACACTGGTGTCTTGAAACATACTGGTTTTGAAAGATATAGTGCTAGAATCAACGCAAACACTTATTTGTTTGATGAAAAGTTGAGATTTGGCATCAATACCCAGTTTACAAATTCCAATGAGACACCTGCCGCAAGAGATGTCGGTAACTCACCTGTGCCTGGCTTGGCGATTACCTTGGCTCCAACGATACCTGTAAGAGATGCTAACGGTGAGTTTGCAGGGCCTATAGGTGCTGGTTATTCGGACAGGAACAACCCGCTTTTGATGCAATATCTGAACAGGTGGGATAATATCAGAAACAATAACTTCTATGGAAACGTGTTTGCAGAATGGAGTATTATTGAAAACCTTACATTCAAGACCAGTGTGGGATTGGATTATAATAATTTTTTCAGAAGAGATATTGAGCCAACTGTCAGGAATGGTTTTATCACAAGGACAAACAATAGGCTAATCCATGATACCAATGAATTTTCAAGTTTGGTATTTTCCAATACTTTAAATTATAGCTTAACTACAGGCAATCATCGGTTTAGTTTTTTGGCTGGTGTAGAATCTATCAAAGATGATTTTTCATCTATAGTAGCAATTGCAGATGGATTTGCGATAGAGACTGATGATTATTTCGTGTTGGATGCAGCTACTGGTGCAAGGACCAATACCGGCAGGATGACTGGAAGTAGGTTATTGTCACAGTTTGGCAAAGTGGACTACGCTCTATCAGATAAGTACTTGGCTTCATTTACCATCAGGCGAGATGGATCTTCGAGGTTTGGAAGAAATAACAGATATGGGATTTTTCCAGCTGCCACATTGGGATGGAGATTGAGTGAGGAAGATTTTATAAAGCAAGTGAAGCAAATTTCTGATTTGAAATTCCGGGCAGGCTATGGAGTAGTTGGCAACCAAGAGATTGGAGATTTGGCTCGTTTTGGGCTCTATGAAGCAAGATATGGTGCCAATCAGTCTCAATTTATCCCTGGGTTTTTTGAATTTTATTACAATGTAGGAACAGCATACGACATCTCGGGTAATGGTACTGGGACCTTACCGTCAGGTTTTGTATCAATTCAAGCTGAAAATCCCGATCTAAAATGGGAGACTACAAAGGAGTTGAACTTAGGTTTGGACTTTAGTTTGTTTGACTATGCGATAGTTGGTTCATTTGACTACTACAGAAGAAATACAAGTGATATCCTGACCACTCCTCCCATAGCTTCTGTAATAGGAGAAGGTCAACAGAGAGTGTTGAATGGAGCATCCACATTCTCACAAGGATGGGAGTTGATTTTGAGCTACAACAAGCAGTTTGCAAATGGGATCAATTTAACTGTCAATACAAACTTTGGGGCATTTAAGGACAAAATCACTGATTTGCCGGAAGAAGTGAGGGCTGCTTTTCCAGGTACAGCGCAGAATTCAATTATAGGACAATCCCAGTTTTCGATCTTTGGGTATAAAACAGATGGTCTATTCCAAAGCGCAGAAGACGTAGCAAACAGCCCTACCCAAGTAGGAGCAAGGCCTGGAGGGATCAAATTTGTAGATCTGAATGGAGATGGTGTAATCGATGCAGATGATCGGGATTTTATTGGCAACACATTGCCTTCCTTGGAATTGGGGTTAGGAATTAATTTGAGTTACAAAAACTTCGATTTTGCAATGTTCGGTTCTGGTGTTACAGGAAGAATAGGTTTGGATCCATATATTTTCTGGAACAATTTTGTCCAAGGAAGAGAAAATGCAGGCTTAGGTGTCTTGAATGCTTGGACCCCGCAAAATCCAACTTCGGATATTCCTGCATTATCATTGGCTTTCAATGAGACACTTACCTCAGATTATCTCTATAGAAACAATTCGTATTTCAAGCTTAGAAACTTACAGTTTGGATATTCTCTACCAGAATCTTTGGTAGGAAGAGTCACTGGATTGGGTGGAGTGAGGATGTATCTCCAAGGGGAGAATCTCTTTTGGTTTACGCCAAAAAATTACATTGGATCGGATCCAGAAAGAACGGATGTAAATAGAATTCCTGTGCCAGCGGTTTATTCAATGGGTCTAAACATCAACTTTTAACTGAAATTATCATGAAAAATATATTAAATTATCTAGTCTTTTCGAGTTTGTTCTTCCTCCTAATAGCTTGTTCGGATTTTCTCGAATACGATCCTAAAGGTGTGCTCTCAAGCCAGAATGTAAGCTCTCCTAGTAATGCAGAATCATTGGTGATTGCAGCATATGCAGGTATTGGGAATGATGAAATGATTGGGCCCCTGACTAGCATGTGGGTTTATGGAAGTGTTCGGTCTGATGATGCTTATAAAGGAGGAGGAGGTAGAAGTGATGTGGATGTAATCGATCGCTATGAGCAATACAATCTGACTATTCCTGATATGGGAGATCAGATGGCGCCAAGGACATGGACAAACTATTACAAAGCAATATCTAGAGCAAATTTTGCTTTGAGGGTGATCAATGAAATACCAGAGCAAGAATATGAAGCTAAGACAATCAGGCAAGCGGAATTGAGATTTCTTAGAGCACATTCACATTTTATGCTAAAATTGATTTTCAAAAAAATCCCAATCATTACCGAAGAGTTGACGCAGGATGAAATAGCACAAGTAACCAATGATGTTCCTAATGATGAATTGTGGGAGCTTATTGCGCAGGATTTTCTGTTTGCTTACGAAAACCTGCCTCAGGTTCAAGATGAAGTGGGTAGAGCCAATAGAAATGCCGCTGCCGCATACTTGGCAAAGCTTAGGCTATACCAAGCTTATGAACAAAACGAGCAACATCAAGTGACCAATATCAATAGAAGTAGGCTAGAGGAAGTTATCGCTTATGCAGATGAAGTACAGGGTGCTTTGGAATCAGATTATGGCAATAATTATCTGGATGGTTTTGACAATGGTCCAGAATCAATATGGGCAGTCCAGTTTTCCATAAATGATGGAACTGTAGTCAGCAGAGTGAGCTATGTAACAGGGCTGAACTCACCTCATGGAACTGACCTTTATGGTTGTTGTGGATTTCACCTTGCTAGCCAAAACATGGTCAATGCTTTCAAAACAAATTCACAGGGATTGCCTGAACTTGATGGGTTCAATAGCCAAAGTATTTTCAATGTTGTCACGACGGGTGGGATAACGCCTTTGGCACCTGGTCAGACTATCGATCCGCGCCTTGATCATACAGTTGGTATTCCTGGAAGACCTTTCAAATATCGAAATAATGTCACCAATCCAGGAGATATGATCTACAATTTTTCATGGGCAAGAGATCCAGGTGTGTATGGCTATTTTGGAAATATGAAAGAACAGCAAGCACCAGATTGTAGCTGTTATGTGAAGGAAGGCCCATTTATAGGAACTTCCAAAAACATAGACTTCATCAGGTTTGCTGATGTGTTGTTGTTCAAAGCTGAAGCGTTGATTCAATTGGATAGATGGAATGAAGCCTTACCGATTATCAATCAAATAAGGTCTAGGGCTGCGCAAAGCACCCAACGACCCTTGGCTGCGGGAGCCAGTGATTTTTACAACATCTCAACATATGAATCCTTCC
Source organism: Belliella calami (assembly GCF_022549695.1). Classification (GTDB taxonomy): domain Bacteria; phylum Bacteroidota; class Bacteroidia; order Cytophagales; family Cyclobacteriaceae; genus Belliella; species Belliella calami. The sequence goes on along the minus strand of NZ_JAKZGS010000007.1, from coordinate 176,384 downwards.
CAAATAAAGATTTCGCTTGGAAGGCTCTTAAATTTGAAAGGAGGTTGGAGTTTGCCATGGAAGGGCATAGGTTCTTTGACCTTGTCAGATGGGGAGAGGCAGCCCAAGTGCTAAACGCTTACCTTGATGTTGAAAAAGAAAGAAGGGATTTTCTTTCCAATGCTAGGTTTACAGCTGGCAGAGATGAATATTATCCAATACCTCAAAGAGAAATTGACTTTACAAGAGGTGTTTACAAACAAAATGCAGGGTATTAACTTATGAAACAATATTCCGCTTTGACAAAAATTTTGGCATATGCGGAATATTGTTTTAATTATAAAAAAATAACAATACAAACTGAATACATCATGAAGATATACGATTTCAAAATAATTCTCTTTTTTGTGTTTATTCTCATTAATTCTTGTGGGCCTAGTACCAAAAACAAAGATAGTGAGGAAGATGCGAAAGAAATCAGTCAATTTGAAGAGCCATTTCGCCCACAATTCCATTTTACTCCACCAACCAACTGGATGAATGATCCCAATGGGATGGTTTATTACGAAGGTGAATATCATCTTTTTTATCAGCATCATCCAGATGGAAATACATGGGGGCCAATGCACTGGGGACATGCGATCTCAACCGATTTGATCCATTGGGATCATCAGCCGATTGCTATTTTTCCTGATGAACATGGTACTATCTTTTCAGGTTCGGCAGTCGCTGATATCAACAATACATCTGGACTTGGCACCAAAGAAAACCCTCCTCTTGTAGCTATTTATACTTATCATGACGCAGAAGCTGAGAAGTCTGGATCAGTTGATTTTCAAACTCAAGGGATAGCGTTTAGCATTGATAAAGGAAGGACATGGGAGAAATATTCCCAAAATCCTGTTTTGAAAAATCCAGGGATAAAGGATTTTAGAGATCCAAAAGTAGATTGGTTTGAAGAAGGAAACGGGAATGGAAAATGGGTTATGAGCTTGGCAGTAAAAGATAAAATTTCTTTTTACTCTTCAACTAACTTGCTTGATTGGAATCACGAAAGTGACTTCCAGCCAAGCTGGGGAGCATATGGAGGGGTATGGGAATGCCCTGATTTATTTGTTCTAAAAGATAAAGAAGGTAATGATAAATGGGTTCTTTTTGTGAGTATCAACCCTGGAGGACCCAACGGAGGTTCTGCAACACAGTATTTTTTGGGGGATTTTGATGGCAGTACCTTTACTTCTGAAGGAGAGGAAGTTAAATGGTTGGATTATGGCGCAGACAATTATGCCGGTGTCACTTGGTCGAATGTACCAAAGCAAGATGGTAGGAGATTGTTTATTGGTTGGATGAGCAATTGGCTTTATGCTAATTTAGTTCCAACTGAGGTTTGGCGCTCTGCCAATACAATACCTAGGTCATTGGAACTTTTTCGTTCTGGAGAAAATCAATATATTGCCTCAAGACCAATTGAAGAAATCAAAAAGCTAAGGCTTGAATCGAAAGAAGTTGAAGGGGAATTAATTGATTTGAATTCAGAATTGATGGAAATCGAATTGGATATTGTTGGGGTTGATTTTGAATTTGAACTTTCAAATCAGGAAGGAGAGAAGGTCATTTTAAGAAAAGAGGGAGACAATCTAAGCTTTGACAGGAGTCTATCGGGTCTGACAGATTTCAATAAAGAATTTGAAAAAATCCACACAGCACCTGACTTGGGATTAGAATTGAAAAACCTTCAAGTTTTTGTCGACAAATCATCTATTGAGTTTTTCTTCAATGAAGGGGAACTGGTTTTAACTGAAATCATTTTCCCCGAAAATCCATATACTCAATTGAAGACAAAAGGCTTTGGTGAAGTAAAAGAAATTCATGTTTTGAAATCTATTTGGTAAGGTGGAAGGAAAATGTGAGAAATGAGAAATAAGACACAAGTTTCAAGTGTTAAAAGCCCGAATGAGGTTAAACCTTGATTAGCCCAGGTCGCAACCCGGGGATTAATGATGATGCAGGAGAGAAGCGAGACAGAATCAGGGATGAGATCAACCACGAAGTGCCTGCCTGCTGCAGGCAGGGTTAAACTTTGAATAGCCCCGGATTGCTATCCGGGGATTAAAATCGATGTGCGAAACAACAACCCCAAAGGGGTTGAACTTCTCTAATCAAAAGAAAATAGTGTCAACTAATTTCAGGACGAGACAAGACAACAACCCCAAAGTGCCTGTTCCGATAATTTCGGGAGGTTGAACTCCTAGTCAATAAAAAAAAGTCAAATAAAAGCAGGATATGACATTCAGTTCGAGATTTCTTCCCGCAATTCTGCGGGACAGGCCTCTTCGTTCGAAATGACTACCAAGTCACCTCGAGGGAAAGAGAGCTCTCTTTACTTGGATTAAGAGGTGTTTAAGAGGAGCGGAAATAAGAGAAAAACAATAAAAAAAGCACCAGCTATTCAAAAACACCAAATCAACCAAATATTCCATAACTTTAAAACTTTCCAACCTTAAAAACCTCCAACTATTTTAACAGCTAACCACTAATCCCTAATTTACTAATCTACTATTCAACCAATCCCTAATCTACTAACCCCCAATTAACCAACCCCCAACCTATGCAAAGTAAAAATTACGTTCTTTTTTTATCCATCACGGCTGCGCTTGGTGGTTTTCTTTTTGGTTTTGATACTGCCGTGATCTCAGGGGCAGAGCGAGATATCCAAAATCTTTGGCAATTGAGCGACCTGAAGCATGGACTTGCCGTTGCAATAGCGCTGTATGGAACAGTATTAGGAGCGCTTTTTGGAGGGATTCCTGCTGATAAATATGGGAGAAAGACCTCTCTGCTATGGATAGGCTTGTTCTATTTAGTCTCGGCACTTGGCTCCGCTTTGGCTCCCGATGTCAACACTTTCATGTTTTTCAGATTTTTGGGAGGCTTGGGAGTAGGAGCTTCTTCAGTGGTAGCGCCTATGTATATCTCAGAGATCGCGCCAGCTGCTCGCCGTGGTCAATTGGTCGCTTTGTATCAATTCAATATCGTTTTTGGAATTCTTATGGCTTATTTTTCCAATTATCTCATTGGTACAGCCAATCTCAATGAAGCTTGGAGATGGATGATGGGAGTCGAGGCTATTCCGGCTTTAATTTACTCTATCTTGATCTTTAAAGTTCCCAAGAGCCCAAGATGGCTGATAGCAAAAAAGAATGCTTATGAAGAAGCAAGAGTGATTTTGACAAAAACAGATCCTGATGGCGTAGATGAAGCCATTGCCTTGGCAATCCAAGAAAGCAAAGAGATCAAAGGAAAAGCTACAGTAAGTATGCTTTTCAATTCCAAATTCAAGAAAATCAGCTTTATGGCGATATTGATGGCATTTTTTAACCAGGTTTCAGGGATCAATGCTATTATTTATTTTGCTCCCAGGGTTTTTGAGTCGGCGGGGATTTCTACCGAGACAGCTTTAATATCTACGATTGGAATTGGGGCGATCAATCTTGTGGCCACTATGCTTGGACTATATTTGATTGATAAATTGGGTAGGAAAATGCTGATGTATATTGGTTCAGTAGGCTATATAATTTCACTTTCATTGATGGCCTACAGTTATTTTGGTGGAGCTATTGATAGTAGTTTGTTACCATATTTTGTATTTGCCTTTATTGCTTCACATGCGATAGGTCAGGGATCGGTGATATGGGTATTTATTTCGGAAATCTTTCCAAATGAATTGCGTGCATATGGACAATCTATGGGTTCATTTACCCATTGGATTTTGGCAGCAGTCATTGCAAATATTTTCCCATTAGTAGCCAATCGCTATGGTGCGGGAAATATTTTCGCTTTTTTTGCAGTGATGATGGTTTTACAATTGATCTGGGTAGCAATTAGAATGCCTGAGACAAAAGGCCGATCATTGGAAGAAATTCAAAAAGATTTACAGAATAGTCATGAGTAAAAAAGTTATTTGTTTTGGGGAAATGCTTTGGGATTGTTTTTCCGATGGTGAAATGGCAGGTGGAGCACCGATGAATGTAGCGCTTAATTTAAAGCAATTGGGCGTTGATGTAGAGATGATTTCCAGATTGGGAAATGATGCTTATGGAGAAAAGCTCAAGGACTTCTTGGCAACATATAGTTTGCCCTTGCGGCTGGTTCAAGAAGATTCGGGACATCCTACAGGGAAAGTTCTGGTGGATGATACAGACAAAGAAAATATCAAATATGAAATTGTGGAGCCTTCTGCTTGGGATTTTATAGAATTGAACAGTGCAAATCAAGAAACTGTCGCAAAGGCAGATGCTTTGATATTTGGGAGTTTGGGAGTGAGAAATGAAACCTCGTGGAAGACACTTTATCACTTAGTACATCAACCGCTATTGACTATATTTGATATCAATTTGCGTGCGCCATACATAGATTTTTATAAGATAGACAGCTTGCTAGGCTATACTGATATCTTGAAGATCAATGAAGACGAACTTGAAATCTTGGCTGACTTTTTTGAATTGAAGAGAAAGGGAGAAGGCTTGGTAAAAGACCTTTGTGATTACTTGGTGGAGGAATATCCTATTGAGGCGATTTGTATCACACATGGCAGCAAAGGAGCGATTGTATATAAAGATGGGAAAATTATCAGCCACCCAGGCTACAAAGTCAAAGTCGAAGACACAGTCGGTGCAGGCGATGCTTTCTTGAGTGGATTTGTGAAAATGTACCTAGAAGGGAGAAACTTAAAAGAGACTTTAGACTTTGCCAGCAAACTAGGTGCTTTTGTCGCTACGCAAAAAGGAGGGACTCCAAAGTATAAAATGGAAGATGTAGAAACAGTAGGGAGTTAACCTTAGTAACAACAGTCGACGGTCATCCGACAACAGCTGAACTTGAAATCATTCATCCAATAATCTATTGTTTGGCTACGTGTAAGAAAGCAGATACACATATAGATTAAAACTTGTGAATCTAGAGCAAAAAGTCATATTTTGGATTTTTTAGGTTTAAATACTATTTTAGTTGGTGTATGTATTTGATAACAATAACTATGAAAATTTTTTGGCAGTCACTTTTGAATCTGCAAGCAAGGTCAATAAGCTTTTTGAAAGGTTTGAGTTTGACTTTAAGCACATTGTGAATTCAAAAGAACTAACAACAAAGCTAGGGTTCAATGGTTTTCCAGTTAATTTGTTTTTGGATAAGGATGGTGTAATAAGGAGAATTGAAGGAAATGTCCCTTTCGTAACCAATAAAGAAGGTCATACAGAAATGTCTAATGGTAATGAATTTTTGGAATTTCTTGAGGAATTGTTGTGATTGAGAGTCAATAAGTCTGAAGTAGAATGTTACTAGAAATCGATCCAAAATAGGCGAATACATATGCTTCTTCTCTTCTATGATAGCTTTTAATGCTTCGTAATTTCTATTGTTTAATAAATTCAGTCTAGAATTAATAAAAATAACCTCATATGAAATCAAGCATGACGAAGAACTTTACACACTGGGATGATTATCAACCATGCGAGATTCCATAGCCTGTCCCGATCAATCGGGATGACCTCTGAAAAACAGATTATAAACACATGAAAAGAGGTAAATGGCTGATTTTAAATGCTGTTCTCAAAATAATTTTTTTATTGGTTAGATTTTTTCTGTGATTCTGGAAACTTTGATGTGAAAGTATCTGTATGTAAATAGAATATCTTTATTTCTTTATATTTTACTATAGCCAAAAAATATTTGGTTTAATCCATACAATGAACTAAACTATGAAATTTAAATATCTTTTGTCGGCAGCATTGATTTCTTCTGTATTTTTTATCACTTCATCAAAAGTCACCGCACAGGCATTTGTTGACTTTGAGTCTGGAGGAGTTTTTACAGGATACAATAATGTCAGAATTCCTGGAGATGGAGGTACCAAGTTTTCATTGAAAAATGATTTGAGTCCCACACCAAGCGCTTTTCTTCGCTTAAGGGCAGGTTATACTATTAAATCAAGGCATGCAATATCTCTTCTTTATGCTCCTCTCAGCGTAGGATCTAGCGGGGCTATAAATAGACCGATTGATTTTGAAGGAGTTACTTTTGGTTCCAATACTTTGTTGGATGCGAGCTATGTATTTAATTCTTATAGAGTGACTTATAGATATGATTTTGTAAAAAGGCCAAAATTTGAATTCGGAGCTGGTTTTACTGCAAAAATCAGAGATGCCGAAATTGCCCTGAGAAGTGAGACATTATCTGCTTCAAAAACAAATGTAGGCTTTGTGCCCATCATAAACTTCAGGCTCAACTGGCAAATAAATGACAAAATCGGAGTTTTGTTCGAGGGCGATGCATTGGCAGCACCACAAGGAAGAGCAGAAGATGTGTTGCTTGCTGGGACATACAAAGTTTCGGACGAGTTGTCAGTTCGTCTAGGATATAGAATTCTTGAAGGTGGAGCAGACAATGATGAGGTCTACAATTTTAGCTTATTCCATTATGCTACATTTGGTGTTTGTTACACTTTTAAAAACAAGTCTTTTAAAAAAGGTAATTGAAAAGGAGTCAAAAATGAATAGTTCTTTGGAGCCCTGCTGAACATCTAACACTTCCAAAACCCAGTACTTGTAAAAGACGTATAGAAATATTATAATTGTACGTATAAAAAATAAGTTGTAATGGATACTAAGTTAACATTGAGACTTAATGAAGATGTGATCAAGAGAGCTAAAGAATATGCGAATAGTCATAATATTAGTCTTTCTAAAATAATTGAATCTTATTTAGATAGTATTACAAAGGAGAAAGAGGAAAAGATTGCAATTACTCCTTTTGTTAAGAGTTTGATTGGTGTAATTGATTTGCCTGCTGACTATGATTATAAAAAAGCGTATGGGGATTTTTTAGAAGAAAAGTATAAATGAAAAACTTATTCATTGAAATGATTTAATCAAGTAAATCTCAATGAAAGGGATCAGGATATATTGTTATATGTTTATTTTAATGAATAAAGATGGCAAAGTTAATTATAAAGCTAGCTTTCAATCTTTTAGTGAACCTAGTAAATTCAACTAAAATTACTATTTTTAGAAATCTGCTTCGAAAGAAGTGTAAGGGGATCGTTTAGAAATGTATAAAAGTCATGCTGAAAAATAATATAGTAAAAACCGTTCTAAGGCTTTTTCTTGGGATTTTAGTGATTATTACTTCAGCAGTTTTGCTCATTCTTTTGTTTACAGAAGTTGTTGAAGTGAAAAATATTCAAGTAATGAAATGGTTGCCAATATTGATTTGTGCCATTGGTTTTTATTTTGCTGGACTTATCAACAAAATAACCAAATTTATTTTTACACTTTTCCTGCTTACTTCATTGTTGTTTTTCATTCTTCTTGACATGCTTCATTTCCCATTTTTCTTTTTAATTGGCTTTATATCTGTACTCAGTATACTATCAACAAGAAAAGAGTTGAGTAAAAATATTAGAATATCCTCTCTGACTCTCATTTTGGTAATATTTGTTGGCTATTTGCTATCTCAACCATTTATTATAAAAAATAAAGGTTATGGGACTGACATGACGGGGATTAATTTATATAATGCAACTGTCTTGTGGGATTTTACAACAAAACCTTCAAGAACTTTACCAAAAGAATTCTTTAAAGATTATGATGAAAATGAAGTAAGGTTTGGAGACTTTAAGGGTAAAACCATTTATGTGTCATTTTGGGCAACTTGGTGTGGCCCTTGTATGCAACAAAAACCTCATTTAGAAAATTTGAAACAGCAGTTAAAGGATTATACCGACATAGTATTTATAGATGTTTCGATTGATACGGATCTTGAAAAATGGAAAAACTATTTGTTAAGTAATGAACAAGTGGGACATCAACTAATAAGCCAAAATATTGCAAAAACTCATTCTAATTATCAGTTTTCTGGAATCCCTTACCATATTGTGATTGACTCAATGGGTAACTTTAAACAAATTGCAGGTCCACACGCCTTAGGCTATGACAGTGATCTACTTTCAGATTCAAAAAGACTGACTGACTTTATGAATACTCCGTATAAAGTATTCAAAATTAATAATATAGCAGGGAAAGACACAATAATAAGAGTTAGGTGAATTGAATAGAGATTGAGATTGAAGAAGGAAATGATTTTAAAGAAAATGTCTCATTTATATCACAAGAGAATAGCTAATATGACGGAGATTAATTTATAAGCTTTGTTAAATTCAGAAATCACCCAAAACTCCAAGCCAAAATTCTACTGATTTTATTTCCTTGACTCATTTCGATGGTTTTTATTGATTTGACATTGACAGCATCCAAGGTTTTGTAAAGTTTGGCAAGGTTTGACTCTTTTGAAACCAAGCTGGTAAACCAGCGACACTGTCTGCCAAAGCGTCTGCTTTCATAGATCATATTAGTCAAAAACTTCAATTCGCCACCCTCGTACCATAGTTCATTGCTCTGACCTCCAAAATTCAATGTGGCTTTTTTTACTTTTTCACCTTTCAGATTGCTGAGTTTTCTCAAAGAACTTGCATTTGCTTCTTTTGCTGAAGCATGAAATGGCGGATTGCATATACTGACGTCATAAAATTCACCAGCTTGAATAATTTCCTCAAAGATGTTTCTGCGATTGGTTTGCAATCGTAAAAACACTTTATTCTTCAATTGGGGATTTTTATTGATGATTTTTTGGGCTGCCTCGATAGCCTCCGGATCTATATCTGATCCTACAAAGGTCCATCCATACTCTTGAACTCCAATAATTGGGTAGATGCAGTTCGCTCCAACACCGATATCCAGACATTTAGTCTGATTTGAACTTTTGTCATTTTTGTCAATAATCAAATCAGCTATATAATGGATATAGTCCGCTCTTCCTGGTATAGGTGGGCAAAGATAATTTTCCGGAATTTCCCAATGATCAATTTGATAAAAATGCTTCAAAAGTGCCTTGTTGAGCATGATTACGGCCTCAGGGTTGAAAAAATCCACAGACTCATCACCATATTTATTGGTGAAAACGAACTCTTGAAGTGCCGGCAAAGTTTCTGTCAATGCTCGAAAATCATACCTTTCCCTGTGTTTATTACTTGCATGGAGGACTGATTTGATAGTGGCGTGTACTTTTTTCTCTTTTGGCATCATTCGTGAGCGTTGGTAAGTACAAAAGTATTCAATTTTTACCCTTCATCAATTATTTCTCCTTTATTAAAACTTATTAAGGGAATTGAGGTTTGGTCTGTGTTGAATCATAAAACAAAGAAACAAATGAAAATCTTGAAAATTTTAACTTTAGCTGCTGTATGTAGTGCAGTAGTATTGGCAGTAAGTTGTGAAAACAAACCTGCAGAGACTGAAGAATCTACGGAGATTGTAGAGGAAGAAGTGGTAGTAGAAGAAGCGCCAAATACGATAGTTGATATCGCAGTTGGTTCGCCAGACCATACTACATTGGTAGCTGCGGTTACTGCAGCTGGTTTGGTAGAGACTTTGAATGGTGATGGTCCATTTACTGTCTTCGCGCCTACAAATGCTGCATTTGCTGCTTTGCCAGCTGGTGCTGTTGACGAGTTGTTGAAAGCTGAGAATAAGGAAAAATTGACTGGCGTTTTGACCTACCATGTAGTGTCTGGTAACGTGAAGTCAAGTGACCTTTCGGACGGACAAGTTGTGACTACTTTGAATGGTCAGGAATTGACTGTAAGTATCAAGGATGGCAAGGTGATGATCAATGGAGCTACTGTTACCGCTGCTGACCTTGAAGGAAGCAATGGCGTAGTTCACGTAATTGATTCTGTCTTGATGCCAAAATAAGTTGCATTAAACTGTTCAGAAAAACTAAAGCCTGCTTTCGAGCGGGCTTTTTCAGTTTCCATTCGTTCTTAAATTCTGAATTTTATTTTTTATTTCTTTCTTGAGGTACATACTTATTATTTGATTGAAAGGTAGTTTATTATGATCTTTTTTTGGGCAATCTGTAGCAGATGTTTGTTATCTATCTCAAAATGGAGATTTTCAATTTTTTAATAATTTTTCTTCGAGTTTCCTTGGATTCTTAATATTCCTGAATTTACTTTGTGGCATCCTATCACTTTTTATAGTGTTGGGATTTATACAGAAGAGACGAGAGACAGGCTCTAAGACCCTCTGGCAACCTGGAAAATCCAAGGTGCCAATTCCTGCCGAAAGAGAATATCCTCCTTCGGAAATATAAATTCTTAACAAGATGATTTATATTCCAAATTTCAGGCAATCCAACAATTCAAATTTGACAAGTCAAGTTCAATTCACTATGTGTTTTGATTCTTTTGCATGTCCCATGTGTAGGTGATTTTTGCCTACTACCAACTGTTTCCTTCTTCAGTTCCCTTCAAAAAGAATATTGATACGTAATTCTCAAACCAATTTAACCATTTTATCATGTCAGCAAATTATCATTTCGACACTTTACAGCTTCATGCTGGACAAAGCCCAGATTCTGCAACTAATTCAAGGGCAGTGCCAATTTATCAAACGACTTCTTATGTTTTCAATTCCGCTGAACACGGAGCTAACCTTTTTGCTTTGAAGGAATTTGGGAATATCTATACCCGAATCATGAATCCCACAACAGACGTTTTTGAGCAGAGAGTGGCAGCTTTGGAAGGTGGGGTGGCAGCTGTTGCAACTGGTTCTGGTCAGGCAGCTCAGTTTTTGGCTTTGAACAATATCCTGCAAGCAGGTGAGAATTTTGTTTCTACGTCATTCCTTTATGGCGGTTCTTATAACCAATTCAAAGTGGCTTTCAAAAGAATCGGTATCGAAGCAAGGTTTGCAAAAGGAAATGCTGTAGCAGATTTTGAAGCCTTGATAGATGACAAAACAAAGGCACTTTACCTTGAGACGATCGGCAATCCTGAATTTAATATCCCTGATTTTGAAGCAATTGCAGCTTTGGCTCAAAAATACGAAATCCCTCTTGTCGTAGACAATACTTTTGGTGCAGGTGGCTATTTGTTCAAACCTTTGAAGCATGGTGCAAATGTAGTGACTGCTTCGGCTACAAAATGGATCGGTGGTCATGGGACTTCAGTAGGAGGGATCATTGTAGATGGAGGGAATTTCAATTGGGGAAATGGGAAATTTCCACAATTCACTGAGCCTTCTGAAGGATATCACGGATTGAAATTTTGGGAAGTTTTCGGGGAAAATAATCCATTGGGACTTCCAAACATTGCATTTGCAATCAGAGCGAGAGTTGAAGGTCTAAGGGATTTTGGCCCTGCATTGAGTCCATTCAATTCATTTTTGTTGCTTCAAGGGCTAGAGACACTTTCCTTGAGAGTTCAGAGAACTGTAGAGAATGCCCTTGCGATAGCTCAATGGCTAGAAGGCCATGATCAAGTTCAAAAAGTGAATTATCCTGGATTGAAATCTTCTCCTTACCATGATTTGGCTAAAAAATACCTTACCAACGGTTTTGGCGGTGTATTGAGTTTCGAGATCAAAGGAGACAAAGAAAGCACTTCTGAATTTATCAATAAGCTGGAATTGATCTCCCATCTTGCAAATGTTGGTGATGCAAAAACCTTGATCATCCAACCTTCAGCAACTACACATCAGCAACTTTCTGAAGATGAACAAAAAGCTGCGGGAGTGACGCCAACTTTGTTGAGACTTTCATTGGGTATAGAACACATTGAAGATATCAAAACAGACTTACAACAAGCTTTTGATCAAATAAAATAACCTGTAAATCTTACAAAGTCTAATTGTCGGGAGACTAATTCATCATTTCAAAATCCAATGAATTTAGAAAGCCCTTACCTGAGTATCGATATGGCGCAAGAGACCTTTATCCATAAAGGAGATTTTCAACTAGAATCCAAAGAAATAATAAAGGACATGCAGTTGTCTTTTATCACACATGGTCAGTTAAATGCGAAAAAGGACAATGTGATTTGGGTGATCCATGCACTAACAGGTGATGCAAATGCGCAAGAATGGTGGTCAGGAATAATCGGCGAGGATAAGTTTTATGATCCAAGTAAATACTTCATCATCTGCGCCAATTTATTAGGATCATGTTATGGTTCGACCCAGCCACTTTCGGAAAATCCAGTTACGGGCGGACCATATTATTATGATTTTCCAAACTTGACTTCCAGGGATATGGCCAATGCATTGGAATTGCTCAGGTTAGACTTGGGGATTCATCAAATCCATACCTTGATAGGAGGTTCACTTGGTGGTCAGGTCGGTATCGAGTGGGCTTATGTGTTGCAAGAAAAAGTCAGAAATACAATCATTCTTGCTAGCAATGCCAAGACCTCTCCTTGGACGATAGGCTTCAATGAGACGCAAAGAATGGCAATTGCAGCAGATCAAACATGGGGTAAAAATGATCCTGATGCTGGAAAAAAAGGTCTGGAAGCAGCAAGAGCGATTGCTATGTTGACTTACAGACATCCAGAAAATCTTGCAAACAACCAAGCTGATGAGGCTGACAAAACTGATGGCTATAGAGCAAGCTCTTATTTGAGATATCAAGGACAAAAACTCGCCAAGCGATTCAATGCCTTGTCTTATTGGACTTTGACCAAGACGATGGATAGCCATGATATAGGAAGGAATAGAGGTGGAGCAGCATTTGCTTTGTCCCAAATCCCTTCAAGAGTCCTCGCCATTGGCATTGATAAAGATTTACTTTTCCTCAAAGAGGAATCACAATTTATTGCCAACCATGTTCAGAAAGGGACCTATCGAGAGATCAAATCTTCTTACGGACATGATGCATTTCTAATAGAATACGAACAGTTAAAATATATTCTCAGCTCTTTTTACCTAGAACACAATGATGACTAAGCGAATAGGACTCTTCGGATTTGGAGTAGTTGGCCAAGGCTACTATCAGATTGCCAAAAAACAAAAAGAACAATGGGTACCGGATACCATTGTCGTGAAGGATCAGAAAAAAAGAAGACCTTCTGACATAAAATTCTCATATACAGCAAAAGATGTTTTTGATAAAAATCCTGACTATATTCTTGAGTTGATTTCCGATGAAAAGGAAGCTTATGAGTATGTTACGGAGGCATTGAAAAGGGGGATTACCGTTATTTCTGCAAACAAGAAATTACTTTCTGCACATCTTCCTGAGTTGATCAGCCTGCAAAAAGTGTTTGGCGGGAAGTTGCTTTATGAAGCGGCTGCTGCGGCAGGGATTCCTGTGATTACCAATCTGGAAACCCACTTTGAAGAGGATACGATTATAAGCTTAGAAGGAATTCTCAATGGGTCTTCCAATTATATACTTTCTCGCATTTTCAACAATGGTCTGAGCTTCGAAGAAGCACTTAGAATGGCTCAGCAAAAGGGTTTTGCAGAATCTGATCCAAGCTTTGATATCAATGGGAGTGATGTGTCTAGCAAACTGAATATCCTGATTTTGCATGCATTTGGGAAGTTTGTTGGACAAGAGCAGATTGCTACTTTTGGCATTCAGCACTTGGGTGATGTAGAGATCAACCTTGCAAAAGCATTAGGCTTAAAAATAAAATTGATGGCAAAAGCTGACAAGGATTACAGAGGTATATCTGCACAGATTTTACCAACTTTTGTAGAAGAGTCCAATTCCTTTTTTGGAGTGGAAAATGAATACAATGCCGTAAAAATAGTTTCAGAACACTTGCAAGAGCAGTTTTATCTAGGAAAAGGAGCTGGTAGCTTGCCCACTGGTGCAGCAGTGTATGGTGATTTGATCAAAGCCAGAAATGGTTTCTCGTACAATTATTCGAAAGTGAATTTTGATAAACCTTTGGACGAAAAACTCTTGAATCTGGGCGTGAGGGTATTGTTCAGAAGCAAGTCACTGGAGCAAAATGACAGCGTAGTATTCTCTCCAGAATATTCGATACACTTGGACGGATATTACTATACAGTAGGAAAGGTAAAGCCAAAGAATTTCTCAAGGCTCAATGAAGAAGGAGGAGTTTCTATAGTCGCCTTACCAGATAGTGTATCAGCAGAGGATGTAGATTATGCTTTCAGGGAGATTCAAAAATCTGTGGAGGTAGTTTGATTTTGAAAGGTTTGAATGCAGAAAAGGAATGCTGTAAAATCGAGTCCTATATTTTGTTTTATGTATATCCGCTTTCAAACCAGTATCCACATTAAATTAGGTACACACCTAGAATTCAGCTGCTGTCAGCTGCTGTCAGCTGCTGTCAACTGTTGACAGTCAATAGGCGACGATTTTCCGCTTGATCCAATTGTTTTTATTACCTACTGGTGTCATTGCGGATAATCATATTTCTTTTTATTGGGATGGGCTAATGCACCATCCCAATTGAGTTTGTAAATTAAATTTTTTGAGATCAAAGGAATAGATCTAATTATCCCAAGCAGCTTACTGTTTTTATGTGTCTTCTAATTAGTTGCCTCCTTCTTTATATGGAGTGTGAAGATAGAAATCAAAATTTCTTAAGGTTTTAGCAAAGAAAAATATTTCGCAAAATTACACTATTCGTATTTTAATTATCTTTTAGTTAGAATATTGATTTATTTAAATTTTCAATATATATAGTCACAATTTTTTCAACTAAAAACTTGCTTATTTCTTTCTTTCTTTATGAAAGATTCTTTGGTGGCCATCATAAAGTCTGTTTAATTAAGTATTTAACGTAAATAAAAGTGAGTATGAAAAATTTTATGAAATTAATAATGGGTGCTTTTTTTGTTTTATTGACATCAAATATGTTGATTGCTCAAGACGAAAGTTTGCCTCCTGTTGGAGAGGTAGGTACAACTTATGACCAAAGACTTTGTACTGTTAAACCGCAGCACAATGGGACTGAATGCCAAATTATTCATCCTGAGGGATTGTGTTCTACTATAAGCGCTTGTGGTCTAAACTAATTCTTACATAAATTAAATGAGATGCAGAATTTACATGTTTAATGGTAAATTCTGCATTTTTATTATTAATCTGTATTTTAAAAATTATGAGATTTAAATTCTTTACTATTATATTGATTAGCACGTTGGTTAGTTGCGGGGACAGGGAGCTAAAGAAGGAAACTTTTTATTCTGATAAAATAATTTCATACACTGTCGAGGAATTAAATATTCCAATAAACAGTGATCTCAATAACGACTACCCGTACAGTTCTCTTTATTTGAATGGAAATTCTGTTTATTTTATTGGATTCAATGCTCCAAATCATAAGCTCGATGTTTTTAATTTAAATCAAGAAAAGTATGAGTTTTCAATATATTTGGAAACTGATGGGCCAAATAAAGTGGGAGATCCTTGGGATTTTTACGTACATAACATGGATTCAATTTTTTATTTAGATAACAGTTCCAATCTTCATATAATCGATAGAAATGCCAGAGTATTAAATTCAATAAATCTTAATAAACAAAACTCAAGACTTGCATATAAAGCAAGTCCTATTTCATTCAAATTGCATTACTCCCAGGTAGGTAGAAATGTGTATTTTAATAGCTATTCTATCAAACATTTACCAAAGAAATCTCAATATTATCAAGAACCAATCATAACTTGGATCAATTTGGAAAATGAAAAATTAAATTCATTCCCAATTACTTTCCCAGAATCATATTCGAAAGATGGTTTTTTCCTTGGTGAAACTATGGAGCCAAATGTTACTTTTTTTTCAGATGAAATCTTTTATTCATTTCCAGCAGAACATTTTTTCTATAAATATGATATCAAAAACAAGTCTACTGAAAAATATTGGGCTGAAAGCTCAAATACAGCAAATGAGGCTAAACTGATGCCGGCGGATGATTATCAAGATTTAAACAAGAGAATTGTCCATAGAATAGAAAACCCATATTTTTATCCATTACTCAAAGATCCTTATCGAAATTTATATTATAGAATCCATTTTGGTGATATTCCTCATAAAGTTGACGATTTGGGAACGCAATTTAATTCGATGACTGAAAAACCCGAGTTCTTAATGGTTTTTGATAGTGAATTTAAAGTAATTACAGAAATCAGATTACCTTTTAATAGGTTAAGTGCACAATCATGCTTTGTTACTAATGAGGGTTTGTTTTTTCCTAATAATCATTATTTAAACCCTGATTTGTCAGAAGATTATTTGAGTTTTCTCGTTTATAAGTTTGAAAATAATAATTGACGCTTTCTATTCCACCTTCGTCCACTCCACAGTCCTTCCTACAAGAGAAATTCCTATATAACCTCTCACTTCCAAGGTTTTATCATTCTTCTTTTTGATGATGCATGAATAGGTTTTTCCGTTTTTCGGATCGTAGATGGTTCCGTCTTCCCATGCTCCTCCTTTGTATTCAAAACCATTGAGGAGCTTCATTCCCATGATTGGTCGATCTCGCTTTGATTTATCACTGTTGTTTTTATCAGTCTTTGGCTTGCCATTTTCTGTTGGTTCGGCAAGCCATACGATTTTTCCTGAATACTTATTTCCCTCTTTGGTGATTTCAACTTGTGCATCTTTTTCGGTATTGTACCATTTCCCAACAATTGCATCCGCATTTTGCGCAAAAACTGCTGATCCACAAAAAGTGAAAATCAGGACAAGACTTAATTTCAAGAATTTCAAATTCATAATATTTTGAGTTTAGGTTGTTATACTTAATCGAATAATAATACTTTTATAAAACGAAAACAAATTACTTTGTTTGCAAATTTGCTTTCAAAAGTGTGTTTAATCCTCGTTTTATTAAATGAATTAGAGCAATAAAAATGCTAGAAATAGATCATGGTCATGAATTGAAGCTTGAGACATTGGGTTTTAGCTTATTTTTATTACCTCAAAATGCCATCTACTGCAAATCAATGGAAGCGATCTTTATCGCAGATCCACATTTTGGTAAGGCAGCACATTTTAGAAAAGCAGGGGTGCCGATTTCAGAATATTTGCATCATGATGATTTGTCTAAGATCAGTAAATTGATTCAAGATTTCAATCCTAATGATATTTACTTTTTGGGTGATTTGTTCCACTCTGATCTAAATGATTCTTGGTGGGTATTGGAAGAATTCATAGAATTGTTTCCATCTGTAAATTTTCATTTGGTAAAAGGCAATCATGATATCTTGCCTGCTGCCTGCTATCAATCAGGAAAGTGGATTATTCATGATGAACCTTTGGAGTATCATGGACTTATGCTTTCCCATGAACCAATGGAATCTGTGCCAAATGGAAAAGTGAATTTGTGTGGACATATCCATCCGGGGATTTCTCTGAGTGGAAAAGGAAGACAGAAAATCACCTTACCTTGCTTTTTCCACAGTGAAGGGAGACTGCTTTTACCAGCCTTTGGAAGATTCACAGGATTGGTCAAGATGACTTGTACCAAATCAGACCAAGCCTTCGTTATTGCAAATGAAAAGGTAATTCGAGTCAATTAAATCGAATATGATTGGTTATATACAGTAACCTGATTAATTTTGACCAAATTTGATTACTTATTTCGTGCTTCTATCATCTAAGGTATATCAATCTGTTTAAAAAAGGGGTAAAATCCCTATCTCAATCAATATGAAAGGCAATTCAAGGAAAAAGACCAAAGTCGGTAAATTCAAATTTATCTCAGTACTCTTCAGTACAACCCTTTCCCTTTTTATTGTTGGACTATTTGGGGTGATTTTTATCCAAGCAAAGACACTTACAAAAATCATCAGGGAGAATATTGAAATCCAGGTTTTTCTTAATAAAAATATCGAAGAAAAGCAGAAAGCCAATATCGGAAAATTGCTAGCTGCAAAGCCTTACATCATGCAAAAAGCAGATAGTTCTGCTTTGGTTTTTATATCCCAAGAAGAAGCTGCCGCAAGTTTTTTGGAAGATACAGGGGAAGATTTCACCAAATTCTTGAATGATAACCCACTGCGGGACAGTTATACCATTGCCATTTCTGAAGAATATCAGACATCTGAACAAATCCAAGAAATTGTGACAGAGATCCAGGATATGGATGGAGTATTTGAAGTGACATACATGTCAGATTTGGTAGAATCTATCAATGAAAATCTACTGAAAGTGAGCTTGGTGATGGGAGGTTTTATCATTATTTTGATCGTGACAGTCATCATGCTGATCAACAATACGATCAGGTTGGCATTGTTTTCACAGCGGTTTTTGATCAGAAGTATGCAGTTGGTGGGTGCCACGAGAGGTTTTATACGTCAGCCATTTCTGAGTAGGGCATTTTTCTTTGGAGCCTTATCAGGAGTTTTGGCTTCAGCTATACTATTCGGGATCATCGAATATACCAAAGCTAATATCGACGGTTTTGCCATGCTACAGAATTATGAATTATTATATATGCTTTTTGGGGGACTGATTATAGTAGGTGCTTTACTTTCTGTATTCAGTACTTTAAGAGCGGTAAATAAATATTTGAATATGTCTTTGGACGAACTTTATTAAAAATATGAGCAATCAATCTTTACCTTTTGCCAAGAAAAATTACATTCTGATGTTGATCGGAATCGCCATTATAGTAGTAGGATTTACCATCATAGGCCTAGATCCCGAACCACACGGATTTGGATTTATGGGATTGACTCTTGGGCCAATAGTCACTCTGATTGGTTTTATTTTTGAATTTTACGCAATTTTCTACAAAGCCGAGAAAAAATAATAATGGATATTATAGATGCTATAATCCTTGGAATCATTCAAGGGTTAACGGAGTTTTTGCCTGTTTCTTCAAGTGGGCATTTGGAATTGGGTTCTGCCATATTGGGCGATACCAAACTTCCTGAGGAGAGTATGATGTTTACAGTTGTGCTCCATTTTGCCACGGCATTATCTACTATTTTGGTATTTAGAAGGGATTTGGCAGAGATTTTCAAAGGTTTGTTCCAATTCAAATGGAATGAAGAAACGAAGTTTTCTATCAAAATAATCATTTCAATGATTCCCGCTGCCATAGTAGGTGTGTTTTTCAACGATCAGCTAGAGCAGTTTTTTGGTGGAAAGATTGTATTTGTAGGATGCATGCTTCTATTGACGGCAGTTTTACTGTACTTGGCAGACAAAGCAAAAAACACAGACAAGCCAGTCAGTTTTGGCAATGCTTTTTTGGTAGGGATATCGCAGGCTATTGCGATTCTACCCGGTATTTCTAGGTCAGGAGCTACGATTTCTACGTCTGTGCTTTTGGGAATAGATAAGTCTAAGGCAGCTCGATTTTCCTTTTTGATGGTTGTACCATTGATCTTGGGAAAAATCGCTAAAGATATTTTGGATGGCGGACTTGCTTATAATCCAGAGAGTTTTGGTTATTTGTCAGCAGGTTTTATCGCGGCATTCGTGGCAGGATATTTTGCCTGTACTTGGATGATTGCTTTGGTAAGGAGAAGCAAATTGACA
Organism: Belliella calami; assembly: GCF_022549695.1. Lineage (GTDB taxonomy): Bacteria > Bacteroidota > Bacteroidia > Cytophagales > Cyclobacteriaceae > Belliella > Belliella calami. Next base: position 157,039 of record NZ_JAKZGS010000007.1, on the reverse strand, counting down.
TATTTTTCTATTTATTGCGCCATAGTAGGTTTGATAGCCATAGGAGTGGGCTTATATTTGTAAAATGCAGGAACAAGAACCGTACGGAGAAGTATTTTTGATTGATAAACCTTTGGAATGGACATCATTTGATGTTGTCAAAAAAGTAAGGAATGCACTAAGAATCAAAAAAGTGGGCCATGCTGGTACACTTGATCCTTTGGCTACTGGGCTTTTGATTGTGTGTGCTGGTAAGAAAACCAAAAGTATCGATACCTACATGGGGCAGGAAAAGGAGTACACTGGTACTTTTGTTTTGGGGAAAACCACTGAGAGTTTCGATAGGGAAAAGGAAATCATAGAAGTGGCAGACCCTTCCCACATTTCCAAAGAAATGTTGCTAGCTGCTGTAGCGGAATTGACTGGTGATATTTTGCAAGTTCCACCGATGCATTCTGCCATCAAAGTAGATGGCAAGCGTGTCTATGAATCGGCAAGAAAAGGGATAGAGGTCAAAATGGAACCACGTCCAGTTACAGTATCCGAATTTGAAATCACAAGGTTTGAGCTGCCAGAGATTGATTTTAAAATTGTTTGCTCCAAAGGAACTTACATCAGAAGCTTGGCGAGGGATCTTGGAGAAAAGCTGGAGGTTGGCGCCTATATGTCGGCATTGAAGCGAACAAGAATAGGAGAATTCAAGTTAGAAAATGCAGAAGAACTAGGGGAGTTGGTTGAAAAAATTAAAGCAAGAATGAATGAGGATTTATGAAGGAATTGAGGATTTTGGTCCTGTCACTAATCCGGTAGTCACTAGCGGCACTTTTGATGGGGTTCACCTTGGCCATCAAAAAATCCTCCATAGAATCAGGACTATAGCTGATGAAATTGGAGGGGAAACTGTTTTGATCACTTTTTGGCCACATCCTAGATTGGTCCTGTATCCAACAGAGCACAAATTGAAATTGCTTTCCACTTTTGAAGAAAAAACCAAATTGTTACGCCAATTTGGGATCGATCATTTGATTACAATTCCCTTTACCAAAGAATTTTCTGAACTTAGTTCGGAAGATTTCATCCAGAAGATCATAATCGACAAAATCCAAACAAGAAAATTGGTGATTGGTTATGACCATAGGTTTGGGAAAAATAGAGAAGGAGGATTTGATTACTTAAAGGAAAATATCCAAAATTACGCTTTTGAGCTGGAGGAAATCTCACGAGAGGATGTGGAGAATGTGGGAGTATCAAGTACCAAAATCCGACATGCTTTGGAAGTTGGGAAAGTCCACATAGCAAATGACTACCTTGGTAGAGACTACGAGCTCAATGGAATTATCATCAAAGGACAGCAATTAGGCAGGTCCATTGGATTTCCCACGGCAAATATTCATGTTCCAAATGACTACAAGCTGATTCCATCCGACGGCGCTTATGCGGTAGAAGTCATTGTGGAAGGAGAAGGATTCAATGGCATGTTAAATATTGGCAACAGGCCAACTGTAAACGGAAATAGCCGTAGTATTGAAGTAAACCTTTTTGATTTCGAAGGGGATTTGTATGACAAGCGCATAACTGTCTTGATCAAAGAGTACCTCAGACCAGAGACAAAATTCGGAGGTTTGGAAGAATTGAAAAGTCAACTCAAATCAGATAGAGAAAAAGCAATAAGCATATTAACCCAAAAATAATTTTCAAATTATGATCAATAAAACAGTAGCAAACGCAGAAGTGGCTGTAGCCGATGTTTTTTCCAATGCGGTTTTGATGTTAGGAGGCTTTGGGCTTTCGGGGATTCCTGAGAATAGTATCAAAGCATTGCTCGCCCGAGATCTTCACGGCTTGACTTGTATTTCCAACAATGCAGGAGTAGATGATTTTGGGATCGGACTAATGCTACAAAAGCGGATGGTCAAAAAAATGATATCAAGCTATGTGGGTGAAAATGCAGAATTTGAAAGACAATTGTTAAGTGGTGAGCTAGAAGTGGAACTTATCCCACAAGGAACTTTGGCCGAACGAGTAAGGGCAGGAGGAGCTGGAATTCCAGCATTTTTCACACCAGCAGGAGTGGGGACAGAAGTTGCAGATGGTAAGGAATTGCGAGAATTTGATGGGAAGTTATATCTTTTGGAAAGGTGGTTGAAAGCTGATTTTGCATTTGTAAAAGCTTGGAAAGGTGATACTGCTGGCAACTTGATTTTCAAAGGTACGGCCAGGAATTTCAACCCAATGATGGCAGCAGCAGGGAAAATAACGATAGCTGAAGTTGAAGAATTGGTTCCAGCCGGAGAGTTAAATCCAAATGAAATCCATACTCCAGGCATTTATGTACAGCGGATTTTCCAAGGAAAAGACTACGAAAAAAGAATTGAACAAAGGACAGTTTCTAGGAAGTGAAATATAGTAGAAATATATCTTTGACGAAATATGGTTGAAATAAGCTTCGCAAAATATGCTACTACCATTCGGTGTATAAGTAAAGCTAAATTAGGTTGAAATATACTTCGTGAAATATAGTTGAAATAAGCTTCGCGAAATAAGGTTGAAATATGCCTGGGGGCGAAATACGATTGAAATATTTCCATTTATTTCTACTCTATTTCAAATTATTTCCACCTTATTTCAATTAATCTAAAATCTACCTTCTAAAATCTTAATTTATAAAAGACCCTAAATAACTCTAGATATGCTCAACAAAGATCAAATAGCCCAAAGAATAGCCAAAGAAGTGCAAAATGGCCAATACATCAATTTGGGGATTGGTATCCCGACTTTGGTGGCAAATTATATTCCAGATGATTTGGAAGTTGTATTGCAATCTGAAAATGGACTTTTGGGGATTGGACCTTTTCCTACCGAAGATAAAGTTGATCCAGATTTGATCAATGCAGGAAAGCAGACGATTACCATGTCCAAAGGATCTGCACTTTTTAACTCCTCCGAGTCTTTTGCAATGATCCGTGGAGGGCATGTTCATTTGACTATTCTAGGAGCTATGGAAGTTTCCGAGAATGGAGATATTGCCAACTGGAAGATCCCAGGAAAAATGGTCAAAGGAATGGGTGGAGCTATGGATTTGGTTGCATCCGCAGAAAATATCATCGTGGCTATGCAACATTGCAGCAAAGATGGTCAATCCAAATTACTGAAAGAATGCTCCCTTCCCATTACAGGAATCAGATGTGTCAAAAAAATAGTGACAGATTTGGCAGTAGTAGAAGTGCTTCCAGAAGGAGGTTTTAGATTGTTGGAGCGAGCCCCAGGCGTGTCTGTTCAAGAAATAATCGATAAGACAGAAGGGAGAATGTTGGTAGAAGGAGAAATACCTGAGATGAGTTTTTAGGTTTGTGATGGAGATTTGATTAATGAAGTGGTTAGGCTTAATCGTCAGCAATTAACCTTGGATGTGAAAAAAGCCAATGAACAATACAGCCATTTTGAACTCAAAACCATTACCAAAAGCCACGATTGTTTTCTAATCATAGACAACACGGATGTGTGTCATTTAGGAGCTTCACTAAAGGATTTGGCTAAAAAATGGTTTGACTTTTCTAAAATGGATAAGAATTCGGTAGAGACTATTTTGGAATCGATCTGCATTTGATTTTTACAAAAACCAACTCATCTTCGGAACTTAGATTCTGCTTTTGTAGTTTTGTCGGATATATAATAAAAATAGGTAATGAAAAGCTCAGAAATAAAGTTTAAAATCAATCTTGACGATAAGAATCTGCCTAAATCAATCCAATGGGATGCTTCAGACAAAGAAGGTGAAGGTGAAGAAACTACAAAAAGCATTAGTTTGAATGTTTGGGATAATTTGAACCACAGTACATTGAGAATTGATCTTTGGACCGAGGACATGTCTGTAGTAGAAATGAAAAGATTCTATATAGATATTCTAGGAGGTATGGCTCAGACAATTTTAAATGCTACTGGAGACGAATACATTTCTGAAGAAATGAAAGAGCTCTGTGACAGGTTGGTGAAACATGTCAATGAAGAAAATAAAAATTCTACGAAATAATTACAATCCCTGACCCTTGTCAGGGATTTTTTTTTGGTTCTATTTACCTTTTATTTTCATTAGATCTCCATGTTGTTCGTCAAATCAACAGGTAAACCATAGCGATTTCTTTTGCTACACAGATTCTTTAGCTGGACTTATGAGAACTTCTGATTATTTGCTTGATGAAAGTGAAGAGAGATTAATTTTTGAGTAGTGTGGGTTTTTGTAAAATTTAAAATATTAAAAATCAGTATTTAATCAATAGTAGCTGATTATCAGGAGTTTTTTTTGAAATAGTAAAAGTGCTAAATGTTTTTCTTGAATTTTTTTAGTTAAAAATGAAGGTTTATTCGGAAATTCCTCTAATTTTCACAATGATTCGTCCGTTTTAGGAGGATTGAGTCAATTAAACAATAAACCCAAGATTAACATATGCAAAACTTTACAAAAAGAGCATGGCTGGTAGTTTTTACACTATTTGTCATAGTTTCCTTTAGCACATCTACGGTTTTTGCTCAGAGTACTAATATTTCAGGTACTGTGACTGAGGAAGGGTCAAAAGAAACACTCGTTGGGGTGAATATAGTGGTAAAAGGAAAAGTGATCGGTACAGTTACCGATATGCAAGGAAATTTCAACCTTCGTGTGAACCAAGCGCCACCATTGACATTGATTTTTTCAATGGTCGGTTTTGCAAGTCAGGAAGTTGAAATCACTCAGGAAAATGTCTCGAATCTACAGGTCTCTCTCGCCGAGCAATTTATGCTTGGACAAGAAGTTGTAGTCTCGGCTTCAAGAGTAGAGGAGAATATCCTAAAATCTCCAGTTTCCATAGAGAAAATGGATATTCTTGCGATCAGAGATACTCCTGCTGACAATTATTACAAAGGTATTGCGAATTTGAAAGGAGTAGATGTGACCACGTCTTCCATTAATTTCCAAATTATCAACGCAAGAGGCTTCAATTCCACGGGAAATACGAGATTCGTGCAATTGACTGATGGAATGGATACACAAGCTCCAGCGTTGAACTTCCCAATTGGGAACCTCAATGGCCCATCAGAATTGGATGTCGAATCAGTAGAATTTATCCCAGGATCAGCTTCGGCACTTTATGGGCCAAATGCTTTCAATGGCATCTTACTTGTTAACAGTAAAAGTCCATTTGAATATCAAGGTTTGAGTGCATTTTACAAACAGGGAGTAAACCATATCAATGGAAGAGCTGGTGAACCATCTAGTCCTCAGCCGATGTATGAAGGATCTATCCGCTATGCAAAAGCATTTAATAATAAGATTGCTTTCAAAATCAATGCTTCCTATATGCAAGCAGTTGATTGGCATGGAACAGATCAAACTGATCTAAGCAGAGAAAGCCAAGGAAATCTAGCTTTCAATCCAGGGGCAAATAGGGTTCATGTTTTTGGTGATGAGGTTTCCAATAATATTGGTTTGTTTAAAAATGTGGCAGGATTCCAACAGAATGCCCAAGCAGAGGGATTGGCGGCTTTTGTCCCTTTCCTTCCTGATCAAGTGGTATCTCGAACTGGATATGACGAGAGACACTTGGTAGATTACAATGCAAGCAATCTCAAATTAAATGGAGCATTGCATTACCGAATTACAGATAGGTCTGAATTGTCATATACTGTGAATTATGGTGCAGGAACTTCAGTGTATACAGGTGCCCAAAGATATTCATTGGCTAATTTTTCTATTATCCAACACAAACTGGAGCTAAAAGGTGATAACTACTTCTTGAGAGGATATACCACTATTGAAAATTCTGGAGATTCTTACATTGCAGACTTGACAGGTGTAGCAATTAATGATAGATGGAAGAATAATACACAATGGTTTAGTGAGTATGGATTGAATTATCTAGAAGCACTTGATGTTGCAGGATTCAATCCAGGTGCTGGACAAGCACCTTCACCCGCAATGATGGCAGGTGCTCATCAATTTGCAAGAGGAGCGGCAGATACAGGAAGACTACTGCCAGGTACTCCTGAATTTGAAGCTGCCAAGTCTTCAGTTAGGTCTGAAGTGATACCAAGTGGTTCTTTATTTGATGATCAATCTAGAATGAATATGTTAGAAGGCCAGTATGATTTCAAAAATGAAATCGACTTTATGGATCTTCAAGTAGGTGCCTCTTACAGGGTTTATGATTTAAGATCAAACGGAACCATCTTCGCTGATGTAGAAGGAAATGACATCACTATTCAGGAAATCGGTGCTTTTGCCCAAGGATCAAAAACAATTTTTGATGATAAATTAAAGCTGACAGGTTCATTGAGGTATGACAAAAACGAAAATTTTCAAGGTCAACTGAATCCAAGGATTTCAGGTGTTTATAGTCAAGGAAATAGCAACTTCAGAGGATCTTATCAGACAGGTTTCAGAAACCCGACTACACAAGGTCAGCACATTGATTTGAATGTTGTTTCCGCAAGATTGATTGGTGGATTGCCATTCTATAGAGATAAGTATGATATTTTCACTAATGCATATAGCCTATCATCTGTTGAAAAATATATTTCGCAAGTGAGTTCAGGCATTTCGCCTGTAAGTGCTGAAGCCATTGATTCTTTAGTTAGAGTTACCTCATTGCCGGAACTTCGTCCGGAAAGGGTGCAATCATTTGAAATAGGATACAAAAGCTTATTGGCTAACAATAGGTTAATGATAGATATAGCATATTACTATAATATTTATAATGACTTCATTACTCAAACCGCCATCAGGAAAGCTCCAGGCCCAATTTTCTTTGGTGCAGAACCAGGTTCTGATCAAGAAGCAATCAATGCGATCAATGCTCCAACATTGCTGACTCCGGTTACTATTCCAGGTCAGGAAAACACTTTCCAGACTTATACAAACATAGTAGATGAAGAAGTTAGAGCTCATGGTGCTGCCATCGGTCTTACTTACAATCTCCCTGGGAATTTCACTATTGGTGGTAATTACAATTTCAATAGGCTTATATCCGATATAGGGGAAGATTTCTTGAATGATTTCAACACTCCTGAGCACAAGACCAATGTGACTTTTGGAAATAGAAAGCTTACTGAAAAGATTGGTTTTGGTTTGACGTATAGATATCAAACTGCATTTAGATGGGAGTCCACTTTCGCACAAGGAGATGTTCCGGAAATCCACACTTTTGATGCGCAAGTTAGCTACAGGTTAAAGGATTTGAAATCTATTGTAAAATTGGGAGGTTCCAATATTTTCAACAACAGAAATATCCAGAACTTTGGGGGTCCTACAATTGGAGCTGTCTACTATGTATCCATCACGTTTGATGAGTTGTTAAACTAAAAATCTGCTAAAATGAAAATTTTCAATAAATTATTATATCTATTGGTATTAGGCTCATTTGCAGCTTGTACCTACGAATTTCCAGAGCCGCAGATAGAACAACCAACATCAGGTTCTGCGGATTTCACAAAAATTGTATCAGTAGGAAACTCACTTACTGCGGGTTTTATGGACGGAGCACTCTACGATCGAGGTCAGCAAAATTCCTTTGCAGTTATTTTGGCAGAACAAGCTAGACAAGTAGGAGGTGGAGACTTCAATGTTCCTGAAATAAATTCAGTAAATGGATTCTTTCAGATGGGCTCACAAGGACCATTGGGAAGATTGATCCTAACTGTAAATACCCAAACAGGAGCTGCGGGACCTGAACCAATTGGGGCGGGTGATTTGCCAGGTGATTTTACTGGAAACAAAGCCAATTTGAATAATTTTGGTGTTCCTGGAATTACTTTGGGAACAGCATTGACCCCATTGACAGGAGGACCAGCCTCTCCTGCGAATCCAGCATATAATCGAATGTATGAGCGCTTTGCTTCCAACCCAGGTACTTCCACAATTATAGGAGACGCAGCTGCAGCTCTTGCAAATGGGGGTACTTTCTTTACATTCTGGTTGGGCAATAACGATGTATTGGGATATGCTACAGGTGGAGCTTCAAATCCAGCTATTTTGACTTCTGATGCTGATTTTCAACAAAGATTGGGGTTGGCTTTGGGAGCCTTGTTGCAAGCTAGTTCCAATGCCAAAGGAGCGGTTGCCAACATACCTGATTTAAATGTACTTCCGCATTTCAATTTGATTAATCCTTTGAGTTTTAATGTGCCAGATGATTTTAGATCTGCATTGCTGCCTGGTTTAACTCAGCTTAATCAAGCTATAAATGGTTGGAATAATGCGATTTCTAATAATGAGAATTTAACTGATGATGAAAAGGCAATATTGATTAGACCTGTATTAACTGATAATTTTAATCAATATAAATTAGTAGTTGCTGACCCTACATTATCCGATGCACAAGTACCTTTGCCAAACGGCGATATCTTTGTAATTCCCAAAATCAGAAATTTAAATGATTCTGATGGTTATAAATTACCTTTAGGAGCGCGAGCTTTTCTTGAGCAAGGAATTGGAATTAGCCCATTAGCACCAATAATTGAAAGTCAACATGATGCAATGATATTGACTCCATCAGAACAAGACGAAATCCAGCAAAAAATCACAACATTTAATGGATTCATATCCGCAGCCGTTCAGGCAAATGCTGAAAGGTTGGTATTGGTAGATGTTAATGACCTTTTGAATAGGGTTTTGGCAGGGTCAGTAAGTTCAGGAGGTGTTGGTTTGACAGCTAGTATTGTTCCTCCAAATGGTGGGTTTTCTTTGGATGGTGTTCACCCAAATGCCAGAGCACATGCTTTTGTAGCAAACCATTTCATCAACGCCATCAATGGCAAATGGGGATCAAATATCCCATTGGTAAATCCAAATCAATTCATCGGAAATGATCTTCCAAGATAAGTTTCTAAAAAAGATAGTATTTAGTTTATAAAAAAAAGCCACTCAATCTGGGTGGTTTTTTGATTCTCTAGTAGGATAGTCTAATTTTAAAACCACATAGACACATAGTGGCACATAGTTTTTTTTATTCTCGTAACATCTATGTTTTCTATGTTCCTATGTGGTTATCATTGATTCTCTAGTAGGTTAGGTGAATTTTAAAACCACATAGACACATAGTGGCACATAGTTTTTTCACTCTCGTAAATCCTATGTTTTCTATGTTCCTATGTGGTTATCATTTATTCTCTAGTAGGATAAAGGGATTTTTAAAACCACATAGACACATAGTGGCACATAGTTTTTTATTCTCGTAAATCCTATGTTTTCTATGTGCCTATGTGGTTATCATTTATTTGATTATCTAGTAGGATAGACGAAGCTACCAAATCTTTCGATAATTGCTCTTTCCAATGATTCTCTATGGTCTGGATGGGCAATATTCATCAGTTCATAAGCTCTTTGTCTCAAGTTTTTCCCATAGAGATAAGCCACCCCAAACTCCGTCACCACATAGTGCATGTGCGCTCTAGTAGTGACAACTCCGGCTCCTTGTTTTAAGAATGGAACAATCTTACTGTCGCCTCTTCTAGTAGCTGCAGATAATGCCATAATCGGTTTCCCACCTTCTGAGAGCGCTGCTCCCCTCATAAAATCCATCTGACCCCCAACACCGGAATAGTGATAGCTTCCTATGGAATCTGCGCAGACTTGTCCAGTCAGATCCAACTCCAAACAACTATTAATTGACACCACTTTTGGGTTTTTTCTGATCACGGCTGTATCATTGACATATGCAGCTTCATGGAAGGAGAATAAAGGGTTGTCATGGATTCTTTTATACATCTCTTTGGTTCCTATGGCAAAGGAGGAAACGATTTTTCCTGGATGTTTCTTTTTATATGAATTGGTAATCGCTCCAGAATCAAGCAATTCGATCACACCATTCGAAAACATTTCAGTATGGATACCCAAATCTTTATGACCTTTCAATTGACTCAAAACAGCATCTGGAATTGCCCCAATCCCCATTTGTAGAGTAGCCCTGTCTTCGATCAATTCTGCAATATAAGAGCCGATTCTGAGCTCGTTTTCCCCGATTTTATTTCCATAGTTTACCTCAGGAAGGTCTTCGTCCACAGCCACAGCAGCAGCAAACCTGCTGATATGGATATGTCCATCACCATGTGTTCGAGGCATTTGTTTGTTGACTTGAGCTATGATCAATTTTGCAGTTTCTATGGCAGGTTTGGCCACATCTACCGAGACACCTAGAGAGCAAAATCCATGTTCATCTGGCTCAGAGACATTGAGAATAGCCACATCAATCGGTAAAATGTCATTTCTAAAAAGTCTTCCAATTTCACTTAGAAAAATAGGTACATAGCCACCCTGCTCACTGTTCACTGCCTGACGTACATTTTCCGAAACAAAAAGTGAATTCATGTAAAAGCTTCCGATACAATCAGGTGAAGCGAGAGGCATTTCTCCCAAAGTGGAAATAGAAACAATCTCCACATCTTTCAATTCATTCTTTCTTGCTGCAAGGGCATGAAGTAAATGCGTAGGAGTCGCAGCACTTCCATGGATAAATACTCTTTGGTGACTTTTGACATGCTTGACAGCTTCTGCTGCACTTGTATAGTTTGTTATAACCGTCATTTTTTTTTGAGTTGTTATATGTTCAATTTATTTTTCTGGAGAAGCTAATCTAACATCATTTTTGACACAATATCTATAAATGACTTCTCCCCCTGAGCTGATCTGGAAACCAGTAAGATCGGAAACTATAATTATGTAACCTTGTTTAAAACCAGTAGTTTACATGATTCAAAATTTCACTATACTTTACAGTGTGAAATTCTTTTTCATCTCTTACACATGACAAAGTAAACGGAGTTTAAGTTGCCAAAGCATGACATAAATCAGTTAATTTCATGATTTGGTTTTGGGTTTGATAGCTTGTGATTATTTTGATTCTAACACTTAATTCTCAACCATTTATAAGTATCGGTAATTTTGAAGGATAAAATCAGAATATTATTTCGAAATGCTATGCGAATTGTTCTTCTCGAATCTTCCTTTTTTCTTATATTCGCAAGTAAGAATAAACAATCGAATCTAAAGAAAGCTTTTAGAATCAACATTATTTGATTCTACGATTATAAACCCAATTCATGCATGTCAGTTATCACAGAAATTTACAAACCCAAAAATCATATCCGAATTGTTACAGCCGCTTCTCTGTTTGATGGTCACGATGCAGCGATCAATATCATGCGGAGAATTATCCAATCCACTGGATGTGAGGTGATTCATTTGGGACACAATAGGTCTGTTTTAGAAATTGTAGATTGCGCTATTCAAGAGGATGTGCAAGCCATAGCCATTACTTCCTACCAGGGAGGCCATGTGGAATTTTTCAAATACATGTATGATTTGCTGAAGGAAAAAGGAGCAAGTCATATCAAGATTTTTGGTGGAGGTGGAGGAACTATCCTTCCTGAAGAGATCAAAGAACTTCATGAATACGGGATTTCGAGAATCTATTCTCCTGATGATGGGCGATCTTTGGGACTACAGGGAATGATCAATGATCTTATCAAAAAATCAGATTTTCCTTTGGGGAAAGATCATGGTGGTAGTAATTCTTTGGACAAAGACCAAAAGCAAGAACTTGCCAAATTGATCTCTGCTGCGGAAAATTTCCCTGAAGAAAGCAAAGAGATTTTGGAAGAAGTCAGAAAACTGTCCTCAAAAAGTAAAACACCAGTTCTTGGAATCACGGGTACAGGTGGAGCGGGTAAATCTTCCTTGGTAGATGAGCTGGTAAGGAGGTTTTTGATTGATTTCAAAGATAAAAATATTGCAATCATATCTGTAGATCCATCCAAAAGAAAAACTGGAGGGGCTTTGCTTGGTGATAGAATTCGAATGAATGCCATTCATCATCCCAATGTCTATATGCGTTCTCTTGCTACTAGACAATCCAATTTGGCGTTGTCGAAATATGTCCAAGATGCCGTGGATATTGTAAAAGCAGCAAATTTTGATCTGATAATTTTGGAGACTTCTGGGATTGGACAATCTGATACAGAGATTATTGAACATTCAGATATGTCTCTCTATGTGATGACGCCTGAATATGGTGCAGCAACACAATTGGAGAAAATCGACATGCTCGATTTTGCAGATATCATTGCCTTGAACAAATTTGACAAAAGAGGAGCCCAAGATGCTCTGCGAGATGTCAAAAAGCAATATAAACGCAATCACAACCTTTGGGAAATAGCAGATGAGGATATTCCTGTATTTGGAACCATCGCTTCGCAGTTCAATGACCCAGGAATGAATAGTCTTTACAAGGCGATTATCCATACTTTGGTGGAAAAAACAGGTGTGGATTTACAAACTACTTTTGAAGTGACAGGAGAGATGTCAGAGAAGATTTTTATCATTCCTCCAGCTAGAACAAGATATCTTTCAGAGATCTCTGAGAACAACAGGAATTACGGGAAATGGGCAGAAGAGCAAAAAGAAGTCGCTCAAAAACTGTTCAGCATCAAAAAATCCATTGAAGCGATTTCTTCTACGACGATTGAGGACAAAGACAGGTTAATCAAAGAGCTCCATGAAGTATATGCTCAGGTAGAACTTGAGCTAGATCCGAAGAACAAAAAATGGCTCGAAGAGTGGCCTGAAAAAGCACAAAAGTACAGAGATGAATACTATGTGTTCAAAGTAAGGGACAAAGAAATTAAAGTAAAAACTCAAACAGTTTCACTTTCTGGCAATAGCATCCCCAAAATTTCCCTTCCAAGATATGAAGCTTGGGGTGATTTGTTAAAATGGGGATTGACAGAGAATGTACCGGGTGAATTCCCGTACACTTCAGGAGTTTTTCCATTCAAAAGAGAAGGAGAAGATCCTACGAGAATGTTTGCGGGTGAAGGTGGTCCAGAACGTACCAATAAGCGATTCCATTATGTTTCCAAAGGATTGCCTGCTAAGCGTCTTTCTACTGCTTTTGACTCGGTGACTTTATATGGGGAAGATCCTGATTATAGACCTGATATTTATGGTAAAATCGGGAATTCCGGAGTCAATATCTGTTGCTTGGATGATGCGAAAAAACTTTATTCTGGTTTCAATCTTGCTGATCCAATGACATCAGTTTCCATGACTATCAATGGTCCTGCTGCTACGATGACAGCCTTTTTTATGAATGCAGCGATCGATCAGCAATGTGAAATTTATATCAAAGCCAATGGCTTGGAAGAAGAAGTACAAGCAAAAATAGATTCTATTTATCAAGATAAAGGGCTTACAAGGCCTCAGTACCATGGACAAATTCCAGAAGGAAATGATGGTTTGGGTTTGATGCTCTTGGGTGTAACAGGAGATGAAGTACTTCCTGCTGAAGTCTATACCCAGATCAAAGCAGATACTGTAGCGAAAGTAAGAGGGACTGTTCAGGCGGATATTTTGAAGGAAGATCAAGCACAGAATACTTGTATATTTTCCACTGAGTTTTCGTTGAGACTGATGGGTGATGTACAACAATATTTTATTGACAAAAACATCCGTAATTTCTATTCAGTATCCATTTCGGGATACCATATTGCAGAAGCTGGAGCAAATCCAATCACACAGCTGGCATTAACACTCTCCAATGGTTTTACATACGTTGAATACTATGTTTCTAGGGGGATGGATATCAATAAATTTGCACCAAACCTTTCATTTTTCTTCTCTAATGGTATAGATCCTGAATACGCAGTGATTGGGAGAGTTGCTAGAAGGATCTGGGCAAAAGCAATGAAGCTCAAGTACGCTGCGAATGAAAGATCTCAAATGTTGAAATACCATATACAAACCTCTGGTAGATCACTTCATGCCCAAGAGATAGATTTTAACGATATTAGAACTACACTTCAGGCGCTTTATGCAATTTATGACAATTGTAATTCGCTCCATACCAATGCCTATGATGAAGCTATCACTACACCAACTGAAGCTTCAGTGAGAAGAGCCATGGCGATACAATTGATCATCAACAAAGAATTAGGGTTAGCCAAAAATGAAAATCCACTTCAGGGAGCATTTATCATCGAAGAATTGACAGACTTGGTAGAAGAGGCTGTTTATACTGAGTTTGACAGAATTACCGAGCGTGGAGGTGTTCTGGGAGCCATGGAGACAATGTATCAGCGTGGCAAAATCCAAGAAGAGAGTTTGCACTACGAGATGTTGAAACATACTGGTGAATACCCAATCATCGGTGTAAATACATTCCTTTCATCCGAAGGTTCGCCAACAGTCACCCCAGGGGAAGTGATCAGAGCAAACGTGGAAGAAAAAGAATCTCAGATTGAGACACTTCAAAATCTTCATAAGAGGAACGATTCTATCTCTGGAGAATGGTTGAGTAAGCTTCAAGAAGCTGCTGTTCGCAATGAAAATATCTTCGAAAACTTAATGGATGCAGCGAAATATTGTTCACTTGGACAAATCACTAGGGCACTTTATGAAGTTGGTGGTCAGTATCGAAGGAATATGTAGGAATTGAGAGAAAGATGCGAGAGATATGAGGTGAGATTCAAGACGTGACTAAGTCACCTCGATCCCGAAAGCATTCGGGAGAAGCTTGTCCCGCAGAATTGCGGGGAGGTCTCGTCCCTATTTGAAACTGGAAAGTTAAAATTGAAGTTGGGGTGTGAAATTCAGTATGAGATTTCTCCCCGTAATTCTACGGGGCAGGCTCCTTTAGTCGAAATGACTTGCCTATAAAACGAGAGGTTAAGTATAAAAAAAGTGTCAAGTAAAATCAGGATTTGACTAGCTATTAATTGTTTAATAGCAAATTCAACTGATAACTAATTGACCCTATAACTTTAAATCGAAAAAATAGAAGAGTCCCTTCCTACTTTATAACTAATTTAAATATATCAATCTTTCAAAATAAAAAAATGAGCAAGAGAAACGTAACCGTTAGAATGAAAGCGGATTTGGAATATGAAGCGATCAATACTCAAGGCAACAAAGTGGATATCGATATGTATGATCCCGAAGATAAAAAAGCTCAGTCACCAATGGATTTGCTATTGTCTGCTTTGGCTGGTTGTGGGTCTGTAGATGCGGTATTGATGATGAAAAAGAAAAGAAGGGAGATTATGGATTTTTATGTAGAGGCAGAAGGAGACAGGAATGATGGAATTCCTGCTTATTACAAGTCGATTCATCTAAATTTTGTGTTGGTTTCTCCAGACGCTACAGAGGAAGAATTCAAAAAGGTGGTAGCTCTCTCTGTAGATAAATATTGCTCAGTCGCATCCTCTCTAAAATCTGAGATCACGTATAGTTCTCAAGTCAAAAGACCGGTATGAGAGTAGTTAAAGAATTCGTAAAAGACGATATCCGGATTTCTGTATTTTCTTGGAACAATAAGTACTTGATTAAATTTGAGTTGGGAGCATTGGAACAAACATTCAAAGTTTCTGAAATGGATGTGCTGGAAGAAAAAGACCTAGAAACTTTTTATGAAGGTTTGTTTTTTGAATCTGTAAAAAACAGATTCAAAGAAATGGGTGAAACACTTCGAAAACAGCTTGAAAATATTTAGCTTTAAAGAAAAGCGCAAAAGACTCATGAAGCATTTTTCTTTAATAGCCATTTTGATCCTGTGTTTTGCCATTTCCTGTAATAAGAAAAAAGAAAATGACCTAGAATTAGCTTCAAATGAGATAGCAACATTTATGACTTCGATTGACCATGATTTTGAAGAGTTAGAAAAAGAACTACTCAAAATCGAGAAGTTTGTTATAGAGTTGTTTGAAAACAGGGAGGAAATTTTATCTAATGGAGATAGAAACAAATACAAAATTGAAGGGAGTTTTGCCAATTCTGGTCCAAACCAAAACCCTGAGCTAAGTACCCTTTACCTGACTACTAAAGGAAAGGATAGGAAAGCAGTCGAAGAAATGATTCTTTTGACCAATCCTTTGGATGAGCTATTCAAAAATGTAGTTGAGAAACATGACGTGATTTCCCAGGTGTATTTCAACAGTGCAATTCAACTCAATAGACTTTATCCTCCCTATGATGCAAGGACAATGTTAGATCCGGATTTGGATGTGACATCTTTCAATTTTTATTATGAAGCGGATGAAAAGCACAATCCAACCAAAAGTCTGGTTTGGGTGGAGGAAATTTACGTAGATCCGGTTGGGAAAGGCTGGGTGCTATCTTTGCTAAATCCAATATACTTTAGAAATGAGCTCAAAATGGTTTTGGCTTTTGATATCTCAATCAATTCTATTTTGGAAAATTACCTTAGTAAAACGAAGCGTCAGCTCGTGATAATTGACCAAACAGGGACTGTGGTGGCAGGGAAGCCAAAGGCAATTGAAGCTTTATCCTTGCCACCGTTGAAGAATCATACGTATCTGCAAACGATAACTTCTGATAGTTTCCGACCGGAAGAGTATAACCTTTTTAAAAGCAAAAGTAAGGAAGTAAGAAAAATGATCTCAAATTTTATCCTTTCAGGAGGCGACACATTCGTTCTCAATGAAGAAAGTGATAATTTGGTGGTCAATGCGTATACGATGGAAAAGTTAGATTGGCTGATTCTAGATGTCGAAATCCAATGAAAAATATTCAATCAAAATTTTCAAAAAACTATAACAATTCATATCGCTGGTTTGTGGTGACAGGAATTTTGGTTTTGATTTTGACTCTTTTCCTTGCGACCAATTTTTTCTATGCGTTAAAGGAAAGTCAACTAGAAGCAAGAAGGCAGTTTTTGAATAAGCAAGTCGAGCTCGCCGCCAAAGATATTCAAAATAGATTTTCTTCTACTTATGATGATTTGGTGTTTTTTGTAAATAACCTGGAGCCATGGACTTATGAAAGAGATGATGATGAACAAATTGCCTTTGAAATGCGTAGTAGAAGGATTTTTAATAACCATAGAAACATCTTAGATTCTTTGATCGTAATTTTTCCCAGCCAGTCTGTATCCTTCAGTTTTGATGAAAAGAATAATTTCATAAAACAATTGAGTTATTCTGAAACGAAATTGCCAATCCAAAAGGAAAATCATATTTTTTTGGAAAATCAATCCAAAGGAGTAAAAATAGTCGGTGTAGTGAATATTGATCGCTTTTTGGGAGATGAATTGGGCAATTATTATTTGGGGATGTCTGGAGAGAAACTATTGTTTAAGAATGGGGAATTATATGGTTTGACAGATTATTTACCTACTAGAGGATTCATGATTTCACCGCTATCTTTTGAGCCGATCAAGAAGGATATCAAAAACGGTTTGAAGGGTGGATATAGTGGGGTATTTGTAAACGAGGTGGAAGGGACAAGTTACGAGTCTATTATATACCAATATCCATTTAGCTTGTTTCCTTTAGAAATCCCGTTGGCAGTTATTTTTATTCAGGATAAAAATGAAGCAACTTCAAAAATTTTTGGAACTTATATTTACTTATTGATAGGGTTGATGTTTTTGCTCCTGATGGTGATTTTGATCCTTTACAGATTTATTAGAAATGCGCAAGAGTCTAATGATCTCTTGGAAGAGAAGTCTGAAAAAATTGAAGAATTGTTTAGACAACAAAGTCTTTTACTCCAAGAATCTCGAGGCTTTATCTACTTTCAGGATGCGAATAGAAAGATGGTAAGGGTAAGCTCCGAAGTCAAAGAAGTTTTGGGATATGAATCTGATGATTTCGTCAATAACTTTCCGAAATATATTCCCGAGGATCAATTGAAAGTACTAATTGATAGAATTGATGAAGCAATAGTTAATCACAAAGAAAGTTTTTCCTTTGAATTTGATTTCAAAAGTAGTTCTGGGGAAATGATTAGATCTCGTGCTTTCGAAAAACTCTTTTATTCTGAGATGGGTGAGTTTACCGGAAATGTAGGTATTTGTACAGATATCAATGAAAGGTATATCTCTGAACAGGAATTGTTGAAAAGCAACAATAGGCTTATAGCTGTATTGAGAAGTCTGCCAGATATTATTTTTATTTATAGTAGTGAAGGCATATTCTTGGAGTATTATATACAGGACGAGTCTTTTTTATTGAAACCTGCCCAAACATCTCTCGGGAAAAGTATCATGGATGATTTGCCAAATCCATTGAATCAGCAAATCATGGAAGGATTTGAGAAAGTAAAATCTACAGGAAAGATCGTAACGCTTGATTTTGAAATAGAATCACAAGCTGGGAAGAAGATTTTTGAAACCCGGCTATTTAAACTCGATGAGGATAGGATGATCTCTATTTCAAGGGATGTTACAGGTCAAAAATTATGGGAAAAAGGGCTTCAAGAAGCAATGGAGGCAGCTGAATTGGCTAATAGAGCTAAATCAGAATTTCTTGCTAATATGAGTCATGAAATCAGAACTCCTATGAATGGGCTCTTGGGGATCATTGGCTTACTGGAGAAAACTAACCTGAATACCAAACAATCAGAATATCTTCAAGTGATCAAGGATTCTGGGCAGTCTCTTTCTTTCATCATCAATGATGTTTTGGATTATTCTAAAATTGAGTCGGGTATGATGCATTTAGAGTCTTCTGTATTTCATTTCAAAGAGGCATTAGAAAAAATACTGAAGATTTTTTCAGGAATGGTTCAAGCAAAGAATATCAAGCTATCTTACCAATTTGGACCTTTGTTGCCTGAATTTATAGAATTGGATAAGGAGAAATTGGGCCAAATCCTTTTTAACCTAATTGGCAATGCTATAAAATTCACTCCTAGTAATGGTGAAATCCACTTGTATGTATATGGTGAATCGTTTATGGAAGAAAATATTATCGTCCACTTTTCAGTAAAAGATACTGGAATCGGTATTCCTGAGTCAAAAATCAAAACACTCACAGAACCTTTTGTCCAAGTTGATGGAAGTAATACCAGGGAGTTTACAGGCACAGGTCTTGGCTTGGCCATTTCAAATAAGCTTATTGAACTGATGGGAGGGGAGTTAAGGATTGAAAGTGAAGAAAACAAAGGCTCGGTTTTTTCTTTTAATGTTTTTGGCAAAATCTATATCCAAGAGGAAAAAGTACTCGGTTATAATTCGGCAGTAGAGGAAAGTTTTGTTTGGGAAAAAATGCAAAAAAAATATCCTCTTAGAATCCTTTTGGTAGAAGATAATGAAACAAACTTGAAGTTTATGCAAATGTTAATGAAAGAGCTTGGCTATAAAATCACCTTAGCCAAGAATGGTTTAGAGGCTATAGATACAGTGGCTAATCATGATTTTGATCTAATTTTTATGGATATCCAAATGCCAAAATTGAACGGGCTGGAGGCAACAAAGATTATCAGGAATTTGGAAAACAAACTTTACATCCCTATCATTGGACTCTCTGCAAATGCATTTCAAGAAGATATTAATGAAGCAATTTCCATCGGGATGGATGGTTATCTTTCGAAGCCCATTCAGGTAAAAGATATAGCCTTGACAATCAAAAAAATATATGAATTAAAAACAAAGAAAGAGGCCAATCAATAACCTCTTTCTTTGTTGATTTTATAATTCTGTATCCAAATCGAATTCTTCCAAATAATCTGCCACTCGACGTACAAACATGCCGCCCAATGAGCCATCTACAACACGATGGTCATAAGAATGGGAAAGGAACATTTTATGTCTGATAGCGATCACATCACCTGTAGGTGTTTCTACTACAGCGGGCTTTTTGGTAATGGCCCCCACAGCCAAAATTGCCACTTGGGGTTGCATAATTATTGGTGTACCCATTACATTTCCAAATGAACCCACATTTGATATAGTATATGTACCTCCACCAAGTTCGTCTGGGGACAACTTATTGTTTCTTGCCCTAGTTGCAAGATCATTTACTTTCTTGGATAACCCAGTGAGATTGAATTGATCTGCATTTTTGATGTTTGGAACAATTAAGTTGCCACTTGGTAAGGCAACCGCGATACCAATATTAATGTCCTTCTTTTTGATAATCCTGTCGCCATCTACAGAGATATTGATCATCGGGAAATCCTTTATGGCCTTAGCTACAGCCTGAACGAAAAACGGTGTAAAGGTCAATGCCTCTCCCTCTTTCTTCTTATATGCATCCTTTATTTTGTTTCTCCAAAGCACAATATTGGTGACATCAGCTTCCACAAAAGAAGTTACATGAGGAGAAATCCTTTTCGAATCTAACATCCTTTGCGCAATCATTTTGCGCATTCTGTCCATTTCAATGATCTCATCACCTGCAGAAATACTCATCTCCGCCTTTGGCATTGGTGCACTGATCGATGGTTTATGACTTTGTTTCTTCGTATCTCTTTCTTTGAGATAATCGAGCATATCAAGCTTTGTTACCCTACCATCTTTGCCGGTGCCAGTGATTTTTGACAACTCTGATTTAGTTATGTTTTCTTCTTTGGCAATACTCTGAACCAATGGTGAATAGAATCTCTCATCGCCTTCGTCATATTTTTCTTCAGAAGAATTGCCTACCAAAGTTGAAGTATGTTGTGGTGCAGCAGCGACTAACTCTTCCTTTTGGTTCGGAGCATCTTTCTCTATTTTATCTAAAGATTCGGATGTTTCTTCTTCAGTCTCAATGATAGCAATAGGTGCTCCAACAGCAACAACCTCTCCTTCCTTGACCAATATCTTCTTCAGAATCCCTCCATATATGGCAGGGACTTCTGTATCTACTTTATCAGTGGCAACTTCCAAAACAGATTCATCTTGTTCGATTGCGTCACCTTCTTTTTTGAGCCATGTAAGAATGGTACCCTCTATGATGCTCTCACCCATTTTGGGCATTATCATTTCTACAGTTGCCATATTTTTTTATTATTTAATTGGGTTTATTTCTAACTTTTAAAATTAAATTTTATTTTATGTAATACAAAATCATTTAACAGAATTTTTATTCTGTTTTTTCAAGAATACATTGTCTCAGTAAATTCAAGGATGCCACGGCTGTAAGTTGGATGTTGAGCATTCTGTCTTGGGTCAATTGTAATTTTTTGGTGATTGTGTTTCCTTCCCATGCACATGCTATCCACACTGTTCCGACAGGTTTTTCTGCCCAACCACCTTCTGGTCCTGCGATTCCGCTACTTGCCAGGCCATAGTCTGAATTGAATTTTGTCCTGATGTTTTCTGCCATCTGTATGATAGTTTCTTCGCTCACGGCACCTTTTGTCTTCAAAACTTCTACTTCAACATTCAATATGTCACTTTTGAACTCATTATGGTAGGGTATCAAAGCACCTTGGAAATATTTGCTGCTACCAGGAATACTAGTGATTAGGTGAGAAATATATCCTCCTGTACAGCTTTCTGCCAAAGCTACTTTTTTATTTTTCTGTTTCAAAAGCCTGCCGATGGATTCTTCGAGCGTCTCGTGGTTGTAGCCAAATATGTATTTTTCTATAAATGGCTTCACCAATTCGATCTGCGTCTCTACATCTGCCTGCAATTCGTCATAATCTTCTCCAAAGGCCGTTAGTCGTAATTTCACCTGACCTAAAGAGGGTAAATAGGCCAGTTTAATGTTTTTTGGCAATTTACTTTCCCATTCTCTAATCAAGTCAGCAAGCCAACTTTCACCTATTCCTACGGTTTTGATTACTTTATGATAAATTATAGGAAGAGTATACATGCTTCTGATTTTGGGGATCACATAATCCTTCATCAGCTTTTTCATTTCATGGGGTACTCCTGGCATTGACATCCATGCAGTATCATTTTCTTCAAACCACATGCCTGGGGCAGTTCCTACTTCATTGGGTACATATGTGCATTTGGTAGGAAGATGTGCCTGTAGTTTGTTTAGTTCAGTGAGCTCACGACCTCTTTTTTCAAAAAATGTACGTACAGCCTCCAATGCTTCCGGTACAAGTTTTATCTCACAATTGAAATACTCTGCCAGCAAAGGCTTAGTCAAGTCATCATTCGTGGGGCCTAATCCTCCAGTCATCAAGACGATATCTGCCCGGTTTTCAGCTGCTTTGAATGCCTCCATTATATGCTCTTTGTTGTCACCTACGGTAGTTCTTTGGATCACTCGAACACCGATTTTGTCAAGCTCTTGGCTGATCCAATGACTATTGGTATCGACTATCTGTCCGTAAAGTAACTCATCGCCAATAGCTAATATTTCTGCTTTTATCTCTTTATAGTTGGTCATCTCTGGTTTGATTTGGGCTTAACTTTATGCCTACTTTAAGAAAGCTTACAGCATTCTGTTTGTTATCTCACTTTAGCTTTTTGGATTATTTTTGCGAAAATTTTCGGGAATAATCGCTTTATGTAAACTGCAATAGTTTCTTTTCCCCCGATCAAAATTTCTAACTTTCCTGTTTCAATCCCTTTTTTGATCGCTTTCGCACAAGCTTCGGGTGTCATGCCTTTGTCTTGGGCGGCATCCATTTCGTTCAATGGACTTCCATCGCCGGTAAGTGCATTCATTGAAACATTGGTTTTGATAAACCCAGGACAAATCATCGTCACTTTAATATTCTCTTTATAGTTTTCTGCCCTTAATGAATCAAAAAAACCATGAAGGGCATGTTTTGCACCTGCATATGAAGATCTGTATGGCGAACCAAACTTACCTACAAGACTACTCACAACTCCAAAATGCCCCTTTTTTCTGGAAATAAAATGAGGAAGGATCGCCTTGCTCAAAGCGATCGTCCCAAAGTAATTTACTTCCATAATCTTTCGATCTACTTCTAGTTTTGTGTCAATGGCTAGAGACCTTTGGCTGATTCCTCCATTATTGATAAGTATATCCACATGGCCAAACGCAGCGATAGCTTCAGATGCAAGTGTGTCAAAACTTTCATTTTTTGATAAGTCAAAGGGCAAAACAAATATATTGTTTGGGTTTTTGGTCTTTGCTTTTACAAGTTCCAAACCCTCTTTTTTTCTAGACGAAATGATCACTTTATAATTCGATTTTTCAAATTGATAGACCAAAGCCTCTCCAATTCCAGATGAAGCCCCTGTGATCCAGACTACATTTTCTTTCATTATTTGATCCTTTTGTAAGTGACAATTTCAAAATTGAATTCATTGTTTTCATCTTTTTGAAATAGTTCAGTATTTTCTTTTTTCCAATCCGATAAATTGAAATCAGGGAAAAACACGTCACCATCTGGACTGGCATCTACTTCCGTAATTAACATTTCATCGCAGACATTGATGGCTTCTTTATAAATCTGAGCACCGCCAATGATATATACCTGCCCAAGATTTTTGCTGATGCAAAGCCTGATAGCTTCTTCCAAAGAATGAACCACAAAATGGCCTTCTGGTATCTCAAAATCTGGATTGCGGGTGACTACTATCGAAGTCCTGTTTGGAAGCGGTTTTCCCATCGATTCATAGGTTTTTCTTCCCATGATGATATGATGACCAGTTGTAGTTTTCTTGAAAAACCTCAAATCTGACGAGAGTTTCCAAATAAGTTGATTGTCTTTGCCAATCACATTGTTTTTGGCTTTGGCGACTATAATGGATATATTCAATTTGATATTTTGAAGGTTTGGCTTACAAGATACCAAGGATTTTTAAGTCAAAAAATTGTAAGTTAAATATCAGTAGGAATTAGAATGAATAATGTGATCATTAAGTCCCAATTCCTAGCCTTAAGCTTAAGATTTGAAGCAAATGATCACATTTCCAAAAGATTCAAAATTAAATTAATTCTCGGTTTTAAGCATGTTCGGATAATCTGACATTTCAAAAGAGATGGAGGATTCTTTATTCATTTCTGTAATTTTCAGTTCTGATCTACTTTTGTCTGTTTTGCTTTCAAACAGCATCTCCATCATACTTCCCATTGGCACGTCTCCCCATGCCGCCATGCCTCTTTGATATGCTGTTGTTCCCAGCATCGGGTTGGTATCTGTCCATATTGAACCAGTGCCCGACACAGGCTCTTTGGTTATCCAAAAAGTGGCTGTTCCTTCTTCGGATTCACTTACATACTCCTCACATTTATATCCATGGATAGTCTTGGTATTTCCCGTTTTTTTTATCGAGAAGTCTTTTTCTTCCATGTCCTCTTCCCATTCTTCCCAATTTTCAATAACCGCAGCTTGCTCTATGGCATCGAAGTCATACCCATAAGCCAAACTGTTTTTTTTACCTTCAGCTTCAATCAATATTATTGAAGCATTTCTCTCTAGATCACTAATGATTATTGTTTTTCCTGAATTGTTCTTCTGGTCTTTGTTTTCGATCTCTATGGCTGATGTTTTGCTATCCGGATTTAGATAAGTCTTCATTTGAAATGGATCAGAAGCTTTTCCTTTTTCATCCAAGCTGTTGATTTCCATGACTGAATAACCTGAAAAATCATATGTATCAGCAGTTTCTATATTTGCATCTATGCCCTCCAAAATTTTACCAATATTGAAGCCACCACCACTTGGCATATCAGGTCCATAGATGTTTTCAAATGCTTTTTCGAGCTGTCTTTGAGCAATCTTTTCAGCTTCTTTTTCAACCCTTTTTTCAAGGGCGTTGCCAAGACCTCTTGATGCGGCTTGCTTTAGTCTGTTTCCCAGCTGAGCTTCTGAATCAAAAGATATACATATCAATAAAGGTATAGTAAGAATAGCGTAAATTTTTTTCATAACAAGTGGCTTTAAAATTACTCTTAAAGGTAATAATTACTGGTATGAAATTCAAAAAATTAAATACAAACAATTAATTATCAGGGGAAGAGCCTTGGGTCAAAACGGATGGGCTCTATAGAAATTATCTGAATATTGCTGGATTGTGGATGTGTAGGGTTGATGATATAGTTGAACTCGTCTGGAACAATTACAGATGGAACTTGAAGAATAAAATGGTTTTGTTTATCCAAAAATTCATCTCCGATATCTTGTGTGAATTGTGAAGGAGGAGATTCACGCCATGAATTATGAAGATCTTCTACTTTAATTTTTTTTATTTGGAAATCAGGGACTTGTATCTTTACCAGTTGAAAATCTTTTGGGGCATGGTTAGGAGTAATATGGACTGCTACTTCAAGCATGGCCAATGAAACAGAACCAGCAGTATAAAGTGCTGCCCTTCCTTTACTGTTCCATCTTCCACCATATAGCATGGCTCCAATACCACTTAAGTCCTTAGCGTAAGCTTCTCTTGAAATCCTGTATAAAATCATGCAAAAATACCATGCTGAATCCTACCCAATTCATCTTTGACAAGGTCTATTCCGAAAGTCGTGTCAAGTAGAGAAAGTGGAGACTGCGAACCTAGGGGTATGCAAGACTCATGAAGCCACAATCTAAACAACTCCAAATCACCAAAAACCTCCTCACCAAACTTAAAAAGTATCGCAAGCTTCAGAATCCGCTCACTTTGGATGGGTTCAAATGATTTTCTGTCTTTTTTGTAGCGTTGGAGTGTCCTATCTGACAAGTGTATCAATGCAGCCCAAGAATCTTCGGAAACAGGACTTTCTTCCATTACCTTTTCGAAATCTTCATAAGTAAGACCTCTACGGCTGGTCTTGGCTAATCTTAGAGATAGCCTATCTCCAGAAAAACCATAATTGGCCACATAATCACTTACTATACCCATATCCTTTTGTTTTGTGTAAATGTCCAAAAAAATAAGACATTTGTCAAGTTTTTTTTATTTTATCTTATTTCCTCTAAGGAAATCACCTACAGTCATTCTTTTCTTTCCTTCTAACTGTAGCTCTAGGATTTTGAGACTTCCTTCTCCTGTCTGAAAAGTGAGATTCGTCTTTCCATCTGATTCAAATTCTCCCGTGTTTAGACTGTTAAGACTTTTCTCACTTACTTCAGTCTTAAAAATCTTGCAGTTTTTATCATTGATTGTAGTCCATGCAGCGGGGTAGGGAGAAAGACCTCTTACAAGATTATGGATGTTTTTCGCAGGTTGGTTCCAATCAATTTCACAGGTCTCTTTATAGATCTTTGGTGCATGGTGAATGGCCATTTTTTCGTCTTGAGCTTTTGGCTCAACTTGATCTTTTGATACAGCTTCTATTGTTCTCAAAATTAGTTTCGATCCTTTTATCATTAATTTCTCGTAGAGCGTACCAATATTGTCTTCAGGAAGAATTGTTTCTTTTTCTTGAAAAATGATGCTACCAGTATCTATTTCATGTTTGAGGAAAAATGTGGTGATGCCAGTTTCTTTTTCGCCGTTGATGATGGCCCAGTTGATAGGAGCTGCCCCTCTGTAGTTTGGAAGAAGAGAAGCGTGCAGATTGAAAGTGCCTTTAGGAGGCATATTCCAAACCACTTCTGGAAGCATCCTAAATGCCACCACAACTTGTATGTCGGCATGATAGCTTTTCAACTCTTCCAAAAAAGCCTCAGATTTGAGGTTTGTAGGTTGCAAAACTGGAATATCGAAATTCAATGCAGCCTGTTTGACGGGCGATGGGATCATTTTTTGACCGCGACCTTTTGGTTTGTCTGGTGCAGTGATCACAGCGACCACATTCCAATTGTTTTCAATTAATATTTCCAATCCAGGAACAGCAAACTCTGGAGTCCCCATGTAAATGATTCGCAAATCTTTGTTCATGTCTTCAAAATTAATGTTTACAAAGGTCTAAAGAAATTGTTTATAAAAAATTTAGAGCAAAATTTTAAATGATTTAAAATACAAGGCAATGAAATTATTCTTTTGAAAAATAGAAACATATCATAATAAATTATTGTTAATTATTTAATTTTAAAAATTAAAATTTATAAAAATTGTCCTTTTTAAATATAAATTCAATAATGAATCAGCTGTTTATTTTCCAATGATAAAATTTTACATGTATTTTTTTAATAATTAAGTAATTTTGTCTTGATGAAGAGGTTTCACAAAATAGCTGCAAGTTTATTTATGCAAGGAATAGCTGCATTTATGGCTGTGTTTTTTCTGTTTTTGGCAGTTTCTGATGGATTTGAAAAAATCGAGGAGCCAGTTTATGTTGGCGAGTTTGTAGATGAATTAGATTATGATTATGTGGATTTTCCCACCTCCATCATCAGGTCACAATCTGGCTCGAATCTGGGCAAGGTACACAGGCTGATACTTGTCAAAGCTTTTGATTATCTAGTACCTAGATTAGATTCTCAAAGCGAAATTATCAAAGTTTCTTTCGTAGATTTCACTGGAATAATTGAATACTTTTTTCAAATTTTGAGGATTTCTATTTCTTCAAACGCTCCTTAAAGATTTTTTTAAATTTTGTTTTCAATATATCTCTTCCCTTTTTCAGATGTAAAAAGGTCACATTATCTATTTACTACTTTATTATGAATTTCAAAGGTTTAAATAATCTTAAAGTTGAAAAATTCAATCGTTTTTCAACCGTATATGCATTTCTTATATTTCCATGCATTTTATTATATTCTTGCAATACAGGCAATTCTAAGAGCCAAGTTAAAGCAACATTAAGCGAGATTCCGGTGCTTGAATTGCAGACCAAATCTATAATCGTTCCCAAAACGTATGTTTGTGATATTCAGGCAGTACAATTTGTGGAGGTCAGGGCAAAAGTGGAAGGATTTGTAGATAATATTTTTGTGGATGAAGGTCAGGCTGTAAAGAAAAATCAACCATTATTTCAACTCACTTCCAATGAATACAATGAGATAGTCAATTCTTCAAATGCCAAATTGATGCAAGCCAAAGCTGAGGCCAAGGCAACTGCGCTAGAAGTAGAGCGACTAAAAATCCTCGTGGACAAAAATATCATATCGTCTTCAGAATTGGATCTGGCAAAAGCTCAAAACTCTGTAGCTGAATCGGCAATAGTGGAAGCACAATCTTTGCTACAAAATGCCAAGACTGGGCTTTCTTACACCACTATCAGAGCACCATTTGATGGGATAGTGGACAGAATTCCTTACAAAACTGGGAGTTTGGTAACTTCAGGAGATTTGTTGACCAATATTACAGATATCGACGAGGTCTTTGCTTACTATAAAGTGACAGAAAATGAGTATTTGAGTTACATGAGAGATAAGATAGAGGATTTGGAAAACGATAGTGCTTCAAAAGAAGAAGAAGAGCTTAGCTTGATACTGTCAGATGGAGAACCATATCAGTATTCTGGTAAACTAGAGACAATGGAAGCTGATTTCGAAAAAGGCACAGGTTCAATAGCTTTTAGGGTTAGATTTCCAAATCCGGATCAATTGATCAAGCATGGTGCGAGCGGCAAAATCCAAATGAATAACATGTTGGAAGATGTATTTCTGATTCCCCAAAAATCCACATTTGAAATTCAGGACTACAGCTATGTCTATGTTCTTACCGAGGATAATAAAGTTCAGGTCAGGAGCTTTGTTCCATTGCAAAGGTACGGTATCTATTACATCAGTGATAGTTTTCAGCCAGGGGACAAAATCATCTTGGAAGGGATACAACAATTGAAGGATGGAATGGAAATAAATCCAGTGAGTGTTTCTGAAAAAGAAGCATATGACACACTTTTCAACTCTCTGGACTAATTAACAAAAAGCCATTATCATGTTTGAAATATTTATTAAAAGGCCGATACTATCGACCGTTATATCTGTATTTATCACATTGTTGGGTTTGCTTGCTTTGGTTTCACTTCCGATCACGCAGTTTCCCGAAATCGTACCTCCATCTGTAACAGTCACGGCAAAATACACTGGAGCCAATGCCGAAGTATTGTCAAAAGCTGTAGCTACTCCATTGGAGAGAGCTATAAATGGAGTGCCGGGTATGAGTTACATGACCTCTGTAAATACCAATGATGGAATTACATTGATCAATATAGTTTTTGCAGTAGGGACTGATCCTGATCAAGCAGCGGTCAATGTTCAAAATCGAGTAGCAACAGTACTCGATGAGCTACCAGAGGAAGTTATCAGGGCAGGTGTACAGACCGAAAAGGAAGTGAATAGTATGCTCCTCTACCTCAATTTGATGACTTCGGATACTACGCAAGACGAGAAGTTTGTATATAATTTTGCTGATATCAATATCCTTCCAGAGTTGAAGCGAATTGATGGGGTAGGTTTTGCGGAAATAATGGGGTCAAGGGATTATGCCATGCGAGTTTGGTTAAATCCCGACCGGCTTGTGGCATATAATCTATCTCCACAGGATATCACTGATGCTATCAGAAGACAAAATGTCGAAGCAGCGCCAGGGAAGTCGGGGATCTCTTCTGACCGTGATGCCCAGGCACTTCAGTATGTTCTGAGGTATACAGGGAAATTCAACCAAGAGTCTGATTTTGAAAACATCACTCTCAAGGCACTTCCTGATGGATCATTGCTGAAGCTCAAAGATGTAGCAGAGGTAGAATTTGATTCCCAAGATTACAACATGATGTCCATGACGGATGGTAGGCCTTCAGCTTCCATTATGCTTAAGCAGCGACCTGGCTCAAATGCAAGTGAAGTAATCGAAAATATAAAAATTAAAATGGAGGAATTGCAGGAAAGTTCTTTTCCTCCAGGGATGGAATATAATTACTCTTATGATGTTTCCAGGTTTCTTGATGCTTCTATTCATGAAGTGATCAAAACCTTGATTGAGGCATTTATCCTCGTTTCGATAGTTGTATTCATATTTCTTCAAGACTTCAGGTCGACATTGATACCAGCCATTGCAGTGCCGGTTTCTCTGATAGGTACTTTTGCATTTATGCAGTTGTTTGGCTTTTCTATCAACTTATTGACTTTGTTTGCTTTGGTATTGGCGATAGGGATAGTGGTTGATAATGCTATAGTAGTAGTGGAAGCAGTCCATGTCAAAATGCACGAAAAGAAAATGAATGCATTAGATGCTACTTTGGCAGCGATGAAAGAAATAGGAGGGGCTATTGTCGCTATTACTTTGGTAATGTCGGCGGTGTTTGTACCCGTGAGTTTTTTGTCTGGTCCGGTTGGGATTTTTTATAGACAATTTTCCCTTACGTTGGCGATTGCTATTGTGATTTCTGGGATCAATGCCCTTACTTTATCACCTGCATTGTGTGCGATTTTGCTGAAGCCTTCTGATATGAATCATGATCCAAAAAAGGGTTTGCTTCAGAGGTTTTTCCATAAGTTCAACAAGAAATATGACAATCTTTCTTCCAGATATGAAAATGTGATAAAGATGATAGCTGGAAGACGGGCTGTCACTTTTGTTGTTTTGTTGGTGTTCTTTGGATTGTCTTATGGTGGAATTTCAATTGTACCAGGTGGGTTTATTCCAAACGAAGATCAGGGGATGATCTATGTGAACGTGACCACACCTCCAGGGGCGACAGTAGAAAGGACTAGCGTCATCATGGATCAAGTTCAAGCAAGTTTGCTTCCTCTGGACGAAGTAGAAACTGTTTCTACTTTGGCTGGATATAGTTTGCTTACAGAAACAGCCGGTGCATCTTATGGAATGGGTATGATCAATTTGGTCGACTGGGGAGAAAGGTATAAGAATGTAAATGAACTTATTCTCGAATATCAAGAGAGGGTTTCTCATATCAAAGGTGCAGATATTCAGTTTTTTTCTCCTCCGCCAGTTCCAGGATTTGGTAATGCATCAGGCTTTGAATTAAGGCTTCAAGACAAGACAGGAGGGAGCTTAGATGTGATGGCAGCAGTCAATAAGGATTTTGTTGATGCCCTGAATGAAAGACCAGAATTGAAAGAAGT
This sequence comes from Belliella calami, assembly GCF_022549695.1. GTDB lineage: Bacteria > Bacteroidota > Bacteroidia > Cytophagales > Cyclobacteriaceae > Belliella > Belliella calami. The sequence goes on along the minus strand of NZ_JAKZGS010000007.1, from coordinate 126,477 downwards.
TTTCACCAATTTTGAACCCAATTTCCCGCAGTATATCATCAATGTCGACCATGACAAAGCAGCAAAACTTGGAATCTCGGTAGAGGAATCTATGGAAACTCTCCAAAGTTATGTTGGGAGTTTTTACTCTTCGAATTTCATAAGATTTGGTCAAATGTACAAAGTGATGATCCAGGCAGCTCCAGAATACAGAAGCTCTCCTGAATCAATCTTAAGTATGTATGCCAAAAATAACCAAGGTCAAATGGTGCCTTACTCAAATTTCATTTCATTGGAGCGAGTATATGGCCCAGAGCAATTGGGAAGGTATAATATGTTTACATCTGCATTGATAAGTGGAGATGCCGCAGATGGGTTTTCCTCAGGAGATGCGATCAAAGCTGTTGAAGAAGTAGCATTGCAAGTGTTGCCTAGAGGTTTTGATATTGATTGGTCAGGTATCACAAGAGAACAGATAGCTTCGGGAAACCAAGCAATCTATGTGTTTTTGATTTGTTTGCTATTTGTGTATTTGTTGCTGTCGGCTCAGTATGAAAGTTACTTTTTGCCAATGCCTGTGATTTTATCATTACCTGCAGGGATTTTCGGCTCTTTCCTTTTTCTTAAATTGACTGGACTGGAGAATGATATCTATGCACAAGTATCACTGGTAATGTTGATTGGACTACTTGGGAAAAATGCAATTCTGATAATAGAAATAGCAATTCAGAATAGAGCAAAGGGGCTCTCTATCATCCAAAGTGCCATCAATGGTGGTGTAGAGAGGTTGAGACCAATTTTGATGACTTCTTTGGCATTTATTTGTGGGCTGATACCATTGACTCTCGCTTCAGGAGCTGGAGCGATCGGGAATAGAACGATAGGTACAGCCGCAGCCGGAGGAATGCTTATAGGAACTGTGATTGGAGTCTTTCTAATTCCTGGACTTTATGTTGTCTTTGAAACTTTGAATTCAAAGTTCAAGAAAAATGAAATCTCTTCAGACAATTAAATAGCTATAATGATGAAATTATTTAAATATAGATCTTGGGTAGGAATTGGGTTTGTTTTGGTTATGATTTCCTGTAAATCAACTAAAACTAATTCGGTCAGTAGCAATACGAATCTTCCAGACTCATATAATGTAACACAAAAGTTCAGTATGGATTCTTCTGCGAATGTTGCACTGCTTCAGTGGGAGAGTTTTTTTGAGGATGAAAATCTTCAAAAATTGATACTTATCGCTTTGCAAAACAATCAGGATAACCTCAAAACACTTGAAAAAATCAGGATTGCAAGGGCTAGTTTTAATGTAGCAAAACTGGGATATCTTCCAGAAATTAATGCTGTAGCAGGTGCTTCATCAAGGAAGTTTGGTGAGTTTACGATGGATGGCGTAGGAAACGCTGACTCGAACCTTTCGCCCACAGTTCCAGACAATAAAAAAATCCCAGATCCTTATCGGGATTTTATCATCGGTGCAGAATTCAATTGGGAAATCGATGTGTGGGGAAAATTCAAAAATCAGAAAAGAGCAGCTTTTGCTAGATTTATGGCTTCTGAAGAAATGGCCAAAAACGTGAAAACCTGGCTGGTTTCTGAAGTGGCGAATGCATATTTCACTTTATTGGGACTGGAAGAACAGCAGAGAATCTTGGACAAAAATATAGAGTTGCAGGAATTTGCATTCAATCTTACAAAGGATCTCAAAGAAGCAGGAAGAGAAAATCAGCTGGCACTAGATCAGTTTGAAGCATTGTTATTGAACTCTAAAGGTCTATTGATCGAAAGGGAAAGGGAGCTAAGATCGGCTGAGTTATACCTCAATACTTTATTGGGAGTGTATGATTTCGATTATGAAAAAATTCCTCTCGAAGAAGTTGATTTAGCTGGAAATGTATTGGAAATAGGGGTTCCTTCCCAGCTATTGCTGTACAGACCCGATATAAAGGCTTCGGAAATGGAACTTGTAGCCTCAAATGCGGATATCAATGCCGCAAGGGCTTCTTTTTTTCCTTCCATCAATATCTTCGGTATGGCAGGTTTCAACGCTTTTGATTTTGGAAAATTGTTTTTTAACCCCGCTTCAACAATATATCAACTGGGTTCAGGCTTGGCTGCTCCAGTTTTTAATAGAAATCAAATTAAAATGGCTTACGAGATTGCAAACTCTTCACAAAGAATTGCTTATTTAGATTATGAGCAAACTGTTTTCAAAAGTTACTTGGAAATATTGGATCTGATTAACTCCATTGATCAATACCATAACCAAAAGGACCTAAAACTGACAGAAGTCGAAGTTCAGAAAAGATCAGTAGAGAATTCTAATATTATGTTTTCTGTAGGATACGCCAACTATCTAGATGTTACCAATGCACAAAGAAGAGCTCTAGAATCAGAAATCGAACTGGTAGAATTGAAAGTAAAAGAATTGCAAACAAAGGTTAAGCTGTATAGGGCTTTGGGTGGAGGTTGGAGTTGATGATTTATATATGTGTCCGCATTTATATCAGTATCCACTTATAATATTGTTTGAAATTCATTTTTATCAGATCTTGTCGGATGACTGTAAACTGCTGGTCAACTTGCATAATTACAAGTCATATATTCACTCAATGATATCGTTGAGCATAATCATATTGAGTATGCCAGCTATGTTTAATTAATTTTAAAAAAAGTCTCTGTCAATGACAGAGACTTTTGTGTAACTGGAAATAAATCCCACATAAAACTTAAACACCTTTAAGATTAAATCTAAAAGCATGTCAAATATCAAAAATTATTTAATCATAAAAAATACCTACTTGTAGGTATTTTTTGGTAAATTTTATTCAAATAATCAATAAAAATACATGAATAATTATATAAATTAAAATTGTTTTTAGTTTATACCAAAAACTCTAGATTCCAAATGCTCTTCAAGTTTTAATTTTTCTACACCATTTTTTATCCAATCGGAAGCATCTTCTCCTTTCAAATGGTGGTCAAAGAATTCCATCATTCGAACGCTGTAATCTTTTCTGTTTTCAAGCTTTGAAAGTCCATGGTTTTCTCCTTTGTACTGCACCATAATCACTGGTTTTTTCAACCTTCTTAGTGCATTGTAATACTCTATTCCCTGGGTGAAATCCACAGCGCCATCTTTGTCATTATGAAGCAAAAGGAGCGGAGTGTTGACATTTTTTACATGGTATACCGGTGAGTTTCTTTGATAAGATTCCCAGTTTTCCCAAGGAGCACCTTTGAATCTGCCTTGAGAAGCTTCGAAGATCGACATGTTGCCTCCTCCCGAATTCCAATAAATCAAATCATACATTGAAATCATGTTGGTCAATGGAGCACCTGCTGCTGCAGCTTTGAACATATCAGTCTGAGTGATCAAGAATGAAGTCTGATATCCACCCCAAGAATGTCCATGAAGCCCCATTCTTTTTTCGTCAATTACCCCTGTTTTGATAGCTTCTTTGACTCCAGGAAGTACACACCATACAGCAGACATCCCGGGATCATCCATCGTGTAGACGATATCTGGAATAAAGACAGCGTAACCATTGCTTGTGTAAATATTTGGATTCCAGCCAGTTCCACTAAATCCAGGCGCTGCGTAATTGTGAAGTGTTTGGGAGAGCTTCTCGTAATAGTAAATGATAGTAGGGTATTTGGTCCCTTCCTGATAGTTCGCCGGAAGAAATAAAGCACCTTGTAAAGTATCACCTTTGTCGGAAACATAGTCAATCAACCTCGCACCGCTAGACCAAAGGAACTTGTGAGCATCTGGTGTGTTTTCAGTCAATTTGGTTTGGGAGCTGATTTGAGCATCTGTGAGATAGAATTCAGTTGGAAGATTGAATTTTTCTTTGGTAAAGAAATAAACATCAGCTGATTTAGCCTTTGAAAATCTGTTGATATTTGCATCTTCCCAAAGCAAAATTTTTGTACCAGCTTGCAATCCTGCTCTACTTGGTTCGATTTTTACAATGCCACTTTTTTTAGTGTTCTCCCCATAGGATCTAAAATATTGAGCTTTTTTCCAATCATAACCCTTTTCTTCTTCATTCAGCACAAATCTGTTTTGATAGCGGATTTTTTCTTGACGCCCATTTTGAGTGAGGTTTGTGGCTTTTTCTCGAATGCTCAATGGTACTTGCCAAATGTCCCAACCATCCCTTAATAGCACATATTTGCTATCTTCGCTCCAGCCGAGAGAACCGTGGAGTGGTTTGGTCACATTGTGATCATCTTCTACATTTACAAATGAAACTGGTAATGACTCTGTAATATTTGTTTTGGTGCCAGCCACAATATCATAAATAAAATAATGACCATCGAAACCATAAATCAACTTGGTTCCGTCTGGAGAAGCTCTTGGGAAAGAGGAATAGGAAGGCATATAAAAGTTTTCAAAAAGCAAGCTTTTCTCACCGTTTGATAGGTCTACTATATAAATATCCTGGAAGTTTTGACCATTCAGGTTTACATCCAATTCATATTTTCGCTGATCAGTTCCTAGTGCAAATTTTTCCTTCGGTAACAAAGAAAGTTCTTTCATACTGCTATCCTGAAGGGTAGTATGTTTGGACGATTTGAGATCATACATCGCCCAGAAGCTATAGTTTTTATCCTGATTTTCTAGTATTTGCTGTCTTGATTGGAGCCTTGTATCCTGCCAGTGCCAAATAGTCATGTCAGGTTTTTTCAAGCCTTCAGTTGAGGATTTGGCATTTTCTGATTTTGAACTATCGGCTTTTGCAATTGCTTTTTGGAGATCAGCAATCGATTTGATCGTAGAGTCAGCTAGAATTTTTGAAAGTTTGGCTGTTTCCACTTGTTTCAGAGAATCCTCATCAGTTTTTTCATCCTCTTTTTTCTCTTCTTTTTTAGCCAATACTAATGGGTGAATTCCATAGAATAATTTATTTTGATCTTCTGACCATTGAGCTCTTCTGTTTGGACTGATGGTGTAGTCTTTTGGAAAGTTCACAGAGTCCTTGGCAGGATCATACACTGTAAGTTGCGGATTACTTAAGTTTTTGACACCAATAAGTTTGCCATGATCCTGTTTATACTTTTTGTCTTTTACCAATTTCAAAAGTGCAAACGCATCACCTTTTTCAGTCCAGTTGATAGATTTGAAAGAAGCGGCATCACTGTCCAAAACCTGTGTTTTTCCATTGTTGATGTCCATCAGATAGATACCGTTGCCAGACTGATTGGCAGCATCCACGATGTATGCCATATGTGTCCCCGGTTTGTTGAATGAAAATTCAAGGACATTTCCCAAGTTTTGTTTCTTGCCAGAAGCTAATTGAACCAAAAGTAGGTCAGATCCTTTTGCATCTCCATTGGAACCTTCTTTGGATAGGTTGATTGCGAGATGGGAAGACAACTCTCGATTGAAAGAAAAGCTAGCTACTTTTTCAAAAGTCGTTTTTTTGTCTTCTTTCAAATCCAGAAGTATCACTTTTTCTGGAAGTGGTTTTCCACCTTTTTCATTTGCTTTTTTCTCTTTTTCTTTGGGATATTCTTTGAAAGCAATCCAGCGGCTATCTTCCGAAAACTCAATGTTTGCCGAATTGGTAGAGCCGATTGGATAGGATTTCTTACTTTCGGGATCATTGGTTTTTTGGATTATCAGCTCTCCATCTCCTTCTACAGGCAGCATCGCATAGGCCATCCATTTACCATCAGGTGACATTTTCACACTATTGCTAGAGATGGATTTCCATGCAGGGATGTCTTTCCAGCCCATTGGTTTTGGATCCTTGGTCTCTTGAGCATTGCTGCTGAAAACCAACAGGTATGCAAAGAGAAAATAGATTAGTTTTTGTTTCATTTTTATTTGTTTATTCCCTTAGGGATGTGATACATATCTCTCGAAAAACTCCATGATTCGACCCATTCTGTCGATTCTCCTATGAATAGCTCCTGATCTAGACATTTCATGTCCTTCCTCAGGATATCTCACATATTCGACTGGCCTTCCTAGTATTTTCAGACTTTTGTACAACAGCTCTGATTGCCTGACACCAGTCCTATAATCGACATCCCCGTGTTTGATAAGGAGGGGTGTTTTGATGTTTTGAACATAAGTTTGAGGACTATTGTAATCCATGATTTCTTTGACACCATCTTCCCATGGGTATCCAAAATGATTCGGAACCAAGCGCCAAGCATTTCCTTCACCAAGGAAAAAAGTCAATTCATAAACACCGCGTTGTGAAAATGCGGCTTTGAATCTGTGGTCATGACTTACTATCCAAGCTGTAAGATAACCCGCATAAGAACCTCCAGTGAGGAAATATTGATCTTTGTCAATCCATTCATATTTTGAAGTAGCTTCATCAAGTGCTCCCAAAACATCAGAAGATGGGCCATCTCCCCAATCTTGAAAATTCCCTTTTTGAAAAGCCTTACCATAGCCACCACTACCTCTTGGATTGGCATATACGACACCGTAGCCCATGGCGGTCATCACTTGAAATTCATGCCACATAGAACCCTCTCCAGGTCCCCACATCGCAGAGGGACCTCCGTGCATTTGCAGAACGGTTGGGTATTTTACCCCTGCAGTTTTATTGACAGGTTCCATCACCCAATAATCTACCTCAAATCCATCCTCTGTTTTTAGTAGATGTGCTTTTGGTTTGGAGATTTTCTTTCCTTCTAGCCAAGCATTATTGAATTGACTTATTTGTTTGGGGTTTTTATTTGATAGATCTGCTACATAAAATTCAGATGGATTTTCTATTTGAATTAGTGAATAGACCATTTTTTGGCCCACTACATCAAGATTTCCTACTCCTACTGGCCCCGTGATTATTGGATCTATTTTGCCATTGTTTACATTGACTTTCCATAGAGAAGTGCCGCCGTTATTTCCTCCAGTGAAATAGATAGATTGGCTATCTTCCAGCCATTCCCCACTAGAGATACTTCTATCGAGAGACTCTGTAAGCCATTTGAATCCCGTGCCGTCAGCTTTCATGAGACCAAGCATTCCCATGTTGTAACTAGGTTCATCGATGTTTTGGCCATTGAATAGAATCAATTTACCATTTGGAGAAAAGCTTGGATTACCAACTCTGTGTCCTTCAAGCTTGAAAAATACTTCAGTAGCTTTGGTGGTCAAGTCTATTTTCCAGATTTCGGTATGACTTGTCACATCCGGATGCTCTTCATTTTTCAAAGAAGACGCTAGTAAATATTTGCCGTCAGGAGACCATGTGGCGCCAAAATAACTTTGGAATCCCTGTGTCAATATTTCAGATTTTCCACTTTCAATATCCAACACCCCAAGATGTGAGAAATACAAGTCTGGGCTCAGGTCCTTTTCCCCAAGGAAATTTAGTCTGTCTATAACTCTTGGGTCGTTTTTTGCTGCATTTTTTGCAAGCCATGCACGAAGCTCTTCTATATTTCCATCGGGATTTGCTTTGATTTCCTCCATCCCGATTCCAGCATTTATCGCTTTATAATTTGGCTCATCACCATATTCTCTACCAGGCCTTTGATGCTCCCAAGTAGGTCTTCCATCTATAGCCCAAATTGGGTAAGTGGTACTGAAAAGAATTTTTTTTCCATCAGGAGACCATTGAGGATTGCTAGCGCCGTATTTTTCTTCGGTAAATACTTGGCTTTCCCCTCCAGTCAGAGATAAAATCCAGATTTGTGCTTTTCCATCTTTAGGTCTTGTAAAGGCTATCTTTGATCCATCCGGAGAGAGGGCAATAGAGGATACATTGTATTCTGAGGATGTTAATGGATGGCTTTCGGAATTGTCTGAAATGTCAGCGATCCAAGCTTGACTCTTGTAACTATACTGCTCTTTGCCTTTATCTTCCACAAAGTTTTTTACAAAGACTACCTTTTTGCCATCAGGAGTGATTTGATGTGATGAAGTCGTAATGATTTTTGTGAGATCCGTCAACTGGATCAACTCACTGTTTTGGGCAATGGAATAATTCCAAAACAAGAGTGATATGAGAATAAGATATTTAGATTTTTGTAACATTGAATTGAATTTAGTTGCAATAGTGAAATGATATTAATTGTATTATGGATATACGGAACTTTGCCACTATCTAAAGACAAGCTTGATTTAGCTTAGATCCGATATAAATTGATATTAGATTCTCTTAGATATTGAACATAAACAAGCAATCGACCATGGAATTAAAGCTATTGGCAAAGAAGCGTATAATCATAAATTTTATTTTGATGAACCGCAATGATATCAAAATGTGGATTTTCGCATCAAATCATGCGGATAATCGCCGAAAGTTGACTGTCGATCGGGGACAGCAATTGAATTCAAGGTATCTACCAAATTCAAGGTGGATATTGGTATGAAAGTGGATAAACATAAATTGTATCGAATAATGAACATGTGCAGATTATTTGTCGTAATTTGAATCCTCGAACCGTTGACTTGAAATGAACCTAAACCCCGAAATTGATCTTTTTTGTTTTTTTGATAAAATACAAGAACCTTTTATACTAATCAATCAAGAGAACTCCATCCGTTATAATAGTTTTTGTAGATATTATTTCGACAAATGTCCAGATGATTGGAGGCAGTTTTTTGAGGATGATGAAATTCAAAAAGTAATTAACGACTTTTTTGATAAAGTAGAATTACCGAAAATAGAAATTATCCTCAATACCGAAAATAATTTTGGAAAACAGGTTGCAATTGAGTGGGAAATCCAACGGGTTACGTTCCACAAGAATGAAAATTGTCTTTTGGGTAAAGGTAAAATTATTTCGACTGAAGATTCAGGATCTCTTCCCAAGGATAATTTTGAAAAAGAGGGAAATGTACTGAGCGAATTGGGGGATTCTTACGCAACTACTTTTAGTGATCATTTACTAAAGAAAAAGCTCCTTACAAATGAGAATTTGTTGTCTCTGACTGAAATTCTCACCCATGTCAATGATAGGATCTTGGCAACAAATATACCTTTGACGAATGTTTTCCTAATAGATAAAGACTTAAGGTATGTAGCAGCTGAGGGAGACAATTTCGCAGATTGGGGGATGAATTCTAAGGATTTTATTGGAAAAACCTTAGAAGAGATACATAAATACAATCTTCATGAAATAAAACCTGCTGTCCTAAACGCAATCAATAATAGAGCTTTCGTTCACAAAATTCTTGTTTTCAGAAAAAAGGTGTATGAACTGACCGTAAGGCCAATTGCCTACAATGGTGGGGTAGATTATGCCCTTGGTATCCTCCGGGATATCAATGAAGAGTACGAAGCAAAAGAAAATCTCAAAGCCAGTGAAGAAAAATATAGGACTTTGGTAGAAGAATCAACCGAAATCATTTTTTCACTTACCACCGATTTGGTTCTGACATATATCTCTCCAAATGTAAAGCAGTTTCTAGGTTACGATTATCAGGAGGTTACCCGCTCCAAGTTGATAGATTATCTACATCCTGATGACCTGCTTGTTTTTGTAGAAATCATGAAGGAATCTTCTTCAAATATCTTGGAAAATCATCAGTATTTGGAGTACAGGCTTAAACATAAAAATGGAGAATATCGCGTATTCAGTTCCAACGGGCGCCTACTCCGAGATGAACTGGGCAATGTAAGGAATTATATAGGTGTAGCTAGAGATATCACAAAACAGAAAGAGGATCAAAGAGAACTTTTCTTTGCAAAAGAAAAAGCAGAACAGGCCTCCATGATCAAGTCGCAGTTTTTGTCGATTATGAGTCATGAAATCAGAACACCAATGAATGCTGTGATAGGTATGGCCCATTTGCTAATGGAAGAAAACCCAAGGCTAGATCAACTGGAAAATTTGAAAACCTTACAATTTTCTGCAGAGAATTTGTTGGGTTTGATCAATGATATCCTTGATTTCAGCAAAATTGAATCTGGCAAAATTGATTTGGATAATGTAGCCTTTGACATCAATGTAGTATTCAATAGGATAATTCATTCCTATACTTACCAAGCTAGGGAAAAAAAATTGGAAGTAAGTTTTGATATTGATAGCTCAATTCCAAAAGTGCTGATGGGAGATCCCGTAAGACTGTCTCAAGTAGCCAATAACTTAGTCTCCAATGCCATCAAATTTACCGAGAAAGGATTTGTGAAAATCCAATTGAAAAAAGTATTTGAAAATAAAAAGAATGTAAAAATCAGGTTTGAATTCAAGGATAGCGGAATAGGAATTGCAGAAGAGAAGTTAGAGTCCATCTTTGATGCATTTACGCAGGCAAGTACCGAAACGACGAGGAAGTATGGAGGAACAGGATTAGGCTTAGCAATTGTCAAAAAATTGGTGGAGCTTTTTGGTGGAGAGATTGTGGTCTCCAGTGTCCCAAAAGGAGGGTCTGAATTTAGTTTTGAATTAGAATTCAATAAGCTTAAAGTGGAATATTTTGAAAATAAAATTGACCTTGTCAAAATAGAAAAAAACTTGTCACATGCTTCAATTTTGGTAGCTGAGGATAACTTTGTCAATCAGATAATGATCAAGAAATTTCTGAATAAATGGGGCGTAAAAGAAATAGTAATGACAAATGATGGTTATGAAGCGATTGAAGCCATTGATAATCAAGATTTTGATTTGATACTTTTGGATTTGCAAATGCCTGAAAAAGATGGATTTGAAGTAGGTGAGTATATTAGAAGCCATTCGGATGAAAAAATTAGATCTATGCCAATCATCGCCTTGACCGCTTCATCGTTGATTGAGGTAAAAGACCAACTTGATGCCATTGGCGTCAATGATTATATATCAAAACCATTCAATCCTGATAATCTATATGCGAAAATTATTAAATACATAAATTTATAAAATGTCCAACAATATTTCAATTTGAGGTATTTCCATTAATTTTGGTGCATAAATAATAAAAATGAGAACAGCCTTATCAATATTTCTACTCTTAATTTCTACTATAACTTTTTCCCAATCTCACAAGGAAAATAGATCCACCATGTATGTCACTTATGGCACTACTGGTGCCAACATTCGCTTGTTTAATGAAATGTTGGAAAACAAAGGCTTATCTCCATTGAGGAAAGGATATACAAATTTGGGTCTAGGGTATCAAACTAGGTACAATGATTTTATTTTGGGATTGGAATTGTATCAAAATTCGGGTTTGACTTCCAATTTCAATAATTATGAAATTGATTATCGTACAAGCAGGATATTGTTGAATGTCGGGTATGCACTTACTGAAGAAGGTCGGTTTCAATTTATTCATTATATGTCCATTGGTTCAGGCTTTTTGAATTTGCAAATGCTCAAAGAAGGCCCCGAACAGAACATCGATGAATTTCTTCAAAATCCACAGCAAGGGTTTATCTTACGGGATGGAAATATCCATAAAGGGAGTAGGTTTTTTTCTGGCTTATTGACAGAAATAGGCTTCCAGACAAGCTACGACTTACCAATTCCAGGTAGGGAAGAAGTATTGGAATTGATGGCGAAGTTTGGTTATTCCTTCAGCCCATTCGAAAACTCTTGGGACCTCAATGGAGTCCAGTTTGGTAGTGCCCAGAGTGGAGCATTTATTCGAGCTGGGGTTGGTATTTCTTTGCCTGATCATAACTTTTTTTACAAAGACGCTTCTTTGGGAATTCACCTTTTGACAGGTTTTCAATTCACAAGTCCAAATGAGTTTAATGAGATTTTGGAAGACAATGGGTACAAACCTTTTGATGGACGTCCCAATAACTGGGGTTTGAAGATATTAGGTGAAAGTAAAGGCTGGCTATATGGAGTAGATGTTTATAACCTTGCATTAAAAGGTTCGGCAAAAGAGAACCTTTCCCATACATTGAACAGTGTAAGGATATATGCCAATAGTGGAGTTAAGTTTTTTGAAAGGAAAAACTTGGAGTTAGGGGGGATGGCAGGACTTGGGTTTGCAAATATAAGATACACATTGACCGATAATACGAAACCGGACTTTCCATTGCTTTTTGAAGAACCTGATTTTGATGGATATTTGAGGAATTCAGGTCTGATGGCCAAGCCAGAAATTTACATGGCGTATGCGATTCCATTCACCTCAGAAAATGCTTTCAATTTGGTTTTGGGTATTCATGGTGGCTATGAAGCCCCGCTCAGCAGATACAGATTGCTAGATAGATCTATGTATAAATACATGGCAAACCCTTATTTACATTTCTCTATCGGAATAAGACCATAGGCAAGTCATATATTTGAGCTGTTTTTTATTGATTTGAATTTTTAATCAAACATTTTTTGAAAAAAGTCATTAATTTAAATTATACAACTTACCTTTGAGATTGCTTATCGAGAAAGACCGAGGGAAGGGCCCTACGACGTCTTAGCAACCTGATTTGACAAGGTGCTAACTCCCATTCCGAATTTGTCGGAAAAAGATGAGCGGTAGAATAAATTTGCTTTTTTCTCCCGGTTCTTGCTCGCATAAGTTTTTATATTGATTTAAAGCGACATGAATAGAACTGCATTACTGCTAGCACAAGCCAAAAAGAAGATATTGATCCTAGATGGAGCCATGGGAACCATGATCCAAAGATATAAGCTTTCTGAGGAGGATTTCAGAACGCCAGCGCTTAAAGATCATTCCAAACCACTCAAGGGAAACAATGATTTACTCTCTTTAAGTAGGCCTGATATCATCAAAGCTATCCATTCCGCTTATTTTGAAGTAGGAGCAGATATCATTGAGACCAATACCTTTAGTGGAACCACTATTGCCCAAGCTGATTATGGTTTGGAGCATTTGGCTTATGAAATCAACTTCCAATCAGCTTTGATTGCGAAAGAAGTAGCCCAAGAATTTACAGAAAAAACACCAAATAAGCCTCGGTTTGTAGCTGGAGCAATCGGGCCGACCAATAGAACAGCTTCTATTTCTCCTGATGTCAATGACCCAGGTTATAGAGCAGTCACTTTTGACCAATTGGCCGAAGCTTACAAAGAACAAATCCATGGTCTTTTGGATGGAGGAGCTGATATTTTGCTGGTAGAGACTATTTTTGATACACTAAATGCAAAGGCTGCACTTTACGCCATTCAAGAAACCTTCGAAGAAAGAGGGTTGCCTCTAAAGCCAGAGGATGGAGGAATTCCAGTGATGATTTCGGGCACGATCACCGATGCCTCAGGAAGGACACTTTCTGGACAAACTACAGAAGCTTTTCTGATTTCAATATCACATGTACCATTATTCAGTGTAGGATTGAATTGTGCTTTGGGTGCAAAAGAGCTGCGACCATATTTGAAAGTACTTTCTGAAAACGCACCATTTTATGTCAGCGCTTACCCAAACGCCGGTCTTCCAAATGAATTTGGACAGTATGATCAAGATGCACTTGAGATGGCTGATCAAGTAGAAGATTTTCTCAAAAACGGAATGATAAATATACTAGGGGGATGTTGTGGGACCACTCCAGACCATATTGCAGCTTTGGCTGCTTTATCTCAGAAATATGGTCCCAGAAAAATTGAATTAGTAACAGAATCAGATGAGTAATATAAAAAATAGAGACCTGATGAAGCTTTCGGGGTTGGAACCTTTGGTATTTACTCCGGAAATCAATTTTGTCAATATTGGTGAAAGAACCAATGTGACTGGTTCTAAGAAATTTGCCAGACTGATTCTCAATGGACAATTTGACGAAGCCCTGGAAGTGGCTTTGGATCAAGTGAGAGGTGGGGCACAAGTATTGGACGTCTGTATGGATGAGGGAATGCTTGACGGGGTTGCCGCCATGCAGAGATTTCTTCATTTGATAGCTTCTGAACCTGAAATCAGCAGAATCCCGATTATGATTGATAGTTCCCGTTGGGAAATCATCGTGGCTGGATTGAAGTGTATCCAAGGAAAAGGAATTGTCAATTCCATCAGTTTGAAAAATGGCGAAGCGGAATTTGTAAACCAAGCCAAAACGATCAAAAAATTTGGGGCTGCGGTAGTAGTAATGGCTTTTGATGAAGACGGACAGGCTGATACTTATCAAAGGAGAATTGATATCTGCAAGAGAAGTTACGACATCTTGGTGGATGTGGTCAAATTCAACCATCAAGACATCATTTTTGATCCCAACATTTTCCCTGTAGCTACGGGAATGGATGAGCATAGAAAAAATGCCATTGACTTCTTCCATGCTACACAATGGATCAAACAAAACCTCCCTGGGGCAAAAGTAAGTGGAGGTGTGAGCAATGTTAGTTTCTCATTTAGAGGCAATAATCCTGTAAGGGAAGCCATGCATGCTTCTTTTTTGTATCATGCCATTCGTCATGGGATGGATATGGGAATAGTCAATCCCACCATGCTGGAAATCTACGATGATATTCCCAAGGATCTTTTGGAAAAGGTGGAAGATGTTCTTTTCGATAGAAATGAAGAAGCTACAGAGACCCTTTTGGAATTTGCAGAAACTGTAAAAGCATCTGACAAAAAAGAGGTCGCTACCGAAGCATGGAGAGAAAGTCCAGTCGAAAAACGAATAGAACACGCTTTGGTAAAAGGGATAATTGATCATATTCTTGACGATACAGAAGAAGCTAGAATCCTGCTGAAAAATCCCCTAAAAGTAATTGAAGGGCCGCTTATGGATGGGATGAATGTTGTAGGAGACCTATTCGGTGAGGGGAAAATGTTTTTGCCCCAAGTGGTGAAATCTGCAAGAGTGATGAAAAAGGCCGTAGCCTATTTGGAACCTTTCATGCCCAAAGTAGGCGACCTGGATTACAATGAAGAGCAAAGCAGTATCAAAAAGATCCTTTTGGCGACAGTGAAAGGCGATGTGCATGATATTGGAAAAAATATAGTTGGTGTAGTGCTGGCTTGCAACAGCTATCAGATTATTGATTTGGGTGTCATGGTGGATGCCCAAAAGATTATCGATGAAGCAATCAAAAACAAAGTAGATATCATTGGATTGAGTGGATTGATCACCCCTTCATTGGATGAGATGGTCTATGTAGCATCCGAGATGGAAAGGCAAGGCCTAAATATTCCTTTGCTGATAGGTGGGGCGACAACTTCTAGAATCCATACAGCAGTAAAAGTAGATCCAGTATATAGTGGTACGGTCATCCATGTAACGGATGCATCCAAGTCAGTGCCGATAGCAGGGGAGTCAATTTCTGAAGAAACCAAAGATGCTTATCACAAGCAAATTAAAGAGACTTACAGACAATTGAGAGTCGAGCATGAAGCAAAGCAGCAGGTGAAACAAATGGCTACTTATGCCGAGGCTAAAGCGAACCCTACATTTATCGACTGGGAACATTATGAGCCGATTGTTCCAAAGAAATTGGGAACAACTGTGTTTGAAGATCTGGATTTATCGATATTGAGATCTTATATTGATTGGACTCCATTCTTTAGTACTTGGATGCTTTCGGGGAAATACCCCAAGATCCTCAATGATGAAGTGGTAGGAAAAGAAGCACAAAAGCTCTTTGATGAGGCCAATGAAATGCTTGATAGGATTATTGAAGAAAAATGGGTCAAAGCCAAGGCTGTTATCGGCCTGTATCCAGTTCAGAGGGTTGAAGATGATTTGGTGTTGCCTGAGAATGGCATGAGTTTTCACTTTTTGCGTCAGCAAGGGAAAAAAGGAAAGGGAGTTCCCAACAGATCACTGGCAGATTATATCCACCCAGATCAAATAGATTATTTGGGAGGATTTGCCGTGACTGCTGGCTGGGGAATCGAACAGAAACTGGATGAATTCAAAGAGTCAGGCGATGATTACAATGACATCATGCTCAAAGCTTTGGCAGATAGACTTGCGGAAGCTGGGGCAGAATACCTCCATGTTTTGGTAAGAAAGGAGCTTTGGGGCTATGCCGAAAACGAAAGTCTTGGAAATGACTCATTGATAAAAGAAGAGTATCAAGGGATTAGACCAGCTCCAGGATATCCAGCTTGCCCAGAGCATTCCGAAAAGAGAACCTTATTCGATCTTTTGGAAGTAGAAAAAAACATAGGGATTATATTGACCGATAGCTATGCCATGTACCCTACCTCCTCAGTAAGTGGATTCTATTTTGGTCATCCAGAGAGCAAATATTTTGGTTTGGGGAAAATAGGAGAGGATCAAGTCAAAGATTATGCAAGAAGAAAAGGAGTGAGTATGGAGCAGGCAGAAAGATGGCTTTCACCTAATCTCGCTTATTCACCTTCATTAAATGTTCAAAAGTCATAAAAATGAAAATTACAGAATTTATTTCACAAGCAGATAAGACGCTATTTTCTTTTGAGATTTTACCTCCTTTGAAAGGTCAAAGTCTGAAAGATTTATGTGAAGGGATAGAGCCATTGATGGAATTCAATCCGCCTTTTGTAGATGTTACTTATCATCGCGAAGAGTTTATATACAAAAAACATCCTAATGGATTACTGGAAAAAGTAAGTACAAAAAAAAGACCTGGTACCGTAGGAATTTGTGCTGCGATTATGAATAGATTTCACGTAGATGCGGTTCCTCATTTGCTATGTGGAGGCTTTTCAAAAGAAGAAACAGAGAATGCGCTGATTGATCTCAATTTTATCGGTGTGCAAAATGTCTTGGCACTTAGAGGAGATGCTCCCAAGAGTGAAAATAAATTTATTCCAGAGCCAGACGGACATTCATATACCAAGGATTTGGTCTCTCAAATAGTGGGGATGAATCATGGAAAATACCTTCATGAAGAAACAGAAACAGGTTTTCAGACAGATTTTTGTGTAGGTGTAGCTGGGTATCCTGAGAAACATTTTGAGGCTCCAAGTTTAAAATTTGACCTCAAGCATCTCAAAGCAAAAGTGGACGCAGGAGCAGAGTATATTGTTACTCAGATGTTTTTTGATAATCAGAAGTATTTTGAATTTGTAAAGAAAGTAAGGGAAGCTGGGATCACCATTCCAATAATCCCTGGACTGAAGCCTATCACCACTTTAGGCCAGATCACCATGTTGCCAAGAACTTTCTTTCTTGATTTTCCAGATGCATTGATGGATGATTTGGAAAAATGCAAAACCAATGCGGAAGTCAAGCAGGTCGGTATCGAATGGGCAATCCTTCAAAGCAAAGAACTAGTAGCAGCAGGCACCCCATGTCTTCATTACTATACCATGAGTAAGGCAGACGCTACCTATAAAATAGCCAAAGAGATATTTTAACAAAACCTTCGTCTCCCTTCAACCTTTGAGGTCTTTTTCCAGACCTCGAAGGTTTTCTATTTCACATTAAAGCAAAGTGCTAAGAAAAAGCCTTTATCCTAAAACCTTCGAGGTTTTTTGAAACCTCAAAGGTTTTGCGTCCCACTCAACCTCGAAGGTTTTCTATTTTTTCACAAAAAACTTGTACCTCCAAATTCACAAGTCTATCTTCATGGTATGATAAAATTGATCGAATGCCCGAGGGATGCCATGCAAGGTTTTCCTGACTTCATCGATACAGCCATCAAAGCAGCTTATATCAATCAATTGCTGCAGGTGGGATTCGATACCATTGATTTTGGCAGTTTCGTAAGCCCAAAGGCAATACCTCAAATGAGGGATACTGCGGATGTTTTGGATTTACTAGATCTCTTTGATAGTAAGTCAAAGCTTTTAGCGATCATAGCAAACACCCGTGGTGCAGAGGATGCTTTGGTATTCGAACAGATTGATTATCTAGGCTTTCCTCTTTCTATTTCTGAGACTTTTCAGCAACGGAATACAAATAAATCTATCCAAGAAGCACTTCATTCAGTCGAAGAAATCCAAAATTTGGCAGAAGTGAAAGGCAAAACACTTGTAACCTATCTGAGTATGGGTTTCGGAAATCCATATGGAGATGCTTATTCACCTGAATTAGTAGCAGAGTTTGTAGAAAAACTTGATGGAATGGGTATCAAAATCATTTCTTTTGCTGATACTGTAGGCTCTGCCAATCCAGAATTAATTCAAAAGCTTTTTGAAGTAAATATCCAGGCTTTTCCCCATATAGAATTTGGTGCACATCTTCATAGCAAACCGGAAGATGTAGAACAAAAAGTAAAAGCGGCACTTAAGGCTGGTTGTGTAAGGTTTGATGCTGCTTTGAAAGGCTTTGGAGGTTGTCCTATGGCTAAAGATGATTTGGTTGGAAATATTGCTACCGAATCGTTAATTAAAGTCCTTGAAAAATGCGGGCAGTCTTTTGAAATCAATAAGCTTGAATTCAATGAGGCTATGAAAATTGCCAATGTAGTCTTTGCTTGATGTCAGCAAAATTCAAAAAAGATAGAAAACGAATGCCACGGATCAAGCGGATTTGCACAATTGGGATTAGTAATAATCAGTGATAATCTGCCAAATCAGCGTTTTCTGTGTTCCATCATAAAGGTGACAGAACACAGATGGTTCGGATTTTCGCAGATGGGAATAGTCATGAGATTATTGAGTGTTGCCATTTTTTACTCAAATTTCACACTCAATACAGGAATGTCAGATTTGAAAAGTACAGTTTCAGTTGCTCCGATCATATATGTTTTTGCGGTTTTTCTGTTGTTGGATGCCATAGCTATGAAGCCAATGTTATTGCGTTCTGCAAATTCTATGATCCCGTTTTCTGCGTCCAAGTGGTTGTAAACATGCTTGTGGATAATCAACTCCTCTTGACCAATAGCATATTTCTGCATTTTGTGTTCAGACTCTTTGGAGGAAATAAATTTCTCTGGTGTATTGACGAAAAGAAAATGCACAGCGCAACGCAATTGCTTTATCAAAGGCTTCATCCTAGTGAATGCTGGTTTGGATTCTTCATTGAAAAGTGAGGCAAAAGCCATTTTTCTTAAATCATTTCCATTCAACACTTTTTTTACAGCCAAAACTGGGCAGTGAGCCATTCTAAGTACTTTTTGGAGATTTGATCCAATGGATTTCCCATCAATATAACCTTTGCCATATGCTCCTATCACTATCAAATCTGCAGATTGTTTTTGGGCAAGTGAGACAATCACTTCATGAGGCGTACCAACCTCTATGATTCCTTCGATTGGGGTGCCAGGTGACCGGTGGTCTTGGATAAATGCCTTTAGCTTGTCATTGCTTTCTGCTTCCAAATCTAAGATGTCTTGGTGTTTTTCCTTTTCTTCTTTAGCGAATTTTTCCCAATTGAGAGATGAGGTCACTACATTCACGCAAGTAATACTGCTATTGCCTTTTGCAGCAATTTTTAATGCACTCAAAAATGCATTTTCTGAATAGCTTGAGAAGTCTATTGGAACTATGATTCTTTTCATCTCTTTATATTTTTAATGGTTACTTGAAGTCTCTCTTGATAGATAGTTTCACCTTAAAGGGGCAATTTTGTCATGCCTATTTGCCTAAGAGTTATTAGTATGAGCTAAATATGTTTGATTTTATGGCGATTAGAATATGATTTTATTGGACAAAATTCATTCAAAATCATCATATTAAGTATGATAAAAGTCAGTTAACTTGCTGATTAAAAATAGGTAAAAACGATACTAGTGTTTGTACCTTGAGATCTCATTAAAGAATAGAAAAGATGACACTACAAGGTAAGACAGCAATAATAACTGGTGGATCTGGAGGAATAGGTTTGGCTACTGCAAGAAGATTTTTGGATTTGGGAGTGTCAGGGATCATGTTGGTGGATCTGAATGAAGACGAGTTGCAAAAAGCAAAGGATACGCTGAAAAGTGAAAAAGTATTGATCCATAAAGCTGATGTAAGTCGATCCGAAGAAGTGGAAGTATATACCAATGAAGCTTTCAAAGTCATGGGTAAGATCGATATCTTATTTCTAAATGCAGGAATTGAAGGCGTGGTATGTCCATTGACAGAGTTTCCTGAAGAAGTGTTTGATAAAGTGATGTCTGTCAATGTCAAAGGGGTTTGGTTGGGGATGAAATATGGATTTCCACTGATGAAAAATGGTGGTTCTGTAATCATCACTTCATCTGTGGCAGGACTTAGAGGTACATCACAAATGATGGCATATACTGCCAGTAAACATGCTACAATAGGAGTAATGAAAGTAGCAGCATTGGAAGGTGCATCATTGAATATCAGAGTAAATACTGTACATCCTTCTCCAGTAGATAATAGGATGATGCGCTCTTTAGAAGAAGGTTTTGCACCTGGAGCTGGTGTTGAAGCGAAGAAAGGATTCGAACAAATGATCCCGCTTGGTAGGTATGCAGTCAATGAAGATATCGCCAATTTGGTAGCATTCCTTGCTTCAGAGGAAAGCAAATTTATAACTGGTGCTACCTATGTGATAGATGGCGGATTCACAACATAATTGAGTGAGTTGGTTTATTGCTTTTTAAAAAAAGGGTTGGAAAGGTTTTTCAACCCTTTTCTCTATGTGATAATTATCACTATCTTCAGGATGGTTTTATCCCTAATTTTATCGAAATTTTCAACATGGAAATAGAAGAATTAAAGCAAATTTTACCAATCATTACTGATATGAAGTTGCTCCAAGAATTATTGGATCAAGGAACAATTCATACTTTTGATGAAGGGAGAACTATTACAGAGCCAGGTCAGTTTGTGAAAATGGTCCCTATAGTATTGGAAGGAGCTATTAAAATCCTCCGCACAGATGAAGAAGGCAAGGAGCTATTTTTGTATTACTTAGAACCTGGAGAAACATGCGCCCTTTCTTTGACTTGCTGTTCAGCTTCCAAGCCATCTGAAATCAAAGCTGTGGCAGAAGAAAATACAAAAATTTTAGGAATACCTCTCAATGACCACGAACATTGGATGGACAAGTACAGGCAATGGAAAGATTTTGTTTCCAATACTTACCAAAGTCGATTTCAAGAATTACTGGTAGCGCTTGATGCTGTAGCTTTCAAGCGAATGGATGAACGATTGATGAGATACATCGTCACCAAGATGAAGCAATTCAAGACAAATGAATTGACAACTACCCACCAAGAAATAGCCAACGAACTTGGGACTTCCAGGGAAGTTATCTCCAGGTTACTCAAGCAACTAGAGAAGAAAAAATGGATCGAGTTAGGTAGAAATGTAATCTATATCAGGGATGATTTTGAGGAGTTGGTTGGGTAAAGGTTTCTCGCAAAGGGAAGAGAGGTGCAAAGATACGCTGAGATGATTTGCGAGGAATAAGTACCAAGCACAATGTACATAGAGATGAAAAGCAAGAAACAAGAAATGATGCAAGACTTTCTGCGGTTGCGTCACCTCGATCTCTAAAGCACTCGGGAGTAGCCTGTCCAGCAGAATTTCGAGAAGGTCTTTTTACTTTGGGTAAGAGGCATTTAAGAAGGTTGAAAACAAAGGAAGAACAATGAAAAAAATAGCAAGTAAATTCAGGGTTTGAAAAGATTTGAGTTTAAATTGTAGCATAATCTGTTTTGACTACGTCAAGGAAGTATGAGGAACATATTGATTTTATGTGCTTTTCTAATTCTTATTGCTTGTCAAGAAGGACAAAGTCCATACAGTGAGTTAAGGTGTAGGGTAGATCCTTTGATTGGTTCTGAAAGTGATATTACAGGCACTTGGAAAGTAGTCAAAGGAGAGGTTATTCCTAGTACCAACCAAGAAGGCAGGGCTGAAGATTATTCTTGCGATAACATCATGTTTCATTTCGATATGAATGGCGGCTTGACCATTATCAGCGATTTAGAAGATTATATTGGCATTCATTCAGGGGAATATGATTTCGAAGTGATTGAACAATCACAAGATGAAGAAAGGAAAGATTTGTATTTGTTGAGAATTGACAATAACAGGTATCTGATTACTATGACTGATTCAGAAATGAAGTTTGTAGTTAATCCAATTAGCTCCCTGATACTACCTCTTAATAAGATTGTGACTTATTTAATAAGGGTTGAATAATTAGTCTTTTTAAAAGCGTACGATTGACTCTTTGCATTTACTTTAAAATTCTAAAAAAATGAGAAATCTAATTTTTGCCTTGATAGGATTTGTACTTCTGAGTTGTTCGGAAGATGCAGAAGATGTTTTGAATTGCGGAGTAGATGGCAATATGATAGAAAAGATAGAATGGCTAAGTATAGAGGTTGACAGAATAAGAAGTAGCCCTGAAATCAATGGCATTGTTTTGTATAAATATGAAGGCAGGGAAGTTGTTGAATTGCAGGAGGCTATAAGAAGTTCTACCAATCAAACCCAATTTCATTGTGATGGTACTAGAATTGATTTTAATGATTCTGAAAAATTTAATGATTACTTGCAAAATAGAGTTGAATTGAAGGTGCTGTTTGGTACAAAGATTTGGAATTGATTTTCAAATCCTTTGCAAACTGACAGACAAAAATCAAATGTTGAAACAACCATGAAACCGAGAGTATTAATACAAATTTTAGTGCCAGCCTTATTTTGTATTGCAGGTTGTATGGAAAAAAACATAGAAAATATTGACAATTCCTTTATCAAAGGAAGATATATCGGGACATATTGTGAAGGGATAGCAGTGGAAATCTTGGAAGAAAGTGAAATTGCCAAAGATTGGGAAGGTATGTTTGATTCCAAGAAATATACCAATTCTATTGTGGCCAGCATTGATACTTTATTCCTATCAAAAACAGACAATAGGGAGAATATCGAAAAATACATATAGACGGTAATGTATTTTACTTCCAATATAAACTTGGAGGATACCCCCGAAAAGGATTTAATTTTTGCGAACCATCATCCTTTATTACCATATTTAATATTTCAAAAAAAAACCTCAAAACAAATCATTGACCTTTTTGGTGTAACGGATTCAAAAAATTGTCCAGTCGCCGAATAGGACTTTTCTCCTACAACAAGTACATCCAAAATTTCTTCTCCCAAAAGTTCCCTTTGCGCTTTCAGTTGAAGAAGTGCTCACCCAACTTTTTGGTCTACATGGATCAAACACATTATTTCTTCAAATTAGACTGTATGGCGTAGGGTGTATATTTTTCCAATATTTCCGTATCTATCGTATGGTCAAAAGCTGACACGGCTGTGTTATCATCCACAAAAACATGGTCGGCCCCCACGTATTCCAAGATAGCCCATCTGTTCAGCACATCACGTACAGGGCCTTTGATGCTCGTCATGCAGATATCCGTACCGATTTTTCTCCAATTGTTGATCCATTCATTGAGTTCATGCGCGCCGGTGCTGTCGATATTGGTTACAGACTCCATGTTGAAAATGATCATATTCACTTTGGTAGGCCGATCTAGAATCCATTTGTCTAATTTTTCCTTGATGAATTCTACATTGGCAAAGTAAATTGGTCCATCTATCCTGACCATCATCAAGTCGTCCCGAATATCCAAATCTGTAAACCTGTCTATATTTCTATAGATATTCGTGCCCGGAACTCGCCCAAGTTGTGCCATGTGGGGTCTTGATGCGCGATAGATCACCACTATCAGAGAAAGAATCATTCCTGATATGATCCCAGTTTCTATTCCCAGGGTCAGGGTAATCACAAATGTGGCTATAAGCATCCAAAAATCAACTTTGTCTTTTTTCCAGAGATGTATTGGCTCTTTGAAATCTACCAAACCTGATACAGCTACTAGGACCACAGCCGCTAAAATCGCACTAGGTAGGTTGTAGAAAAGGTTTGTGAAAAACAAAAGAGTCAATACAATCAACAATGCACTGATAATTGAAGAAAGGCTTGTTTTTGCACCTGCTTCATTGTTTACGGCAGTTCTGGAGAAACCTCCTGTGACAGGATACCCTTTGAAAAAAGCAGCGCCAAAGTTCGCCATTCCCAAAGCGATCAATTCTTGGTTAGAATTGAGTCTATAATTTTTGTGTTTGGATTGGATTGTTTTTGCCACAGCAAAACTCTCTGCAAATCCCACCAATGAAATGGTCAAAGCAATAGGGAAAAGTGTTTTCCATGTGCCCCAATCGAAAGCTGGCGATGATATGGAAGGAAGTCCACTTGGAACACTTCCAACAATCTTTACACCTGCTGCTGTAAGATCAAAAGCCCAAACCAACAAAATCCCAACAACAACTGCTACAAGGGGAGCAGGGAAGCTTTTATGGATTTTCTTACCGTACTTGATGATGATGATTCCAATTACGCCAATTCCAAAAGTGATCCAATGAATCTCTCCAATATTTTGAAAAATTGCTACTGCCATCTCTTGGACATGTTCAGAGTTGGGAAGGTCTATCCGAAACAAGTGCTTGATTTGGCTCAGTCCTATAATGATGGCTGCAGCTGAAGTAAAACCACTGATGACTGGATGGGAGAGGAAATTGACTACAAAGCCTAACCTCAAAATCCCCATGACAAACTGAATCAATCCAACCAAAAAAGCCAGGGTCAAAGCATAGAGCAGATATTGCTCCGGAGAATCAGCATTCAAACTTGCAATGCCAGCAGCAGTCAAGAGAGACACCATAGCCACAGGACCTACTGCAAGCTGTCTCGAAGTCCCAAAAATCGCATAGAGCAAGAGTGGTACAGTTACCGCATACAATCCATGAATCGGTTCCAACCCAGCAAGCATAGCATACGCCATTCCCTGAGGGATTAGCATTATTCCAACTGTTAGACCTGCTGATAGATCCCCTTGAAGATCAGACTTCTTATAATTTGGCAGCCATTCCAAAATAGGTAAATAGCTTTTGACTGTGTTCTTGAGTTTATTTTGCATTGTAGCTTTCTGTACTTGAAATTAAGAAAAAATGGGATACTTCTCATTCTTATCCAATTTAGAAATACAAATGTCTATACAAATTTGGATCGTTATTGTGATTTTTGTTACGTCAAGAAATGAAGGCTTAATAATCTTTCCTGAAATAAACGTAAAAAGTCTTTTCTTAAAAATGCGAAAGGAGAAAAGTGAAAGGTGTAACTCCTTTCGCTTTTCTCCTAGTTTCATTTCAGCATATAAAAGTTGTGGGAAAATATTTCTTGATGAACCAATCTCATTATAACTCTGAGAATAGCTCAATTTAATCCCTTCTTTTATGATGTGGCTTGCTGTGTGGCTTTCTCCCTTGAGTTTTGGCTTTTACCTTCTGCGCAAGTCCTGAACCTGCAGGCATTTTGGAAGGATATGGGTGATCCATGATTACTGGAATGTCTTTTCCTATTAATTTTTCGATATCCTTCAGTTCTTTTCTCTGCTCTTCATCACAGATTGAGATTGCAATCCCTGAATTCCCAGCCCTACCTGTTCTACCTATTCTGTGAACGTATGTTTCAGAAACATTTGGCAAATCATAGTTGAAAACATGTGCCAATTCATCGATATCAATTCCTCTAGCAGCGATATCTGTTGCTACCAATACTTGTAATTTTCCAGCCTTGAAATCTTTCAGGGCATTTTGTCTGGCATTTTGGCTTTTGTTGCCGTGGATTGCTGCTGCTCTGATTCCATCTTTTGCAAGAAATTTCACGACTTTGTCTGCACCATGTTTGGTCCTTGTGAATACCAATGCTGTTCTGATCTTATATTCTTCCAATAGGTGATAAAGCAATTTTGGCTTGTCACTTTTGTTGGTAAAGTATAATCTTTGGTCTATTTTATCTACAGTGGAAGAAGGTGGTGTCACTTCCACTTTTGCTGGGTTTTTCAAAAGTACATCCGCCAATTTCTGAATCTCAGGTGGCATAGTAGCAGAGAAAAACAATGTTTGACGCTTTGCAGGAAGTAAGGCAATTACTTTTCTTACATCATGGATGAATCCCATATCAAGCATTCGATCGGCTTCATCCAAAACAAAGAACTGGAGCTGTCTCAAATCAATAAATCGTTGATTGATTAGGTCCAAAAGTCTTCCTGGAGTAGCTACAAGGATGTCTATGCCTCTCTTGAGTGCATTAGTTTGATGTAACTGTGACACACCACCAAATATAACTGTATGCTTAATGTCTGTAAATCTTCCGTAGGCAGCGATACTTTCGTCGATTTGTATTGCCAATTCCCTTGTAGGGGTAAGGATCAAAGCTTTGATTCCTGGTTTTCTTTGCTTTTGCAAAGCCAATAACTGGATGATTGGGATGGAAAAAGCAGCTGTTTTTCCAGTTCCTGTTTGTGCGCAACCTAAAAGGTCTCTTTTTTCCAAAACCAAAGGAATGGCTTTTTGCTGTATAGGAGTGGGCGTGGTGTAACCTTCCTCGGTCAATGCCTTGAGGATTGGTTCAATAAGTTCTAAATTTTTGAATGCCATGTGGCTGAATGTGATTTTGGCTGGAAAAGACGTTGTATGATCTGAATCAGCGGAAATGTTAATTAAAAGCGGCTTACAACTTGCCGATCTTTTTACAAAGTGTCACAAAGATAAGATAAATTAATTTAGAAAGGTGATAAGGTGAATTTTCGGCAAAGTTGATTAATTTGACTTTTTGAATAGAAAGGTATGTTTGATGGCTATCATGGCCTGTGTCCCCACAGACGATTAAATTTAAATACCTCTCTTAGGGCTTCTCCTAGAATTGAATATGGTACATCTCAAATGAAGTGTTTCTTCAAAGACTATTACACTTCTCATCCTTATTTGCTACAATAAAAACATAGATCACGACATCATTAATCCTTCAGTAAATTCTTCCCTAATACCGGTTCTATCAACGTTCCATTGATCAAATCTTTATTTGCGTAGATCAAGTCCCAAGGTTCCATTATTGGTTCGTCCGAAAGGTCAAAAGTTCCATAATGCATAGGAATAAAATGCTTGCCGCCTAGTGTATTGAACGCCTCAATAGCATCAGTAGGACTGATATGTGCTTGATGCATAAACCACTCTGGCTTGAATGCGCCAATTCCCATCAAGCAGTAATCCGGTGATCCAAAAGTATTTTTGATATCCTCAAAATGTTTTCCTTGTCCACTATCCCCCATGAAATAGATAGATTTTTCTTTGGTTTGTATGTGAAATCCACCCCACAAACTTTTGTTGTCGTCATTCAACCCCCTTTTTGACCAATGACGGCTTGGGACGTAATGAATTTTGGGATTAGCTTCATTTAGATCAAACGATTGGTACCAACCTGCTTCCTGTACTTCTTGACCATCAAGCCACGAATCAATGACATTCTCCATGCCCAAGCCAGTCATTATTTTTAGCTTAGGATTTTCTTTTATCAGCCATTTGATGCTGTTTTTGTCACAATGGTCTCTGTGGTTATGGGACAATAGAAGATAATCAATTTTGGGAAAGGATTCTAGTGGAAATGGTAGGTCACTTTTCCTTTTCAAAAACACATTATCTATAAGCAGTGGGTCCGTGATAAAAACTTTTCCGTCTAAACTCAGCAAGTAGCTTGCATGCCCCAACCAGATCAGATAATCCTCTCCATTTTTGAAATCGTAAATTTCTTTTGAAACAGGCAAAGACCTTTTATCTCTTTTTTTCTCTTCTTTTTGTGGGTTCTTGCTAAGCTGCCATTTCAAAACATCCCTCAAAGATGATTCAAAGAGATTATAAAGATTGATGAACTTACCATTGGAGTCAGTTGGGGTTCCTTTCCAATCTGAATTTGGTGGAGTAGTTGCAAGTTTAGGATTGGATAGAAATTCAGGATTGGAACGAGTTGTAATATCAGAAAACATATAGATAAGCAAGACTGGGACTAAGATTGCAAAAAGGTATTTAGATTTCATTTGTATTTAAACAGAAAAATTTCCAATTAGGTTTTTGATTTATTTTTTGAAGTCTGTAACGCAGCTTTCTTACCATTATCCATTAAAAATATTGTATGAAGCATTTCATATTTCTTTTTATGTATATCCGCCTACTTACAAGTAGCCACTTAAAATAATGTATTCAGTTCAACACATCAGCAAGTTGACCGTAAATTGTTATCTGTTGACGATTATCAGCATGATTTATATGTTTTAATACACGTACTTGTACACAAGCGGATAATCATATTTCTTTTTTTTGAAATGTATTTGAATAAGCCTTATCTTCTCTTGAAGTGTACATAGCATATAATCCAAATAAAGGTCCTGCAGACAAAATCAAGAATAGATATGATAAGGAGATTTTTAGCATAGCAAAGTTGAGAAGCTGAATACTTAAGATGGTAATCCCGAAACCTATGCAGTTTACGATAGTAAGTGAGGTTCCTCTGGACTGCTCAGGAGCATTTTGGGCGACCAATGTAGAAAACATAGGTGAGTCTGCCGTAATCGCAAAGCCCCAGATCAACAAAAAAGACATTAATAGAACAAAAGATTTTTGTCCAATGAAAAATGGGGAAAGTAAACAGCAGATGCCAGAAATGCTTAAGGCTAAAATGGCTATTCTTTTTGGTGGGATTAAGTTAGAAACCAAACCGCCTAAAGAACAAGAAATTCCTCCAATCCCGATAATCAAGAATGACCAGAAGGGGACATTTATTTGTATTGGATTGTTGGATTGGAAGTTCATCAAAATCACAGGTATAAATGCCCAAAAGGCATAAAGTTCCCACATATGTCCAAAGTATCCGAATGCAGCAGCTTTAAACTTTTTGATTTGGAACACCTTTATGAAGACAGAGGGATTGAATTCTTGGCTGCTTTTTCTAAGAGGCCCATTAGGTACCAAAAATACAATTAACAAACCTCCTACAAAGGCCAAGACACTTGTTGCGTAGATCACAAATTCCCAAGGAAGTTGGTCTGTAAGACTTCTTACCAAATGTGGAAATGCAGTTCCTAATACCAAAGCTCCAACCAAAAATCCAAGAGATTTACCAAGCCCTTTGTCAAAATAATCTGAAGCGATCTTCATTCCCACAGGATAGATTCCTGCCAAGAAAAAACCTGTTCCAAATCGAAACAGGAGAATTTGAAAGCTAGATATCCCATCCAAAACAATCGCAAGATTCAGTATTCCAGCGATGATCGAAGAGAAAAAGAAAACTTTCGAAGGGGAAAATTTATCTGCAATCGTAAGAATTGCAAACACAAGGGTGCCTGCAATAAAGCCAAATTGAACAGCGCTTGTCAAATTTCCCAAAAAAGCCAAAGGAAGGTGTAGGGCACTAGCTAATTCTGGAATCACAGTATTTCCCGCAAACCAAAGAGAAGTGCATAGAAACTGTGAAAGGACTATCAATGGAAGAATCCTTCTCATCTACCCTTCAAATCCAATTTTCTTGTGTGCCCCATCGCAAAAGGGTTTGTTTTGAGAGGATCCACAGCGACAAAAAGCTGAAGATTTGCTTTTTCTTTCTGTATGCCCATCTTTGAATTTCACTTCAATATTGCCATACACCATCAAGGGTCCATTGGGGATTACTTCGACGATTTGTTCATTGGTGCTAGATGCTATTTCTTTGTCTTCGTTATTCAAGTAATAGCCCAATGCTTCGGAAGGACATTTTTTAACTTGATTGACCAATTTTTCGCTTGTAGCAGCGTCTATTTTAATCCATGGTTTCTCTTTAGGCTGAAAAACCTCACCCAATCCTTTAACACATACACCAGAATGAACACATTTCTCTGGCTCCCATGTGATGGTTACTTCACCGTTGCTATATTCTTTCATACCGTTAATTAAGCTCTTACATCTTTGATTTCCTTATTTTCTTGGAAGATTTTTTTGACAAAAGGACAAAGAGGGAGAATTTTAAGGTTTTCTTCCCTTGCATAGGCTACTCCTGCATTGACCAAACTTTCACCATGTCCTTTGCCTTCATGCTCAGAATCCACCTCTGTATGATCTATGACCATCTTTTCACTTCCTTCCATTTTGTATGTCATTAGGCCGATCTGCTTGTCATCTTCAAGCAAAATAAACTGACCTTTATCTCCAGTATTTTGATGTGTTATAGTTGCCATAGTTTATAAAAGTTTACTTTTGATTACCATCAATTTTTCTCTTGTCATTTCATGCATAGAATATGGAATTCCTCCCAATCCTTCTCCTGAAGCATCCCTGCCACCGAACGGCATCCAATCAACCCTAAATGCAGTATGGTCATTGACCATCACAGCGGTTGCGTTGAGTTTTTGAACGGTATCCAAAGCAATGTCTAAATTCTGCGTAAAAACAGCTGCTTGGAAATGATACTGAAGAGAGTTTGCAATTTCAATGGCTTTTTCTCTATCTGAAAATGGATACACACATATCACAGGGCCGAAAATTTCTTCCTTAGAGACTTTCATGTCCTGCGAGGGATCCCAAAGAACGGTAGGTTCGAAGCAGGTGTCGGATATCTTCTTTCCTCCGGATATGGCTTCAGCACCACTTTCAATAGCTTCATTTACCCATTCTTCTATTCTATCTACTTCTTTTGGGGTGATCAATGGGCCAACTTCCGTTTTCTTGTCCAATGGATCACCTACGACCATTTTTTTACCAGCTGCTGCAATTTTCTCTGCCACGTCTCGCGCAATTGACTCGTGCACAAAAACCTTCTGAACTGAAACACATACTTGGCCGGCGTGGTAAAAACCTCCTTTTGCCAATGCAGGAATCATTTCCTCAATGTTTGCTTCTTTTTCTACAATTACTGGAGCGGCACCTCCATGCTCCAGTGCACAACGAGTTCCTGGTGCTAGTTTGGATTTGAGATACCAACCCACTTTTGCTGACCCGATGAATGAGAGATAATTTACCCTTTGGTCAGTAACCAAAGATTCTGCTATGTCATTGTCTGTGATGATTATCTGAACCCAACCTTCTGGGACTCCGGCTTCCTTTAAAATCTCCAAAAATGCAAAACAAGAAAGAGGGGTAGTAGATGCGGGTTTCACGATCACTGGACATCCTGCTGCAAATGCCGTGATTGTCTGATGAATAATCAAATTTAGTGGATGGTTGAAAGCAGAAATGGAAACTACGACACCAATCGGCTCCCTAGTGGTAAATGCGATCCTGCCTACTGAGGCTTCTGTCAGTCCCATAGGAATCTGCTCTCCAGTCAATCTTCCGATTTCCTCAGCTGCTATTTTCACACCGTTGATAGCGCGCAAAACTTCAACCTTAGAGTCTTGATAGGGTTTTCCGCCTTCTTCTGCCGCAGTATTGGTCAATTCCTCTACTTTTCCCTTCATGATTTCCTGAACTTTCTCCAAGATCTCAATTCTTTTGAAAGTAGGGATCCATTTGCTTCGGTCTTGAAAAAGTCCGTACGCGGTCTCAAGGGAATCCATCACTTCTTTTTTGCCCATCATCGGGATTTCCTTGATTAATTCTTGATTAAATGGGTTGTATATCTTCAATGTTTTCTGATCACTCATAGCTTATCTACTTTTTCTTTTAACATTACATTCAAAATCGGGTGGTTGAGGGAGTAATCGACAGGTAAATCTATCAAATGTACTCCATCAGTGTTGAGACAATGGTCAAGGATTTTTTGAAAATCACCGTCACTTTCTGGTCTATAGCCATTTGCCCCATAGCTTTCGGCATATTTGACAAAGTCTGGATTTTTATAATCCAAACCAAAATCTTCAAAACCCATGTCTTCTTGCTTCCATTTGATCATTCCATAAGCTGAATCATTCAAAATGATTACTGTTAGGTTCAAACCCAATCTGACAGCAGTTTCCATTTCTTGGGAATTCATCATAAATCCACCATCTCCACATACTGATACCACTCTTTTTTCAGGATTGAGAATTTTGACCATCATGGCTGAGGGCAAGCCGGCTCCCATAGATGCCAAAGCGTTGTCTAGGAGAAGTGTATTTGGCTGATGACAAACATAGTTTCTTGCAAACCAAAGTTTATAGACACCATTGTCTAATGTGATGAAATCCTCAGAGGCTAGCTTGTTTCGAAGGATATTAACCAATCTTTGGGGTAGGGTAGGGAATCGCTCATCCTCAAAATACTTACTCAAATGACTGGCTACCTCTTTCTTTACTTTTTCGAAGAATTCAAACTCCCAATGACTTTGCTTCGCAATATTGGAAGTGATTTTTTTGATGGCATTGGTGATGTCACCGACTACATTGAGCTGTGGAAAATATACAGGGTCAACTTCCGCAGGTGAAAAATTGATGTGGATAACCTTTTTGCCTCCTTGTTTCATGAAGAATGGAGGCTTTTCGATCACGTCGTGCCCTACATTGATGATTAGGTCTGCAGCTTCTATCGCAGCATGGACAAAATCATTGCTAGATAAGGCAGCAGTGCCCAAATATTGTGGATGTCTTTCATCGATGACGCCTTTTCCCATTTGGGTATTGAAGAAATATATCCCTGTCTGATCCACAAAACTCTTTAGCGCATCGCAAGTGATTTTTCTATTTGCTCCAGCACCTATAAGAAGAAGTGGCATCTTTGCATCTTGGATCATTTTGATCGCTTGGTCAGTGGCTTTGTCATCAGGATTTGGGATGATATGGCCTGTGACTTCGAATACAATGTCCTCACAATCTTCTTGGGCAATATCCTCTGGGAACTCCAAATGTACTGCACCTGGTTTTTCTTCTATTGCAATTCTGAAAGCTTCTCTTATCTGGGAAGCAATGTTATTGCTGTTGACGATTTGCTTGGTGTATTTGGTGATAGGACGCATCATGTCCACTACATCGATGATTTGAAATCTGGCTTGTTTGCTTTTTTTGATCGGCTTTTGGCCTGTGATCATCATCATTGGCATGCCTCCAAGTTGGGCATATGCAGCTGGAGTTACAAGGTTGGTCGCTCCAGGTCCCAATGTCGCCATGCAAACTCCAGGTTTGCCTGTAAGTCGACCATAAGTAGCGGCCATGAAACCAGCGCCTTGCTCATGACGGTTGAGGATAAGTTTGATTGAAGAATTTTTGAGAGATTGAAGTAAGTCAAGATTCTCTTCACCGGGTACGGCAAAGATGTACTCTACTCCTTCATTTTCTAAAGCTTTTACAAAAAGGTCTGATGCTTTCATATTTGATTTTGTGGTTAGAGAAAAAAAACGGTTTACAGTTTTTACAACCGATATTAAGTGAAAATGATTTCATCAAATCAATTTTCACTTTAATCAAAAAAAGTTCCCGGAGGAACTTTTTTTGGAGTGGTAATAGTTGGTTTAAAATCTTATTCCAGCAGAAAGTTGAAGTACTCTGTTGGTCACTTCAGCATCAGTCTTCACATCTGTAAGTCCTAGGTTGTATCTACCTTGTATAAATAATGGGCCTAAGATATGGAGTGTTACACCTCCAGAAACAGCAAAATCGAAAGTGTTTGATTTCTCTAGTGAAAAATTATCCCTTTCATTCATCAAAAACGAGACTTGCGGGCCAACATCAAGCGATAATCTGTTTGGGATCAGGTAAATCCTTGCCATAACCGGAATCGATAAATAGCCCAATTCATTTTTGAAGTCATTTGATGCCGAATTAAATGAAGTTACATTTGCTCCCATAGTGGAGTATAATAACTCAGGTTGAATAGAAAAATTACTTCCAAGGCCTAGTTCTACAAAAGCTCCTGCATGATAGCTTGTAATACTTTCTGACTCGACTGTTGTGTTGGAACCTTCGAAATTTGAGAAGTTTGCACCTCCTTTTAGTCCAAAATTTAGTCCTTGTGCATAAGATCCAGATAATCCAACAAATGCCAAGATTAGGGTAAGATAGAGTGATTTTTTCATGTTGATAACCATTTAAATTTGGGTATTGATTAAATAAGAAACATTAAAATTATATGAAATAGTATTACAGAACATGGTTGCAAAAACCTGTCCAAAAAGAAACTATCCAATAAAATTGATTTGTTTTTTATGTGTATCTGCTTGATTGCACGTAGCCAATCAATAGAATATTTGATAAATGATTTGGCTCTGTTGACAGTTGTCCGGTGACGAGAATCCGCAACACATAATACCTCTTATGAGCCAACGTGCAATATTGCGGATACTCATATTGTTTATTTTGATTTCAATATCCTAGTTTCTTCTAATTTGTGCGAGTGTCAGTTCGGGACTTGATATCAGATTGCTTCTGTTTAGCGCCCTGTCTTGAATTTCAACATCAATTCTCAAGGTGTCAGTCCTAAAAATAGATTCCCAACCAAATGATAGCATCGCATATTCGATACTGCCTTCCACAGCTTTGGTTTGATTTGTCGCAAGAACCCTCGGGAATCTACCATTGAAAGTGGTGAAAAAAGGTGGATCTTCCCATCGGAATTCATTGAACACTCCATTTCTTTTGATGAAAAATTTCACAAAAATATTATTATGATTTGGGTTTTGTTCAACCCATATGGTATCATTGATTAGGATGTTGTTTACCCTCTGATTTATAGCCCAATCTATAGGGTTATAACTAGGAGCATTACTCGGCCTATTGCTGTAAGTAATGACCGCGCCACTACTGTCTCTGATGAAATTCAAACTATTAAACGGAGGATTAATGTCAATAGCATTCAGTCCCAAATCTCCTTCTGCGTCTTTGAAGCTAATTTTGACTTTGAGAGAGTCTCCATTCGGCGAAGTCACGAAGTTCAGATCCTCAAAAGTGATTTCAGGAACTGAAGGGAAATTGTCAGGAGGGCTAATACATGCACCCAAAAGTGCTGCAAACAATACGATGTGGAGGAAGTTTCTAACACTATTCATGTTCCAAATTAATTTCAATAAAGTCTTCTGAGGTAAAATTGCTTAATTTTGTCAAGACAAATTATAAAACGATGAATTATTTCAAAAGTTTTTCTGAAGATATCCTTAATTTTAATAATGAAAATTTTGAAGAGAAGGCTTTGGAACTTTTTAGGTTTCAGGCAGAAAGCAACACTGTCTATAAATCATACTTGAAAGCTAGGAGAGTTGATCCTCTAATGATAGATAAAATTGAGAATGTTCCATTTTTACCAATTCGATTTTTTAAAGATCATCAGATCACCTCAGGAGATCTTGGTGATCTAGGTAAGTTTTATTCAAGTAGTGGAACGACCGGGATGATTACAAGCAAACACTATATTTGGTCAGAGGAATTTTACTTAAATCATGCTCTCAATCTCTTTGAAAAAGAATATGGGAAGATTTCTGACTATCATGTTTTAGCGCTGTTGCCAGCCTATATGGAAAGACCTGGGAGTTCATTGGTAAGTATGGCGGAATATTTTATTCAAAAATCGAAATCACCACATTCAGGAACTTACTTGTACAATCACAAGGAACTTATTGAGAAACTAAATTTTCTTAAAGACAGTGATAAGAAAATAATTTTGCTGGGGGTGACTTTTGCTTTGTTGGATTTGGCGGAAGGAGGTATGGATTTCCCCAAAATGGGAAATTTGATCGTAATGGAAACAGGAGGGATGAAGGGGAGAAGAAAGGAAATGATTAGACAGGAAGTTCATGATATTTTGACTAGAGCATTTCATCTAGAAAATATACATTCTGAATACGGCATGACTGAACTGATGTCTCAAGCTTATTCAAAAGGATATGGAAAATATACTTTACCTAGCACGATGCACGTTGTAATAAGAGATATAAATGACCCCTTTTCATTGTCAGGAAGAAGCCAAGGTGGAATCAATATCATAGATTTGGCTAATTTCCATTCTTGTGCATTTATAGAAACGCAAGACTTGGGTAGATTTGATGAGAATGGTGATTTGGAGATTTTAGGTAGATTTGATAATAGTGAAGTGAGAGGATGTAACTTAATGGTGAATTAATTTTGTATTCCTCTAAGAATTAGACATCTTTGGGCTTTAATAAAAAGTAGGATTATGAAAAGAGTATTGATAGCAGTTGTTACTGTAGGTATCTTAGCACTAAGCTCATGCGCATCGAGCAGACCATGTCCAGCTTACGCCAAAGCCTTGGATGCGAAAGAAATTAAAGGATAAAAAATATGCTGACTATTAATAGTCAGCATATTTTTTTATATCATCTAGGCAAATAGTTTTTTCACCCAATATCACCAATCTCTCTACCACATTTCTGAGCTCCCTGATATTTCCTGTCCATGGAAATTCTTGAAGTTTGGACAATGCAGCCCTATCGATTTCTTTTTTGGCAGTCCCATACTCTTTGGATATGTCTTCCAAAAATTTCTCTACCAATAAAGGAATATCCTCCTTACGATCTTTCAAGGCAGGTACCTGAATTAGAATCACACTCAACCTATGGTATAAGTCCTCCCTAAATTTCCCCTCTTCAATTTCCTTTTTCAGATCTTTGTTGGTAGCGGCAAGTACTCGGACATCTACTCGGATATCTTTGTCTCCACCCACTCTGCTTACTTTATGCTCTTGAAGCGCACGCAATACTTTTGCTTGAGCAGAAAGACTCATGTCGCCAATTTCATCCAAAAACAATGTGCCTCCATCTGCTTGCTCAAACTTACCTTGTCTTTGCTTATTTGCTGATGTAAAAGCTCCTTTCTCGTGCCCAAAAAGTTCACTTTCTATCAATTCTGAAGGAATAGCGGCACAGTTTACTGCGATGAATGGAGAAGCAGAGCGATTACTTTTGGCGTGTAACCAATGGGCTACCAGTTCTTTACCGGTACCATTTGGGCCAGTAATCAGAACTCGGGCATCGGTTGGAGCAACTTTCTCGATAGTGTCTTTCACCTGCTTGATTGGTTCAGATTCTCCTACCATATCCAATTTTTTGGAAAGCTTCTTTTTTAAGACCTTTGTCTCAGTTACCAACACTTTTTTGTCAAGCGCATTTCTGACTGTCAACAAGAGTCTGTTGAGATCAGGTGGTTTAGGTACAAAATCAAAAGCTCCTTTTTTGGTAGCTTCCACAGCAGTTTCTATACTTCCATGTGCCGAAATCATGATGAATTGAGGCTGTTTGTCCAAAGTAGCTACTTTGTCCAAAACCTCTATTCCATCCATTTTGGGCATTTTGATATCACACAGGACAAGATCAAAATCTTCCTCTTGGATTTTTTTCCATCCTTCTTCACCATCTTGAGCTTCGGAGATATCGTACTTTTCATATTCTAAAATTTCTTTTAAAGTGGCTCTGATCACCCTTTCATCGTCGATAATTAGAATTTTTGGCATATGAGTATATTGTTTTCTAAATGTTAAAAAGAGTGCAAGCCTATAAGCCGGGTTCTGTCTTCCAATTGCAAGGCAATTGGATTACTTGTCATTTATCTAGATCTGCCCTCACGAACAGACTCAATCAACCTACCCATCCCGCAGAAAGACGAGCAGCCTTTTCCAGAATTGAATCTGGTGCGGGACCTATTTGGTCTTTCAACCCATAAGGTTTACCCTGCTCCCGATGTCACCAGCGGGACGGTGGGCTCTTACCCCACCATTTCACCCTTACCCCGATCCCGATAGCTATCGGGATCGGGGCGGTATATTTTCTGTGGCACTTTCTGTAATCAAGCCGTCACCAACTTGACCCCTTCCCGTTAGGAAGTATGGCGCTCTATGTTGCCCGGACTTTCCTCTCTCCCGAAATTCAGGACAGCGACAAGCCAGCTTGCACGACGCAAAGAAAAGGATTTTATTTCATTCTTTGGTATCCGAAAACTTATCTATTGTGCATTTGATTTATAGAAACAATCTTAAAACTTACTTTTTCACGTATTTGACCATGAAAATTTCAAAATTGGCCATTTCACAATCTGAAATTCTAAACCAAAAAAATCTCTAATCTTATTTGGATTAAGTTTAAATAGGAGATACTTTTGCGTATTAATTGTACTAAATCTAAATAAGGATAAGTAAAAAAACATTTCATGAAAGGATTTCTAATTGCTTTAATTTGTTCATTTACAGTTTTATTAGGGTTATCGCACTACTCTTTTGCCAATAATAATGGTGATGAAAAGTCATTGGTGATAGCAGGCAAAATAAAATCAGGAGTAGGGGAAGCAGTTCCTTACGCCAATATTTCAGTAGTGGGAACAGTAAAGGGTACTTATACCAATCTAGACGGTACATTCGAGATTTTTGACTTGAAAGATGGAGATTATACTCTCAGGATTTCTGCAGTTGGGTATAAGACATTTACAAGGGAAGTTACTGTAATTGATGGCGAAATCAGTGAAGTTGACTTGGTCTTTTTAGAATCAGATGTTCAAATGCCTCAAATTACTGTGATTTCAGATAAAGACAGGGTGTTCAGCAGAGTTCCCGGATCTGTGACATACATTGATCAAAGAGAAATCAATACGATTGCTCCAATAAGTGGAAATGAGGTCTTGAGAAGATCTCCAGGAGTGCATGTGGTGGATGAGGAAGGGGCAGGAATGCGCGTCAACATAGGTATTAGAGGATTAGATCCAGATCGAAGTAGATCTGTATTGGTGTTGGAAGATGGCGTGCCTGTAGCTTTATCCCCCTATGGTGAGCCAGAGATGTATTATACACCAGCTATTGATAGAATGGCAGGGGTGGAAATTTTGAAAGGTTCGGGTCAGATTCTTTATGGTCCTCAGACTATTGGAGGTGTAGTGAATTACATCTCTCCAAACCCGCCACAGGAGCAGGAAGGGTCTGTTAGGATTCAAGGTGGCCAAGGAGGATTTTTTTCGGGATTGGTAAATTATGGAAATACCTTTGGAAACACTGGAATGCAAGTAAATCTACTCAAGAAAAGAGCGGATAATGTTGGTCCAACAAGTTTTGATATAACAGATTTTAACACAAAATTTCTATTTGACATCAATGAGAAATCAGAATTGGGCTTAAAGTTGGGTGTTTATAATGAAGTGTCAAATTCTACTTATATTGGTTTGAACCAAATTATGTATGATCAGGGTGGACAAGATTTTACAAGATTAGCCCCAGATGATCAGCTTGATGTGTCGAGATACTCGATCAGCTTCAGTCACAAGTATAGATTCAATGAGAATGTAAGACTGAATACAATTGCTTATGCATATACGACTACAAGAAATTGGAACAGGCAGGATTTCACGATCAATGATTCCAATACGCCACCTGCGAATTGGACGGGAGTAGAATGGGGTGATAGAAGTGTACCTAGAGGTGCTATCTTCATGAGAAATTCAACAGGTAATAGAAATAGACAATTTGCAGTAGCTGGTATTGAACCAAGATTGGAAATAGATCACAAATTGTTCAATATAAATAATGAGCTCACCGTGGGTACAAGGTTACTTTGGGAGCAAGCCAATGAACAAAGGATTAATGGTACTAAGGCAGGTGTGAAAAGTGGTAACCTCGTAGAAGATGAGGTAAGAACAGGGAATGCTTTTGCTGCATATGCCCAAAATAAATTTGCGCTTTCAGAAAAGGTGGACTTGAATGTGGGAGTTAGATATGAAAACTTTGATTACGAAAGGGATATCAGAAGAAGAAACTTCGCAAATATAGGTATCCGAGATACTGTCCTTTTGGCTGGAAATGTGATCCATGAAATCATTCCGGGTATGGGATTCAATTACAGACCAACTCAGAAATTGAATTTCTTTGGTGGTGTCCACAAAGGTTATGCACCTCCAAGAACTAAGGATGCGATAACTGAATTGGGAGATGTTTTGGATCTGGATGCGGAAGAGAGTTGGAACTATGAACTTGGATTCAGATCAGAAATATCCAACTGGATGTTTATGGAAATGACTGGATTCTTTATGGATTTTAGCAATCAAATCATACCAGTATCAGAGTCTTCTGGTGGTGTAGGATTTGGAGTGGTGAATGCAGGAGCTACAAGGCATAGAGGTGTAGAGTCAGCTTTGATATTTGATTTGAGTAATTTGTTTGGTTTTTCCAAAAGTAAACTTAGCTATGATATCAATGCAACTTACGCTCTGTCTACTTACGCAGCGGACAGATTTATAGAAGATGTAAACATCAATGGAAACAGAACTCCTTACGCACCAAATTGGTTTGTGAATTCGGCCTTGACTTTTGAAACAAATTCGGGCTTTGGCGCAAGATTGTCACTGAATTATGTAGGTAGCCAATTTACTGACGAATTGAATAGTGAATTGCCTTCAGCAGATGGATATACGGGTATAATAGATGCTTATACTGTTTTGGATGCCATGCTTAGTTATGATGTCAAAAAGTGGAATTCTAGGTTCAATCTGAGCGTTAAAAATGCGACAGATGCGAGATATATAGCAAATAGAAGGCCTCAAGGAATTAGAGTTGGCTTGCCAAGATTCATCACCGCAGGCTATGAGTTTAGATTCTAAGAAAAAATATTTGAGTTTTTTTCACACTCTTCAAAACAATCTTTGAGTAGCACTGTTTCATTGTCAGTAAGGCTTTAAATAGCTTTTCTTCATAGTGCTGGGTTGAACCGTTCCGAGTAATCGGGACGGTTCTTTTTTTGATCCAAGACATTGGTTTTCATCGTATTTCCTTCCATAAAAAAAGAAAATATGAAAACCTATCCAAAATTATTTGTTACTGCCCTATTTACAATGATTCTTGCTTTCGGATGCTCTGAAGACAAAGAAGAAATGCCAGATCCCAACTTTATAAATGCTACCATCACTGTCAATAATGTAGCAACTTCTGCATATGTATTCACAGCAATCGAAGGGGCAGGAGCAAGTGCAAGCCTAAATATGGAAAATACAGCCCTCACTTTGAAAATAGGATCAAGGTACGCCATCAACAACGAAGCTGGCAGACCTCATCCTTTTTTGATTATGGGGATTGGAAACACGACACTTTTGGCACAAAACGATGTAGTCGGGACTTTTGAAAGTAACCCAGCTGTCAACTTTGTAGCGACTGATTCGACCATGAT
Organism: Belliella calami; assembly: GCF_022549695.1. Lineage (GTDB taxonomy): Bacteria > Bacteroidota > Bacteroidia > Cytophagales > Cyclobacteriaceae > Belliella > Belliella calami. The sequence goes on along the minus strand of NZ_JAKZGS010000007.1, from coordinate 85,939 downwards.
ATTTACACTTACTTCCGAAATGGCCACACAAATAGCACCCTATATGTGTGGAAGGCATGCAGCTATGACTGGAAACATCAATGCAGTTGATTGATGAATCCTTTTTTGTAGCTTTGCAGCCAAAGAAAGAGAAAAAATGATACTAGTAGGAAACGCTGTGATCAGTGATGATATAAAAGAACAATTTTTTGTGTGTGATCTTGAAAAATGCAAAGGAGCATGCTGCGTCGAAGGAGATGCAGGTGCTCCTTTGGAAGATGAAGAGACGCAGATTATCGAGGATATTTATCCAATTGTGAAAGATTATATTACCCAAGAAGGTAGAGAAGCCATCGAAAAGCAAGGGACTTGGGTCATCGATAAAGATGGAGATAAAGGAACACCTACCATCGGTGACAATAGAGAGTGTGCTTATGCCCTTTATGACGAAAAAGGAATTCTAAAATGTGGGATTGAACAAGCATATCTTGATGGGAAAATTGTTTACAAAAAACCTATTTCCTGTCACCTCTATCCGATTAGGGTAAAGAAATATGATGGTTTTGAGGCTTTGAACTATGACCGTTGGGATATTTGCAGTGCTGCATGTGTCTTGGGGTCGAAACTTGGAGTGCCTATCTATAAGTTTCTCAAAGATGCCTTGATCAGAAAATTTGGAGAGGCTTGGTATGCAGAATTGGTTGAGGAAATAGAAAGTGGTGAGTCTCAGGATGAGATTAAGATAAGTTAGGTTTAAAAAACTAACTATAATTTACTAGCTTGGGATTTTATATCATCAAAATCCCAATCCAAATGACTAATTTCAAATGGTTCATCATTTTAGTATTCTTCTTTTTGGCTTGCAATTCTCCAAAAGAAAAAGAAGAAACAGTACAAAACTTAGCGTTTGAATTAGATTCCCAAACCATTTCATTTCAACTTCCAGAAGGTTGGGGACACTTCAACCTAGGATTTAGGAACACGACTGATAAGGTGTATTTTTTCAATCATGGGAAATTTTCTCTGGTGGCTTATGATAAAGAAAGTCAAGAGCAGATTTTTTTGATTGATTTCGAGAAGGATGGGCCAAATGGTATTGGAGGTCAAGTGTTTGATTTTATGATAGATGATGATGAAAGCATTTGGCTATATGCTTCCAATGATCATCTTTACCAAATGAGCAAGGAGGGTTTGATTTTAAAGGATATCGCTTTGGATACCTCTGGGTTAGTTGAAGATAATATTGCAATTACAGCATATAATTTTCAACTCATTGGATCAAAGTTTTATACACCTTCTTTTCCGATGATATTTAAGTATAATGACTTGTCAGTTGAAGAAATTTCTGCCTTACCCAATTTGATCGCATATAATCTTGAAGACCATTCTTACGAAAAATTGAGTTTCTTCGATAAGGAATATTTGGGAGATAATCTGAACAAATTCATCATGCCATCTATTGGAAGAGGGAAAAATGATGAAATGATCATCAACCATCACTACAAAGACATCTTTGTTTATCACAATGGGGAGGTAGCGAGAAAGGAAGCATCTTATTCAAAGTTTTCACCAAACCCTCCAGCTTCTAATCGAGATATATTTGAAGATATGGATGAGATCATGAGATTGATAAATTATTCTGACAGTTATGAAAAAATAGAATTTCTTCTGAGTCAAAACCTCTATATCCGTATAGCAAAATTTGAGGAAACACCTGATGCTGATGCAATGCGGAGTTATGTTGCTTCGAATTGGGTTTTGGTTTTTCTTGATGAAGATTTTGGCAAAATAGGGGAGTTTGTACTTCCTGAAAAAGCAGCCAACGGAAACTATATTTTTGATACGAAGGAAGGTATTTGGTTTTCTACAGACCACCCCGACAATGTAGATTTGGATGAGGATAAGATGCAGTTTCAGTTGATTTCAAAAAAATAAAGTGATTACAAATGATAAGCATCAATTTCAATAAATGACAATTTTTATTTCTTCTAAAACAGGTAAATCTATTGTATTCAAAAACAACTAAATATACCCTGCTATCTTATACATCACTATTCCTACCCACTCTTTGAATAGCTTTTGCCATATGTAAACTGAATAAGGGTCTGGATAAAAAATTGTTGGAATGTCATATTTCAGATCATTTGAATAGTAGTCAACAGGAAACGTGTCAGTATTCAAACCTACTTTATCAAAACATCCTTTGGATCGATACATGTGAAAAGCAGAGGTGATCAATAAGTGTTTTTGGCTTTCGGAAATGCCCATTTGATTCAGTATTTCTTTAGAAAAGACTGCATTTTGATGGGTGTTTTTGGCCTGCTCTTCCAAGATGATGTCTGTTTCTTCCACTCCTGCAACAATCATAAAATCCCTCAACAATGCAGCTTCTGCGTTTTGATTGGTAGGATTCAAACCTTGCCCGCCAGTGATCAAGACCTTTTTTATTTTCCCTAATTTGTAAAGTTGCACTGCATGGGTAGCCCTGTCAGCACCTTTGTTGAAAAAGGTTCTATCCGCCACAGTTTTGTTGAGGTTGGTTACTCCAGTAAGGACAATTCCAATTTCATAATCTGGTAGTCCTGCTAATTCTTTGATCTCAGGCTCCCAAATATTCATTGCAAGATTACTTAGGAATTGGTTGCTGAAAAATAATAGAAGTACAATTCCAAAAATCAGAATACCATTTCCCTTCTGCTTTCTAGTTCTAATTATTCCATAAATAATCAAAATTAGACATATACTCAATGGCATTACTAGAATACTCAGGAATTGGGAAAGGTAGAAAAACATTGTTTATCCGAAATTTTCAGAAAGATAAACATGGATCTTGATTATATTGACCGTGAGAGGGGATTTTTAAAAATGGCTAACCACTTTCTTCTTCGTAGCCAAACATTAGATTGTAGAATGAAAGATTTCAATTGCTGTTGACAATGGGCTGTTGTCTTCGCCATGGTTCATAAGTTGTTGATGCGTGTCTGCAATAAAAAATGCCTCTTGATACCCAAATTGCAACATTGCGGACACTTGGTGTTTTTAAAATCCCACCATCAAGATATAGAAGAATAGACCAATGAGAAAAGTCAAGCCGACATATATTGATACGGTGAGTCTTTCTCCTTCAGATTTTCTATCAAATCTTTCTTCGATCAATTCGGTATAATTGCTGGGATTTCTATTTTGGAAATCACTTTTATTTTGATTGTAAGGATTATCTGACATTTTAGTTCTTCCACTTCTAATGTTTCTATTGTTTTTTGTGGAATTGATCATGTCTAATCCTGATGTTCCTCCTGCCATGATTATTTTGGGTTTCGAAACATCAATTTACTGAATCATTTTGAGAATTTCAAATTGAACAAATTATGTAAGGTTGAATTGGGAAAATAAACAGATGTTTTCTGCAAGGTAAGTTTTGGTAAATTTTCTTTACTTGATATAGAGAATGCAAACTAGCTATTCCTTATTTTTGAGGCATGTCTATTACAAAGCCTAACCTATTGCCAAAATTGCAAAATCTTGCCACTCAAATTGCGGGTGAGCTAAAATTTGATACGCTTACTAAAACCCTCTATGCCACTGATGCATCTGTTTACAGAGAGATTCCATTGGCAGTTGCTTTTCCAAAGACAGAGGATGATATCAAAAAGTTGATCCATTTTGCAAAGGATAATCAAACTTCTTTGATTCCTAGAACGGCAGGGACTTCCCTTGCGGGGCAGTGTGTAGGAAATGGAATCGTCGTAGATGTATCAAAGCATTTTACAAAAATCCTTGAATTCAACAAGGAAGAAAAATGGGTTCGAGTGCAGCCAGGAGTGGTGAGAGACGAGTTGAACCGCTTTTTGAAACCCCATGGGTTGTTTTTTAGCCCAATCACATCTACTGCAAACCGTGCGATGATAGGTGGGATGGTTGGGAATAATTCCTCTGGTACTACTTCCATTGTCTATGGAACTACTAGAGAGAAAGTGATTTCATTGAATACGATCCTAAGTGATGGCAATCCTGCTGTATTTGAAGAACTTGATAAAGCTGCTTTTGATCAAAAATGTGCTTTGGACACACTTGAGGGAAAGCTATACAAGCAATTGAAAGAAGAGCTTTCAGAAGTCAAAAATCAAAATAACATAAGAGAAAACTTCCCGAAGAAATCTATTCATAGGAGAAACACTGGATATGCGGTAGATTATCTGTTGGAGTCGGATGTTTTCACTGAAGGAGGAGAGAAATTTAATTTTTGTAAGCTGCTAGCAGGCTCAGAAGGGACTTTGGCTTTTACTACTGAAATAAAAATCTCTCTAGATCCGCTTCCTGACCCGATAGAAGTGGTAGTTGCGGCACATTTTATATCGATTCATGAAAGCATGAAAGCTGCTCAGGTAGCGATGAAGCATCCTGCCACTGCTGTGGAATTGATGGATAAGATTATTTTGGATTGTACCAAGGAAAGTATTGAGTATAGCAAAAACCGCTACTTTGTAGAGGGAGATCCAATGGCCTTGTTGATGGTGGAATTTACTGGAAAGACTGAGGAAGAAGCTAGATACAAAGCAGAAAAACTGATTCAAGATCTCAAAAAAGATGGTTTGGGATATGCTTATCCTGTAATAGAACCCAGTATGACCAAATCAGCTTGGGCTTTGAGAAGTGCTGGGCTTGGCTTATTGGCGAATATTCCGGGAGATGCAAAGGCGGTCGCTTGCATAGAAGATACAGCCGTGGATATTGAGGACTTGGCTGATTATATAGATGAATTTGACAAAATGATGGAGGCTTATGGGCAGCAGCCTGTTCACTATGCACATGCTGGTGCAGGAGAGATCCACTTACGTCCGATTTTGGATTTGAAGAAGAAATCAGGTCAAGAAGCGTTTTATAACATTTCACTGGATGTTGCTAAACTGGTGAAAAAATACAATGGATCCCTTAGTGGGGAACATGGAGATGGAAGGGTGAGGGCTCCATTTATACCTATCATGGTCGGAGAGGAGAATTACCAACTTTTCAGAAGAATCAAATACACTTGGGACGAAAACAATATTTTCAATCCAGGTAAAATCGTGGATACAGCTCCGATGAACACCTCTTTGAGGTACGAAGCTGAGATGGTGACACCAGTTCAGAATACATTGCTGGATTTTAGCCAATCAGGAGGGATTCTAAGATTGGCAGAAAAATGCAACGGTTCGGGTGATTGTCGCAAACTTCCCGAATCAGGAGGTACGATGTGTCCGAGCTACCAAGCTACCCGAAATGAAAGAGATACCACTCGCGGTAGGGCAAATACCTTGAGGGAATTTTTGACTATGGACAAAAAAGAGAATGCATTCGATCATCCTGAAATCAAGGAGGCACTTGACCTTTGTCTTTCTTGCAAAGGCTGTACAGCAGAATGTCCTTCCAATGTGGACATGGCTTCCATGAAAGCTGAATTTCAGTACCAATACCACAAGACACATGGAGTACCATTGCGTTCCAAAGCTTTCGCAAATATCAACAGCTTGAATGAATTAGGATCGAAGTTTTCAACTTTGGCTAACTTTGGATTGTCCAATTCACTGACAAGTGGTATGATGAAGTCTGTATTGGGAGTAGCCAAAAAGAGAAATCTTCCTGCTATTTCGGGCATGAGTTTGAGAAAATGGTACAATAAGAATTACCATTCACTTCCTACAAATAGAAAGAAAATCAAAGCATTGTATTTGTTTATAGATGAATTTACAAATTTCAATGATACAGAAATTGGAATCACTGCGATCAAATTACTTCATAAGTTAGGTTACGAAGTGAAAGTGGTAGAGCATGATGAAAGTGGAAGGTCAGCATTATCCAAAGGATTGTTGGAAAAGGCCAGAAAACATGCGGATACGAATGTCAAAGTTTTCCAAGATATCGTTGATGGAAATACGCCTTTGGTGGGAATAGAGCCATCTGCTATTTTGAGTTTTAGGGATGAATATCCAAAGCTGGTTAGTGAAAATCTTGTAGAGGCAGCAAAAAAATTGAAATTTCACACCTTGTTGATAGATGAATTTATCGGAAGGGAAATTGCAAATGGAAATATCACAGCAGATATTTTTACAAAAGAGACCAAGCAAATCAAACTTCATGGGCACTGTCATCAGAAAGCATTGTCTTCTCTTTCTTGGACTCAAAGGATGTTGTCTTTGCCTGAAAACTACCAGGTGGAAGTTATACCTTCAGGCTGTTGTGGAATGGCTGGATCTTTTGGTTACGAAGCAGAACATTATGATGTCAGTATGAAAATAGGGGAAATGGTGCTTTTTCCGGCAGTAAGAAATGCTACTTCAGAGACTTTGATAGCTGCACCTGGAACTTCATGCAGACACCAAATCATGGACGGGACAAAGAGACATGCAAAACATCCTGTGGAAATACTCTGGGAGGCTTTTGTTTAGGCAACTAAAAAAAGCAAATCTCGTTGAGTAACCTTTTTGAAATGGGAAAAATATAGTTTGACAAAGTAAATTAAGGGATAAGAATATGAAAGAACTTCAATGTTTAGTATTTGGACTAATTTTTATTTAATGTTTACCTGATTTTTTTTAGCAAGTTTTGATTTTTCAAGATGAAATCCTTTCTTAATTATGTATTTTATTTAATAGTTATAAAATTCATATATTTAGTTTGATAAATCAAATAACTTGTGTTTTTTTTACTTATTAATTTGTTTTTTAAATACATAAAAATGTATATTGTGAGATAATTCGCAGAGTGTATCAAATTGTTTAATAGAAATGAATAGATTTAACACAACGATTTTATTGATAGGTTTAGGGGAAAATCAATCAAAAGTTTTAGGCGGTTTTTTAGAGTCAAAAGGTTTTTTGGTCTATTCAGCATCCAATGAAAGAAATGCTGAATTAATCATTAATCAGGAAATCGTCCATCTAGTAGTTTGCAACCAAGTCTTGGAAAGTGAAAACTCGATTTCATTTTTCTTAAAGATTAAGCCATTGCTGAAGTTGAAAAACATACCGTTTTTTTTCTTGGTAAATGAATTTAACAAAGACGATATTTTGGTTTCACTGGAATTGGGGGTTAGTAATTTTATTTTTGCCCCATTCAGTTATGAATCGATTTTGAGTAAAATCCAAAATGAGTTTGATAAAAAGGCAAGTGCCAACTTTAGTTTAAATCCCGATTTTGATTCCTATTTCAATGAAAATACCATTCCGCTGATTTTTATCCATAAGGAAAAGGTGAAATTGTTAAACCCTGTATTTTTCAATGTTTTGGGCGAAGTTTCTGAGCAATTTTATGATCAAAAGCTGAAGGATGTTTTCGATATCAATGGTACAGAAAACAATTCTTTTAGGTTTAAGCGTTTTGAATCATCCCTTACGAAATATTGTAAACTAAAACATGTTAAAGTATTGAAGGGGAAGGAACTGTACTTTGACCTCTTTTTGCTGAAGGATGACAACAAAGACATTATCGTGCAAGCGACAATTTCAACGAACACTTGTAAAGTAGTACATATAAATTCCCGAATAGATGGAGCTCCAGTCAACTTAGACAAACTTGCAAATGCAAAGCTTACCAAAAGGGAAAAGCAAATATTCAATTTATCTGCTTCTGGACTTCCTATTAAAATCATTGCTCAGGAATTGAAGCTTTCTGCAAGGACTATTGAAAAACATAGATCTAATATCATGGAGAAAGTAGGAGCAAAAAACATGATTGAAGCGATAAGGAACTTGTAAATGTTGAAATCCTATAAATTTTTGGCTTCTCTACATTTGATATTTGAGAATAAATTGAAGTAAAATCAGTATTTACTATTTGATACTTTCATCTAACTCCTCAGGGTTATCGCCTCTTTATCGAGGAAATAATACTGTGGTTTTTTTTATAAATAAGTGAATTTTTTCTTTTCAAAAACATACGTGATTACACGTAATTTTTAAAATATAAAATGCGGAAAATACGTATTTTTTAGCTGGTGATGAATACCTAATTTTGTTCAGTTACAATTTGAAATACATAAATTGTGTTTCAAAAAACAAAAATAAGTATTTATCATGTTGAAGTTTTTAATATTTATGATGATCGTGTTTAGCACAGGAATAACCAGTAAAGTATATGCCCAAGAATCTAATTCTGAAGATATTAAGGCCTATGCTGATAGTGTGAGAAATGCTCATTTGGAACGTGCTGAATTGCTGAAAAAGGAGATAAAAGAAAAACAAGCTGCTTACAGAGCGGCTATGAAAGCAGCAAATAGTACAGGAAACACAGTGGTCATCAACAACAAGTTTTACACCTCCAAAGACTCACTTCAAATTGATACTCATGAGGGTGTCAAAGTGAAATCCATGGGAGAAGGCAATAAAATCATTATCGATAATAATGGAGAAAAGAGTACGGTCATCGTCACCCAAAGTGGCAATGGAAATAGCGCATCAGTAAGTCAAAGTACCACTAAACCTAAAAAAGCAAATCAAGAAAATCCTTGAAACAAAACTCGAGGTGAAACCAATTTTACCACCAAAATTTCAATTAATCAATTCAGTAAAAAAAAACACAACCTAATCTTTTAAACACAAAAATTAAAGAATCATGAAAAAAACAAGTCTATTTATCGCAGCCCTTTTTGCAACATCGTTTGCAATGGCGCAGAACAATGCTAAGACAGAGCAAGAAGGAAATAACAATGTATCAAGTACTGAACAAACAGGAAACAATACTGCAATCACAATTCAATCAACTGGTGCCACAGCAGTGGTAAATCCATCGAATGTTTCAAGCATTACTCAACAAGGAAGTAATAGTGCTCGTGTAGACCAAGACCTTAGAAGTAATTTTCCAAATGGGGCTGGACATTTTGTTGAAGTTGATCAAAATGGTGCAGGTAACGATGTTTTTGTGAAACAAGAGCAAAGAGGAGCATCTGCTACTATTGAACAATTAGGTGATGGTAACTATGCGGGCTTAACACAAGCAGGTCCAAATGATGCAGGTGTATCTGGTGGAATGCAAGCTGGTATTCGTCAGATCGGTGATAATAACCTTTTGAGCACTGTAAATGGTGATGGAGTTATCGGAAATAGTACTCAAAGAGCTTATATGCAAAACGGGACTAGCATGGCTGGTGATAAGAGTTTTCTTCAAGTTGATCAACTAGGTGATAATAACGACGCAGGCGTTTATTTAATGGGTCGTACTGATGCTTCAATTTATCAAGATGGTGATTTCAATAGTGCATCTATCAACTCACAAAGTCAAGCTGGAGGTCTTATAAATATAGCTTCTATATCACAAGAAGGTGGTGGAAACACAGCAAGAATAGATCAAGGTCCAAGAGGAAGTTCATTATTATCTGGAAACGACAATGGGGCAACTATTAATCAAGAAGGAGATGATAATACTGCAACTTTAAGTCAATTTGGAGAAGGAAATAGAGGGATTATTACCCAAGAAAGCATGTTAAACAATGCTTCACTAGATCAAACTGGAATTGATAATGAAGCATCAATCACTCAAGATGGAATTGGCAATACTGCAACATTTACTCAGCTTGGCAATTTAAACGAAGGTTCAATTCTTCAAATTGGTAATTCTAACACAGGAACTATTCTTCAAACTGGTAATGGTCATATAGGATCTATTTCTCAAAATGGAATGGGTAATTCTGCAATCGTAACACAAAATCCATAATTAAAATTTCAATAATTAAACAGGAAGTGTAGTTAGCTACACTTCCTGTTTAATCAATTACAAATTATCAAACAATTAAAACTTAGGGAATAAATATAAATCTAAAGGTTATGAAAAAAACTACATTAATTTTTGCGGCTTTGTTCGCATCATCTTTTGCCATGGCGCAAAATACTGCCACCACCACTCAGTCAGGTGAAGGAAATGGATCAGTTACTACACAATCAGGTATAAATCAGGCTGCTTCTGTAAATCAGCTAGGCAATTCCAACAATGCTGATGTGGATCAGTTTTCAAACAACACAGGAGCGCAAACCTCAACTGTAATCCAAGGTGGTAATGGAAACAGTGCAGACGTCGTGATGAGACAAACCGGAAGTGGTGGAATTAGTCCTGGAAATGTTGCTTTTGTTCAACAACTTGGTAATGATAATTCTGTAACCCAAACTTTGAATGCCGGAGGTTTTAATGCTGGTCAAAATGCAACAGCTTACCAAGACGGTACTGGAAATTCTTTGACCCAAACCATGTTCAGTGGCTATACCCAATCGATGTTCGCAGATCAAAAAGGAACTGAAAATACAGGTTCTCAAGAAATAACTGGAGGTGGTCATAATCATGCTATCCTAAGACAGGATGGTATAGAAAACAGCTCAATGCAACAACTGTTTGGTACAAATCAAGGCTCAGGAGCTTCTGATGTTTTGGTTGATCAAAAAGGAAGTTTCAACATCGCTTCTCAAGAATTTCGCGGTGGTGGTTTTTCTCAAAGAAATAATGGTGAAATCTATCAGGATGGTGCAGATAACATTGCATCCCAATACGCAAATGGAACTTTCTTAGATCTACAAATTAGCCAAACAGGTGAATTTAACCAATCTAACATCATTTCTGAAGGAACAAGAAATACAGGTATCATCACACAAGATGGAAACAACAACTTAGCTGATCTGACTCAAGGTGGGAGTGATAATAAAAGTGAATTTCTACAAGATGGAAATGACAATGTTATCCGAGGCCTGAATGTAGGTGATCCAGTTTTGCAACTTGATAATGGTTTGACTGCTATTGTTTCCCAATATGGAAATGACAACACTGCTATCTTATCTCAAACTGGAGATCTTCACACAGCGACTATTGTACAACAAGGAAACATGAATACTGCAACAGTTATTCAAAACAATTAATAAGATGATTGTTCCATAGGAAGTGTAGTTAACTACACTTCCTATTTTTCTACAATAAACAATTCAAACTTAGGGAATAAATATAAATCTAAAGGTTATGAAAAAACTAATTTTAATAATGCCAGTGTTTTTCATAGCATCTATTGCTTTGGCCCAAAATACAGCAACAACTTCACAGAATGGGAATGGCAATGATGCCAATATTTCCCAAACTGGAAATAATTCAGCTACAATAACCCAAATAGAGAATAACAATCTTGCATCGATTCAGCAAATTGGTGAAAACGCCTCTATCGTTTCACAAACTTCAAATGGCGGTAACAACACGGCAACTGTAACTCAAAATGGCTTTGGTAATGAAGCATTCCTAAGTCAAATTGGAAATGGGAGCGGTGCCAACACAACGCAAACCCAGTTAGGTGATAACAATACTACATCTGCCACAACTGGCGACAATAACGTGACAGTTCAGTATCAGGAAGGAAATGACAACAACATTTTCTTAGGACAAGGTTTGATTCAAAACTCAACAGTAAGTCAAACCCAGATAGGGAATGATAACAACGCGTCGATATCAGTTGCTGGACCAGGTACTAGATCCATTGCTGTAAGTCAAATTCAGGTTGGTGATAACAACAATTCTGAAATTTTGAACATAAGAGGAAATGGTGGCCCTGTGTGGATTGATCAATTTGGTCATGACAACAATGCAGTAGTTGCTTACACTTCCAATGCGCAAAGAAATGAATTCCAACTTACACAAGATGGAAATGAAAATGAATTGTTGGTAAATTTTCAAGGTGCAAAAGATGGTTTTGTGATGGCTCACCAATTGGGTGAGTTTAATGCTGGAACATTTGTGCAAATAGGAGATGAACATATAGCCAAGCTCAATCAAGCCGGAGATTACAATGAAGCTTCATTCACCCAAAGTGGCTTGGGTAATGAAGGAAGAATTACTCAAAATGGTGACTATAATGTGGCTTCTATGGTCGCAAACGGTACGGCAAACATAGGTACAATCCTTCAATCAGGGAATGGAAATGTAGCTACAATGATCCAAAATGGCAGTGGAAATATGGCTACAATCACACAAACAGGAGGAATGAACGTAGCAATAACAACACAAGGGAATTGATTTTAATTGCTCAAAAGAAGTGTAGGGTTCTGCACTTCTTTTTTCTATGCTATTCATATTCACAAAAGTATTTGACAACTAATCTTAATAAAATGAAAAAAACAAGTTTAATTTTCGCAGCACTTTTTGCAACAACCTTTGCAATGGCGCAAAATACTGCCACAACCACACAAAATGGGAATGGCAATAATTCTGAAACTACCCAATCTGGTAGCAATAATGCTTCCACAGAGCAAGTAGGGAATGGCAACGAAGCTTTGCAGTCCCAATCAGGTAACAATCAAGCATCTATTCTTTCTGTAGGTGATGAAAATCAAGCAAACCAATTCCAAACAGGAACTGGCAATCAAGCATCAATCAGCCAAGTAGGTTTGCCTTCTAGAACTGATGTTTCCAATAATAATTTTGCAACTCAAATTCAAGATGGTCAAGGAAATAACGCTTCGATTTCTCAGGAAGATAAAGGAAATGGACTTGCGTTTCAAGAACAGCTCGGTGATAACAATAGTGCTTCGATCTTCATGAGAAACCCTTGGGGTGCTTCTGAGCCAGGGAACTCTAGCGTTCAATTGCAAGATGGGGATAGAAATAGAGCTTCTGTTAGTATCTTTAATGGAGCAGAGAATAGTAGTTCCCAATTCCAAGAAGGTGATGATAACTGGTCTTTGGTAAATCAGACCGGTGGAGGAAATTCCGCTACTCATGGTCAATTTGGTTTAGATAACTATGCTTTCTCAGCCCAAACAAATGGTGGAAGTACAGTTTCTATTTCCCAAGAAGGAGATGAAAACATTGCAACCACCACTCAGGATGGTACTGGTAATTTTGCCAGTGTTTCACAAACTGGAGATGGTAACAATACTGGTTTAGTTCCTTATTGGAATGAAGCTGATAGAGGTGTTATTCAAACTGGAAATGATAACATCGCATCTTTATCTCAAGGAGGAAATGAAAATAACCATCTGATAAGACAAACTGGCGATGATAACCTTGCATTAGTTTTTGTGACTGGTGATTCAAATATAGGATTGATTTTACAAACTGGAAATGGTAATGACGCATTATTGAATCAAACTGGAAGCGCAAATAATGCTACTATGATTCAGAATGGCAATATGAATGTTGCGAGTATTTCACAAGGCAACTAGTCATTTGGACGAGAAGGGATTATAAAATCTCTTCTCGTTTTTATTTGTAAAATAAAGCATGTATATTGATTTAAAAATAATGTTTTATGAGGATTTTCTTATACGTTTCCTTTCTTGCTTTAAGCTTTTTGGCGGTTAGTCCAATTTGTGCCCAAGTTCTTGAAGATGAGAGAATCCAAGAGTTGGCTACTGTAAGGGTTATTCAGCCAAATGTTGGTGTTCAAGAAAATGTGTCAGTGATACAGCAAGTAGGAGGGCAAAATTCAGCTACTATTTTTCAAATACCTCAAGACATACAAGCGGGTAATTTCGCTCAAATAATGCAAAATGGAAATCTTAACACGAGTGTTTTAAGACAATTCGGTTATAATTTGAACACCGTTTCGATTCAAACAGGAAATAACAATCAAGGAACAATCAGATCAGTTGGTGAGAACATAAATATTTCAACCACGCAAAGAGGAAATGAAAATTCAATTACTGCAGATGTAGAAAATTTGGGGATTTTCACACGTACAGTGCTTTTGGAGCAGTCTGGAAATCGAAATGAAATTAACTTAGATTTTTTGAATGGAAGTACGTTAGGTTCTTCCAACGAATCAGTAAGGATCTCCCAAAGAGGCAATCAGCAACAATTGAACCTCAGCCTTGATAATGCTGCTGGTCCTGTTGAGATTTCTCAAACTCCAGGTATTGACGGTCAGGGAATGCAGGTCAATGTGGTGACTTCAGTATTTCCCCAAAAATAATTATAAAAAAAATCATATTTTTTGTACAAAAAGAATTACTATTGGATTAAAATATACTACAGTGTTAAAGGTGTTGTTTACTTGTTTGCTAATTTCTGTCTTAGGCTTCAGCTATGCCCAAGTCAAAAACACTGTGTCTGCTGACCCCAAAGTTGATTCTACTACCGTACTTCAACATGTGTCAGATACGACTAAAGTCATCAAAGAGGCGCCAGAAGCTTTAAAAGAATTATTTGAAAAGATTGTGGAGGAAGAAACAGAAAAGGCTGAGCGTCAGAAAAACAAAATTGAATACAGTTTAGAAATAGATGGTCTAATTATCGATCAGACAAAAACAAAAAGTGGCAGGGAGTTTTATGAATATTTTTTCAGTGTTTGGGAAGCTCCAGAGAATGCTAAGAACTTCACAATTTTTATCGAAGAAAAGCCTTTTAGATTGAATACCACCCTTATCGAAATATTAATAAATGAAACAATAGTCTTCCAATCATTATTACAGCCTAGAGGTGACTTTGTAGAGAATCTTGCAATCGAATCTATAGGAAGGACTCAAATGTATTTGGCAAATTACGAAGAGCTACTCAAACAATTGGGTGGTTCTGACATGGTTGGAACTGGAATATTTTAAACCTAAAATAATATGAAAAAATTATTACTTCTATCTTTCTTTCTAGCTTTTGGGCTAACAGAATCTTTTTCTCAGCAATTTGTATATACACCAAGAAATCCAGCATTTGGAGGGAATACTTTTAATTACCAATGGATGTTGAGTTCTGCTCAAGCTCAAGATACCAATAGAGACCCGAATACTGTAGCCAGAGATCAGCTTGGAGCCAGTAGAGACCCTCTCCAAGAATTTTCGGAAAGTCTAAATAGACAGATCTTGAGTAGATTATCAAGGGAGTTGGTTCTTGGACAATTTGGAGATTCTGGTATAGAAGAAGGGTCTTATATACTTGGGGATTTTCAGATTGATATCACTGATGGTGGTGCAGGTCTGAATATTTCTATTGTTGATACCAAAACAGGAGCTACTACAGTCATTGAGGTACCTTTTAATTGAGGTTTACAATTTAATAATAAAGTATGTTTAAAAATTGCAAGGTTTTGGTAAATCTATTATTTGCCATTACTGTTTTTGCCTCTGGTTGCTCTCCATTTTATTATCAGCCATTTGGAAATAGAGACGCCAGGTTAGGGCCAGAAACGCCCATGAAATCTGAAATGCTTGGCTTGCCACAGCCAAAAGAGCCCATTGTCGCTGCAGTATATAAGTTTAGGGATCAGACAGGACAATATAAAGAGTCCAATGTAGGAGCAAGTTGGTCTACTGCTGTCACTCAGGGAGCAACGAATATACTGATCAGGGCTTTGGAAGAATCTGGCTGGTTTGTACCTATAGAAAGGGAGAACATTGGCAACCTTATCAATGAAAGGAAAATCATCAGCTCCAGTAGAGCTCAATACGAACAAAATGCGAATGTAGTGTTACCTCCTTTACTTTTCGCAGGCATCTTATTGGAAGGTGGAATAGTATCCTACGAATCTAATGTCTATACTGGCGGTGCAGGGGTAAGGTATTTCGGAGCAGATGCATCAGCACAATATAGAGAAGACAGGGTAAGTATCTATCTTCGTGCGATTTCTACCAGCAATGGAAAAATCCTAAAATCTGTATACACCACCAAATCAGTCCTTTCTCAAGAAGTCACTTCGGGTTTTTTCAGGTTTGTAAAATTCAAAAGACTTTTGGAGGCTGAAACTGGCTATACTTACAACGAACCAAGAGAGATGGCTATCAATGAAGCTGTAGAAAAAGCTGTACATAGCATGATTATCGAAGGTTTGCTCGAAAATCTGTGGACTTCTGCAGACTCTTCTGGCATTGAACACCCCGCTGTCAAAGATTATATCCTTGAAAAAGAAAACAATACACAAATTGATTATATAGGTAGGCTAAACAAGTCTAACCATAGGTCTTCCTTCTACCTATCAGCTTCCGGATCTGGACAAACATACATTGGGGATTATGCTTCCGGTATGCTTCAGCCAGGATTTGCTTCAAATATTGGTTTTGGAATTTCGCCTTCAGTATTCATAGATCTTGGTTTTGGTTCGCAACAGTTGCGTGTGCAGGATGTCTTCCAAAAAAGTGAATTGTTTGCTGACCTCGGGTTGCTTTATATTGCTAATCCAACAGGTAAGCTATCACCTTTTCTCAAAATTGGAGGAGGGACTTACCTTAATTGGGAGGATCAAGTGGGTGTTTCAACTCAAAAGTTTTTACCATTTATAAATTATGAATTAGGTGTCGAATACATCATCTCTCCAAATGTGGCGATTGTAGGCAAAGGTTTTATAAATCAATTGCTGAACGATAGAATTGATGGTGTAGAAGCAGGTTCCTTCAATGACAACATAGTCGGTGCCAAGCTTGGGTTGAAATTTTACATTGGAAAAAAAATACAGTAATGAATAAGTTTAATATTTTCACTTTATTGATAGTTCTTTTTGTATGCGTGTCATGCGAAGAAGAGCAATTTGGAATAGATAAATTTGGATCTATTTCTGGCGTGGTCGTAGATGGAGAAACCTACGAACCCATGCCTGGCGTTTTGATATCAACGGCACCTGCCAGTACAACAATCCTAACAGACTCTACTGGAAGTTTTTCTTTCGATAAAGTTAGGGAGGGAGATATCAATGTCACAGCTAGAAGGAAAGATTTCTTAACCCAAAGTGTAAATGTTGCTGTTTTCCCAAGTGAAAATACTACATCCACTTTTTTTATGCTCAAAGATGAAAGGAATATCGGAAATGTTCTGATGTTTGACCCGGTTCCTGGCAATGGGGCTGTCAACCAACCATTATCCCAGACTTTCACTTGGAACCTTGAACAACAAAACAGAAATATTGATCTGACATTCAGTGTTTTCCTATTCGAATCAAATTCATCCTCCCAAATTACAGTTGGTGACAATTTAAGCCAAAGGCAAGTTGTTGTTTCTGATTTGAGACCAAATACAACGTATTTCTGGTATGTGGTAGCTCGGGCTGATGGTAGAAATGTAGGAAATAGCCCTACTTGGTCTTTTAGAACACAATAATACAATTGACCCTTGGTCAGTCCTTAACAAACTCTCTATACCAAATAGTATAGAGAGTTTTTTTGTGACAATTTTTGTCAATCTGTTTTTTATCCACTCAATTTCTCTTTGTTTTGCCTAACTTGATTTTCGATTATGGAACGCAAACCTTTTATCATTTATAAATCCTCCGCTGGCTCTGGTAAGACCTACACACTTACCATGGAATACCTCAAGCTGGCGCTCAAATTCCCGGAAAATTTCAAATCTATTTTGGCAGTGACTTTTACAAACAAAGCCACGCAAGAAATGAAGGAAAGGATCATCAAAGATCTTAAGCGACTCAAAGAAGTGGTGAAGCCTCAAGAAAAAATGGATTCTGAAATCATGCTCGCACTTGATCTTTCTGCTGAGCAACTGAAACTACGAGCAGCACAAACCTTGACGGCAATTTTGCATGACTACAGCAGGTTTTCTGTAAGTACGATTGATAGCTTTTTCCAGAAAGTAGTACGAGCATTTGCCAGAGAAATGGATCTAAATGCAAAATTCGAAGTCGAACTTGATCAAGATGCAGTATTGGATAGGGTGGTGGACAAAGTAATGTTACAAGTGATGGAGGATGAGTTCCTGCACAAATGGCTCGTGGATTATGCGGTAGAACAGATTCAAAATGGAAAGTCTTGGGATGTAAGGAAAAATATCAAGGATCTTGGACGTCAGATTTTTCAAGAAGATTTCAAAAAATATGCACCAGAGATCAGAGAATTTTTGAAAGACAAAAAGAACATTGCTGAACTTCAAAAATTCATTAACCAAAGGAAAAAAGAAATCATTGATATTGCTCTCGAACTGAAAAACCAAGCCAATCAGATCCGAATAGCAAATGGTTTGGAATGGGTAGAGTTTGCAGGGTCTTCAAGATCTTTTTCACTGAAGTTTGATCAACTTGGAGATAAAAATAACCCTATTCCAAGTTTGACTGATAATCAACACCTTTTGGTACATGATGAAGCTGGATGGTTTGCCAAAACCAGTAAAAAGAAGGATGCAATTATCGCCGCTTTCCACCAAGGGTTGGGGCAGATTTTAGGACAGTTTGTTCCTCTTGAAATCAAATGGAATACTTTGGAAGCAATTGGCAAGAATGTTTATGTTTTTGGGATTTTCAGAAATATGCTCGAAGAACTTACCCTTCTCAAAGACGAAGAGAACATGTTGCTGATTTCTGATGCCAATGAATTCCTAAAGGAAATCACAAGGGAAAATGAAGCCCCATTTATCTATGAAAAAGTAGGTAATCAGTTCAAACATTATCTGATAGATGAATTTCAAGATACTTCTGGTTTTCAGTGGGCGAGTTTCAAGCCACTTTTGGAAAATTCACTGGCTCAGGGTCAGACTAATTTACTGGTAGGAGATGTCAAGCAGTCGATTTATCGCTGGAGAGGAGGGGAGATGAAGTTACTCTTGCAGCAAGTGGAGGATGAAATCGGAGAGAAAAATGTAGATAACCAAGTTCTTGATACCAATTTCAGAAGCCTTCCAAATATCATCAATTTCAACAATGCTTTGTTTAAGGTAATTCCAAAAGCCTTTGAAGCAACTATCAGTTCTAGGTATGGGGCTGAAGACGTATCAATAATATCAAAGGCTTATCAGGACGTTTTTCAAAATGTTTCCCAGAGAAAAGCTACTTCTGATTTCAAGGGAAAAGTTCAGATTTCTTTCTTGGAAGAAGAGGATGAACTTGAAGAAGATGGTAAATTTGATGCTTTGGCATTGGCTAAACTCCCTGAAATGGTCATGGATTTGCAAGACAAGGGATATGATTTGCAAGACATAGCTTTTTTGGTCAGGAGAAAAGCTGAAGGGGAAGCGATTGCCGATACATTGATGCAGTATGGTGCAGCGAATGAAAATCCAGATTACAGCTTCGATGTTTTGTCGGATGAAAGTATGTTTCTGTTTAAATCTGCCTCAGTCAAAGCTCTCGAAGCAGGATTGAAGTATTTGCATCAGCCAGATGACCAAGTACAATTCAAAACCATGTGGTACTATCGCTCCATCTTGGTGGATGCGAAGATAGATCATGAGCTATTTGCTTTGGATAGAGTTCCGCTAGCACTTCAGGAAAAAGTAGCTGAGTTTGAAAAAAAGGAAGTTTTACTCCTGCAATTGCCCTTAATGGAAGCGCTTGAAGAATTGATTGCTATTCTTGACTTACAGGAAATTGGACAAGAAAAAGCTTATATATCTGGATTCAAAGAAGCGATATATGACTTCACTTCCAACAATAGAGCTGATTTGTCTGGCTTTTTGGAGTGGTGGGAAGAAAACAGATCGAAGCGCACAGTCAAAATTCCCGAAGGGCACAATGCTATGCGGATTCTGACGATCCACAAATCCAAAGGTTTGCAGTTTAAGGTAGTCATCATGCCATTTTTGAAGTGGGATATTTTTGACCTCAAAAAATCAAATGTTGTTTGGTCACCTTTTGAAGACAGAGAAAAAGGTATTGCAGCTATCATCCCTTTGACATTGAATGCTACATTGGCAAAGTCGGACTTTCATGAAACCTACTCTGAGGAAGCTATCTTAGCCTACATGGACAGCTTAAATATGATCTATGTTGCATTGACTCGTGCAGAAGAGGTTTTTTTAGGAATCGCACCTTTTACGAAAAAAATCAACAGTTTGAATAATGTTCAAGTTCAGCTACAGCAATTGTTGTCATCTTCAATCGATAAAGATGGAAAATTAAGTCTGTCTGAATATTTTGATAATGAAAGTAAAGTTTTTGAGATTGGAAATTGGCCTGTAGCTACTCAGAAAGAGCCCAAAGAGATCAAAACGCCAAATCTGAGATGGGCTTATCAGAATTGGACACAATTGCTAGAAGTCAAAAAATATGCTGTTGATTTTTCCCTTGAAGGTATGGAGCAACGCAAAAAGCGGAATTTTGGACTGATGGTCCATGAAATCTTAGAGATTTCAAAAAGCAAAGATGAAGCGCTGGTCAATCTATCCGCATTTTATTTTGATGGCAGATTGACAGAAGAGGAAAAAAAGGAGGTTGAATTGCAATTGGAAGGATTGTTTTCCAATAGCCTATTTGCTTCTTGGTTTGATACTGAAGGCTTACTGCTTGCAGAGCAAGGGATCCTACTTCCTGGTGGGAGACAAAAAAGACCTGATAGGATTATTGTTGGGGAAAATCAATGCATGGTTGTAGATTTTAAGACTGGGGAAGCTTACAAAAAGCACCAAACACAAGTTAGAGAATATATGGAGTTAGTGAATAAGTTGAGTGGTAAGCCTGCAAAAGGTTATCTATGCTATTTGGAAACTGGAGAAATAGAGGAAGTTTATGCATAGTTTTTTAAGAAATACAGCCGCACAGATTCTTGAAGAGCATGCGAACCTTCAAGATTTGGTCATTATCCTGCCGAATAGAAGGGCAGGTCTGTTCTTCACTCAACATCTTGGAAATCTAATTCAAGAAGCTACTTGGATGCCAGAGATAAAGACGATTGAAGATATATTTTATCAACATGCCGGTCAGAGACCTGCTGATGATTTGACATTGATTTTTGAACTATACAAAGTTTATCAGACTGTTCATTCAGAACCTGAGCCTTTCGATAAGTTTTATTTTTGGGGAGAAATGATGCTGAAGGATTTCAATGATGTAGATCAGTTTATGGCAGAAGCAAAGAAGCTTTACCATCATCTTTCTGAGATTAAAGAAATTGAATCAGATTTAAGTTTTTTGACTGAAAGTCAAATAAAGTTGATAAAACAGTTTTGGTCATCCTTTCATCAGCAGGACAGAAGCCATCAGGAAAAGTTCCTCAAGTTTTGGCAGCTATTGAATCCTATATATGAAGCATTTCAAGCATCTTTGGAAGTTTCTGGAATGGCCTATTCAGGAAAGCTCTATAGAAAAGTTGCGGAAAGTTTAGATAAAATCCCTCAGCCCGATAAAAAATACATTTTTATTGGATTCAATGCTTTCACAGCCACGGAGGAGAAACTTATCAAGCATTTTATTACATCTTTTGGAGCAGAGATCTTTTGGGACGTTGATGCTTATTATCTCAATGATAAGAACCAAGAAGCTGGCTTGTTTTTTAGAGATTATCAGAAAGATTTGGTTTTTGGTCCAACTTTTCCAGAAACAATTTCAGAGACAATTCAGTCCAGAAAGGCAAATGTCCAGATTTACGCTACTCCACTAAAAACAAACCAAGCAAATTTGGTAGGCTCGATTTTGGAAAAAGTATCAGGCGAAGAGTCTTGGGAAGAGACTGTAGTGATTCTTCCTGATGAACAAATGCTTTTTCCGATTTTGCATACTTTGCCTACAAACATTGACAAAGTCAATGTCACAATGGGTTATCCTGTAAAAAATGCTCCTGTTTATGCGTTTTTGGAGGCTATTCTGGAAATGCAACGTTTTACCAAGATGGAAGATGGGAAGGTTCTATTTTACCACAAGCCAGTCAAGGACTTGCTCTCTTCAATCTATCTAAAATCAGCGAATCCTTTACATACTGCCCTTTTGCTCCAAGATATTCAGGAAAAAAATCAAATATATATCAGTCAAGAAGACCTTCATGGAGGAGGTGAATTTTTCAAACTCATTTTCCAAAAACTGAGTTCCGATAAGCTTTTTGCTTACGTTTCGACTTTGATAGAAGAATTGGCCAATGGTCTGGAAGATGAACCTTTGCAAAGATCTTATTTGTATCAGTGCTTTAAACAATTGAATAGGCTGAAAGCCATTTTTGAGCATGAAAACTCCATCCAAGTCGAGCTTGAGTTTTTTATCAGACTCTTCAGACAGGTATTTCGCGAAGTTAAGCTGCCTTTCGAAGGTGAGCCACTTCAAGGTTTACAGCTGATGGGGGTTTTGGAATCTAGAAACTTGGATTTTAAGCGGGTCATCATCTGTAATATGAATGAGGATAGTTTTCCTCCATCCGCGGGCTTGAACTCAATGATTCCTTTCAATATCCGCAGGGCTTTTGGTCTGCCTGTTCAAGAGCAGAATGACGCCATTTATGCTTATACTTTTTACAGATTACTGCACAGCGCAGAAGAAGTGCATATGATCTATACCACAGCCTCGGATCAGGGAAAAGCAGGGGAAAAGAGTCGGTATATCCAACAAATGATGGTCGAAATGGGATTATCCATTGAAGAAGAAGTTATCTATGTTCCCATAGATCTCAAAAATACTGAAGCGATTAACATTGATAAAAATGAAGATGTCATGAAGCTTTTGGACAGGTATGTTATACAACCTGACGGAAAATCTGGGACTTCCTTTTCCCCTTCAGCACTGAGTGTTTATTTGGATTGTAGGTTGAAGTTTTACCTTCAATACCTGGCAGGTATCCAAGAAAAGGATGAAGTGAAAGAGGAAATAGATGCCATGGTTTTCGGGAATTTGGCACATTACAGCATGGAGTTTCTTTATAAGGGATTTCAGGAAAGAAAAAACCGTGATATACTGGAAAAGGAAGATTTCAAAGAGTTGAAGGAAAAGTGGATTTTTCCGGCCATTGAATTGGGGGTAAGGAAGTTTTATCACCTTGAAGAGAATGCAGACACCAAGCTAAGTGGTCAAATGGCCATTGTAAGGGATGTTCTACAAAAATATTTGTCCAGACTTTTGGAGATAGACGAAGCATCGGCTCCTATCAGGATCGTTTCTATGGAAGCATCCCACAAAGCCAAGTTTGAGATCAATGGTTCGAATGGTTCTATGGCTATATCCCTCAAGGGATTGATAGATAGAGTTGATGAGAATAATGGAGTCATCAGATTAATTGACTATAAGTCAGGTGCTGATAAAAAGGATTTTAGAAGTATAGAAAGCCTTTTCGATAGAGATGACAAAAACAGAAACAAAGCTGCGATGCAAACTTTGTACTATGGATTGCTCTTTCAGGCAGTTCATCCAGAGAATACTTTATCCTTGAAACCTGCAATTTTCAATTTCAAGGAGATTTTTCAGGATGATTTCAATCCTTATTTGCAAGAGAAGGAGCCAAGAAAAGCAGGAATTGAGGTAAATGATTATCGGGATTATAAAGCTGCGTATGAAGATGGTTTGAAAACTTTGTTGGAAGAGTTATTTAACCCAGAGATTCCTTTTTCACAGACGGACAACCTTGATAAATGTAAATATTGCCCATACATTGGGATTTGTGGCCGTTAAGATTATTTGGGACTTCCTAAGCGCAGTTGGATAGAACGCTAGTGATACACGTTTGGTGGATTAGATAATGGTGGAATAGGGATTAGTTATTGCTCGAAAAGGGATTAGTTGATTAGGGGATTGGTGAAATAGTGAACTCGATCTTGTCACATCGACTTTGGGAGATGTCTCGAAGTGTTAAATTTAGGAGAAACATTTGATTAGGGGATTATTCGAAAAGGGATTAGTTGGTTAGGGGATTAGTAGGATTCGATCATACATAAAGATAATTTTCAAATAAGAAATCAGTGCTACGCCCCTTATTGGTAGTTATTTACTTTCTTGGTTCATTGTAGGACATGACACTAGTATCCATGTCGCGTCTTGATTTTTATTGACACTTTATTTATAGATTTCTCTTTATTCTCTTTAGCTATTCAATTGCCCCGTCAGGGCAAAAGTGAATCAGACATTTACCATTGCATTGGGTTTCAACCCAATGTTAGTGTCAGTTGCCCTTACAGGGCATATTCTCATTTCTTTGTCAGGATATGACACTTAAATGTCTCTCATAACACACTACAATCTACACTCTACACTCTACCCTCTAAAATCTACCCTCAAAAATCCACAATCCACAATCTACAATCCACAATCTAAAATCTACCCTCTACAATCTAAGATCTACCCTCTACAATCTAAAATCTACAAACCCTTCCATCTACTGAATAATCAAAGAAACCGTATCTGCTTTGGTTCGGATTTTTAACCAATCCTGAAACCGAATTATTTCTTGGTTATTTGGTCTCTGACGGAACTTGGCATAAGCCATCAGAACTGTGTCTTGTTTGTTTTGTGTGATGTCTGCTACTACAGCTCTGTTTAAGGAGAAGCTTTCAAGTCCTGAATGGTTGATTTTAGCTTCTTTTGCGAGGTCCATTACCTGTTTGCTTGATTCTGCATATTGAGAAAGCTCGTTTTCCAAAAATGAGATTTTTTGATCTTTGTTTTGGATCAGCAATTCATTTCTTTCATAAAGATCTTTCAGAATATCCGATCTCAACATGTTTAAATCAGTTCCTCCATCACCACTTTGTTTGATTTTGAGATGTGTTTTGTCAAGACTGAAGACTTTAAGTTTATTTTGAAGTCTTTGGATTTCATCATCATCAATTCGTTCGCCTATCAGAGAAATTTCAATTCCGCTGCTATCAGAGCTATATACTAGGTTGCTAGCGATGACTTGGGTTCTTGGGAAGTCCATTTCTGTTTTGATGAATTCTTTGGCACTTCTTTCCCAAAATGTTCTTGTAACAATATTATAGGCCAGATATACACTGGGGATTACTGTAAGAAGTGTGAAAATCGTGATATATCGTTTTACAGTTTGTTCCCGTTTTGGGTCTAAAAATTCCTTTTTTGGGAAATTCATAAACCTTACGATCAAGTAAGTCGAAAGACTTATGAATACAGAATTGATGAAAAAGAGATAGAATGCACCGAAAAAGTAATACAGATTTCCAGTTGCCAAACCATATCCGGCAGTACAGAGTGGAGGCATCAAAGCAGTTGCTATGGCTACACCTGGGATAGCGTTACTTTTTTCTTTTCTAGAACCAGCTACAATACCTGCAAGTCCACCGAATAGGGCTATCAAAACATCCCAAATACTAGGCTCTGTTCTGGCCAACAATTCCGACTGGGCTTCATCCAGAGGTGTGAATGAAAAGTACAAAGTACTTGTCAAAATACTTATCAAAACTGCAATGCCAAGATTTTTTAAGGAGCGCTGAAGCAGCTCGAAATCGTTGATTCCTGCTGCCATTCCGATCCCCATAATAGGTCCCATTAGGGGAGAGATTAACATGGCGCCGATGATTACTGCAGTAGAATTTACATTCAATCCTACGGAGGCAACAAAGATTGCAAATATCAAAATCCAAAGATTAGCACCTTTGAATTCTATGTTTTTCTTAACATAATCTATGGTCTCCAATTCATCTTCTTTTCCTTCATGAAGATCAAATCTATCCTTAAAAAAAAGTAAAGCCATAAGGATATTTTTCCTTATACCCACTGGTTCGTTTTCCTTTTGTTGGTTCATGTTACATACTAATTAAAGGGGGAAAGATAGAGAATTTTTTATAACTACTTTAATAAAAATCTCTGTTTTTGAGCTAACCCAATAGAGGGATTCTTTCAAAAATAAAGGGGAGGGGAAGCTTAAAATGGTAAATGGAAAGAAAGAAGTTCAGAGGCAGCTACGACTAATTAAGGCTTTTTTTTATGTTTTTTTGATGAAATTTTTCAAAGTTTTCTAAAAAAATACAAGGAAAGGAGAAGTTTTTCAAATCTTTGGAATCTATATTAAGACAATTTGTTTTTACATTTTTACTATTAATCTAAACTTCAATAAAAAATATGTAAAATCTTGATATAAAATTACATATAAGATATTTAGTCATGACTAAATATGTCTTGACTAAATAAATTAGTCTTATCTAAAAATGTTTTTTAACTCAGAATTGCTTCAACATTAGATAAAATCTTACTTTTGCTCAGTCAGTTTTTGTTTTGCTCAGAACATCTTTGAAAAATGATTTTCCGTAGTTTGATAAGATCGGATTGGAAATTAATAAGAACCAAATCAATGTTTAGTTTCGGTTTATGAAGAAAGTGATAAATAAAATAGTTTTTGTTGACGATGATAAAATCCAACACATGATCAACAAAAAAAACATGACCAGAATAAGACCCGATTTGGAGCTGGTATTTTTCGATGATCCATTTTCGGCATTAAATTGGCTTACTTCCGAAACAGCGGATTTGCTTTTATTGGATATCAATATGCCAGAGATGAGTGGATGGGAGTTTTTGGAAATTTTAAATCAAAAAGAAATTAAAATAGACGTGAACATGTTAAGCTCTTCTATGGATCCAGAAGATTTGGCAAGGAGTCACGAATTCGATTTGGTCACTGGCTTTTTGATCAAGCCACTGAGCACAGAGGTTATGGAGGATTTGCTGAAAAGTTAGATCGTCATTAATCATTAAAATTGATTACTTTAGCGCTATATATATTTAATTCTTATGTCAGAAATAACTGCAAGAAATGAACCTGTCATCTCAAAAAAAATTGATAAGTTTTTCATCGGTTTGGCGAATGCTTTCAAGTTTGTAAAGAGGTTTTTTCAGGAAGTTTGGTTTCCACCTTATGAGTTCAAAGAGATTCTTAGACAATGTTACGAGATCGGATACAGGTCACTTCCCTTGATTTCGTTGACAGGCTTTATAGTAGGGATAGTCTTCACTAACCAGTCCAGGCCATCTTTGGCTGAATTTGGGGCGGCTTCATGGCTTCCATCTTTGATTTCTATTGCCATTATTAGAGCAATGGGTCCCTTGGTTACAGCTTTGATTGCAGCTGGAAAGGTGGGATCAAGTATAGGTGCTGAGATCGGCTCTATGAAAGTCACCGAGCAAATTGACGCTATGGAGGTATCTGCAATCAATCCATTCAAGTATTTGGTAGTGACAAGAACGATCGCTACTACGCTGATGATTCCGATTCTGGTTTTGTATACAGATTTTGTCGCATTGATGGGATCATTTATCAATGTCAACCAAAATGAATTGGTGAGTTTATCAACATTCTTTGTCCAAGTGTTTGAGGCAGTTTCGTTTTTGGATGTTTTCTCTTCATTGATCAAATCGCTTGTGTTCGGATTTACAATCGGAATAGTTGGTTGTTACAAAGGATACAATTCTTCAAATGGAACTGAAGGTGTTGGAAAAGCTGCTAATGCTTCTGTTGTTATGTCAATGTTTTTGATCTTTATCGAAGAATTGTTGGCGCTTCAAATTGTAAATGCGATCCGATATGCATAGTGATGAACAAAAAAAGGTTGTAGAAATCAGAGGATTGAAGAAATCCTTTGATGAAAACCATGTACTGAGGGGAGTAGATCTTGATCTGTATAAGAGTGAAAACCTTGTCGTTTTGGGAAAATCTGGTTCCGGTAAGTCAGTTTTGATCAAATTGATGGTTGGCTTGTTGAAGCAGGATGAGGGTGAAATCAACATTTTGGGTAGAAACACCCATAAACTTCCCCTAAAAGAGCTGAATAAGTTAAGGCTGAAGATAGGTTTTGCTTTTCAGGCGTCTGCGCTTTATGATAGTATGACGGTTAGGGAAAACCTAGAATTTCCTCTTACAAGAAACGTAAAAAATCTCACTAGAAAAGAGATCAATGCAAAAGTAGAGGGGTTATTGGATTCTGTAGGATTACCAAAAACAATCAATCAAATGCCATCTGAGCTTTCAGGAGGTCAGAAAAAAAGGATAGGTATTGCTAGGACATTGATATTAGAACCGGAAATCATGCTTTATGATGAACCGACCGCTGGTCTTGACCCTACCACTTGTATTGATATCAATAACCTGATCAATCAGGTGAGAGAAGAATACAACACCTCTTCGATTGTGATTACCCATGACTTGACTTGTGCAAAAGTCACAGGTGATAGAATGGCAGTCTTGATAGAAGGGCAATTTGAATCAATAGGAACCTTTGACGAAGTATTTACAAATGCTTCAGACCCAAAAATTAAATCATTTTACGACTATAATTTCATTCAATAATGAGAAACGATAATAAAAAATCTGTCCTAGTTGGGGTGTTCGTGTTAATTGGTATCGCGATCATGGTTGCTGGTATTTTGACCTTAGGTGGGCAACAAAAGAGATTTGTCAAAAGTATCAGCCTCAAGGCTGTATTTGACGATGTAGCAGGTTTACAGACTGGAAACAATGTTTGGTTTTCGGGTGTGAAAATAGGTACCGTCAAGAAAATCAATTTCTATGGGGATTCTCAAGTGGAAATTGAAATGAATGTCGAGGATAAGTCCAAAGAATATATCCGCAAAGATTCCAAAGCTACTATCAGCTCGGATGGATTGATAGGTAACAAAATCATTGTAATCTACGGAGGTACTACTCAAGCGCCTGTAGTGGATAATGGAGATAGGTTGATTTCAGAAATGCCGCTTGATACGGATAAGATGATGGAAACACTTCAAGAAAACAACAATAACCTTGTTTCAATCACCAATGACTTAAAAATCCTTACTGGAAAAATTGCAGAAGGCGAAGGTATCATTGGTGCAGTTTTGACGGATAGCACGCTTGCTATCAATTTTAGGAATATTTTACTAAACTTGGAAAGCACTTCTGTGAAAAGCAATAGAATGCTAGCTGATATGACTACTTTCTCCGCAAATCTCAACAAAGAAGGCACGCTATTCAACGATCTCGCTACAGACAAGGAATTATATAGCAAACTCCAAAGTGCTGTTACAGACCTTCAGGGTACTGCTGAAAATGCACAGAAAATGACAGACAACTTAAATACTGTCACGAATAAATTAAACAGTTCTGATAATGCATTGGGTACTTTGCTCAACGATGCTGAGTTTAACAATACTTTGAAAAGCACATTTGTTAATCTTGATAGCTCTTCGATGAACCTAAATAGGGGATTGGAAGCTTTGGAATATACTTGGCCATTCAGAAGAGGATTCAAAAGAATGAACAAAGCAGAAGGAAATTAATTTCACTTTAACACTTCACAAGAAAAAAGCCTCCCATACCAAGGAGGCTTTTTTTATGAAATAACCTATACCTTGGCTTGTGTCCTCACAAGCCAATCAATACTAAACTCCTTCCCTTGGTTTGTGTCCCCACAGACCAAATAATAAACTTGGTTAGTGGGGACACAGACCATTCTTTATTACCAAGCTAAGTTTTCCTACCCTTGGCTTGTGTCCTCACAAGCCAATCAATCCTCCCTCGACTTGTATCCCCCAAACCTTGGTTTCTGTCCTTAAAACCCAAACCTTGGTTTGTGTCCTCACAAACCAAACCTAAACCATATCCCTCTTTAATCAATTTAAGTAACAAAAATCATTAATATGGAGAATTGACTATCGTTCAATAAATACTGATGTTTTTTCATGCCAGATACTTATAACTATTGAAATACTATTTATCGAGACTTGACTTGAGTTCAATACTTAAATAAGTGTTATAAAAATAGCCACTATAAAGATTATCTTATTCTACTCAGACCTTTGGCATTGTTTATTTATAGGTCTATGCCTATCTTGAAACTCTAAATTTTGAGTATTTCAATTCATGTGGTATAAGATCAAATCCTTTTTCAGGAAAATTACAAGAGTTTTTACCTTAGATGGTTTTGCATTATCTTCTGTTTGGATACAGTTAACAGCTATTTTTTTGGTAAGTGCCTTAAGTATTTTTGGAATGTCGCTGCTTATAGGAGACCTTTCCATGAGTTACCGGTTATTTGCAGATCCTTCTAGCTATGCTTTTCTGAATTCTAGGAATGAACTCTTTTTTGGTTTGTTTCAAGTATTGTTAGGTTTGGTATTGTTTTCATTTATTATCTCTGTTTTGTCAGCTGCATTGATTGGGTTGATAGAAAAAATCAAAAGTGGTACTTTGCCTTTTAGTAAAAAAGGACATATTCTTTTCGTCAATTACAACATCAAATTGCCAATGATTCTGGATGAATTTGATATCAAATCTTACCAAGAAAAGAAAAAACAACGTGTTGTATTATTGTTTCCTGATTCGGATACCGTAGCTAGTTTCAGGGTAGAAATGGATACAGGAAGATGGCCAAACCTAGATATTTATTTGAGACAAGGTGATTTATTATCATTTCAGACTTACGAGCGTCAAGCAATCTTCAAAGCCTTGGGACTAGTCATTTTATTGCCAAATAATACATCATCTTCATTGGAAGCTGATAATTTTAACCTAAAGCTGCTTATTAATCTTGTCAATAATAGAAAGTTTTTTGATTACCTCAATGAAAAGCACTTGGCAAATCAACCAGTCAAATGTCTTTTGGAATTATCGGCTAACAAAGAAAGCAGTCAAATTGCAAAGGCGCTGACAGCATCCAAAGCAGGAAACTTGTTTGCCGTCACGACGCCTAGTGATGTGATTGGGAGCGTGATTTCAAGGGCAATGGTGGATATGAGTTACTATAACATTTTCTTCGAAACACTTTCTTTTGCAGGTGCCAGAATCCATTTTGTTGATCCAACTCAAATCAAAAAAGCAAAAAGCTTGGTTGGAAAAAGCTTTCAAGAGTTACTGTTATCTTTTTCTGGTGGAACTTTGATAGGTTTTTCTGGTGCAAAAGAAGGAAAGCTCAACATTCAATTGTGTCCATTCGATAAGTGTTTGGAATCGGGAGATTGGTTGATTTTTTTGACAGAAAACATTAAGTCTCTGAAATATCAAGTTAAAGATTCGGTTTTTGAAACAGCAATATCAGCAGAAGTAAAGCCACCAAGTGAACTAATCTCCAAAAAAATAGCTGTTATTGGCAATGCATGGCCTATTGGAAACATTGGAGATTTTATAGACAATGATAGTCTGGCAAATATCAGGAAATCACATTTCGTCTTTAAATCCGAAAGTGATTTTTTCGATAAAGATTTTCTGAATTCCTTGATCAATTCCAGAAATGAAAACATAGTAATCAATCTGCGAGATGATTTGGGTTTTAGATTATCTCTGATTTTGTCAAATATCAAAAAAGAGAATGTTGAATTCAGGTCAAATATCATCACGCTACTTGGAGATCCTACGACAGAACAATTACTAAGAGAGCATTCGAACCAAGTCAGTACCGTTCTTTCTCATCAACTAGCAGCTAGGTACATTGCCCAATTGGCATTCCAGAAAAACCTAGACAGCTTATTCACAGAATTGGCATTTGCAGAAGGCTCAGAATTTAATATTCTTGAGGTAGGAAATCACATCAGAGAAGATCACTTGAAAAACCCAGAAAAAGTCAAATCAATTTTGGCAGCAAAGCAATTGATTTATGTTGGTGTCATTGATCACAGCAATAAAATTCAACTTTCACCTGTTAATTTCAGTGGAATCAAGCAAATTTTGATCATCAGCAAAGGTTTGCAGTAACTTCTTAATTTATCAGTTTCATTAAGTTTATTCTGCAGCTTCAATTTTCTCTTCAGCTTCATTTTTGTCCTCTTGATCTGCATCCAAGCATTCATTGTTTCCATTTTTTTCCAAATGTAAAATGGTTCCGATTGGAAAATGATCAGATCCTACTCCAGGATGTCTACAAATATCTTTGATTGTAAAATGTTCGCTGACAAAGATGTGATCGAGCGGCCATCTTAGAAAGAAGTACTTGGCATGAAAGGTATTGAAAAACCCTCTTCCTCTTCTCAAATCCAAAAGTCCACTGATTTTCAAAAACAATTCACTTGAATATGACCAGCCTACATCATTAAGGTCACCCATGACGATACATGGACCTTTTTGTTCTTTTGCTTTTTTCCCAACGATCAGTATTTCAGCATCTCTATCTGTGCTACTTGGATTTTCGCCAGGGACAGGTGGGGTCGGATGAATGCCATATATGCGGATTGACTTTTTGGGATTCACAATCAAATCCAATTCAATAGATGGGATTTCTTCATCTATCAAATAATTGATGGATTCATTTGAAAACTCAAATTTTGAATAAAAAAGGAGTCCATAAGTGTTTTCCAAAGGGACTTCAATATGATAGGGGTAGTCATTTTTGAAAATGGCCACTGAATTGGCCCATTCCTGGTTTGTTTCCACAAGAAAAAACACATCAGGCTTTACCTTTTTGATTAAGTTGATTGTTTTTTGGTATTCAGTATTGTATTGATATACATTCAGAACCAAAAGATGAACTGACTCCATGTCATCAGAGGTGCTGTTGACGATCATTTTTTTACCCAAAGAGGTAAACGGGTAGATTTTTACCATCAAATACACAGCAATTGCAAAAATAGGTGCAATGAAGAAAAAATCTGAAAATTCAGGGTTTAGCCCTGTTTTCGCAATCCATAAAGCCAATATGATGATCGAAATAATTAATTTTTGAGCTCGTGGGTATTCGAAAACCCTAAACGTCCAATTGTCATGTTTGATCAAGGGGAGGATCCCCGAAATGATCAAAAAGCAAGAAATAATAATTAAAACGTAATTCATTTTTAAGCTATTTGATTACAAGGAGGAGTTCGATATTTTGGGAAATATCATCCAAAACGTGAATAAATCGCAAACTAGTGAATTTTTATCTTTGAAAGTGGGTTATTTGTATGTATTATTTTTAAATGATTTTCCACTAAAACTGAAGTCTATTTATGTCACTCAACCCTTTTAATGCAAAAAAAACAATCACAACTGCCAAAGGCGATTTTAATTATTGGAGCTTAAATGCACTCAAGGATGCCGGGTTCAAGATTGATGAATTACCATTTTCCATCAGAATTCTACTTGAAAATGCTTTAAGAAATTTTGATGATTTCGCAATCACAAAAGAACATGTAGAAACACTTGCAAACTGGTCTCCTGAGCCATCTGATAAGGATATTCCTTTCAAGCCTGCTAGGGTTTTGATGCAAGATTTTACAGGAGTGCCTGCGGTAGTTGATATTGCATCTTTGAGGGCTGAGGCTGTAAGAAAAGGAAAAGATCCGAATAAAATCAATCCCTTGATTCCTGTAGATTTGGTTATTGACCATTCAGTTCAAGTGGATTATTTTGGTACCAATTACTCTTACCAAAAGAATGTAGATGTAGAGTATGAAAGAAACGGTGAACGTTACCAATTTTTGAAATGGGCACAAAAAGCCTTCGATAATTTTTCTGTTGTTCCTCCAGGAATGGGGATTTGTCATCAAGTGAACTTGGAATATTTAGCACAAGGTGTAATTGCTCGTGATGGAAATGTATTTCCAGACACGCTGGTAGGTACAGATTCTCATACACCTATGGTAAATGGAATCGGTGTAGTCGCTTGGGGCGTCGGAGGAATAGAGGCTGAGGCAGCGATTTTAGGCCAACCGATTTATTTTATCATGCCTGAAGTGGTAGGGTTGAAATTAACTGGAAAACTTCCCCTAGGAACTACCGCCACAGATATGGTCTTGACCATTACCCAATTGCTTAGAGAACATGGAGTCGTAGGTAAGTTTGTGGAAGTCTTTGGTTCTGGATTGGATAACTTGACAGTTCCTGACAGGGCTACTATTTCCAATATGTCACCCGAGTTTGGTTGTACAGTTACTTATTTCCCGATTGACGATCGTACTTTGGACTACATGACCAAAACCAACAGGGAAGCAGATCAGATCAAATTGGTAGAAGAATATGCCAAAGAAAATATGCTCTGGAGAGCTGGCGAAGATAAGATCAAATATAGTTCGGTAGTAGAATTGGATTTGAGCTCGGTAGAACCTACTGTTTCTGGACCAAAAAGGCCACAGGACAAAATTTTGGTTCGTGAATTCAAACAGAAATTTGGTGAGCTTTTGAGTGAAGTCCACGGAAGAGAATATATACCTATCGATAAAAGAGATGAAGGCCGTTGGTATGGAGAGGGCGGAAGCCAAAATGCCGACAATCAAAAAGAAACTTCAGCAACAGTCGAATACGAAACTAAAGTCAAAAATGGCTTGAAATCGGTAGTTGTAAAGCTCAATAACGAGAAGTTTGCACTCTATGATGGATCCATAGTAATCGCAGCGATCACTTCTTGTACCAATACTTCCAATCCATCTGTGATGATCGGAGCAGGATTGGTAGCGAGAAAAGCAAGAGAACGAGGTTTGGATGTCAAGCCTTGGGTGAAAACCTCCTTGGCACCAGGATCTAAGGTGGTGACGGATTATTTGACCACTGCAGGACTTTTGGATGATTTGGAAGCATTGAGATTCCATGTTGTAGGTTATGGCTGTACATCTTGTATAGGAAATTCAGGGCCACTCCCAAGCCATATTGCAAAGGCAGTCGAAGAAAATGATTTGGTAGTAAGTTCAGTATTGTCAGGTAATAGAAATTTTGAAGCAAGGGTACATCCTCAGGTCAAAATGAATTATTTGATGTCTCCAATGCTAGTAGTAGCCTACGCTCTGGCAGGGCGTGTAGATGTAGATCTAAACAAGGAGCCAGTTGGATATGATCCAAATTTGGAGCCTGTATATTTGAAAGACATTTGGCCAAGCAATGACGAGATTTTTGAAGTCATGAATAAAGTGCTTTCCCCAGCAGATTTTGAGAAAAGTTACGGAGAAATCTTTGAAGGGAATGAACAATGGAAGAATCTGGAAGCACCAAAAGACGAAATTTATCAATGGTCAGAAGAAAGTACCTATATCAAAGAAGTACCGTTTTTCAATGGCTTGCCTGAGGAAGTTTTAGAACCTAAAGATATCAATGGAGCGAATGTACTTTTGAAACTTGGAGATTCGATTACCACAGACCACATTTCTCCCGCAGGATCATTTTCACCTAGCAGCCCAGCAGGACAATATCTGAATGGCAGAGGTGTGGAAAGAAAAGACTTTAATTCATATGGCTCAAGAAGAGGAAATGATGAAGTAATGGTAAGGGGAACTTTCGCCAACGTCAGAATCAAAAATCAACTGGCTCAAAAGGAGGGAGGATATACGACTTATATTCCTAGTGGTGAGGAAATGAGTGTCTATGACGCTTCACAAAAATACCAATCCCAAAACACACCTTTGATCGTCTTAGCTGGTAAAGAATATGGAAGTGGATCTTCTAGAGACTGGGCTGCCAAAGGAACAAGTTTGTTGGGAATCAAGGCTGTTTTAGCAGAAAGTTATGAAAGAATCCACAGAAGCAACCTCGTAGGAATGGGAGTATTGCCGCTTCAGTATAGCGATGGTGAAACTGCTGAAACACTAGGATTGACAGGTAAAGAAAGCTTTACGATAAAAGGTATAAGTGATGGATTATCACCGCTTAAAACACTTCAAGTAGAAGCAACACGTGAAGATAATTTCACCCAAGAATTTGAGGTTGTCTGTCGACTTGACTCTGCCATAGAAATCGAATATTACAAAAATGGAGGAATACTTCATTATGTTTTGAGAGAGTTTTTGGCGAAGTAAGAGGAGCTAGTAATTAGGTGTGAGATGTGAGACGCTAGATATGAGATTTTAGAGTCAAGATCCAAGAAGCAAGAACAGAGACAATGAGCGATGCAATCAACCCCGAATGGGGTTAAACCTTAAATAGCCCCGTATGAAATGCGGGGAATAAAAAGATGGGTAAGGATGGTTTTAACAACCCTAAAGGGGTTGAACTTTCAATAGCCCCGGGTTGCAACCCGGGGATCAAAGTTGATGACGAGGACAACAACCCCGAGAGGGGTTGAACTCCTCTAATTGAAACAAAAAAGTGTCAACTTTTTCTGTCACATCTCGATCTTTTTTCATACTTTATTGAGAAGACCTTCGATACGCCGTGGCGCATCAAAGGTCTTCTCATTTCTCGCTTCTCTGTCGTGAATTTCAAGTCTTGCATCTTGTGTCTTGTGTCTCATATCATATCTCACGTCTCGTCTCTTTTTTCTCGCCTCTCGTCTCTTGACACTTAATTCTTACCCCTCACTTCTTGTCTCTTGATTCTTACCTCTTGCACCTAAAATCTATAAATCCCTTCATCACGTTTCTTTTTCAATATATTTCTCAATAAGGATCCGCTAAGAGCACTAAACGCTCCTAATAAAAATCCAAGAATAGCAGTTGCCAGCCAGAGTAGGTTACTGTTTTCTACCCCCATCAACTCAGCCATTTTTGAGGGAAGTGTGGAGTTTGAAGCTAAGCTGATATAAACTGCCATAAAAAACCAAACAAATCCAAAGGACAGACCTCCAGCCAAAAAGGAAGTGATTCCATTTCCACCTACCAAATAGGCCAATACAAAAATGCCAACCATCATGATAGGATAAGGAAAAAATGGACCAAGGATAAGCAGAAACAATGTCGAGAATATTAATAATGCAATAAATCTGATCATGATTGTGGTTTTAAAGTGGTGGAAAATAATAGATTTTGCTTGTCTTCTTCTTTTCTCAAATTAAACTTTATATATTCTCCATTTGCCCATTTCTTGAGAAAATTGTCATAAAACCTGCTGCCCGGATTTCCGGATTGTCCTCCGGGATAGATGCCAAATGCCTGTGGTTCTTCTCCAAGCTCGACTACCATCCGCCAGCTTGCTCCATGCCTTCCTGAGGTGGCATTGAGAATACCTGCCCCTCCTCCGGTATGTACACCCGTGTGGGAAAAGGATTTGAAATTGGGAACCAAATGTTGGACAGTGGTATTCTTGAATGATGCCCAGTTGTATTCTCCTTTTTCTTCCCTTATCCTTCCGACTTCCAGCAACATGGAGTCAAAACTTGCCTGCACATGAAATTTGGCAGATTCAATCGTCTCTGTAGCCTTCAAATCAAATAGAGTGGATTCAGGCTCTTTTGTCAAAAGTCTGACAGTTTGGTATTTATTTGGCAATACAATAGGTTGATCCAATTCCAACAAATCTTGCCAAATGCTTTTGTTGAGATGCTTCCACCAAATGTCGAAGAGTGTCGGTTCTGTTTGGTCTGGATTTGTGTGATAATCCCAATTACTCAATTGTGAGATATAAGTTGACTTTTCGTCATTTAGGATAACAGCACTGTCTAATTGAACCAAAGTCAACATGGCTGGAAGTGCTTCAGCAGCATGTAAATTGAAATTA
Organism: Belliella calami; assembly: GCF_022549695.1. Taxonomy (GTDB): domain Bacteria; phylum Bacteroidota; class Bacteroidia; order Cytophagales; family Cyclobacteriaceae; genus Belliella; species Belliella calami. Next base: position 49,100 of record NZ_JAKZGS010000007.1, on the reverse strand, counting down.
TCAAATTGTAGATTCATCATATCCTCAATGCGAATATTGGTGAGGACGGATAGTCTGTGGTTGAGCCTTCTATTTCTATAATGTTCAAAACTATTGTCAAATACATAGTAAGGATAAGACGGATCTACAGAATGTTGATTGGCAGAAGACACAAATCCTCTACTAGGGTTCAAAGTGGCAGCATTGTGTTCGTTGGGGATAAATTCCTTCCATTCCATTTTTGGATCATTTCCATCCATTAGAAATTTTCCTTGATTTTCCCATTTCAGGGGAAATCTTCCCTGAACTTTTAAGGCAATGTCTCCTGATGCGGAAGCAAATACAAAATTCTGTGCTGGTGAAGTGTAATTGTCAAGTGCTCCGATATAATCTTGATGGTTTTGACCCTTATTCAAAAGCAGGAATGTCCTTTGTTCATTAGAGGGCATGTGTGCTGTCCATTTTAAAGCAAAGTTGGTGTCCTTCCGATCTGAACGGAAGTTTTTATCATACACAATCGGTCCGTGATGGGTGTACACAATCGTATCCAAATAATCAGCTTGGCCTTTTATTTTAATTTCTTCAATTCTAAAAGTACTCTGGATCCATTGATCATTATAAAGGTATTCTGTTCTATCCTCTCTTCGAAACTGAATGGCATACCAATCTCTAGTATCTCTAGTGGCATTGGTGACACCCCAAGCGATGTTTTCATTGAAACCGGAAATTACCCCCAAAGCTCCTGGCAATGTAGCTCCTTTTACAGAGTGATTTGGCGTAGTCAGCTGCATGGCATACCAAAGGGAGGGGAGATTCAAACCCAAATGCGGATCATTCGCTAAAATAGGCTTACCACTTTGTGTTTTCGATCCAGAAACAGCCCAATTATTTGAGCCGATTCCAGGTTCAGGTTGAATCATCGTTTTCACAAAAACATCTTCATCAGGAAAAGAAATGCTATCGGGAATACTAACTTGCATCGGCTCAAAATCCCAACTTTTATCGGCTTCAATAACAGGGTCATTTTCTTCCGGGAAAAGAGGGAAAAGCTTGTCCATCAATTCTTCTCCAAGGACATTTCTCAAATTCGTATATTCCAAATCCCTGTCATTGACAAGCATGTCTGCCATATACTTCAAAAGCAAAATTGATTTGTAAGCAGACCATTCTTCTGGGCGGTAGTTCAAAATTTTATATTCAATTGGCAAATGAGCAGCTGAGAGTTCATTGATATACTGATTGACACCTGCAGCATAAGCGTTGACCAATTTGAAAGTTTCAGGATCATTTTTTTCCAAGAACTCCAAGCCTTGTTCAGCTGCAAATGGAAGACCTTTTCTTCTAGTCATTCTGTCCAAATCCAAAGCAATTTCCCCAACAATCTCAGAAACCCTCCCTGCTGCAGCCATCGTTTGGAATTCCATTTGCCAAAGTCTGTGCTTTGCGGTGACGTAACCCTGAGCCCTATAAAGGTCCTCTTCATTTTGGGCAAAAATATGCGGTATCAAATCCTCATCATAATCAATTTTGACAGGTGCAGAAAGCCCCTCAATCGTTAATTCATCCTCAGCAAGTTGATCTTCCGTGTAGGCATTTTGCCAAAAGCCGTGGTTAGGATCAAGCAATTTTCCTAATGGAGGTACAGAACCAAATTGCAGCGAAAGCGCCACACCAAGAGAAATCGTGATAATTAGAGTAAGCGCAAAACCAATGTATTTCATATAAACTCTTCAATTGAGGTGTAATTTAAAAAAAATATGGTTAAAAAATTGTACCAAGCACAAAGTACGATGAACAAAGAAAAATTGAGGTTAACTTTTCCACTAATCCCTAATCCCTAATCCCCTAATCAACTGTTTTCCCTGAATTTAACACTTCGAGACATCTCCGAAGGTCGATGTGACAGGGGGGAGTTGACTATTTCACTAATTCACTAATCCACTAATCCCCAATCCCCTAATCAACTGTTTTCCCTGAATTTAACACTACGAGACATCTCCGAAGGTCGATGTGACAGGGGGGAGTTGACTATTTCACTAATCCCTAATCTTCTGATCAACTTTTTTTCTTAATTTAAACAATCCATTTCATCACAGAATTTAGACCTAAAGAATGCACAAAAACGTTTTGTCTCACATTACTTGAAAATTTTAAAAAAAAACTTTTGTAATTCATATTTGAGCGAGTACTTTTGTTGCTCGCTTGTATAGCTTTTTATGTTAGACTCTTTAATTACTTCAAAAACAAGGTTAAAACTTTTGATTAAGTTTTTTAGCAATCCCAAAAATCAGGGACACTTGCGAGGACTTGCCGATGAATTTGGGGATTCTACAAATGCCATCAGAAAGGAACTCAACAACCTTACAGAGGCTGGGCTTCTTATAAAAGTGGCAGACAAAAATAAAATAGACTATCAGGCAAATATCGAGCATCCTCTTTTTTCCAACCTTCAAGACATTATCAGAAAATATTTGGGGTTGGATAGACTTTTGGCAACAGTTTTGGAGAGGATGGGAAATGTCAATCAAGTAGCATTGGTAGGAGACTACGCAAGAGGACTTGATTCAGGAAAAATTGAGGTTCAGATCACCGGCGAAGACCTTGATGAACAATACTTAGAGATGCTTGAGAATAAGATTGAATCATTGATTCATAAGCATGTCGTTTTCCAAATTCAGTATAAAATTATAGATCCGGAAGCATTGATGCTTTATCAAAGCCTGGATTGACTTATTCTTTGAGTTAGCTATATCTGCTACTCAGTCAAAATATATTTACCAACTCAACCTAAGCACAGCTGATGTGACTGAAAGGGCGAAGCTGTAGCCAATCTATCTAAAATTGTAGAGAAGCATACTACTTATAACAGCTCAAAATTTTAATTTTATTCTTTAAAATCTATAGACATATTTGTCGCAAATGTTTATTCAATCCCATATTTTAAGATTGAAACATAGCATTAAACTCAATATTAAAAATTTATAATTTCTAGTAGTCAAATTAATACCTATGGCTTCCTTTCAAAAATTCATGACAATTAGAATCTTACTTCCATTGTTTTTTTGTTTTATTCAAACAATAGTGGTTGGACAAAACCTTTCAGACATTCAGTCAATCAAAGTGGATAACCTTTCAGATGCTCAGGTAGAACAACTTGTCAAAAGGGCTGAAGGAACTGGAATGAATGAACAGCAGTTGATTTCGATGGCTAGGGAAAGGGGAATGCCAGCTGGTGAGATTTCCAAACTTCAAAGTAGAATACAAAAGATCAGAAATACAGGCAACAACGATGATGTCTATGGTGGGGAAGATGTAGGAAGGCAAGGCATCACCGAAGATGTTGTAGTCAAGGAAGAAGGAGAGGATTTGAAAGAAGATCAGAAGAAAATTTTTGGGTATGCATTGTTTAAAAACAACAAATTAACATTTACACCCAATATGAATCTTCCAACCCCTTTGAATTATAGACTTGGGGCTGGCGATCAGTTATTGATAGACATTTATGGAGCTTCCCAGCAGCGATATGATATGCAGATCAACAGTGAGGGAAATATATTCATTCCAAACATAGGTCCTGTTAATGTAAGTGGCTTGTCAGTAGAAGCAGCTACTTCAAGACTGAAATCCACCTTGACTAATATTTATTCAGGTTTGGCTGGATCCAATCCCAATACATTCATGCAGATCAGGGTAGGAAATATCAGATCTATACAAGTATCAATGGTAGGTGAGCTGTATGCACCTGGAAATTATACTTTATCCTCTTTCTCCACTGTCTTCAATGCCTTGTACGCAGCAGGAGGAATTACCGAATCAGGCTCCTTTAGAGCGATCAAAGTTTATAGAGACAGCAAGCTTTTGGCGGAAGTCGATGTATATGATTTCTTGATCAATGGCAGTCAAGCATCCAATGTCAGCCTTCAAGACAATGACGTTGTGATGGTTCCTCCTGTGCAAAAAAGGGTAGAGGTGCAAGGACCCGTGAGAAGACCTGGGTTGTTTGAGGTGCAAAATGATGAAACATTGTCAAACCTTATTCAATTTGCAGGAGGATTTACCAGTACTGCTTACCCGAGTAGGGTTACGGTATATAGGACTACCGACAAGCAGATGAAAGTAGAAAATGTAGAGCAATCCCAATTTGAGTCCTTTATACCCAAAGAGGGCGACAATTATATTTTTGGAGAGATCCTTACAAGATTCGAAAATAGAGTTCAAGCTACAGGAGCACTCATGCGACCGGGAGTCTATGCCATGAGCGAAGGATTGGGAATCAGAGACCTTATCCAAAGAGCAGAGGGTTTGAGAGATGATGCATTCCTAAATAGAGCTACCTTGTATAGAACAAGGCCCGATTTTTCATTGGAAATTCTTGCCGTCAATATCGGCGCCATCGTAAGGGGTGAAGAAGAAGATATTCAATTAAAAAGGGAAGATGTACTGAACATCCCAAGTATCTATGATATGAGGGAAGAATTTTATGTAAAGATAACAGGTGAAGTCAACAGACCTGGTGCATTTGCTTTTGGAGAAAATATGCGTGTCGAAGACATCATCCTCAAAGCAGGAGGCTTCAAAGAATCCGCTACAGCTTCCCAGATAGAAATCGCAAGAAGGGTAAAGGATGACGTAAGTGGCAAATTGGCGGAAATAATCAGAATAGATATAGACAAAGACCTGAAGATTACGGATAAAAATGCAGATATGATTTTGCATCCTTTCGACCATGTCATCGTCAGAAAATCCCCAGGTTTTCAAATGGAAAAGCTTGTCAGGGTAGAAGGAGAAGTCTATTACCCTGGAGAGTATGCGATTTCCAGTGCCGATGAAAGGATTTCTGATATGCTAAAAAGGGCAGGTGGCTTAAATCAATTTGCCTATATCAATGGAGCAACACTGATCAGAAGAAATGAATTCTATAATGGTCCCAGTGAAAATGATATCAAGAGTGAAAATCTTTCCAAAGTAAGAGATAATGCTGCTAGGGATGGCAAAGACAATACCGAATCGGAAAAATTAATGTTGGATAGGATTGACAGGAAAATAGGAGAACAAGGTGGAGACCTTGCCAATAAAAAGGGTGGATTGTTGGCTGATGACTTCAGGCAGGAAACCCTCGAAAATCTCTCCCAAAAGGACTCTTCCTTAGCAGAAATCAAGATTTCAACAAGGGAAATGGTGGGGATCAACTTAAAAGCTATATTGGATAATCCAGGTGGGTCAAATGATTTGATCCTACAGGAAGGGGATGTGCTTTCCATTCCAAAAGAACTGCAGACAGTAAGGATGCGAGGCGAAGTTTTGTTTCCAACAACGACAAGGTTTAGGGAATTTGCAGGTTTCAAAAATTATGTGTCACGTGCAGGTGGTTTTACCGAAAAGTCCAGAAGGGGAAGGTCTTATGTGGTCTATGCAAATGGGGATGTGTCAAGAACGAAGAAATTCTTGTTTTTTAAATTTTATCCGCATATAGAGCCTGGTGCCGAGATTATAGTACCGAGAAAACCTGATAGAGAGTCAATGCCTGCACAGGCTTGGATAGGGATAGGAACTAGTGTAGCAACGCTTGCGCTTATTCTCAATAACTTGCTAAATCAAAGCGCTTCAAATTAAATAAAAAATGGTTATAGTTAAGTTGAACAATTAACGCTAAACCTCTCATTTCCATAATTATGTCACAAATAAATTCAAATAGCCAAGCAACTAGAGGTGAAGATGAGATAGATCTTTTGGACTTATTCAAAACTGTTTGGAAGCAAAGGGGAAAAGTATTGCTGATCCTTTTGACCTTTATGTTCATTGGCCTTTTTGTCGCTATCTTTTCGGGAAAGGAATTTACAGCCTCTTCTACATTTGTACCACAAATCTCTGAACCAAATAGGGCAGGAGGATCTCTTGGGGGATTGGCTTCTTTGGCAGGAATCAATATGGGTGGAGTTGGACAAGGGACAGAAATACCGCCACAGCTCTATCCTAAAATCACTTCCTCTGTTACATATAAAAAAGCACTGCTAGCTGCCAAACTCAATGTAGATGGGGTAGCAGGCCAAGTAAGTTATGGACAATATTATGACAGTATCCATAGCCCAGGAGTATTGGGTTATGTTAAGAAATATACTTTGGGCTTACCGGGAGTGATTATCAAATCCATAAAGGGTGAAAGTGAGGAAACAATCGTAGAAACAGACAATGGCCTGATCAAGATCTCAGCAGAAGAGCATGAACATTTTCAAAGAATGGAAAGCCAAATGTCGGTGACACCCAATGATAAGGAAGGTTTTGTTTCCCTTACTTTTGTGATGCCAGAGCCTGTAATGGCCGCACAGATGGCGATATTTGCACAGGAATTGTTGCAAAAGGAAGTTATCGCATACAAAATTTCCAATGCCAAAGAGCAGTTGAAGTTTACCGAAGAGCGTTTTGAGGAAAAAAAAACTGAGTTCAACCAAATCCAATCGCGCTTGGCCAATTTTAGGGATAGAAATCAAAATATCAATTCTGCCACTGCAATGAATCAATTGCAAAGGTTGGAAGCTGAATACAATTTTGCATTCAATATTTATACAGAGCTTGCCAAGCAACTTGAACAAGCCAAGCTTCAAGTATCCAAGGATACCCCTGTATTCTCAGTGATTCAACCCGTATCTGTGCCTATTGAAAAGTCAGCACCTAAAAGGCCATTGATCTTAGTCATCTTCACCATATTAGGGATTATCGTTGCTCTAGCATATGTATTCGGATCAGAGTTTCTAAGAGGAGTGAAGGAGCAGTGGGGAGAGGAGGAGGAATAGGTGTTAAACGTCATTGAGTTTGGGTTAAATGTTTAAAAGGTTTATACATGGATAGGAAGATCATCTAATTTTGATCAAGCACACCTTACAAATGTAGCTTTTTCTAGTACAATGGAAGTAATAGATCATTTGAATACATCCCTTGATATGAATTACATAAGTCAAGAGAAATACGAGGAATTAAGATTCGAATTAGACAGGATAGCGCACATGTTAAATTCTCTATATAATTATCAATTGGGAAACAAAGAAAATACTCTAATTAGAAATCAAAATAAATAAAATAGAAGATGACTTTTAAAAGATTGAAATTTAATCCCATAATTCATTTAACCCTTTAATCTTTTAAACTTATTTAATCCTCTTAACCAAAAACAACCTTATTCATTAATCATAAAACTTTACCATAAGAAATGAAAATCACCGTAGTAGGAACAGGATATGTAGGACTTGTATCTGGAGCTTGTTTTGCAGACGTTGGTTTGGAGGTTATTTGCGTAGATGTAGACAAAAAGAAAATCGATGGCTTGAAGAATGGGATTATGCCAATCTATGAGCCTGGTTTGGAAGAGATTGTCAAAAGGAACTATGCTTCTGGCAGGTTGCAGTTTTCAACTGATTTGGGTGAGGCGATCCAAGGTTCTGAAGTGGCCTTTATAGCAGTGGGAACACCTCCAGGAGAAGATGGTTCCGCAGATTTGAAATATGTATTGGCAGTAGCAGACGAGATAGGAGCGAAGATGTCTGATTATATTGTAGTTGCTACCAAAAGTACTGTACCTGTCACTACTGGAGAGAAAGTAAGGGCATCTATAAAAGCAGCTTTAGAGAAGAGAAACTCTGAATTTACTTTTGCAGTAGCATCCAATCCTGAGTTTTTGAAAGAAGGTGCAGCGGTAGAAGATTTTATGAAGCCAGACAGGATTGTTATAGGTGTGGATGATGAAAGGGCTGAGGGTATTATGAAGCGTCTTTATAAGCCTTTCCAACTAAATGGTGACCGCATTATTTTTATGGATATCCCATCCGCTGAGATGACCAAGTACACTGCTAATGCCATGTTGGCCACCAAGATTTCTTTTATGAACGATATTGCCAACCTATGTGAGTTAGTTGGTGCCAATGCCAATATGGTTAGAAAGGGAATTGGTTCTGATCCAAGAATAGGAACAAAATTTATTTACCCAGGAGTTGGTTATGGAGGATCTTGCTTCCCAAAGGATGTCAAGGCCATCATCAAGACTGGAAAGCAATATGGCTATGACCTGAAAGTGCTTCAAGCTGTAGAGGACGTCAATGATGCACAAAAACACGTATTGGTGAAGAAAATCAAGAACCATTTTGGGGAAGATTTGACTGGAAAGACTTTTGCGATGTGGGGATTGAGTTTCAAGCCAAATACAGATGATCTCAGAGAAGCACCTGCGATTGTGATCATCGATGAATTGATTGCTGCAGGAGCTACCGTGAAAGGCTATGATCCTATTGCCATGAAAGAAGCCCAACATATCTACATTGGTGATAAAATCACTTATGCCAAAGATGCTTATGATGCTTGTGTAGATGCTGATGCCTTGCTCTTGGTCACCGAATGGTCAGAATTTAGAATTCCTTCTTGGGAAGCATTGGGCAAGCTTTTGAATGGTAAAGTGGTCTTTGATGGTAGAAATATCTACGACAAAAAGTACCTAGAGGAGTTGGGATTTGTGCATTATGGAATAGGTGTTTAGCGTTAGGGGTAGCCGTTTAGCGTTCACGGTTAAGCGTTTAACGTGTAGCCGCAGGCAAACATTAACATTTAACGTTTTAACTCGAAGCATTAACGATTCACCGCAAAGCATTAACGTTTAACAATTTACTCGCCGTAGCGGGCAAAATCATGGTTATAAAATCTTTTGAAGATCTTGAAATTTGGCAAAAGGCAAGAGAACTTGCTAAAATTGTTAGAGATCAAGCCACCAATCAAGCTTTTAAAAATGATTTTAGGTTTGTTTCTCAGATAAATAGTGCTGCTGGATCTGTTATGGATAACATTGCGGAGGGGTTTGAAAGAGATGGAAATAAAGAATTTATTCAATTTCTATATATTGCTAAAGGTTCTTGTGGTGAAGTTAGATCACAAGCTTATAGAGCATTTGATGCAAACTTCTTTAACAAAGAACAATTGTCAATCTTACTTATGCTTACAGAAACCATTAAGTTTAAAATTAATGCTTTAATCTTAAAGTTAAAGAATAGTGGTGGAAAGGGATATAAGTAGGAGGGGTAGAGGTTAAGCGTTCAGCATTCAACGTTCAGCGTTAATCGTTAATCGTTTAACGTGTAGCCGCAGGCAAATATTAACATTTAACGTTTTAACAGTTTACCCGCCGTGGCGGGCGATGCATTAACGCTCAACGACTTAACGACTTAACGATTAACCTTTTAAACCTTTAAACCAAAGCAACCAGCAAGTACTTAGATTTATTTTAGTAAAATTTGTTATATTGGGAAGAATAAATCAAAATAGATTTTTGAGGATGGAGAACAATAAGAAAATCATAGAGCATTTAATGAAATTGTCACCTATTGAAAAAGCGAATGTGATTGATTTGCTTTTAAAGAGCTTGGATGAACCTGATCCGGTGATGGATCAACTTTGGGCCAAGGAAGTTGAAAGTCGTATTGATGCATTTGACAGGGGGAAATTGCAAGTTCTTACACAAGAAGAGTTTTTTAAAATAAGAAGAAATTAAATTAAATGATAATTCGGTTTCTCAGTCCTGCAAAAGTCGAATTAGATGAATCATATGCTTATTATGAATCTCAGCAATTCGGTCTTGGCGAAGTGTTTTTGAAAGAAGTGATGTTAACGATAAATCGGATCAAAGAGAACCCTTCTGCTTGGTCAAATATTTCAAAAAGGACTAGAAGGTGTTTGTTGAATAAATTTCCCTACGGAGTTATTTATCAAATTCGGGATGAAGAAATCTTGGTTTTAGCTATAGCCCATTTGCAAAGAAAACCTGGTTATTGGAATAAAAATGTATAAAAGTATCTAGATTTATTGGACTTTGTGCATTTTGGGTTCATGGTTAAGCGTTCAACGTTAACCGTTCAACGTTAATCGTTAAGCGTTTAACGTGTGGCCGGAGGCAAACATTAACGTTTAACATTTTAACGCGAAGCATTAACGCTTTAACGTGTAGCCGCAGGCAAACATTAACGTTTAACATTTTAACGCGAAGCATTAACGCTTTAACGTGTAGCCGCAGGCAAACATTAACATTTAACGTTTTAACAGTTTACCCGCCGTGGCGGGCGAAGCATTAACGCTTTAACGTGTAGCCGCAGGCAAACATTAACATTTAACGTTTTAACAGTTTACCCGCCGTGGCGGGCGAAGCATTAACGTTTAACAATTCAACGCGAAGCATTAACGCATTTAACCCTTAACCTCTCAACCCAAATAAACTATTACGCTTAACGACCTTAACACTCTTTTCTCCGCGCCTCTGCGTGACACAAAATAAAATAATCAAAATATAATATGTTAAAACCACTTTCAGAATCAAAGATTGCCATTATTGGCTTGGGGTACGTCGGACTTCCTTTGGCAGTAGCTTTTGCAGAGAAATATAAAACTGTAGGATACGATATAGACTCCAAAAGAGTAGATGAACTTCAAAAAGGACATGACAGAACTTTGGAAGTCACTGATGTTGAACTTCAAAAAGTATTAGTAAAAACACCAGTGGAATTGGAAGAGAAGGGACTTGGATTGCAAATCACGGATGCTGTACTTCCGATTTCTTCCTGCAATATCTATGTGGTGACTGTACCCACACCAACAGATAAGCATAATAAACCAGTATTAACTCCTATGCTAAAGGCATCCGAGGCGATTGCAAGGGTGTTAAAGAAAGGTGATGTAGTTATCTATGAATCCACTGTTTATCCTGGGGTAACAGAGGAAGAATGTGTACCGGTACTTGAAAAAGTATCAGGACTAAAATTCAACGAGGACTTTTTTGCTGGCTATAGCCCGGAGCGAATCAATCCAGGGGATAAGGAACATACTGTAACTAAGATATTGAAAGTCACCGCTGGATCCACGGAAGAGGTAGCGGAATATGTAGATCAGCTCTATAAATCAGTGATTACAGCAGGGACGCATAAAGCTTCTTCCATCAGAGTAGCAGAGGCAGCAAAAGTGATTGAAAACTCTCAAAGAGATATTAACATTGCCTTTGTAAACGAATTGTCGAAGATATTCAACTTGCTTGATATAGATACCCAAGAAGTATTAGAAGCAGCAGGTACCAAGTGGAACTTTCTGCCTTTTAGGCCAGGTTTAGTAGGCGGACATTGTATTGGTGTCGATCCTTTTTACTTGGCTCAGAAGGCACAGGAAGTAGGTTATCATCCTGAGATTATTTTGGCAGGAAGAAGATTGAATGACTCTATGGGCAAGCACGTAGCTACTGAGACTATTAAGCATATGATGCGTAAGGACCTAAGGGTTATAGACTCCAAGGTTTTGATATTAGGTTTTACTTTTAAAGAAGACTGTCCTGATGTAAGAAATACAAGGGTAATTGATATATACAAAGAATTGAAATCATTTGATATGGACGTGGATGTGTATGATCCTTGGGCTGATCCAGCTGAAGTAAAGCATGAATATGGACTGGAGATCGTTGGTGGAGACATTAAGAATAATCTGAGTCAATATTCAGCGATCATTATGGCTGTAGCTCATAAATTGTTTAAATCTTGGGATTTGAAGAAATCAGATACTCAAGTTATCTTTGATGTGAAATCTGTTTTAACAAAAGAAAGTGTAGATGCAAGACTTTAAGAAAAATGCTCAGTTTAAGAAACTAGAAGAACAAAAAATTTTGGTGACAGGAGGAGCTGGATTTATTGGTTCCAACCTTTGTGAAGCTTTGTTGGCTCTTGGTTCAAAAGTAATTTGCTTGGATAATTTTGCGACTGGATATAGACATAATCTTGAATCGTTTTTCGATAATCCTAATTTTGAATTGATTGAAGGAGATATTAGAAATTTGGAAACTTGTCAACAAGCCTGCAAAGGAGTTGACTTTGTATTACATGAAGCTGCCCTTGGATCAGTTCCTAGGTCTATCAATGACCCTATCACTTCAAATGAAGTGAATGTATCAGGATTTCTAAATATGCTCGTAGCTGCTAGGGACAACCAAGTAAAAAGATTTATTTATGCAGCAAGTTCATCTACTTATGGAGATTCTGAAAAATTACCAAAAATAGAAGATGAAATTGGAAAACCACTTTCACCTTACGCAATTACAAAATATGTAAATGAACTGTATGCCGATATTTTTTACAAGTCATATGGTTTAGATACCGTGGGTTTAAGGTACTTTAATGTTTTTGGTAGAAGGCAAGACCCAAATGGAACCTACGCTGCTGTGATACCTCTTTTTGTTAAACAACTGATGAATCATGAAGGTCCAATAATCAATGGCGATGGAACATTCTCAAGGGATTTTACCTACATCGATAATGTAATTCAAATGAATTTACTTTGCTTAACTACGGAGAATAAAGAGGCTTTAAATCAAATCTACAATACAGCAGTTGGCGATAGAACCACTTTAGTTTCTTTGATTAATTTTTTAAAGAGTAGTCTATCAAAATTTGATCAAGATATAGCTAAAATTGAAGTAACTCATGGCCCTAATAGGAATGGAGATATACCACATTCTTTGGCTTCAATCGAAAAAGCAAAGAAGCTTTTAAATTACAATCCAACTCATAATATTGAGAAAGGTATTCAAGAGGCTGTAGAGTGGTATATAAATTAGTTTTTCTTTCAATACCACAATAAATAATGTTTAATAAAAAAAATGAAGCAATGTTTGATATTCCAATTGTAATTTTTCTTTTTAGGAGAAAGGAAACAGTTTTTAAGATTTTAGACCGTATAAGGGAGGTAAAGCCTAAAAAAGTCTATCTTTTGTCAGATGGTGGTAGAAATCCTGAAGAAAATGTAATTATTGATGATGTTAGAAAGTCAGTTGAAAAATACATAGATTGGGATTGTGAAATTGTTAAGAAATATTCAAGTGAAAATATAGGTGTTTATGCTAATATAGGTAAAGGAGCAAGTTGGGTTTTAAAATATGAAACTTCTGCTATTTTTTTAGAAGATGATAATCTGCCTGAGTTGACATTTTTTGCATTCTGTAAAGAAATGTTGGAAAAATATGAAAGTAATGAAAAATTACTTTGGATAGTAGGAACAAATTATTTGGGGCATTATGAACCAAAAAATAAAGCTAGCTATATGTTTACTCAACATATGTTACCTTGTGGCTGGGCATCTTGGAGCAAAAAATTCAATAAATATTATGATGGTGAATTAAAAAATTTAGATGAAGTTTCTGTTAAAAATTTAAAAGCAAGATTTAATAATATCAGCTTGTATAATCAGGAAACTATAAAATATTTCAAAACTAAATATACTCTTCAAAACTCAGTTAAATTAGCTTCTTGGGACTCTCAAATAGGATTTTCCTTGAGACATCATAATTTATTAGGTATTTGCCCTAAATTTAATCAAATCCAGAATATAGGTATCGATTTACATTCTACTCATGGAGCTAAGTCAATAAAAGGAAATTCTGCTGCTGAAGAAATGACTAGAAGGTTTTGTACTATAAATACTGCACCACTGGAATTCCCTTTAAACCATCCAAAGAATATTGAGGTTGATTATAACTTTGAAAAAAAGATTGATGAAATTGTTTTAATGCCAAGATTTGAAAGGTTAAAAATTTCGTTAATGACAATAATTAAGCCTTTGTTAGGTATAAATAAATACGCTAGTTTTAAAAGGTTGTTTAAAAGTTAAGACTAACATTTAGAATAAAACATATAAAGTATTATTTATTCTAATCGGATATTGAAAGATTTAGTAGTAATCAATAGTAAGCCTAATTAACTATGGCTCTGATATTAACTGACATTGGATATTCATAGAAATTGAACTTAATTGAGTAATTCACTATGGAATTGAAGCTACTAGCAAAAAAAAGAATGATTATATTATTTTAATAAAACTTTTTTTTAATCAATTCCCAGAACAATAATATAAGTTAAAAATATAACATAGTTTTTTAAAAAAAAATTGGCAACTTTTTCAAGCAATAGCAGTAATTTAATTAGATTTAAGAAGGAGTCTTTGACGATTTCTGTTTTATTAATTTTTGTTTTAATTACAAGTGGTTATCCTTTATCTTCTGTTCCTGGTAACTTTTGTTATCATTTATTAATATTACCTGTATTAATTCTAACTTTAAAAAGAAGAAATCATTTTTTCAAAAAAAATTATTCAACAATCTTTTATTTATTTTTCTTGTCCGTAACTGTATTTTCATTTTTAATAAATTTTAATATTGGTAATTTATCTACAAATTTAAAATTCATTTTGGTTTTGACTTTTTCATATGTTTTTACAAATAGATTTTCATTTGATCAATTTTCAGTTTTTTTTATTAAAATGATGAAAATAATTTCAGTAATTTCCTTAATTGGATATATTATTTTAAATCTAACAAATTTACAATTACCTTTAAGTACATTTAAGAATATTAATGATGTAGAATATTATAATGGAATAATTTATTTTGCGATTAAAAGTTTTAGTGTTTGGGGGAATGATGGCTTTAAAAGAAATATTGGTGCTTTTTGGGAACCAGGAATATTTGCCACTTATTTACTAGTAGCTATTACTTTAGAGCTTTGGAAAACAGGAAAATCTACAAAATTAAACTTAGCTCTGTTTTTAATAACGCTTCTAACTACAAAATCTACTTTTGCATATTTAATGATTTTCCCAATATTTATTTCTTTTTTAACTATTAATTCTGTGGTAAGTAAAAAGCAATATTTGTTATATTTATTAATATTGAGTTTAATCATTTTAGTTTATATGAATCTTAATTTAATTTTATATTTTTTGAATCAATTAAATCCAACTATTTTTGGAAAATTAGTGTCAGAATCTGTTTCCTTTAATGAAAGAATAGATTCACCTTTAACTAATATATTAATATTTAAAAATAATTTTCTTTTTGGTGCTGGCCTAGGAAATACTGAAAATCTTTTTGTTTTATTGACACATGGTTCCCAAACATCAACTTCAACATACTTTCTTGCAGCTTTTGGGGTTTCTGGTGTTTTTTATACAATTTCTTTTGTTATAGGAATTTTATCATTCGATAAAGTCAATATTATTTCAAGAATTACATTTCTAACTATTGTTTTGTCCCAAATTAATAAGGAACCACATATTTATTTTACTGCTACTTTTATTATATTATTTTATTTTTTGAAAAATATTAAACTTTCAAATGTCTATGGTTCTAAATAAAGTATTTAGTAAAATCAGTTCAAATATTGAGCTTTTTTGGAATATTATAGGCTCTATTGGTATCAAAGGGTTGGCAATGATAATTAATATTTTATCGTTACCAGCCTACATGAATTTTTTTTCAGAGTATGAAGTATTAGGTGTTTGGTTCACGATTATTTCTGTTTTAAATTGGATTTTAACATTTGATTTAGGTGTTGGCAACGGTTTAAGGAATTTAATCGTTAAACCATTGGGTATAAAAGATTTTATAACGGTTAAACAATACATATCAACTTCATATATCACTATTGGGATAATTGCATTTTTATTAAGTGTTTTTTTTGTAATATTTAATAACTTCATAAATTGGAATAAAATTCTTAATATAGATAATGGGTTATTATCCAATGAAACCTTAATTGTTTCAATTTCTATAATTTTTCTTGCTGTAACTTTACAATTGTTCCTAAGGCTAATTATATCTATATTGTATGCGTTGCAAAAAACAGCAATTGCTAACTTCATTTCTTTATTTTCAAATTTTAGTATTCTAATTTGTTTGATTTTTTTTAAAAAAAGCAGTATTTCAGAATCTTTAATTTTTATTTCTTATATATATTTTTTAGCAATAAATATACCTTTGTTAGTTGCTACAATCTTTGTTTTCTCAACGTATTTAAAAAATTCAAGACCAAATATTAGGTTTTACAGAAAAGAATTTTCTGTTAATGTTGTAGGTTTAGGCATGAAATTCCTGATTATTCAACTATCGCTTCTTATAATTAATTCATCAAATGAATTCTTAATTTCTAAATTTTATTCTCCAGAAAATGTAGTAGAATATCAAGCATATTTCAGAATTTTTAATTTGACAACGGTTTTGTTTTCAATTCTGACAATTCCAATTTGGTCAGGAATAACTAAAGCATTTGCAGAAGGAAGGATTGTTTGGATAAAAAAAGTTCAGAAATATTTAAACTTCACAGCCACTATTTTTTCGTTTTGTATTATTTTCGTCTCTATTTATTTTGAAGATATAGTCAATTTATGGTTGGGTAATGGAAAAGTAATCGCTAACTCTATGACAGTTGTTTATTTCAGTTTTTATTCAATCATTTTACTATATATTTATTCCGCTAATTGCATTGCAAATGGAATTAGTAAGTTAAAACCTCAATTGTTTACAAGCTTAATTGCTGCATTAATTAAAATTCCATTAATATACATTCTCTTTAAATATTTCTCTAATTGGAATTTGATTATGCTTGTAAATGTATTAATAATGCTTCCAGCAGTTTTTGTTCAGCCATTTGTAAATTGGAAATATTTAAAACAACATAAATAAATTAATAGTTTTTACAATCGTGATTTATGTAAATAAGGCTAATATTTTCATTAAAACTAAATATTTTCACTTCGTTATTTTAATATTTTCTTGATTAGAGTAATTTTTATGAAAGTCTTATTTTCATCAATAACCAATAAATTTATAACTGTTTTAATCTCTCCTTTAAAATTTTTTATATTTGTACAATTGGTTTTTCATTTTAAAACAGAATTGATATTTAAAAACAAATTACATTTTTAAATATTCTAACATGGTTTATTTAAAGTAATTAATAAAATTCAACATGATTACCCTAAAAAACAACAGAAGCGAAATTAAAATGCTAGCCCAAGCGGATGATTTCTGTTTGTTATTGTTAGATAAGTTATCAATTGATTTAAAAATAAAACATTTTGTCTGGTCACTGGTAAAAAGGCGTAAATACTTAAAAATTCAAATTCTCCATTTAATAATTATAAATAATGTCAAAATTCAAAAAAAAATTATTGATCACAGGCGGTACGGGATCTTTTGGTAATGCTGTGCTAAATAGGTTTGTCTCTACAGAAAAGTTTTCTGAAATAAGAATTTTCAGTAGGGATGAAAAAAAGCAAGATGATCTTCGTAAAAGAGTAAATAACCCAAAAGTCAAATTTTATATTGGCGATGTAAGAGACGCAAGGAGTATAGAATCTGCAGTAAATGGCGTTGATTATATTTTTCATGCAGCTGCTTTAAAGCAAGTTCCGTCATGTGAATTTTTTCCTCTGGAAGCGGTTAAGACCAATATTTTAGGAACTGATAATTTGTTGTCTGCGGCTGAAAAATATCAAGTAAAAAAAGCAGTAGTCTTAAGTACTGATAAAGCAGCTTATCCTATCAATGCTATGGGAATGTCCAAAGCACTAATGGAGAAGGTAATGGTTGCCAAATCGAGAAATTTAAATGATGATATTTCGGTTTTTTGTGGTACTAGGTATGGAAATGTAATGGCCTCAAGAGGCTCGGTTATTCCATTGTTTATTGATCAAATAAAAAATGGAAATCCCATTACGATTACTGATCCCAACATGACTAGGTTTATGATGACTTTGGAAGATGCTGTAGACTTGGTTCTTTATGCTTTTGACCACAGTAATCAAGGAGATTTATTTGTTCAAAAATCCCCTGGCGCAACAATTGAAGTACTTGCAATTGCCCTAATGGAACTTTATAATAAAAAAGTGGATGTCAAAGTGATCGGTACCCGACATGGAGAAAAACTGTATGAAACTTTAGTGAATAGAGAGGATATGGTAAAAGCAGAAGATTTGGGTGATTATTATAGAATTCCTGCAGATACAAGAGATTTAAATTACAATCAATTTTTTTCAGAAGGAGAGTTAAATGTTTCAAATTTTGAAGAATACCATTCTCATAATACCCATAGACTTGATGTCGAAGGTATGAAATCCCTGCTTTTGAAATTACCGATGATTAAGAAGGATATTTTAGGAGATACTGATATTTTACAATACCCAGAATAATTTTCAATATGATTAATGTAGGAATTACAGGACAAAATGGGTTTGTAGGGTCTCACCTTTATAAAACAATTTCTTTATTCCCAGATGAATTTGCCCTCATTGATTTTCAACGAAGTTATTTTGATGATAAGAATTTACTAGATCAATTTGTGAGGCAATGTGATGTAATCATTCATCTTGCTGCACTAAATAGGCATAATGATGCGGATCAAATTTATAATGTAAACACCCAGCTTGTTGAGAAATTAAGAGCAGCCTTAGAAAGGGAAAAAGTTGCTCCACATGTAATTATATCTTCTTCAACACAGGAAGAAAGAGATAATGTGTATGGCAAATCAAAAAGAGCGGGTAGAGAAATGCTTTTGGGATGGGCTCAGCAAGTGGATGCCAAATTTACTGGCTTAATTATCCCCAACGTATTTGGCCCATTTGGAGAGCCTTTTTACAATTCAGTTGTGGCTACTTTTTGTCATCAAATAAGCAGGGGAGAACAGCCTAAGATAGAAGTAGATGGGTATCTCAAACTGATTTATGTCGGAGAATTAGTATTAGAAATTATAAAAGTAATTAGGGATGGAGTCAATTCACCAAAATTAGAATTAGCATATACTGCTGAAGCGAAGGTTTCTGAAATCATGCAGCTGCTTAACGATTTTAAAGAATCTTATCAAGATAATGGTCAAATCCCAAGTCTCAAAGAAAGATTTGAAATCCAACTTTTCAATACTTTCAGATGCTACATGGATATAAAGAATTATTTCCCAAGGAAATTTATTCAGCATATCGATAATAGAGGTGCATTTGTAGAGGTGATAAGACTAGGTATTGGTGGACAAGTTTCATATTCTACAACAGTTCCGGGTATTATTAGAGGGAATCATTTTCATACTAGAAAAATTGAAAGATTTTCAGTAATTAAAGGTAAAGCACTCATTCAACTAAGAAAGATTGGTACTGACGATATATTAGATTTCTATTTGGATGGAAATGAACCAAGCTATGTTGATATGCCAATTTGGTACACCCATAACATCAAAAATATTGGGGAAGACGAATTACTAACAGTATTCTGGATCAATGAACACTATGACCCTAATGACCCTGATACTTATTTTGTGCCTGTTTAAATTAGTACGAAAGTATTTCTTTATACTGAATTAACTCTAAAATTAATTTTAATTAAAAAATCTGTGGAAGTCAGCTTGATCAGCTTTATCCGCGTTCCAATACAATGAAAAAACTAAAAGTAATGACAGTTGTTGGTACTAGACCTGAAATTATCAGACTTTCAAGGGTGCTTACAGCATTAGATAAGTCTGAGGCAATTGAACATATTCTAGTCCATACTGGTCAAAATTATGACTATGAGTTGAATCAGATATTTTTTGAGGATCTCCAACTTCGTAAACCTGATTACTTCTTAGACGCAGCAGGCGAAACAGCAACTGTTACAATTGGTCAAATTTTGATAAAAATTGATTCAGTATTAGATTTGGTAAAACCTGATGCTTTCTTAGTTTTGGGAGATACAAATTCTTGTCTTTGTGCTATACCTGCCAAAAAGAAACAAATTCCTATATTTCATATGGAGGCTGGAAATAGATGTTTTGATCAAAGAGTTCCTGAGGAGACTAACCGTAAGATTGTGGATCATATCTCCGATATTAATTTGACCTATAGTGATATTGCTAGAGAATACTTACTTAGGGAAGGAATATCGGCTGATAGGATTATTAAAACTGGTTCACCGATGTATGAAGTCCTTCATTTTCATGCAGAGAGAATTAAGAAATCTGAAGTCCTTTCGAGGTTGCAACTTAAAGTAGGTGAGTTTTTTGTGGTCTCTTCACATAGAGCAGAAAACATAAACAGTGAGAAAAACTTCCTTGGATTGATATCTAGTTTAAACCTTTTGGCTGAAAAATATAATTATCCAATTATAGTCAGCACACATCCGCGAACTAGAAAAATGATTGAGTCTAAAAATGTTAAAACACATCCATTAATTCAATTTTTAAAACCTTTGGGTTTTATAGATTACAATGCATTGCAAAAAAATGCTTTTGCAGTTCTTTCTGATAGTGGGACTATTTCAGAAGAATCTTCAATTTTAAATTTTAGAGCTCTCAATATTAGAGATGCTCATGAAAGACCCGAAGCAATGGAAGAGACTTCAGTAATGATGGTGGGTATGAATCCAGAACGGATTCTACAGGGTATTTCACAATTAGCCAATCAAAAAGTTGATAAAGAACGAAAT
The DNA here is from genome assembly GCF_022549695.1 of Belliella calami. Classification (GTDB taxonomy): domain Bacteria; phylum Bacteroidota; class Bacteroidia; order Cytophagales; family Cyclobacteriaceae; genus Belliella; species Belliella calami. The sequence continues at coordinate 28,837 of NZ_JAKZGS010000007.1, read as the reverse complement.
TTTAGATTAGTTGAAGATTATTCTATGCCAAATGTATCTGAAAAAGTGGTCAGAATTATTATTTCTTATGTTGATTATATTAGTAGATTAGTTTATAATTAATTATATATAGATGGTTGTAAATATATTGTATTTTGGAAATTTCAACTTTCCATATGGAAATGCGGCTGGAGCTAGAGTTTTAGGTAATGGAAAATCTTTGAGAGAGGCTGGACATAATATCGTTTTTGTTGATTTAAATGAAAGTGGTCGGTTTAATATTTCTTCTAAAAAAACATTTGATGGTTTTATTTGTCATAGCCTTCCTTCACCTACTGCATTTGACAGACTTTTTTTCTGGAAATATTTTTTAATACTTAAAGAGATAGTTAAAAAAGAAAAAATCCAAGTATTTATACTATATGGAAATCCAGTGATTTCCTTCCTTCATCTTTTGCTTAATACTTTTTGTGCAAAAAATAAAATTAAGTTTGTTGTAGATGTAGCAGATTGGCATTCTGCTAATTCAGGAAATTATTTTATTAGGTTAGTAAAACTTTTTGATATTCAGTTTAGGATGAAATATTTAAATTGCAAATCAAATGGGGTTATTACTATAAGTTCGTACTTAAGAAATTTCTATTTGTCCAAAGGGAAAAATGCAGTTCTTATTCCGCCATTAATTGATAAATTCAGATATAGTAATTTAAAGTTTAATTTAAATTTTGATAGAGTTAATTTAATTTATGTTGGTTATCCATTCCCTAATAGAAATGGGCGTTCAGTTTCTAAATCGGCTTACAAGGATAGGTTAGATATAATTATAGAATCTCTTTTCAAAGTGAAAAATCGTAATTTTATTTTCGATATTTACGGAATTTCAAAAGAAGAATATCTAAAAGTCATTAATTTTCACAGAAATATCTTGACTGAGCTAAAAGAAAATATAGTTTTTCATGGTAAAGTTGAAAACTCTAAAGCTCTTCAATATATCGCAAATGCTGATTTTTCAATATTATTTAGAGAAAATAACCGATTATCTAATTCAGGTTTTCCAACGAAATTTGTAGAAAGTATTTCTTGTGGTACTCCAATGCTGACTACTTATACAAGTGATTTAGAAAGGTATTTATCTGTGGATAGACTTGGATTTGGAGTAAGTCCAGAAAAAAACACTGATTTTATCAAATTGCTTGAAGAAATATTGTCATTTGATAAAGCAAAAATATTGTTTTTAAAGAAATCTTGTTTTGAATATGAAAATTTCTCTTTTCAAAAATACTCCGTTAATTTTAATCATTTTATAACGCAACTTTAAAAATTTGAAAATTGTAATATTTGATAATGCGTATTGGAATATTTTAAATTTCCGGAAAGATTTAGTAAAAGCTCTGATTTTTAATGATCATGAAATTATTGCTGTGGCACCTAAATCAGAGAAGTTTCAAGCAGATCTTGAAGAAATTGGTATTAAGTGTGTCCCTATTAATTTTAAGGTAAATGGAGTTAATCCACTTTCGGACATTCTTTTATGCGTTCGTTTTTTTATTTTTTTCTTAAAATCACCCAAAATTGATGTTGTTCTAACCTATACAATAAAGCCGACATTATATGTCACTTTGGTTGCTAAACTATTTGGAATTAAAGTCATAAATAATATTAGTGGATTGGGTTCTATTTTTATTAATAAAAGTGTTATCACCAAACTTGTTTTAATTTTTTATAGATTAGTTTTTAGTTTATCTGATTGGATTTTTTTTCAAAACATTCATGATTTAGAATACTTTAAAGAAAAGAATTTTCTAAAGTTGAATTATTCTGTTATTCCTGGATCTGGAGTTAACCTCGAATCATTTAAAATTAAAAGAAAAAATAACCTAGGTAAAAAGTTTTTATTTGTGGGTAGAATTATGGGAGAGAAAGGTATTAGAGAGCTTATTGCTGCTGCGCAGGAACTTTCTAAAGAATTTCTCGATTTAGAATTTTATTTTGTTGGAGAAATCGGGTACAATAATTTCTCTTCTATCCCGATTTTAGAAGTAGATAATTGGAAAATCTCCAATAGTAACTTTTACTTTTTAGGTAAAGTGAGTAATATTAAAGAATTTTATGAAGCAGCAGATATTATGGTATTACCTTCTTACCGTGAAGGACTTTCTAAAAGCCTAATTGAAGCCTCTGCAATGAGTTTACCAATAATTACTACTGATGTCCCTGGTTGTTCAGATGTTGTGATAGATAGAGAAAATGGTTTGTTGGTGAAAGTAAGAAGTAGCAGTGATTTATTAGAGAAAATGAGAACAATGATTATGATGGATGAAATGGACAGAATAAAAATGGGGAATTTGGGAAGGCAATTTGCTTTAGAAAAATTTGACGTTCAATTAGTAATAAATTCATATTTGAAAGTGTTAAAAATTTATCAAAAATAATTATGAAAAAGACAATTTTGTTAGGTTTAAATGAACTCAATTTCGAATTCATTAATTATTACATTAATGAGGGTTCATTAAAGAATTTTAAAAAACTTTTTAACGAAAATCAAATTGTTGAAACTAAATCAGAAGATAAATATCATTTATTGGAACCTTGGATACAATGGGTCACAGTTACTACTGGTAAAAGTTTTGATGAACATAAAGTATTTAGATTAGGCGATATAGTTGATAGAAAAGACTTAACTCAAATCTTTGAAGCAATTGAAGAAAAAGGATATACAGTTGGTGCAGTCAGTCCTTTTAATGTTGATAATAGACTTGTTAAACCTGTTTTTTTTGCCCCAGATCCTTGGACTAAAACAAAACCTATTGGGAACAAAATATTTGTAGGTTTAAGTGATGCTGTAAGCCAAGCAGTCAATGATAATGCACACGGAAAATTAACAAAAAAATCAATCTTAGCATTAGTTAAAGGCCTTGGGAAATATACCTCTCCGAAAGACTATGCTTATTACATGAATAAGATTTCAAAATTAAAAACACAAATTGGCGTAAGAGCTATTATCCTTGATAAATTACTATCTGATACGTTTATAAAGGAGTGGAAAAAAAGTACCCCTGACTTTGCTAACCTTTTTCTCAACACTGGAGCCCATTTTCAGCATCATTACATGTTCAATTCTTCGGCATACAAGGGAGGCTATAACAATCCAGAGTGGTATTGTCCAAAAGATCAGGATCCTTTGTTCGAAATCCTAGAATTATATGATAGAATATTAGGTAAATTATTAAAGCTTGATGTTAGGCTTATTGTTGCGACAGGTCTACATCAAAAACCTCATGAAAAACTAACATTTTATTGGAGAATTAAAGAGCATGCAGATTTCTTAAAAAAGATTGGAGTTACCAATTATTCGAATGTTGTTCCAAGAATGTCAAGAGATTTTTTAATTGAGTTTAATTCTTCGGAGGAAGCAAAAGAAGGAGAAAAAGTTTTAAGTAAATATATAAATGCTAATGGTGATGAAAGGATTTTTGAAATAGATAATCGTGGAAAAAGTTTATTTGTTGAATTAATTTTCTCTTCAGATATTGATGATGACTTTAGTATCAAAGGGGATATTATTGTGAATAATTTTAAAAAGTATATTGCTTTTGTCGCCATAAAAAATGGAGAACATGATGGAATAGGTTATGTTGTTGATACAGAAAATAGAATTAAAGATAAATCGATAAGTCTAAAAGAACTCTATAGTTATCTTGTTGAGGACTATGTATGATTTTATTTTCTCTGAAAAAAAAATATAGTTTATGGTTAATTTAAGTTCAGAAGGAATATCATTTATTGATGATAGAGGCAAGCTAGTAGCATTCAATGATTTTTCTCTAGAGAAAATTAAAAGAATGTATCAAATTGAACATTCAGATACTTCTATTATAAGAGCTTGGCAGGGGCATAGAGTTGAAAGTAAATGGTTTTATGTTATATCAGGATCATTTACTATTGGTTATGTAAAAATTGATGATTTTATTACCCCGTCAGAAAAGTTAATTGCCAATTATAAAAACATATCTGTTAACGATAATAAGGTTTTACATATACCAGCTGGCTATGCAAATGGTTTGAAGGCAATTGAACCCCAATCAAAGCTGATCATATTTTCTGACTTATCGTTAGAGGAAGCTAAGGAAGATAATTATAAATTTGATTCTAATCTTTGGTTGGATTGGGATGATTTAAAATCAATATGAAAAAATATTTTATTATATTTTTATTGAGTTGCTGTATTTTTCAAATAACTGAAATCTATTCTCAAAACTTAATATCCAACAATCTCCAACTTCAAGAGTATTTGAGAAGAATGCAGTTAAAAGATGGTTTTGATTCAGTACAATCCTCCTTTAATTTTAGAACTTTTCAACCTAATCAGATCAAAGACTTTTCCTTATCGATAATAGACAATAATCAAGAGGTAGGATTTAAACAAATAAAATTTGGCGTGTTGCCATTTTTCCAAAGATTACAATTTAACACAAATAGACCATATGGATGGGGCGACGGGGCAATGATTCCTTCCAAGGGTTTTCAATCATATACTTCAACTGGATTTTTTGCGAAATTATCAATCTTAAAAATCCAAATCCAACCAGAATTAATGTTTGCTCAAAATCAATCTTTTGATGGATTTGGTAATAACAGAACACCACAACAAGTTTTTGATAGATTTAGATTTTATAACAGTGATGATTTACCAGAGCGCTTTGGAGATGGAGCATACACCAGTGTATGGTGGGGACAGACGAAAATTAGTCTAGAGTTTGGTGCATTTGAAACTGGAATTAGCACACAAAACATTTGGTGGGGGCCGGGTCAATGGAATGCTTTGACCTTTTCAAACAATGCGCAGGGATTCCCACATTTGACTATGAATACAATCAAACCAGCTAAGACTTTCTTTGGAAATTTTGAAGGGCAAATTATTGTCGGTAAACTAGAAAATTCAGGTTTTGCACCTACACAATTTGATGATTTAAATGATAGATTTTTTAGAAGATTTTCTGGAGATTGGAGATATTTAAATGGGATTACAATATCTTATAATCCAAAATGGGTTCCTGGTTTATTTTTAAGTCTCTCTAGAACCTATCAGCAATATAATGAGCTTAGGGGAAATGAGTTTAGAGACTTTTTTCCGATTTTTGATGCATTTCAAAAAACTGAGGTGGGTTTTGATCGAGATGCAGACGGAAAAGATCAACAAGCAAGTGTTGCCGTTAGATACGTAGCATCAAAAGCAAAAGCAGAGGTGTACTTTGAATTTGGAAGAAGAGATCATGCTTTTAACTGGCGGGAGGCCATTATAAATCCAGAGCATGCTAGAGCATATCTTTTTGGATTCAAAAAACTATTTGAATTGACTCAGGAAAATAAAATGGTTCAAATAGGTGGGGAAATTACACATCAGCAAGAATCTATAAATAGATATATCAGATATCCAGGATTGTTGGGTGGAGGTTCTTGGCATACACATGGGATAGCCAGAGGATTTGCAAATTATGGCCAACCATTGGGAGTAGGTATAGGAACTGGTTCCAATATACAGACATTGGAAGTTTCTTTGGTAGATAAATTTGATAAGTTTGGGATACTTTTTGAACGCTTGGAAAACCATCAAGATTTCTATTACCGGGCTTTTGGTCAGCAGAAAGAGCATCAGCCTTGGATAGATCTGAGTGTAGGCTTCTTATTTGATAAGCAGTGGAATAATCTCCTCCTAAGTTCAAAACTTCAGTTGATCAATGGTATGAACTACCAATGGCAACTAGCTCCTGACAGTACACCTGAATTTCCTAAAGGGGAAAATCTATTCTCTGTGCATAGTCAGGTTAGTTTGATATACTTGTTTCAAAAGCAGCAGTAGGAGTTTTGGGTAGGAGCGTTTGGTGTTTAAGGTTCAGCGTTTATCGTTCAGTGTCTAACGCTTAACGTTTAACGCTTTTAACGCTTAACATTCTTAATGTTTAACACTCTTAACGCTTAACTCCCTTAACGCTCTCAACGCTTAACGTTTTACTACACTAATGCTTATCGCTATAAATGTTCACCTCTTAACCACCAAAAAACAATGTTCAAATCACTAGATCAAAATCTCGAAAAAAACGAAGTATTCACCCAAATTGAAGTACAATTAAAAAACTTTGATTTTGAAATCATCGCCCAGGATCAAAATAGACCATGGGGTGGTTTTTTTGTGATTGACCCTAACCAAATAGCGGCTTTCAAAGAAATGTTTTTCAAGGAAGTAGATATTGATCTGACTAATAACCTTTCCTTTAGTCCCAAGATCCTTTTGGTCGCACCCAATCAAAAACTTTCTTGGCAGTATCATTACAGAAGGTCTGAATTGTGGAAGTTGGTAACAGGGGAAGCTGCGATCGCCAGGTCTGAAACAGACAAAGAGAATCCTTCCGAACCCATGATCAAAGACCAAGTAGTCAAACTCGCACAAGGGGAAAGACATCGCTTGATTGGTACTGATGGATGGGGAGTAGTAGCAGAAATCTGGGTTCATACAGATGCCAACAATCCTTCCAATGAAGAAGATATTGTCAGGTTGCAGGATGATTATGCTAGGAAGTAAGGTTATCTGCTCGCTAAGGGGGCTAAGTAACAAAGTTCCGCAAAAATAGAATCAGTTTAAGATAGAGGAAATTTCTTGGTAAATTAGCATCAAGCAAAATGAATTTTAAAAACCCCGTTTTACTTAGGTATTCCGGGGTTTTATTATTTTATGGGTTATAGATTAATTTTTTCAATATTAGGTTAGTGAGTATTTATTGAAATTGGCTTTTTTGTCAATGCCATCATAAAAACTTAATTAGTTAGATCAATTCAATAAGTTGATAACTGGTTTCTGAGGGAATATTTGAATGATTAGGAGTTATCAATTTTCACATTGGAAGTAAAGAGTTACCCTGTAAGCTTAAATGAGTGATACTTGAAAAAGTAGCAATATTTTTAAAAGACAATTGCTTGCTAGCGGGATAGCGTGCAAGACAAAAAAAGTGGGGAAATGAATACCGTAACTTCATTTCCCCACAAAAAACTGATAGGATTCAAAAACCTAGTACAATGATTTTCCTATATACCTTATATAAAGAATAGAAAAGCTGCTTAAATCACCGATGTAAAATTACGTCTTAATTCAATCCCAAAAAATACCAAGTAGTTGGTATTTTTTATCAAAAATTGCACTAAAAATTGTACTTTTTTTATAAAATAAACCCTTTTTCTCAAAATTAATCATCTTACTTGGGGGAATGGATGTTGGTTGAATTTTCGATGTTCAATGTTAATCGTTCAATCGTTCAACGTTAATCGTTCAACGTTCAATCGTTAATCGTTAATCGTTCTACGTTTAACGCCATTAACGTTTAACGCTATTAACGTTTAACGCTCTTAACCCTTAACCCCTCTCTTTTTCTCCCAAAAATGCGTTCATTTAAAATTAATCCTTTTGTATTGATTTATTTTCTAATTTTGGAGGATGAAAGGAATAGTATTAGCAGGAGGGTCAGGTACGAGACTTTACCCAATTACCAAAGGAGTTTCTAAACAGTTGTTGGCAATTTATGATAAGCCGATGATTTATTATCCATTGTCGGTGTTGATGCTTGCTGGGATCAAGGAAATCTTGATTATTTCTACGCCACAAGATCTTCCGAATTTTATCAATCTCTTGGGTGATGGGTCTGATTTGGGTATGAGGTTTGAGTATCGTGAGCAACCAAGTCCAGATGGCTTGGCACAGGCTTTTATCATAGGAGAGGAATTTATCGGGGATGATGACGTCTGCTTGGTGTTGGGAGACAATATTTTTCATGGTCATGGACTCACACAAATGCTTCAAAATTCTGTTAAGACAGTTGCAAACGAAAAGAAAGCTACTGTATTTGGGTATTATGTTCAAGACCCCAACAGATATGGTGTGGTGGATTTTGACAAATCAGGAAATGTTCTAAGTATAGAAGAGAAGCCACAAGACCCTAAAAGTAATTATGCAGTAGTAGGCTTGTATTTTTACCCAAATTCTGTGGTCAAGATAGCCAAAGAGATCAAACCCAGTGAAAGAGGCGAGCTCGAAATCACATCTGTGAATCAGGTGTACTTGCACCAAGGAGACCTTAAGGTGGAGTTGATGGGTAGGGGATATGCTTGGCTTGATACGGGAACACATGAATCTATGATGGAGGCTTCCAACTTTATACACACGATAGAGAAGCGTCAAGGACTGAAAGTAGCCTGCCTGGAAGAGATAGCTTATGAAATGGGTTATATCAGTGATGATGAGCTTCTAAAATTGGCAGAACCTTTGAAAAAGAATGATTACGGCAAATACTTGATTAAAAAAGTAGGGAAGAAATAATAATTTATTGAATTATTATTGGTTCTGTTTATTGTTATACTTTTTGGTTCAATTTACTAATTTCTTCATTTAAAATGCGTTTAAGCTGCATTGACTTAATTTCGCCAAGATAATATTACTATTTCTTGGTTTAATTTAAGTATTTTTAAGTGCTGTCTTTTTTTGTAGATGTTTTGAATTTGAGTATCCTTCTACTTACCTTTGCCTAAATTGGTTTTTTATGGTGACTTTTCTAGCAATCTTTACAGCGTTCTTGATCGGGTTTTTAATAACACCGGTTTTGATCTTAGTATTGAAAAGATTGAACCTTATAGATGCTCCAGGCGGGAGAAAGATCCACAACGGATTTATTCCATCTATGGGTGGAATCAGCTTCGTGGTAGGAGCAATAATCTCAGTTCTGACTTGGTTTTCAATGAGTCAGCTAATAGAAATCAGGTTTTTATTGACTGCCTTTGGTTTGATGTTTTTGTTGGGATTGAGGGATGATATGGTCGATATATCTGCTTGGCAAAAAATCGGAGGTCAATTAATTGCAGCTTGTATAGTTGTAGTGTTTGGAGATATTCGATTTTCAAGTATGTATGGTTTTTTGGGGATTTATGAAATTCCCGACGCAGTAAGTTATGGCATCAGTATATTCACCATCATTGCATTGACCAATTCATTTAACCTTATAGATGGTCTTGATGGGTTGGCGGGTTCTGTGAGTGTAGTCACCTTCTTGTTTTTGGGTTGGTGGTTTATGCAGGCAGGCATGATTGGTTTCTCTATGTTTGCATTCATATTGGTAGGTGGAGTGATTTCCTTTTTGGTATTCAATTGGCATCCTGCAAAGATCTTTATGGGCGATACAGGTTCGCTGAGTTTGGGATTTGCGCTTGCGGTAATGACCATTCTTTTTGTGGATAGCAACGGAAACATGAATGATTATGAAGGATGGAAGTTCAGTGCACCAATAGCATCAGGGATTGCACTTTTGATTATTCCTATTTATGATACTTGTAGGATATTTACAAAGCGAACGATGAAGGGTAAGTCTCCTTTGGCTGCCGATAAAAGTCATATTCATCATTTTATGATGAGAATGGGGCTGAGACATGATCAAGTAACCATCACAATAGTCTTGATCAATTCATTTTTTATAGGAATGATGTTTATCGGTTCTAATCTAAATGATCATGTTTTGATTCCTATCATTGCGGTGATGGCAGTGATCTTGGGGCTTAGGTTGGATGTGATTACACTGAGTAGGGTCAAGAAAATCCATCGGGAAACTCCACCGATACTTTCATTGAGAGAAAGAAAAAAGAAGGCTTCAAAGCCAAATGTTAACAAAGAGATATTGGAAAAGGTTAATTTGACACAAAATTAAATTCTTCCACTTTTATCGTTGATTTTTATATTCTTTGCTGTACATTCGGGAATATTTCACCCAGAATACATGTCAAATCCTATTTTATTGTCATCCCCACTTTTGGAAGGGAATGAGAAAAAGTATGTAGAAGAAGTACTTCAGTCCCCTTATATAGCTGCAGGTGGCACTTTTTTGGATAGGTTCGAAAAGGCCTTTACTCCCCTGCTAGATCCCCACAAACTTATTGCTTTGAATTCAGGAACTTCGGCAATCCATTTGGCATTGATACTTCTGAATGTGAAAGAAGGAGATGAAGTTATTTGCCAATCCTTCACTTTCTGTGCCTCTGCCAATCCAATTGTTTATTTGGGTGCGAAGCCTATTTTTGTTGATAGTGAGGAGGATACTTGGAATATGTGTCCAATAGCATTGGAAGAGGCTATCATTGACCGTATGAAATTTGGAAAAAAACCGAGAGCAATCATCATAGTAGATCTTTTTGGTGTGCCGGCAAAATATGATGAATTATGTGCATTGTCAATGAAATACGAAATACCGATTTTGGAGGATGCTGCTGAGTCTTTGGGTTCGAGTTATAAAGGGAAGGCATGTGGCACATTTGGAGAGTTTGGTGTTTTTTCATTTAATGGAAACAAAATTATTTCAACGGGTGGTGGTGGAGCTTTGGTATCTAAAAATCTAGATTTGTTGGAAAAAGGAAGGTATCTATCCACCCAAGCAAGAGAAAAAGTCCATTATTTCGAACACCATGCTGTAGGCTATAACTATAGAATGGGAACCATTCCTGCTGCAATTGGATTGGCACAGTTAGAGACACTAGATCAAAAAATCTCCCAAAGGAGAGCTGTTTTTGCAAACTATCAAAAGATGCTGGATGATTTTTCTGAGATTTCTTTTTTGGCAGAACCAGCGTATGTTTTTTCAAACAGGTGGTTGACTGCGATACAGATTGATTCACAGAAAGCTGAATACAATAGAGAAGATTTAAGGATTGCTTTGGAGAAGGAGCAAATAGAGAGTCGCTATCTTTGGAAACCTTTGCATTTGCAGATGGTTTTTAAGGATTTTCCATATTATGGAACAGACATAGCGGAAAAGATTTATGATAAAGGTCTATGTCTTCCAAGCAGTTCGCATCTGACTATGGAAGATCAGCTTCACGTGGTAAAGGTAATAGCAGCACTTCATCAAAAAAAAGCAAGTCCAAATGTATAAACGATACGGGAAGCGGACACTGGATCTGCTTGTTGCTGTTTTCTTGTTTCTGTTATTTTCGCCAATATTTGTATTGATTTGGGTTTTATTGTTTTGGAACAATAAAGGTTCGGTATTTTACTTTCAAAATAGACCGGGGTTGAATGGTGAGATCTTTAGGATTATCAAATTCAAGACAATGAATGATATCTTTGATCTTGATGGCAATCCACTTTCAGATACTTTGCGTATTACCAAAATGGGCAGGTTTATCAGAAAGACTTCATTTGATGAGTTGCCTCAATTGATGAATGTAATAAGAGGTGAAATGAGTATGGTGGGACCTCGGCCGCTATTGGTTGAGTATTTGCCTCTTTACAGCCAAAAGCAAGGTTTAAGGCACAGGGTGAAGCCTGGTATTACAGGTTGGGCTCAGATTAATGGGCGAAATGCAATTTCTTGGGCAAAAAAATTTGACTTGGATGTTTGGTATGTCGAAAATGTGGGTTTTATCCTTGATTTGAAAATATTGCTCTTGACATTTGGCAATGTGATAAGTGGAAAGGGTGTGTCCCAACAAGGCCATGTCACCGTTGGGAAATTTACGGGTCGTGAAAATTCAAATTAATAAAATTAATAGCATGTATATCTACGGAGCTTCAGGGCATGCGAAAGCATTGATAGACCTTATTGAAGATAGTTCTTTGATAAAAGGCGTTTTTGATGATGATCCCAACAAACTTAAAGTTTTGGAATTCAGAGTTTTTCATTCCGCTATGCAAAACTTACCAAATGATTTCCCTTACGTCCTTGGTATTGGGAGCAACGCAATCAGGAAGCAAATAGTCACGGGAAAACTTATGAGAATGAATTTCCAAACCCTACATCATGGATCGGCTATTCTATCAAAATCTGTAAAAATTGGTGATGGATCTGTTTTTATGGAAAATACGATAGTGAAAGTGGATACTACAATTGGGAATCATGTGATCATCAATACAGCCTCAACTGTAGACCACGATTGCAAAATTGATGATTACGCTCATATAGGTCCAGGTGCGACCTTATGTGGTGGTGTCTCGATAGGAGAAGGGAGTATGATAGGTGCCAAATCGGTGATACTCCCTGGGGTTTCCATTGGGAGGTGGTGTGTGGTTGGGGCAGGAAGTGTTGTTCATAAAAGTATAGGTGATGGGCTCACATGGATCGGAACTAGTTTGAAATAATAAATTTGTATACAATTTGAATGAATTTGTGAAAAGCTTTTTATATTCAATCTGTCAATTGTAAATATGTTTAAAATTAAGCATCATGTTAAGAATCTTCGGATCATGCCAAAGTGGGTGATCTTAATGATAGATGCTTTTATTTTATTTCTGTCAGTACTTTCGGGATTTCTTATCCGGTTCAATTTTGATTTTTCGGAACAAGATGTTTATAGGAATTTTTCTGGCTTAGCCATATATGTATGTTCAGGTATTGTTGTGATGCTTTTTTTCAAAAGTTATGATGGGATTGTAAGATTGTTTGGAATCAAAGATATCATCAACCTATTCAAGACAGTGATTTTTACGATTCTACTGGTGACCTTCATTAATATAGGAGCAGTGTATTTGTTTGACTACGAAAGCTATATTTCAATATCGGTATTGATAATTGCATCATTGCTGTCATTGGTTTTTCTGGTGATGTACAGGTTTTTGATCAAGGAATTATGGCTTTATGTTAAAAGCATTGGGATAGAAGAGGATTTAAGGGTAGGAGTGATTTTTGGAGCGGGAGAAGCAGGTGTCATCACACTGGAAGTCATCAAAAGAGATAGCAACACAAATTTGTTTATCCATGGTTTTTTGGATGATGATCCTAAGAAAGAAGGAAAGCAAATAGATGGAATGGTGGTGTACAGAGGATTAGATCGATTGGAGGAATTGACCCAAAAATATAATGTAACAGAACTGATTATTGCTATTCAGGATATTTCTGTTCAAAGGAAAAGAGAGATCACAGATGCATGTTTGAAGCTAAACTTGCATGTCAGCATTGTCCCACCTATAAGGCATTGGGTCAATGGAGGGCTTCAAGCACAAGCAATCAGGGATGTCAAGATCGAGGATCTTTTGGGTAGAGATCAAATTTCCCTGGACAAAAAGCATATCAATGAAGATATCAAAGATAAAGTTATTTTGGTCACAGGGGCTGCAGGCACAATTGGAAGCGAACTTAGTCGTCAAATAGCTTATTACAAACCAAAATTATTGATTCTTCTTGATCAAGCAGAATCAGCTTTGTATGACTTGGATCAGGAATTGAAGCAAGGTGATTTGGAGGTCAATCATAAAGTGATTCTTTCTGATGTGAGGGATAGGAGAAAAATGAATATTATACTCAGAAATCATAAACCTCAAGTGATTTTTCATGCAGCAGCGTATAAGCACGTTCCAATGATGGAAAATTATCCAGAAGAATCCATTAAGTGTAATATTTTGGGAACACAAATTTTGGCAGACTTGGCTGTATTGGCTAAAGTAGAGAAATTTGTCTTGGTCAGCACTGATAAAGCCGTAAATCCCACCAATGTAATGGGAGCGACCAAAAGAGCGGCGGAGATTTATGTGCAGTCTTTGAATTCCTATTTGGAGGCTAATCATCAGGAGCGTTACACCAAGTTTATCACAACCAGATTCGGCAATGTACTTGGTTCTAGTGGGTCTGTGATTCCACTTTTCAAAAACCAAATTCTGAGAGGAGGGCCATTGACTGTGACACATCCTGAGATCACCCGGTATTTTATGACCATACCTGAAGCTTGCCAGCTTGTGTTGGAAGCGGGTGCTATGGGTAGTGGAGGAGAAATTTTTGTATTTGATATGGGACAACCTCTGAAAATATTAGATTTGGCAAGAAAAATGATACAGCTGAGTGGTAAGAAAAATTACGAGGAAATAAAGATTGAATTTACTGGTTTGAGAGAAGGGGAGAAGTTGTTTGAGGAATTGCTGAATGATTCTGAGACAGTAAAGATAACGCATCATCCAAAAATTTTAATTGCAAAAGTCACTCCTGTAAATTTTTTGAAGATTGAGGGACAGTTTTCTTTGCTTAATAAATTAATTGGAACTGACACTGAAAATGCACTTGTGTCGCATTTAAAGACAATAGTGCCTGAATATGTGAGTAATTCTTCCCGTTTTGAAATTTTAGATAGAATGAATTAATAAAAAACAAAAACTATATATAGACTCAAAAAATGTAAAGTATGAACAAGTATGTAAAAATCGGGATTTTAGTCTTAGTTGTGGTACTTTCAGCCGTCGTTTATTGGCGATACTTTTTTGTCTTCAGTGAAGGTGTAAAGGCTGGAAATTTAAACTACTTTGAGAAAAAAGGTTTTGCTTTCAAAACATGGGAAGGTAGATTGGTGCAGGAAGGTTTCCAAAGTCCAACGGCTGGAGCTCTGCAGAGCAATGAATTTAGATTTAGTGCCCAAGGTGATGATGTAGCGCAAAAATTGGAAAGGGCAAGTGGGAGATTCGTAGAACTTCGCTACAAAGAATATCTTCATCCAGTGCCTTGGAGAGGTGCAAGTGAGTATGTTGTGATTGAGGTCTTGGACGTGTCAGATGCCAAAAAAGAGTCTGAAGGAACTCCTTTTAATTAGGTCAAATAGACCTTTTAAAATTAACGACTTTTCGCTGTTTTCCACAAGTGGATTTCTTTTGCAAAATATAGCGAGTTGCGTATCCACTTCAATTTAAGCCACAGAAATGCAAGCTTAAATCATTGTGGAAATCCTTATGATTTTCAATCAAGTCATCCAAGAATCTTTCTGAAAGTCAGATTGATTCTTGGATTTTTTATTTTTTTGCTTTTTGGTAATTGATGTTCCCAAAATTGCTGTGTCTTGCCTTTCATCAAGAGCAAAGAACCATGGGTAAGATTTACTGCCTTTTTGGATTGCTTGTCTTCGTATTTTCTAAATTGAAATTCTCGGTCAATCCCAAAGCTTACTGATGCAATCAAGGGATTTTCACCGAGTGATTTTTCGTTGTCTCTATGCCAACCCATACTATCTTGACCATTTCTATAATAATTCAGCAAGACATGTGAGAATTCACTTCCACAAAAGGCCTCTATTTCATCTTTGATCCTCAGTAATGGTTTGATCCAGTTATGAGCAGTCATTTCAATGCCCGAATACCGATAGGGGATATATGGGTCTCCATAGAGTGCAGTCAGTCTAGGTTGCATTATTTTTTTTCCAAACATCCATATTGGCTCTTGCACCCATTCGATGTCTTCTATCAATGCTTTGAGAAATGCATCACTATCTGAATTATTGAAAAAATCGGGTATATAATCAACTTCTCCGAAAGTGTTTATGATGGTAATTGGTTGTTTGTCTGCAAATAAGCTATTCATATATGGTTTAATATGTGTTTCATCTTTAATACACCAGTATCTACATTTTATAAAATAAATACCTTGAATTCGTCAACAGCCTCTACAGTCTTAAGACCACAGCTGATTGAAATGAACTTCATACTATATTATTAATCGCTATTAGTAAGAAAGCGGATACAGAGTTAAACCAAGAATCAAAACCTGACTCTGGATAATAATGTGTAAACCAAATTCAGGCAAGATCAATTTTGCTGCTGTCGATAGTCAACAATCGTCAGCAGCGTAATTTCATCTGAGAATTCACCTTCTGATGTCATTGCGGGTAATTTAGAGTTTAATCTACCAACCACACATACTGTCCATAGCCTTCCTTTTCCATGTTTTCTTTGGCAACAAATCGCATCGCTGCTGAATTCATGCAATATCTCAAATTAGTTGGTTTGGGTCCATCAAAAAACACATGACCAAGATGTGAGTCACCTAGTTTACTTCTGACTTCGACCCTTATCATTCCATATTCTTCATCAGTAGGTTTATCTATCAACCTTGCATCGATTGGCTTTGTAAAGCTGGGCCATCCTGAATAGGACTCATATTTATCGGCTGAGCTGAATAATGGGGCTCCAGATACGATACATACATATATTCCTTTTTCTTTATTTTCATTGTAAAGATTCGAAAAGGAAATTTCCGTTTCATTGTTCATCGTAACGGCATATTGGAGTTCATCGAGTGTCTTCTTTAACTCCGATTTTGACGGCCGGGTATATTTATCTTCTAGCTTTGAAGGCCAATGTTCAGCGATGAATGCATCTCTTCCAGAACCTTTGCGATAAGCATAATATTCATCTGGATTTTTTTTGTAATAATCCTGATGATATGCTTCCGCTTCATAGAAAGTGTCATACTTCACGATAGGTGTGACGATGGGTTTCTGAAAAATCCCTGATTTATCAAGTTTTTGTTTAGATTCTTCAGCGACTTTCTTTTGGGTGGTATTGTGGAAAAATATTGCAGATTCATATTGAGAACCTCTGTCATAAAATGATCCGCCTGCATCAGTAGGATCAAATTGTTGCCAAAAAATTTCCACGATCTCTGAATAACTGATTACTTCTGGATTGTAGGTGATTTGGACTGCCTCTTTATGACTTGTTTTTCCAGCACTTACATCGGCATATGTTGGATTTTTTTCTTTTCCACCGCTGTATCCAGAGACCACTGATACTACACCGGCGACATTTTCGAAAGGGGCTTCTATACACCAAAAGCAACCGCCGGCAAAAGTTGCCTTTTCGACAGGGCCAGCGTAAGTATCTTTAGTTTCATTTTCCACCAATTTG
The DNA here is from genome assembly GCF_022549695.1 of Belliella calami. Lineage (GTDB taxonomy): Bacteria > Bacteroidota > Bacteroidia > Cytophagales > Cyclobacteriaceae > Belliella > Belliella calami. The sequence continues at coordinate 12,177 of NZ_JAKZGS010000007.1, read as the reverse complement.
TCTGATCCGTTTTTGGCTTCGGAACAAGAAGCTAAATTGATCATGAACATAACTGTCAGCGTAATTATGAATTGATGAATTGTATTTTTCATAAATGAAATTGATTGAGGAGTAATTGTATTTTATAGATTTTTTGTTCACCTATCAAGGAACAAACAGATAGTATAGATGAATTGTTGCAAAACAACATCTTAATATACGTTTCTATATGCAAAAAGAGATTTAAGCATATGGAAAGTTGGTCCTTTGGTCTGTGTCCTCACAGACCAAAGAATGATTCCTATATTCAGTGTCCCCAAAGGCCAAAATTTTAAATTAAAATTTGCTACCCTTATATAAAAACTTTAGAAAGCATCTTTCTTGACCTTCCAGCAAGTTTATTCCATACCAATCAAACCTAATTAACTCCGATCATAGATGGGTGTTTTGATGTGGAAGTTTCAGCCTGTATTTTTAGAATAGCAATAAAAAACAATACTATGAGAAAAATATACATTCTGTTTGCTTTTGTGATGATGTCAGTCGCTGTGAGTAAGGCACAGCAGATCCCAACACCAAAAGAGCATTTTGGATTTGAGATTGGTGATGACTATCAGCTTGCCACTTATGAAGCTACAGATGCCTACTTCAGAAAAGTTGCAGCAGTTTCAGATCGGGTAAAATTCGTAGAGATAGGTCCGACAGAGGAAGGCCGTCAGATGCCAATGATGATCATAACATCCCCTGCGAATCACCAAAAACTAGCCAGATACAAAGAAATATCCCAGCTCCTAGGTCGTGCAGAAGTTTCTGAATCAGAAGCAAAAAAGCTTTCATTGGAAGGGAAACCAGTAGTTTGGATTGATGGAGGCTTACATTCCACAGAGACAGTTGCTTCCCATCAATTGATCGAAACTTACTATCAGTTGGTTTCTAAAAATGACCCTGAGACTTTACAGCTTTTGGATGATTTGATCATTCTATTGGTGCATGTGAACCCTGATGGACAAGAGATTGTCACAAATTGGTTTATGGGGCAAGAGGATTTGGAAAAAAGGAATATGAGAAGTCCTTATATGTATCAAAAATATGTAGGACATGACAATAACAGGGATTTTTTCATGAATAATATGAAAGAGTCTACTAATATTTCTCTTCAGCAATATGTGGAATGGATCCCTCAGATTATCTATAATCACCATCAAACATCTCCAGCAGGTACAGTGGTAGCAGGTCCTCCTTATAGAGATCCATTCAATCATGTTTTCGATCCTTTGATCATGACAAGTTTGGACGGAGTCGGTGCTGCAATGATCAATCGTCTGAACGCCGAAGATAAGCCGGGTTATACAAGATTGAGTGGGTCTGTTTTTTCTTCTTGGTGGAACGGTGGATTGAGAACAACTCCATACTTTCACAATATTATAGGAATCTTGACTGAAACTACTGGTAGCCCTACGCCTTCTAGTATTCCTTTGGTACCAGATAGATTGATTCCTACCCATGCTACGCCATTTCCAATAGAGCCTCAATCTTGGAATTTCAAAAAATCGATAGATTACTCAGTTTCGATGAACTATGCTGTATTGGATTATGCCAGAAGAAATTCAGACGCCCTTTTGTTTAACATTTACAAAATGGGGAAAAATGCCATAGATAAAGGCAATACTGATTCTTGGACAAAGTATCCAAAAAGAGCGGCAGCAGTCACCGAAGCATATAATGCAGATAAAGATTCCGAATCAAATAATGCCAGAAGGGGAGTGATTCCGACCAAATATTTTGACAAAGTCTTCAAAGATCCTTCATTGCGAGATCCACGTGCTTTTGTTTTACCATCTAACCAAAAGGATTTTCCTACCGCGGTCAAGTTTATCAATGCATTGATAAAATCTGGTGTGATGGTTCATAAGGCTTCTGCAGATTTTTCCCATAATGGAAAAAGTTATCCAGCAGGTTCTTACATTGTAAAAACAGCTCAGGCTTTTAGGCCACATGTTTTGGATATGTTTGAACCCCAAGACCATCCAAATGACTTCCAATACCCAGGAGGCCCTCCTGTAAGGCCATATGATGCTGCTGGATGGACGCTTGCATTTTCTATGGGAGTTGAGTTTGATAGGATTTTGGATGATTTTGAAGGTTCTTTTGAGCAAGTTCCATATGGAGAAATTCAAGCCATGCCAGCCCAAAAATTAGCGGATGGATCTGGTTATTTGATCGATGTGCGGGTCAATAATTCGTTTATCGCAGTCAATGATCTTTTGAAGGCTGGTGTAGAAGTTCAGAGAACAACCTCCGAAGTAGAAGGCTTGCCCGTAGGATCTTTCTATGTTGGCTCCAAAGGTAAAAAAATCCTTGAAAAGGCAGCTCAGGAATATGGGATCAAGCCTGTTTCGGCTTCAAAACCCCAGGCCCTGAATAAAGTAAAAGCCTCGAGGATTGCCTTGTTTGATTATTATGGTGGTTCTATGCCATCCGGATGGGTTAGATGGATGCTAGAGCAGTATAATTTTCCATTTGAAGTTGTCTATCCACAAGAGATTGACAAAGGTGATTTGAACAAGAAGTATGATGTAATATTGTTTATTGGAAATGGAATTCCTGGAGTAGGGGATTATCCATCTAGAAATCAAGCAATTCCTGATGAAATTGACTCGGAATATCATTCATTGCTAGGTACTTTGTCTACAGATAAATCTATACCAGCAATAATGAATTTCTTGGAGAATGGGGGAGATGTCGTTGCTGTAGGTGCAGCCACTACTTTGGCTTATCACTTGGATCTTTCTGTTGAAAATGCATTGGTTGAAAAAACAGATGATGGAAAAGAACGAGGACTGACAGGTGATAAATATTATATTCCTGGAAGTATCTTAAAAGCAAATATCAATCAAAAAAGTGGTGTTAATTATGGAATGGGAGATACCGCAAACATGATTTTCAATAATTCACCAGTATTTAGATTGACTGATGAAGCTACAGCAAAGGGAGTAAAACCTTTGGCATGGTTTGATGAAACATCACCTTTGGTAAGCGGATGGGCTTGGGGTGAGTCGTATCTGAAAAATGGAATTGTTGCATTTGAAGCACCGGTGGGAGAAGGAAAGCTTTATGCCTTCGGTCCAGAAATTACTTTCAGGGCACAAGCTCATGGTACATTCAAAATGCTTTTCAACAACCTTTATAAAACAAAGTAGTCAATGTCTGTCCAAAGCACGAACACTTGATAATTGGAAAATTGTTGATTTATTTTTGAAATTCAACTTCCTTTTTGATTTTGAAATCAATTATTTGATAGTTTCTATTTGGAAATGTAAGTGTGGAAGAAAAAATGAAAAGGGCTTTTCTGTGAAGAAAAGCCCTTTTTTGTCCAAAGGTTATTCAAATATCGAATCTTGTTGTCAAAAAATCCTTATCAATAGTCAATTAATTTTTTTAGCTTTTCTTTGAATCTTTCTACTGGAAGAAAATTTTTCTCTAGGTTTGGGGCAAAAGGGACTGGGGTGTCCAAACTGCCTTCCCGCATCACAGGTGCATCTAGCAATTCAAAGCAATTTTCGGATATCCACGCACATATTTCACTGCCAATTCCGCCAGTCAGGCAATCTTCTTGAAGGAAAATTACTTTCCCTGTTTTTTCAACTGTCGCTTTGACTGCTTCTTTGTCCCACGGAAGAAGCGTTCTCAAATCAAGAATATCAGCATCAATTCTCATTTCTTCTACTGCTCCTTTTGCCCAATGAACTCCCATTCCGTAGGTAATAATGGAAACTGCTTGTCCTTCAGACACAAGTTTGGCTTTTCCTACTTCTATGGTATAGTAATCGTCTGGGATTTCAGCTGAAAGAGAACGATAAAGTCCTTTATGCTCAAAATACAGGTAAGGGTTAGGGTCTTCCAAAGCTGCATTGAGCAAGCCTTTTGCATCATATGGATTGGAAGGATAGACGATTTTCAATCCTGGTGTATGGAAAAACCACGCTTCATTGGATTGGGAATGGAATGGGCCTGCAGCAACTCCTGCACCTGTGGGCATCCGGATAACTACATCTGCATTTTGTCCCCAACGATAATGGATTTTGGCAAGATTGTTCACAATCTGATTGAATCCCACAGTGACAAAATCGGCAAACTGCATTTCTACCATGGCTTTGTAACCTTTCATAGAAAGCCCCAGTCCAGCTCCTATGATTGCACTTTCACAAAGTGGCGTGTTTCTTACCCTCTCAGCGCCAAATTTTGCTTTGAAACCATCCGTGATTTTGAAAGCACCTCCATATTCGCCTATATCCTGACCCATCAAGACCAAGTTGGGGTACTTTTCCATTGACTGCCTGAGGCCATCAGAGATTGCATCAATGAATCGTTTTTCAGTTTTTTGATCACTTTCTGGATAGATTTTCTTTTGCTCAAATGGAAAAAATAGATCTTCTAACTCTTCTTTTGTATTTGGCTTTACAGGTTCTTCAGCAAAAGCAATATCAAGTCCATTGTTGATTGCAGCTTTGATTTCCGAAATCATTTCTTCATTTTTCTCTTTACTCAAAACACCCGTTTCCAAGAGAAACTTCTCATAATTCTCTACAGGATCTTTGAGGGACCACGTTTTCATCAGTTCTTTTGGAACATATTTGGTCCCTGAAGCTTCTTCGTGTCCCCTCATTCTAAAGGTGATAGCCTCTACCAATACTGGCCTTGGGTTTTTTCTGATATCTTCTGCTAGATTTTTGATGCAATCATATACCTCCAGTACATTATTTCCATCTACCCTGACAGTTTCCATTCCATATCCAGGCCCTTTTTCTGTAAAATACCGAAAAGCGAATTGTTCTTCACTTGGGGTACTCAATCCATAGCCATTGTGCTCCACTACAAAGATGACAGGCAGTTTCCAAACTGCAGCCACATTGAGTCCTTCATGAAAATCACCCTCCGAACTAGCACCATCTCCAGTAAAAACAAGTGTGACTTTCTCTTCTTGTGAGAGTTTATTTGCAAGTCCGATTCCATCGGCAATAGCCAGTTGAGGTCCCAAATGGGATATCATTCCGACTATATGGTGCGCTCTACTTCCAAAATGAAATGACCTGTCTCGGCCTTTGGTAAAACCTGATTTTTTTCCCTGAAACTGTGCGAATAGCCTTTCCAAAGGAATGCCTCTCCCTGTGAAAATACCCAGATTCCTATGCATTGGAAGTATGAACTCATCTTTATCCAGTGCATTGACAGCTCCTATGGAAATAGCTTCCTGACCCCAGCCGCTGAACCACTTCGATATTTTTCCCTGTCGGAGTAATATCAACATTTTCTCTTCTATTTTCCTTGGAAAAAGCAAGGATCGATAAAGATCAAGTAAGGTATCATCACCATAGTTTTTTCGATCAAAATCAACAGGCGAATCAGCGAAAATTTCTCTATTCATAATGGGCTTATTTTGTAGCCACAAAATAGAGTTTTCTATTCAATTTCTGAATGATTTCGAGCAAGATTCCTTCACAATGGGAATCTTTGGTTAAATTAGCTAGATGGTAGAGCTGCAGATAAAAAATATGGTATGCCCAAGATGTGTAATGGCCGTAGAAAATCTATTGATAGACCAACATATTCCTTTTGAAAAGGTGGTTTTGGGGAAAGTGTTTATAAAAGAAAAACCCACCAAAGATGCTATGGCCAGTCTAGAAGAGGGTTTAGTTAAAATGGGCTTCGAAATTCTCCAAGATAAGGATGTCAAAAAAATAGAAAAAATAAAAACAATTCTTCGCCAACTATTGCAAAATGATGATGTTCCTCCTGGATTTAGTATGTCCGAACATATCAAATCTTTATTGAATGAAGATTATAGTAAATTAAGTCACTTATTTAGTAGCATGGAGGGGGTGACGATTGAAAAATTCTTCATTTCCCTAAAAATCGATAAAGTAAAAGAGTGGCTGTTTTATGAAGAAATCTCCTTAAGTGAAATTTCCTACAAATTAGACTACAGTTCAGTCCAACACCTTTCTTCCCAATTCAAAAAAATAACTGGCATGACACCGTCTGAATATAAAAAAATGATCAAAAAAAGTCCCGGTGGATGGAGATAATACTCTGAAAAATCAAAACAACTTTTAATAGCAGCTTAATTTAATCACAGTGAATTTATTTTTTTAATCCTCTTTTTCAGGATCAAATAAAGCTCCATTCACAGCTATTTTCGTCAAAAAAAACACATCCTTTGTGCTTTGTCTATTCTGGTTATCCTGAAATCTAATTGTTTGTTTTCCAGAAAGTAAATAGTTGTTGTCATACCACCAAGAGAGCATCAGGCTGTTTTCGTCAGTTTCCCGAATACGCTCGTTTTGATCAATCAAGGCAATCTCATAGGTTTCATTTTCAAAAATCAATTCACCATCATAAATATAGCTCAAAGAAAGCATTTTGTTATCGAGAAACATAAAGTGCAATTTTTCTCCGGTAAAACTGATTTCCCCAAATTTCCCTGGATTGTTTGTAGTCTTTCCGGGAAGTTTGAGGGAGTTGTCCCAAATGATATTGCCATCATTGTCAAGTAACAACAACTGGGCAGCATGAAATTTGTATTCGCCTTCTCTGTAATTGTTCATACCTGGGCCATAGGGCAATCCTCTTAAAAAATAAGGGTCATTGAACATCATCGAGTTGTACATAGGGCCAAATTGATTCATTCTATACATATTGTTTGCATAGACTCCATCCCGAGGATAATACCGTGGATTATTGGCAGTGAACAAATCGCTGTAAATCAAATAACCGTTTCCCAAAGTAATTACTTCTCTTGTTGAAAATGCAGCTCTAATATCTGGGGATTTACCTTTATTGAGAGATTTTTCAAGAGACTTGATTTTCCTTGCTTGCTGCTTCTCAGATAAATAATTATAAAAATTGGGGAAATCTTCTAACGTATAATACTTTTTTGTGGACTCACCAAACTCGTTGATATCTATCAAATAGATACCCTGATAAGCTTCTTGCCTTTGTTTTCCAAATGTGCCGATAAGGGATTGTGAATATTCTTGAAAAGGTGTTAGAATTCCTTCGATTATTTCGAGTTTAGGATCATCCAGTCGATCTACATTTACTTCCCGTAATTTATTTCCCTCCATGTCAAAAGTCAGTATAGAGACCTCTTTCACTTTATATTGGTTTCTTTTGCTGACCAATACATCCAAAACCTTAAGCTCGTGATCTTTTCTCAATTGCAATACTTCGGTGTTTTTTGAGTAGATCCCTTGTGCTGTAAAAATATTGTTTGTCGAAAGGTCAAAAAGTTGCAAAACAGGCAAAGATTCCGAAATTCCCATAAAAATCACTTTTCCTTCCATTACATAAAACTCCTTGAGCTCCATGTCCAGTACATTTGAGAGGTTATACTCTTTTGTTTGATGATTCTCAAGATTGATTTCGATGATATATCGATCTTCACCGATTGTGGAATTTCGTTTTTGAAATAGCACATAGAAAATCTCCCCGTCAAGATCGTACCCTGCTAACTCGTGATTGTCACGTACAGCCATTTTTTTTAAAGGCCCTTGGTTAAGATCGAAATCAGCTGTGAACATCTCAAAATTCAGTTTTGAACTAAAACCCTTCTCCTTCATTGTTCTAAAACCAATAATTCCATCCTTATAGAAAGAAGTCATGAAATTGTTTGCTAAAAATTCAGCTTCAAATTCTAATCTATGAGTGAACTCGACTTGACCAAAAAGGCTAGAAGAGATAATTGCAAAAAAGCAAAAGGAATATAGATACTTCATGGTTTGTTTCTGATATTTTACTTGATCTAGCTCTGTTTTGTTCTTGGCAAAGTTTAGAACTTTATCAGCAAGAAAGAATAGCGTTTTTATTGCTATCATTTGCTTAAGTTAAGCGTTATGATTTTATTTTGAAACAATTAATTAGGACATTTGTCTATATCGTGAATTAAGCCCATCAAAACATTGGATCAGAAAAGCATAATCAAGAAACTCAAGCTCATCATTAAGTTGATGGAGCTTCATGACGAAAATACATTCAAGATCCGCAGCTATCAAACAGCTGTCAATACCTTAGAAAGAGGTGAGGATATTTTTATAGAAGGAAAAAGCTTTGAAGAGCTCCAAAAAATCCCCGGAATAGGAAAGAGTATTGCAGAAGTGATTTTTCATTTGGATACAACTGAAACGCATACCTATCTAGAAGAATTGCTGGCAAAGACTCCGAAGGGAATTTTGGAAGTGTTGGAAGTGAAAGGCCTTGGTCCAAAAAAAGTAAAAATACTTTGGGAAGAAATGAATATCACTTCTACGCACGAACTTTTGGAAGCTTGCCAAGCTGGTCAAGTGGCAAAAATAAAAGGTTTTGGAGAGAAGACGCAGGAAAGTATTATCCAAGCGCTTGAATTTAAAGCGTCAAATCAGGGAAAATGGCTCTTTGCCGATATAGAGGAGGCTGTGCTTGCTTTGGATAATGAATTCAAGATTTTGAAAGATGTAAAGACTCAAGCTATTGTAGGTGAATTTGCCAGGAAAATGGAAATCATTACTGAGGTAGAATGGCTTTTTGCAGTAGAGGATAAGGATACAGTCATCAAAGCACTAGGTTCAATAATTAACATAGAGCAGGATTATAAGCGAAGCAGTCCTTTCAAATGGAGAGGAAAGATCATTGATCCTGAAGTGCAAATAATTATCCATTTCACAGATAGTGAAAAATTCATCAAAGAGAAAATCTTGAGAACTGGTTGCAAGGCGCATTTGCTTTTTCCAATGGAAGGGAATGTGCCATTTATCGATATTCTGAATTCTGAAGCTTTTATGACCGAAGAAGAAGTTTATAAGAAAGCTGGTTTTAGGTGGATTCCTGAAGAATTGAGAGAGGGTTTTTTCGAATTTGACTGGGCAAAAGATGAAGAAAAGGCATTGTTGGAAGAGAAAGACCTAAAGGGAATCCTGCACAATCACTCTACCTACAGTGATGGAAAGCATACCTTGCGGCAGATGGCTGAGCATTGCAAGTCCTTGGGATATGAGTATTTGGGGATCTCTGACCATAGCCGGACAGCAAGTTATGCTGGCGGATTGGATATCGAAAAAGTACAAAAGCAACAAAGGGAAATCGATGAGTTGAATCTAGAGTTGGCTCCCTTCAAGATTTTCAAAGGGATAGAAAGTGATATTTTGACAGACGGTAGTTTGGATTATCCAGGAGAAGTGTTGGCTAGTTTTGATTTTATTGTGTCCTCGATCCATTCAGGGTTGAGTATGGATCGAAAAAAAGCCACAGCACGCTTGCTCAAAGCCATAGAAAATCCACATACAACTATTCTTGGACATCCTACGGGTAGACTTCTACTGAGAAGGGAAGGTTATCCTATCGACCATAAAGTGATCATAGATGCCTGCGCGGCAAACGGTGTAGTTATTGAAATCAATGCAAATCCTTGGAGATTGGACTTGGATTGGCGCTGGATTCATTATGCATTGGAGCAGGGAGTTATGCTTTCTGTCAATCCTGATGCGCATGCTATGGAAGGATATGCGGATATGCGTTATGGTGTTTTGGTAGGAAGAAAAGGAGGCTTGACAGCCGATATGACTTTCAATGCATTGAATCTTGAGGAGATTGAAAAGCATTTTTCCAAAAAGAAAAAGTAAATTGAATTATAGCCAAAGCATTTTGGTTGCATTATTTATTAAATAAAGAAATATGAATTGGATGGAAAAAGACGAGGATTTGCTATTGCAAAGATCGTTTTTATTTGGCGCGACAGGGATCATTTTATGTCTTTTGGCATTGGCAAATACATATTATCAAGTTTTGGAAGCGCCAATGGGGCCATTGAATGGTGTCGGGATAGCCTTACAGTTTTTTGGACTCAGCATTGCAGTTCTTGTGCTTCGCAAAAGAAAAATCACAGAAGCAGTCAAGGATAAATCAAAAAAAATGATTTTGGTGTTGGGTGTAGCTCTTTTCTTTTTCTTCTTGGTGATTTGAAAGAAGGATTGCAAGGTTGGAAGGTTAGAGAGTTGGAAGGTTAGCTGACGTACGAGAGTGGTTAAATAGCATTCTTTGTACCTTATAAATCTTGTCCGCCGTGGCCGATGCTACTATTTTCAACTGATAGTTAAATTGAAAGATTGAGAAATTTTAAGATTATGTTAAGTGAAGTGCGAAAGAGAACGGATAGCATTCTTTGTACTTCTTACATTGTTTTATTTCTCTTTGGTTGTCAAATTGTAAATATTTATTCAAATGAGATTAAAGTATTCTCTAGTACTATATTTCCTAGCTATAATCAGCTTTTCCTGTACCACAGAATTTCAATTTCAAGAAGGAGATATCCTTTTTCAAGATGGAGATTGTGGTGATTTTTGTGATGCAATTAGGAAAGTTACCCAAGGGTATGATGGTAGGGATTTTTCACATAATGGATTACTGATGAAGGAATCCGGAGATTGGTTTGTTTTGGAAGCCATTGGGAAAGGTGTCAGTAAAACACCACTTCATAGTTTTTTGGATAAGCATGTGGACTCAAATGGAAACCCTAAAGTGATGGTCGGTAGATTGAATCAGGAGTATAGACATTTGATTCCAGCAGCCATTGAAGAAGCACAAAAGCATTTGGGTAAGCCGTATGATTCAGTTTTTGATTTTGAAAATGATGCTTTCTATTGCTCCGAATTGATACATTTTTCCTTTAAGGCGGCAAATGGGGGAGAGGACTTCTTTACTCCCAAACCAATGACCTACAAAGATCCTGGTACAGGAGAACTCTTTCCCATCTGGGAAAAGTATTTTGATAAATTGGGTGTAGAAATACCAGAAGGTAAGCCAGGGTTGAATCCAGGAGGAATGTCTTTAGAACCTGTCTTGGAGATGATTGAGTTGTGATTTTAGATTAAAGAGGGTTGATTTTAGATTTGGGGAATCTGTGAAAAGAGAAGCGAGAGATTAGAAGCGAGAGACAGAGTGGCAAGAAACGAGAAGCGAAAAACAAGATACAAGAATCAGGGCTTCTATGATTATGTCACCTCGACGGCAGGAGAGGTCTCTTTACTTCGATTAAGAAGCGTGTCCAAGGATTGAAAACGATAAGAAAAAATGCCAAGTAAACTCAGTAAATAAAACTTATTCTTAGAGTTCTCTGTCCCTCAGCAATTTTAGCGAGAGGAAGTAATTTCGGTTGCGATGGTCTGTGCCATGATTCCCAGCCCTTCCGTGTTAGGGTGTACGCCATCAGGGAGAAGGTCTGGACGTTCTTTTAATGGGCTGTGCAAGTCAATGATTTTGGCACCTGTTTCATTTGAAATTTCGAGCAAAAGAGGTCTGATTTCTTCTATCATTACTTTTTCATTGATTCCCCAATTATCCTTTGCGACAGGTACTGGGATGCAGATATAGACTTGACTATTTTGTGGCATAGCCGTTTTGAATGCTGCTATTAAATCTAGGTAATCTTGTTTGAAATCCTTTTTATGTATCCAATTTTGAGGCTTGGAATCATTCGTTCCCAGCTTGATAATTAGAATATCAGGAGAAAATCTCTTCACTTGCTTGAACTGTGGTTCGTTCCAATAAGGTTTGTCCCCTTTTTTTAGCAGCGTCCTACCGCTTACACCAAAGTTTTTGACCAAGTATTCATCGCCAATCATTTCCTGCAACTGAAGTGGGTAGCTATCTTGGTGATCTCTGCCAGGACCTTGTGTGATGCTATTTCCCACGCATGCGATTTTGATTTTGCTTTGCGAATATGCATGACTGAAAGAAAATAAGGCAATAGCCAATAAGAGGATTTTGGTTTTCATTGGGAGTTTTTTTTTAATGTTTGAAGATAAAGAAAATTTCTTTCTTTTTTATGAAAAAATAAGTGTCTGATTAATAGGTTAAAAAATCTTTGAAGGCTGATAAGCTGATTTTTTTTGATGTTAGTGTTTGGAAAAAATCAAACATCCTGTTATGTTTGCATCACGTTAACGGAAAGCGTTGACAAAACAAACAAAATTCCTCCTTAGCTCAGTTGGTTAGAGCACATGACTGTTAATCATGGGGTCCTAGGTTCAAGCCCTAGAGGGGGAGCAAAACCTCAGAGAAATCTGAGGTTTTTTTTCTTTTCAAGAAGTGGATTTTTACTTATACATATTATATTCTTCAATTTTTGACAAATTCTACATTGGTTATTCAGCTGATCCATGGAGGAGG
>NZ_JAKZGS010000006.1:86705-206217 GCF_022549695.1 Belliella calami | reverse complement strand
AAAAACAAAAGTCAAAGATCTTGCTTAAAAAGTTAATAGATGTCGACTTTGTACCCGAAGGATTTTTGGCTCAGTTGGTTAGAGTCCCGCATGTGCGGGATTAATCATGGGGTCCTAGGTTCAAGTCCCGTACGTACGGGAGGAGCAAAACCTCAGAGAAATCTGAGGTTTTTTTTTTTCAAGAAGTGGATTTTTACTTATACATATTATATTCTTCAATTTTTGACAAATTCTACATTGGTTATTCAGCTGATCCATGGAGGAGGTTAGAGCAACACAATTCAGGTAGAGTTCATAAGTTTACCTCAAGTTATAGACCATGGGAACTTGCAGCAGTTTTTAAAATTGGAAGCGACAGATGTATGGCCATGAAAATCGAAAAATTCATAAAAAAACAAAAGTCAAAGATCTTGCTTAAAAAGTTAATAGATGTCGACTTTGTACCCGAAGGATTTTTGGCTCAGTTGGTTAGAGTCCCGCATGTGCGGGATTAATCATGGGGTCCTAGGTTCAAGTCTCGTACGTACGGGAGGAGCCAGTTTAAAAAAGAGGTCAGAAACGACCTCTTTTTTTGTTTTTAACCCCTCCAGTTTTATTTAAATAAGGTTTTTCTTCAAGGTATTAGTCTTGGCTACGTTTGTATAAAATAGTAGGTGGCACATCATTTGGGTCAATTTCCACAATTTTACCATTCCTTACGACAACCAATGGACTGTTGTTGGCTTTTTTGAATTCCACTAGCTTTCGGTACGCTTCTTCAAGGCCTTTAACTATTTTGTCCCGTTCCTCCTTTAAATGTTCCTTAGTCTCCATAATATTTTTGCTTTAAATCATTCCACAATTCCTTATTGTTTATCGAGATATTATTTACCCCACCTTCAGCTACTATCTCATATGTATCTCCAGAATTATTTACAAATAGCCAGTTGTCTACTTTAGGTAGAAATAATCGGAAAAAATTCTCAAGACCGCTTTTGTATCTTCTCCTAATAACATCTTCAGGTATATGATGCCCGCCTTCTTTTACTCGCCTTGCTACTCTTGAAACAGCCAAGTCATCTGAGTCTAACCAAAAAAACAAACAGGTAACCTGACAATTTAATTCCTTTGCTCTTTCAACAAATTGTACATAACTCCTTGTAGAAAGTGTCGTTTCAAAAGCAAAATTTTCCCCTGACTCTAATAACTTTTTGATTCTTTTCAGCATGAATCTACCAGCTTCAATGCCAGCTTTCTCTGGTTGGAATGGAGAGATTCCTTTTGCAATTTCATCCGCGTTCACAAATTCTTTACAGTCCAAGATTTCAGGCAAAATGGTATAGGAAGCAGTAGTTTTACCTGCTCCATTACAACCTGCTATGATGTAAAGTTTCTTCATTCAATACAAATATACACTTTACTGGTTAATCATCATTTTATCAAATCCTTGAAGATAATTTTAGATATCCACTTTATCTAGTCTTTAGTGTATTTGAATAGATAAATGCCTATCAAATTCCTTTTTCCAATTGTACATTTTAATTAAATCCCGAAAGAAGAATTGTTGCTTTAAATTATCGGAAGTTATGTGAAACAAATCATCATTTAGGTTTAATAAAGCAATTAAGTGATTGATTTTGAACATCTTTTAGTATGTATTACACCTTGCTTCAGTTGCAACTATCGTTGATAGAAGGAGCCAGTTCAAAAAAGCAGTCAGATGACTGCTTTTTTTGTTTTTATACCCTCCAGTCTCATTTAAACAAAGTTTTTGGATGAGTGCAGCTTTTTTTGACACGTGTATATTTATAAAAATCGAGTTACTACATATATCTTGACATAAATGATATTCAATTTGTCTTCAGGATCTAATTCAACAGTAAATTGAAAGAAGTTCGAATGCAATAGAATTTAACAATAGAAAATAATTACAATTTTCGTATCGTAATCAAATCTAAACGTATCAAATCGTATTATTGCCGTGATGGAGGTTTCAAATCAAAACCGTATATTTACGTATCAAATCGTAGCAATATGGATAACAGAGTGTATAATTTTAAACTAAATATTGATTGGAAACTAATTAATTTCATTAGTGATATAGATCGCTTTGATGCAAATTGGAAAGCAATTGAACGAAAAGAAGGGCAGAGTCTAAAAGAATTAAAAAGTATTGCTACAGTACGAAGCGTGGGAGCTTCAAACCGAATTGAAGGTAACAAAATGAGTGATGAAGAGGTAGATGTTTTACTTCAGAAAATTGATATAACAAAACTTACCGACAGGGATTCACAAGAAGTTGTTGGTTATTTTGAAGTCTTGGATTTGATTTCAGAATCGTACGAAAACATCGAGCTTACCGAAAACAACATCAAAAGTTTGCATAATGGTTTGATGAAATATAGTGTCAAAGACCAATGGCATAAAGGAAATTTTAAAGTACATAGCAACGCTGTTGAAGCGTCATTTCCTGACGGCACACAGCAAATAATTTCTCAAACAACCGAACCAGGGTTTGCTACAGATGATGCCATAAGAGATTTGATAAATTGGTGTAATTCAGAAACGGAAATACCCCCTTTAATTAGAATTGCTGTTTTTGTTTATGATTTTTTGAGTGTACACCCTTTTCAAGACGGAAATGGAAGGTTAAGCCGCTTGATTTCAACGTTATTATTACTCAAAAATGGATATAAATGGGTAGAATACGTAAGTTTTGAACACGAAATTGAAAATCGAAAAAACGAATATTATCAGGTTCTTAGAAGTTGTCAGGCACAACGGCCAAAAGAAAATGTTACCGTTTGGATACATTTCTTTTTAAGTTGCCTCTCTAATATTCAATCTCAACTTTTGACTAAATTGAATAAAAGCGGTTTAGAAACACAACTTTCAGCCAAGGAGAATTTAATCTATAGGATTATTCAAAATCGCCCAAACATCAAGTCAGGAGAAATTTCCGAAAAATTGGGGATACCATCACCAACCGTAAAACGTTTGCTATCAGAATTGATCGATAAAGGATTGATAGAAAAACTAGGTAGGGGGCGAAGTGTGAGTTACACGATAAAATAGAAAAAGTCCAACGTACTGGGACTATTTAAAAATCTTTACACCTTCTGCTGCTTCTGCCAAAAGGTTTTTTATTTCAAATTTCCCCACACTTCTATGAATCTATCTTCTGGGAAAAAAAATTTTCCCTTTATTGAAGTTGGGTATCTTTCAAACATTATTTCAAAATCTTCTGGAAGTTTCATTTGATTTCCTTCTGATTTTCGGTACGCTTTTGAATAGTTTAGATCCTCTTTTACCCTATTAAGAAAAGCAGTTGCTCCTTTGTCGGGTTTTTCTAGGTATCCAATATCTTCAACCTTTTCAAAATAATTTTCTGTATCAGCAAAGAATTTTGAAAGGTGTTTTTTTAGCTGATCGTGAAATATATTCATAAAGTGAATTTTATTATCAACTTGATAAGGACCAATCATAAAAATGACACGTGTTTTGGCATTACAGAAAATCAAATATTTTTTCCGGTCTAAGTAATAAATGTCTCCATACCAACAATATAAAGGATTGATTTTTTCGGCAACTACCTTTGGGGTTGTTTTATGAAAATTTTTCCCCAATAAAGGAGTCAATTTTTTGGATGAATAAATTGATAAAATAGCATTCATATTTTTTACTTTTAATTATCATATATATCCGCTTTCTTTCCCGTAACCATACAAATTGATTTTTTGAAAATCAATTTGTGCACTGATAACAAATCAACTGTTGACTTATAACGATTCTCCGAACGATTCCATGCGAAAACGTACTTTCTGTTGTCATTGTGGATAATCATATTGTCAAATCAGCCTACTCTCAGAATACAAGTCATATGCCGCCACCAAGAGTTGATGGTCGGGTGCTTGCCCATACCTAGCAAAGCGAAAGAGCTCACTTCTCTCTTCTGCATAAAAGGGTTTGTACATATCATCCAACTCATCCCAAATGACCATCAAGTAAGCGTAAGGGATCTTACTTTCCCGGCCTTTTTCCAGCCATTCGTCAAAAAGCGATTCATCAAGCGATTTTGGATAGTCCGAACCGTCAAACATATATTGTCTATTTTGGATGTGGTTGCCAAAGATAGGATATTTTTTAAATAGCCAAATTCAAGATTTGTTTGAGTATTGTATCTGTTCCAATATTATTTTATTAAAAATTTTTTTTTCTTCCAAAATAGACGTGAAAACTAGGTTAGCCAATTTGTGTAATGATGTGATTACCTATCACTTCCAATTTTTATTTTGATTAGTTATTTATTTTATCAATTCACAATAGAAAATAACGATTTCTAAGGCAAAACATAAGACTATACTTTTGTCTTTATTAATTACTTACCGGTTAATTTTAATAAAATAAGTATATGAAAAGATTAATTCTAGTATTCGCCTTGTTGGCAAGTTCTGTGCTGACAGCAGTGGCTCAAGAAAAAACTTCAGTGGACGGGTGGTCTGGAGCTACCAAAAAGAGTCCAAGTGTAGCTAAAGCCACTCAAAATGCTGAATGGTGGCCAAATCAACTCAATTTGTCTATTCTGAGACAAAACTCTGAGTTGTCAAATCCCCAAGGAAGAGATTTCAATTACATAGAAGAGTTCAACAGCTTGGACTATGAAGCCTTGAAGGCTGATTTGCGCACATTAATGACAGATTCACAAGATTGGTGGCCAGCAGATTTTGGACATTATGGTGGGTTGTTTATCAGAATGGCTTGGCATAGTGCAGGGACATACAGATCAGGTGATGGTCGTGGAGGTTCTCGCTCTGGGCAACAGCGATTTGCTCCATTGAATAGTTGGCCTGATAATGGGAATTTGGATAAAGCTAGAAGGCTTCTTTGGCCTATCAAGCAGAAGTATGGAAACAAAATTTCTTGGGCGGACTTGATGGTGCTTACTGGAAATGTCGCCTTGGAGTCTATGGGCTTTGAGACTTTTGGTTTTGCAGGAGGTAGAGAGGATGTGTACGAGCCAGAATTGGATGTTTATTGGGGGAAAGAAACTGTCTGGTTGGATGATAGCAAGCGCTATTCTGGAGATCGTAAATTGGAAAATCCTTTGGCAGCTGTTCAGATGGGTTTAATCTATGTCAATCCGGAAGGACCAAATGGTAATCCTGATCCTGTTTTGGCAGCCAAGGATATCAGAGAGACTTTTGGAAGGATGGGAATGAATGATGAGGAGACAGTTGCACTGATAGCTGGAGGGCATACCTTGGGCAAAACACACGGTGCTGGACCTGCAGACCATGTTGGTGCAGATCCTGAGTCTGCTCCGATAGAAGAGCAGGGATTTGGATGGAAGAGTTCTTACAAATCAGGCAAAGGTGCTGATGCAATTACATCAGGTCTTGAAGTGACTTGGACTTCTACACCTGCACAGTGGAGTCATGATTACCTTACTTTTTTGTTTAAGTACGAATGGGAATTGACAAAAAGTCCAGCTGGAGCACATCAGTGGGTAGCAAAAGACGCAGGAAATATAATCCCTGACGCATTTGACGCAGAGAAAAAACAACCGCCATATATGTTGACGACTGATTTATCCCTGAGATATGATCCGATCTATGAAGAGATCTCTAGAAGGTTCTTGGATGATCAGGATGCTTTCAATGATGCTTTTGCTCGTGCTTGGTTCAAATTGACACACAGGGACATGGGACCAAATACAACCTATTTAGGACCGGAGGCACCTACTGAAGATCTGATTTGGCAAGATCCAATTCCTGCAGTAAACCATCCTCTGGTGAGCTCAAGTGATATTTCAAATTTGAAAAACCAGATTTTGAATAGTGGTCTGTCGATTTCTGAGATGGTCTCTACAGCTTGGGCTTCTGCATCTACCTACAGAGGATCTGACAGAAGAGGAGGAGCTAATGGAGCTAGAATTCGCTTGGAACCAATGAGGAATTGGGAAGTGAACAACCCTTCTCAATTGGAAAAAGTATTGACTATTTTAGAGAAAATTCAGTCTGACTTCAATGCAAAATCAGGAGATAAAAAAGTTTCTTTGGCTGATTTGATTGTGCTTGCTGGAAATACGGGAGTTGAGAAGGCAGCTGAAAATGCTGGCTATAATCTTGAGATTCCTTTTGCACCTGGAAGAATGGATGCATCTGCTGAGCAAACTGATGTAGAGTCTTTTGAATTGCTAGAGCCTATGGCGGATGGATTTAGAAATTATCTAAAAACACAATACACAATAGCAACAGAAGAATTGTTGGTGGACAAAGCGCAACTGTTGACTTTGACTGCGCCTGAGATGACTGTTTTGGTAGGAGGGATGCGCTCTTTGCATGCTAACTACGATGGATCCAAGCACGGGATTTTCACTGAAGAGAAAGATGTATTGACAAATGATTTCTTCGTAAATCTTCTAGACATGGCTACCGAATGGAAAGCTGCTGACGATACAAAAGAAGTGTTTGAAGGGCGAGATAGAAAAACCGGAACTTTGAAATATACTGCTACAAGAGCAGATTTGATATTCGGTTCCAATTCAGAATTGAGAGCTTTGGCGGAAGTATATGCACAAGAAGACTACAAAGAAAAATTTGTAAAAGACTTTGCTGCAGCTTGGAACAAAGTTATGAATTTGGATAGGTTCGATTTGGTATACAAAAAGTAACTGATATGATTATCCGCAATGTTGCAAGTTGGGTAAGAAGAGGGTTTATGTGTTGCGGATTCTCGTCAACAGACAACTGTCAACAGTCAACAACAAAACCTCAAATCGTTCATCAAACAATCTATTGATTGGCTACGTGCAAGAAGGCGGATAGTCATAATAACTGATCTAATTTAGAAATTAAAAAGCCAGTTTTTTATGAAAACTGGCTTTTTAATTTTAATTCCGAATCTACACTTGTAGATTTAAGTTATTTGTTTACAAAATTGATAAAAATTTTGGCTCTTATTCCGTTTTTTGCAGTGATGATTTACTTCTTTAGTGAAAAAGTGCCAGCACAAAATCAACAAATAAGAACTATCAATTTCAATGCAGAAGTAGTAGAAAGACAAGTGAGTGATCTGGACATCTCTATAATAGCAGAGGGCAAAATTTTAATTGATGAGAAAATCTACCAAAAAGCTGAAGTTAATGATGTTTTGGACAAGGTAATTTTGGGAAATGATCTATCTACCGTCAATCTTAATGTGCAAAATGGCACACCAATGGGGGATATCTCAGACATGCAAAAGTTATTGGTTGAAAAAGGTGTAAGTCACATAGAAGTCAACATGTCGAGCGAAAGTAGAAATGTCCCAAATCTACTTCAGGATAAAGACAAAGCTACTTTTTACAAGGATGCGACTTTCAAAGTTATCGGAAAAGATGGATCGGAAACAACCAAGAGTTATGAAGAGCTCACTGAAAAAAAATGGACAATTACATTGAAGGAGGAGGGATGAAGATCAGGTTTTGTTTCAAGTCTCCCTTCTAAGCTTCTTTCTAGCAAAATACTGGGTTCTTTTGAAAAATTGACGAAAGCTGATGACGGAAAGAACCGAAATACAAGCTGATGTACCTAAAGCTCCACCAAAACCTTCAAAAAATGTACTAGAACGCAGATAGATTAAGCTAAAAATCAAGCCAGCAATTAGGATATATTTTGCCTGCTTGATTTTTTTTCTGGAACTCATACCTATAAATGTCCCCCCAATGCAGAGGTAAGGGATGTGTTGAAAAATATCTGGGAGATCATCAGCGAAAAGTTGATAAAGTCCTGTTACTACAAAAGTTAAAGCGGAAGAAATCAACACTGGATTCTCTGAATACTTTGTATGAAGCAAGTATGTAGCTAATGCGGAGAAAGTTCCGACGAAAACTATAAGTAACAAAAGCATCATAGGAAATTCAGACCAAAGTAAACACTGTAAGTAAGCACAACACCAATAAAAGCCAAAGTGCCAAGTTTGCCTCCGATCCCCACAAGGATAGGTTTGCTCAAAAAGTATAATAGACAAGTAAATGTGGCTGCAATCAGAATGAAAATAGGATCATTAGTGAAGTTCGTCATTCCTATAAATGCACCGCAATAAATAGGTGCTGGAAGAAGTTGGAAAAGAGGGTTTGATTTTTGGAATTTGGGAATAATAGCTCCGATCAATCCCATTCCTGCTGCCGAAAGCACAGGGTCAAAGCCTACCACCTGTAACCCATAAGTTCCCAAAGCTCCAAGATAGATAAAGGTACAATCCCACCATTTGGTAAAATCTATGTGATAATCTTTGGGGTAGGCTTGAAAAGAAGCTGCGATCAACAAAGCAAATAGGACTACAAATATCCATGCTTCCAACTCTTGGGCTTGCTCATAGACGATCATTCCCATAAAAAAACACTGAATGGAAAAGATCAGGAGGATGATGCTATATAATGCGGTAGTTCTCGACTTCATAATTGAAGTCGGCAAAGCTACTACATAAAAAAAGGTTTCACCAAAGTTTTTCGCTTCCAATAATCCAATCTGTGAAAAATCAACAGTTTGTTTCGTGATTTTTTGGAAGGAAATTAAATTGATGAAACCTCAAGGTGAATACCAAAAGTTAATTTCTAAAGCTTAATCGATTGGCTCTACTTTGTAAAGTGCGCCATCACTTTCATCTGTCAAGAGGTATAAGTTTCCATCTGGGCCTTGTCTGACATCACGAATTCTTCCAAGCTTTTTGGAGAAAAGAGCTTCTACAGATTTTACCTCGTTATTTTCTATTTCGATTCTATATACTTCCTCTTTGAGTAATGAGCCTGCAAATAGCGAATTGTTCCATTCAGTGATTTTTCCATCTTTAAAGAATGCCAATCCTGAAGGAGCCATGTTTTCCTCCCAAATATGTATCGGGGCAGTTACCCCAGGAGCTTCTTTTCCAAGTCCAATTTTTTCGTCTGTATCATATTCGGTCCCGAAAGTAACTTGTGGCCATCCATAATTTTTCCCCTTTTCTACCAAGTGCAAAAGGTCACCTCCGTTTGGTCCATGCTCTGTAGCCCAGATTTTGCCAGTATTCGGATCTTGTGCCATTCCTTGGTTGTTTCTATGACCAAAAGAGTAGATTTCCGGTCTTAAATTTCCAGGTGCTAAACCGATTAATGGATTTCCATCAGGGATTCCACCATCTTCTTTGATTCGGATGATTGAACCTGCCGGGTCAGTCAAGTCTTGTGAATTCCATCTCAATCCACGATCGCCTATAGAAAACAATACGGTGCCGTCACCGGGAAAGACGATCCTAGAGCCATAATGTCTTCCAGGGTTGGTTCTTGGTACTTGAGCATAGAGTGTTTCTACATCTGTCAATTTGTTGTTTGCAAGATCTATTTTTGCCCTTGCCAAAGCTGTTCCAGTACCATATTCAGAACCATCAGTCACTGAATCATCATCCCCAGGACTTGAATAAGTGAAATAAATCCATCCATTTTGGGCATAATCAGGGTGTACTACCAAGTCCAACAAGCCTCCTTGATTTCCTCCTTGCGGAGCAGTCAATTGGTCTTCATCAGTGTCAATTTTTGGCAATCCAGTTAGTTCTGTGATTTTTTTTCCATCGACGAGATAGAGCTTGCCTGGTCTTTCTGTCATGAGCATTTTTCCATCTGGAAGCCAAGATACTGCCCAAGGATGTTCCAATCCTGCCACTATTTTTGTGATTTTTACTTTTGCCTTTTCAGTCTGAATATTGTTTTCTACTACTTCTTCCACTGATTTTACTTGGGCAAAAAGAGATGAATTGATTCCAAATAGCGAGCATAAAAGCAGCAATTTTAAATTTTGAAAATTGAAGTGATCGTTCATATTTGTTGGTTTTGTGGTGATAAAATAATGGTGATATTTTTTGGGCTTGAAATGAATAAAAACAACAATTATATTTGATATAATTAATTTGATGATTTATTCAAAAAGAGTTTTATAATTATAATAATAGTATTTTACGTATAAAAAGTTGAATTGTTTGAAATTAATTTAGATAGCAATGTCATTAGAAGTATTCATGTAGATCTTAATAGTTTTTATAAAAGCCTATGAAAAAGGAATTATCTCAGCAAGAAAGTGAAACGCTTTTCAATATTTTGAAATCGCGGTTTGAAAAAAATATGCATCGTCATGAAGGTATAGATTGGGATCAAGTCCAGAAAAGACTTGAAATAAACCCAGAAAAATCTTGGTCAATCTATCAAATGGAGCTTACTGGGGGAGAGCCAGATGTGGTTGGTTTTGAAGAAGATGGTGGTTATGTTTTTTGTGATTTTGCAGCAGAAACACCAAAAGGCAGAAGAAGCGTTTGCTATGACCATGAAGCTTTGGAATCAAGAAAAACCCATAAGCCCAAAAATAGTGCTATGGGCATGGCAGAAGAAATGGGGATTGAACTTATGACTGAAGAGCAGTATTTGAAGCTGCAGCTGTATGGGAAGCTTGATACAAAAACATCCAGTTGGTTGGCTACCCCGTCTGAAATTCGGCAATTGGGAGGTGCTATATTCGGAGATTGGAGATTTGGCAGAGTATTCATCTATCACAATGGGGCAGACTCTTATTATGGAGTTAGAGGATTTCGAGGTATTATTAGGGTTTAAAAAACTTCATGCTTTTCAATATCCTGACAATTCTGTCATGCAAATTCAAACAAAAAACCTCTGCAAGCTCGGTGTATAGCTTTGCAGAGGTTTATAAGGATTTTAAATTTGGATTATATGATCAATCTTCTAGCTCTTTTTTTACGAGTTTCAATTCGTACAAAGTAACCATGTCAGGCTCGTATTCGAGCGCATTGACATTTTGATGTGCCCAAATTCTCCCTTTTTTGTCAACAAAAGATATTCTCCAAGCGTCAGGAAGAAGGAATGGCTTACTATAAGCGCCATTTTCTTCTCTGACAATTAACTTTGATTTATCTTTTTTCATGATTTGACTATACCTTTCCTGTTGATCTTCATTTGGTTCTGGCATTTGGTCAAGTTTTAAACCCGATCTATAAACTATCATAACTTGATCTTTGTGCATAAAAAGGTTAGATATTTGACCTGGTCGATCTTTTTCATTTTCTCGATCTTCTTCGCCACCTAGTGCAAATCCTTTGTCTAAAATAAAATTATCGAAAGGTATTTTCTCTGCTTTGAAGTTTTCTGGGTTTTTTAGGTCATATTCATAGTACATGCTATCATGTGTATGTGCAAAATGGATCAAACCATCACCAACTTGAAAAGTTGGTTTGATTGTGTTATAAGCTGTTTGTGACTCAAAGTATCTGCTTCTCTTATGAAATGGTATGATTGGTTCGTAGGTTTCTTCTTCAGTATCTATAAAATCAAAAGTGTTGTATTCAAGGAAATATTTGGCATCATTGCTATTCAATTCTGTTTGAGCACCTATGATGTAGGCTACATATTTGATCTTCCCGTCAATCTCTATGGGTTGAAGATGGTCATACCCAATAAATAGCATGTAGATGAAATTATTCGAATATGGCTGTTTGATACTTTTCTTGAGGTTAAACTCCAGGTCATATAAGTTCATTTTGTTCATTCCTGTAATTGCGATTTGATCTTTATAGACAGATCCACCTAGAGGAAATTGACCATAAGAATCTGGTGAGTCCATGGGTTTTTTGAATTCAGAAACTATTTCCCCTTCTCTATTGACCAATAGAAGCTCGTTGAATTCCGCTCCAGAAAAAAGAAAATGGTCATTTTCAGAATCTACACTCAGCAGTTGAGGATTTCCCAAAAAATCTATCATCAATGAATCTACAATCTCCAGCTCGTAACTGAAATCCCTATTGCTTACTTCTTCTGTTTGGTTGCTACAAGAATAAAAGAATAGCAAAATGCCACTTAACAAGTAAATTGATTTATTCATTTTTTAGACTTCAGTTTTGTTTTAAATATCAACTCGTAATCCAATTCTTCTTCTTTGTTATAGCTAAGCCAAAAATTGCCTTCACTATCAATGAATTCAATGCTTCGGGTTCTTTTTGGAAACTCCAATGGCTTAAGTTGCCCGTTTTTATCCAGTACAGCGTATGCACTTTGGTTTGCTTTGAAAATGCCCGAAATCATCTCGTTAAAATCGGTGTATTCTTCCTTTATCTTTTCATATTCAGCATCAGATACTCCTTTGGTATAGTTGATGAAAATCAATTCATTATGTACAAAAAAATTGTCGATAGTACCATAAGTGAAGTCTTTCGGATTGATTCCGAAACTTTTATCATCTACTTCACTAGGGCTCATTCCTTCTTTTTCTATGAATTTGCTAAAATTTATGTTAATTTCTTCCAATGGAGTACTTAAGTTATCAATGTCATAAATCCAAAGCTTTGGCTCGTTTTTGAAAGCGAGATAAAGTTTCCCATTACTGATGGTCATCGCGGGCATTGTAGTCAAGACAGTATGGATTTTTTCTGGATTCTTGTATTTTGAACCATCGGGAAAAGGAAGTGCTGCTTCGAAACCACCTTCTTTCAAATCAGCAATTTCCAATTGGTTTGCAGTTGGACTTACATAAAAAGAACTATTGTTTTCTCTTCCCAAATAGTAGATCAAAGCCTTATCCTCATTCAAAAATTGGAGAGTTTTGGCGTTGGATATAGAAAGCGAAATAGAAACGGTGAAATCAGGTTTTGCTGTTCTTGTCAATTCGCCATCAAAGCTGAATGAATAAACTCCTTTTTTACCTAGGATCGCCCATTCATCTGCTCTGACAAACTGAGGTCTTGAAATAGGGTTGCTTCCGATAGCATCTGGTTGGTCTCCTGATTTATTGAATTTTCCCAAAACTTCCCCTTCAGAAGAAAGTAACAGTATGTCAGATGTTTGGTTGTCATAAGCAAGCATATGCTTTCCATCTTTGCTGATGTCAGACCAACTCATTGATCCCAAATAATCTACCATCACAGAGTCTTGGATTTCGAATTCAAAAGATGAAGCGTCTTGGATTGAAGCCTCTTCTGTTTTCTTCTCTCCACAAGATTGAAAAGTAAGAATCGCAATGATTCCTAATGAAAAGGAAAGGGAAATGAGTTTGATTTTTGGTTTAATCATAATCGATTTTGATTTTATAAATGGTGAAATAATCTTCTTCTATATCCATATCTTGGGCTTTGCCTGGAGCAGATAGGAATTAGCTATATCAGAACTGTTAATTGTGCAAAGCTTGTAGCATGCCTAATTAAGTATCATATTTAATAAAAAATAAATTTAGTTAAAAAAGTAATTAAACCAAGTGAATTACAACAATCAGAATTCTTTTTCCAGTTGTTTTCTTAGCCTATCTTCCTGCATCATACGCGTATCCAACTCTTGTGCATAAGTTCTACCTTGCTTGAAACCATACAATGTGTAGGATTTTCCAGCCCAATTTTTAGCAGCTTCTAAGTCGCCAAGGACTTCGTAGCCAACAGCGATATTGTAGCAAAGTCTAGCGGCAGTTTTATCTTCAAGAACATCAATTAGTCCTTCTTCCCAAGTTTGGATAGCATTCTCCCATTCATTGACTTCAGCCATTCTTGCACCTATCGCTAGCGATTGGTTGTCCTTTGGTTTTTGAAAAAGTGTCCTATTGATGCTCAAATACATCGGGGCAATTCTACGTGCATAGCTTGCTCCGGCGATTTGCCCCACATACTGGGTTGCTTTGACTTTGTCTATCATCAGCGCAAGCGCTTGTGTTTTATTCTCTGCCTCTGCTGACCAAAGATTTGTTTTTTCGAAATCTTGTTGATCAGAAATGTTTTTGCTTTTCGGGTCATAAAGCCTAAACCCAACCTTTACCGAAGCAATTCCTTCAGCATACACTCCCTGAACTTCCACTTGTCGTGCATTTCTTCCTTCACCTTCGATTTTCTTGATCAGTTGCTTTTTGTCAGTAACTACAAAGTCTGAACTGAATTTTTCCAATGAAAGCACTGCATCGACATCATATGCATTGCAAAGCTCTTCGATTTGTCTCCAAGTTAGTGGGGTAGGGAATGTTTGGGAAAAAAGGCCGCCTCTAAGCCTTTCACGTGCTCTGATTACTTCAAATCTCGGTGATGTATTCAGCTCTTGTTGTAATTTAACGATGGTAGATTCTACAGCATTTTTCACTTCAAAAGGTGCTTCCCCCGTAAGGATACCCTCAATAACAGAAAACCCTTCGTTTTGCGGAGCAGTTCTATCCACAATCAAAAGCCTTTGAACGTAAATAGGTACATTGATTTCGGCAGGCATCAACCTGCTCATGGTGACGTTTTTGGTGCAAGATGTTGTAGAGATCAGCACTGAAAGTAATAAAATGAAAAATAAGTGTTTGACTTTGAAGTCTGCCATAATTGAAGTATTCATATCCCAAAATTAAAAAAGCCTCTGCAATGCAAAGGCTTTTTTAAGAAATATATTTTATGAATTGGAACGAATGATATTAGCTTCTTCATCCCATTGAGCTAGTTCACCTCTTTCCTCAGGTTTGAGATATGTGTCAAGATATTTTTCAGGGAGCTCAAAACCATGTTTTTTCATGACTTCAGCTGGCACCCCATCCCAAATATTTGGGGTGTTTCCTATATAACCCAAATTTTTGAACCCGGCTTCTGTTGTAAAATAACCTGTTGCAGCAAGGTTTCTGAGCATGTTGAAAAATTTCACACCGCCCTCCATGTCTTGCTTTGCTTTGTCTGGCCATGCGATTTGATCTATGATTTCCATTTTTTCAGACTTACTCAGTGCCATGAATACTTTACCGTAATTATCTTCACTATGATGGTCTAGCCACATCAATCCACCTCGCATTGGTGTTTGGTAGGCTGGGTAGTCTTTCATCATAAACTCTATAAAATCAACAACGCCAGCCTCAGTGGCGCTTGGAGAATCTGAATCGGCAGGAATGATTATATCGACAAGCACATCGAGTTTTTTTCTTTCATCTTCATTTAGAAAAGTTTCCGACAAAAGTTTTTGATCAATCAATTTCTCCTCTTCAGTTCTTCCACCTACGGTTCCACCTTCGATTCTTGGAGTATATTCTAGTTTATTGTCCTCAGGGGCACAGTTGGTCAATAAGAATCCAGATGCCAATGTACCAGTAAATAAAAGCTTAAGGTTTTCTCTTCTGTTCATAATACTGATATTAGATGTTTTTCTTTTTCAATTCTGACACGATAAAATCGGATGTTCTCCAGCTCAAGGCCAAAATAGTCCAAGTAGGGTTTTTGTCAGCTTGTGATACAAATGGCCCTGCATCTACTACAAAAAGATTGTCGCAATCATGTGCCTGACAGTTGCTGTTTAATACCGATGTAGCTGGATTATTTCCCATTCTGGTAGTTCCCACTTCGTGGATGATCCTCCCTGGTGTTGCCAATCCGTATTTGGTTTCAGGTCCTGGCTTTTCACCCATGAGTACAGCTCCTGCATTGGTCAGGATTTCTTCAAAAGTATCGTGCATGTGTTTGGCTTGCTTGATTTCATGTTCAGTCCATTGATAGTGGAATTTCAGTACAGGAATACCATATTTGTCTACAACATTTGGGTCGATCTCGCAATAATTGTGATACATCGGAATACTTTCACCTCTTCCGGACATGCCAAGTGTTGAGCCTTGAATTCGTCGGATGTCCTTTTTCAATCCTTCTCCATATCCGCCATTTGGACTAGGGTTCCCAAATTCGTCTTTGACAAATTTGCGCATGGTATCCATAGAAAAACCTACTCCATAAGATGGCATTCCCATTCCTCCCCAGTATTCGATATGATATCCTCTTGCAAAGTCGAGCTTTTTATTGTCCAGCCACCATGGGGTATATACATGCATGCCGCCCACTCCATCTTCATTGTATCTTTCCCTGTCGATTAGGTCTGGCAAAATCCCCATTCTATCAGCTCCAGTGGAGTCATGGAGATATCTACCTACCATTCCGCTGCTGTTCCCAATTCCATCTGGATGGGATTTGGATTTTGAATTAAGCATTATCCTTGCCGATTCACAAGCTGACGCTCCAAGTACAACCACCCTGGCTTTGAGCTTGTATTCTTTCATATCCACTTTGCTGATAAAAGAGACTCCATTGGCTTTGCCAGAATCATCAGTGGTTACTTTTCTTACCATTGAATTGGTGTAGAGATCGACCTTTCCCTTTTTCATCGCAGGATGGACGAGGCAAGTGCCAGATGAAAAATCTGCATAAGCCTGACATGCCCTGTTGCATTGTCTGCAGAAAAAACAAACTCCTCTATCATTATTGATAGGTTTTGTAAGTACAGATAATCGGGATGGGATTACAGGAATGCTGGCTTTTTTTGCTCCCTTCATCATAAACAGTTCGTGTAATCTTGGTTTTGGTGGAGGAAGAAAGAACCCATCCGGCTCATTGAAAATACCCTCTTTTGAGCCAAAAACCCCAATCAATTTATCGACTTTGTCGTAATATGGCTTTAAATCGTCGTAGCCAATTGGCCAGTCATGTCCTAAGCCGTCTATACTTGCTCTTTTGAAATCATTCGGGCCAAATCTTAAGGATATTCTACCCCAGTGGTTCGTACGTCCACCGACCATTCTGGATCTGAACCAGTCGAAGCTCGTATCTTTTCCTTTTGTATAAGGTTCACCTTCTATGTCCCAGCCACCTATAGCCGCATCAAAATCCCCAAATGGCCTTATCCGTGTTCCATTGCCTCTTCTTGGGGATTCCCATGGGTAGCGCAATTGGGTTCTGTCTTCATCTTTTGCAGGGTCAAAATCACCGCCAGCCTCTATCACTGCTACGGCTAATCCTGCTTCGGATAAAATTTTGGAGGCCATACCACCTCCTGCTCCAGAGCCCACGATGATTACGTCATACGGCTCTGATGAAGATTTGATTTCAATACTCATAAAAGGTTATTTTTGATTATTTGGATAGTAAGTTTGTTAAAAAAAATTGAAAAGAAAAAAAAGTTATGATAAAAATTTTAGAAAGGTAAAATAGGGGATTTATTTCAGTTCCCATTGTTATTGGAATTGAAATAAATTGCGAAAGCTGTGAGTTTAGTTGATTGGTTAAGTTTGAAAAAGTTAATTGGTGATTTTAAGGATTGATTTATTAATGTTATAAAGATGTCATATTCTGAATCTACAGCTATTATCTCATTCCCAAGTTACCAAGCTCACTAATCCTCATAATTTTCATAAATCATTTTCTCAATGTATGGCCAAATTGTTTCAAATACAATCAAATGTCCCTCTTCAGTAGGATGGATGCCATCTGGAAGATTGAGGTCAGGATCTCCTGCAACCCCCTCAAGTAAGAAAGGAATCAAAGTAACATCTTCCTCTTGAGCTACCTCAGGATAAAGTTTTTTGAAATTTTCGGTGTATTCCTGTCCCATGTTTGGTGGGATTTGCATCCCTGCAAGTACGATGTTCGTTTCTGGATATTTACTCCTTACAAGTTGAATGATTGACTTTAAGTTCTTTTTTGTTTCTGACAAATCAATTCCTCTCAACCCATCATTTCCTCCCAATTCCAAAACAAATAAAGCCGGCTCCTCTTCCAAAAACCAATCGAGTCTGCTCAATCCACTTGCTGTGGTTTCTCCGCTCAATCCACCATTGATGACACGATAATCCAATTCTAAACTGTCAATTCTGGCAGCGACCAATCCTGGAAAAGCATCATCTTCATCTATCCCGTACCCTGCAGAAAGGCTATTTCCGAAAAAAAGGATCAGTTTTTTAGACACAGGTTTAGATGCTGTTTCTATTTCTTGAGTAGTATCAGTTTTCTCCTCCTTTGATGAATTGCAAGAAAAGGTTGTAAGCGCTAATATTAAAAAGAAGCTTTGAAAATATGTTTTCATTGTATGTGTTGATTTTTAAACGATGGTTAGCAAAAGTACAATTTCTCAATCAAATGTTTATTTGCTAATTTTTTTTCCGATTAATTAGATGTCTTCTTTTAGATTTTTTTTTTATTCATCCGTATGTAGACCATTCTTACCTACAATTTGTTAACTTTCTGAATTAAAATACCCTTAATATATGAGCATTCTTAGTGTCAAAGATGTTTCCAAAACTTATCAAAGTGGAAACAGAAGGTTAACTGTCCTCGATCAGGTGAATTTCGATATTCAAGCAGGTGAAAGTATTGCCATTGTTGGACCATCTGGTTCTGGCAAGACAACTTTACTTGGGCTTTGTGCAGGCTTGGACTCGTCATCCACTGGCTCAGTGATACTCAACGGGAATGCCTTTGAGAAGTTGAGCGAAGATCAGCGAGCAGCAGCAAGAAGTAGGGATGTGGGATTTATTTTTCAGAATTTCCAACTGCTTCCGACACTTACTGCATTGGAAAATGTAATGGTTCCCCTCGAACTCAAAAAGCGAAAGGATGCTAAAGAAAGAGCTTTGGAGCTTTTGGAAAAGGTGGGTTTGAAAGATCGTGTAACGCATTATCCGACCCAATTGTCAGGAGGAGAACAGCAACGGGTGTCTATCGCAAGGGCATTTGCCAATGAGCCAAAAATACTTTTTGCCGATGAGCCAACTGGAAACTTGGACACAGAAACAGGAGAGATGATTGAAGACCTGATTTTTAATCTCAATAAAGAAAAAGGTACAACCTTAATTTTGGTGACCCATGATCCAGAGTTGGCCAAAAGAACAGATAGAATAATCAATATCAAGGGCGGAAAAATTCAAGAGGAAATACATGGGTAATATAGCTTGGGTTTTGAAAATGGCAATTAGGGACTTTAGAAAGAATTTTTCCCGACTATTGCTATTTGTCTCTTCAATGGTAATCGGTATTGCTGCATTGGTAGGGATAAGTTCTTTTGGTGATAATCTAAAAAATGACATTGAAAATCAATCCAAAGAACTGGTAGGTGCCGATTTGGTTTTGGATAATAGCACTCCTCTAGGTAGTCAGCCAACAGATTCCATTGCATTGGCACAAGCTGACGAAATCAATTTCGCCAGCATGGTGGCATTTCCATCGAGTGGAGAAAGTAGATTGACCCAGGTACGGGTTTTGGAAGGTGATTTTCCTTTTTATGGCAAACTTGAAACTCTCCCTGTGGAGGCAGAGAGCACATTCAGGGCAGGTGGAAGAAAGGCTTTGGTAGAAAAAATACTAATGGCACAATTCAATGCCGTTGTAGGGGATAGTATAAAAGTAGGAGATGTCACTTTTGTGATCGAAGGGGAGTTGCAAAAAGTCCCAGGACAAACTGGAATAGCTGCAACAGTGGCACCTGCTGTTTATATTCCAATGGAATATGCCCAAGAAACTGGTTTGATTCAGTTTGGAAGCCGCTTGAAATATCTTCGTTATTATCAGTTGTCCGATGATGTCAATCCGGATGAGCTTGTTGAGCGCTATGGTGAGCAATGGCAGGAGGACAGGATTGATGCAGATACGGTCGAAGATCGAAGGAGACAGACAGGCAGATCCTTTGATAATCTTACCAACTTCCTAAGTTTGGTTGCATTTATCGCCCTTTTGCTTGGATGTGTTGGGGTAGCAAGTGCGGTCAATGTTTTTGTGAAGGAAAAATTGGCATCTGTAGCCGTACTCAGATGTTTGGGTGTGTCAGCCTGGGATGCAATGAAGATTTATTTGTTCCAGATTCTATTGATGGGCTTAGTAGGTTCGGTTATTGGATCATTTTTGGGTACAGCTTTGCAATTTGTATTACCGACGGTTTTCAAAGATTTTCTTCCTGTGGAGGTAAGCATGGCTGTTTCTTGGTCAAGTGTTGGCTTTGGAATCCTTACAGGGCTAATAGTGGCATTTCTTTTTGCCCTTTTGCCTTTGTTGAAGATGAGAAAAGTCTCTCCAATGGCTACCTTGAGACCTGAAGAAGGAGAAACTACCCTCAAAAAAGATCCATTAAGATGGGCTGTGATTTTGGGAATACTATTGTTTATATTTGGATTTAGCTATATCCTATTGGATGGTTGGAAAGCGGCTTTGGGTTTCACAGGATTTGTAGTTTTTGCATTTGCAGCGCTTTGGGCAGTGGCAATTGGGATCATGTGGGTTATTAAAAGATTTTTGCCAATTAGCTTGAATTATCCGATCAGGCAGGCTTTGGCCAATTTATACCGACCGAATAACCAAACAGTTTCCTTGATTGCCACCATAGGTTTGGGAACAGCGATGATCAGTACACTGTTTTTTATTCAAGGACAGCTATTGGACGAAGCGAAATTTGCTGACAAAGAAGATCAACCTAATATGCTTCTTTTTGATATTCAGGATTATCAAGTTGATTCAGTCATAACTAGCGTCAAAAATAGAGACTTACCAATATTGCAGCAAGTACCTATCGTTACCATGGCCCTTGAATCAATCAATGGAATGACCAAAAAAGGGAATGATACCCTTCCTGATGAAGAAAAAAGATCGAGAGGTTTATACAACAGAGAGTTTAGGGTTACCTACAGAGACACTTTGATTTCTTCTGAGCGACTATTGAAAGGGAAATTGAGAAAAGTGGAAAATCCAGGGGATTCTATTTTTGTATCTTTTGACCAAGGTTACGCTATGAGGACAGGATTGAATGTTGGAGATGAAATCATCTTTAATGTCCAGGGCAGACCAATCAAGACCTACATTGGAAGTTTCAGAGATGTGAAGTTTAATCAAGTTTCAACCAATTTCCTGGTATTGTTTCCGGAAGGAGTTCTTAATAATGCCCCAAAATTTCATGTTGTCATCACCAAAACCAAAAATGATCGTCAATCTGCTGATATGCAAGCGGAAATTGTTAGGAAATACCCAAATATTTCTGTCATCAATTTAGGGGCAATTGTAGAAACACTGGAAGAAATTCTTGGTAAAATCAGCTTTGTGATTCAATTTATGGCATTTTTCAGCATTGCTACTGGGATATTGGTGTTGATCAGTTCTTTGATTATCAGCAAATACCAAAGAATGAGGGAGAGTATTTTATTACGAACCTTAGGAGCCGATAGTGGTGTAGTAGGGAAAATCAATACAATGGAGTATTTCTTTTTGGGATCACTCGCATCCTTAAGTGGAATTGTTTTATCATTCTTAGCAACATACCTTTTGAGTAAATTTGTATTTCAATTACCATTTAGAGGACCTTACCTTGAAGCTTTCATGGTTTACTTGTGCATTACAATCTTGACAATAATCCTAGGTTGGCTCAATGGCCGAAAAATAATCAAAAAAGCACCAATGGAGATTTTGAGGGGGTAGTGGAGAGGAGAGATGCTAGAGGCAAGAATCGAGAGAAGGGTGACACAAGACACAAGACTCAAGACTCAAGACTCAAGATAGCCCTGAAAGGGCTTATGATCCAAGCATCGGGTCATGACCCGATGTCTAAAAAGATTTCAGTTGAACGTTTGCCCTGAAAAGCCTGTCCCGCATCCTTATCGGGAGGCAATTGAATGGCTATCGGAAATAAAGAGAAATCAATAAAAAAGTGTCAAGTAATTTCAGGACGCGACAGGGAAGACGCGACAAAGAAGCGAGCCAGAAGCAAGACGCAATTAACGAGGTTAAAACCACAAAGTGCCCGCCTGCTGCAGGCAGGGTTAAACTTTAAATACTTGTCCGCCGTGGCGGAACCCCGGGTCATAACCCGGGGATAAATGATAATCAAGGAAACAACAACCCCGAAGCGGGTTGAATTCCTCTATTTTAAATAAAAAAAAGTGTCAACCATTTTCAGGACGAGACACTCCGATTAATTTGTCCTTGGAGGATCTCAAGATTGCTAATCATGAATTAAAGTTGATGATGGAGACGACTTAGGTTTGATTTTTTGTGATACATTCTTTGAAATAATTGATACATAAAAATTCATTCTTATCTTTCGTAAAAAATAACCTTAGTTATGTTTAAGAAAGTGTTTTTTACAAGTTTAGTGCTTTTGGCAATTGTTTCTAATCATTCGTTTTCCCAAAGTGCTTTGCGCCCTGAATTTGCGGGAGTCTATCATAGTGGCCTTATGGGTCAAGTTGGTATAGGAACAAATTTGGATAGGAAATATTTTGGTGAGATCCGATTTGGTGCAAATGATGTTTTAAATAGCAGCTTTGGAATCGAAGGGCATTTCAATAGAAATATATATAAAGATGATTGGTTCAATTTTCATGTTGGAGTGATGCTTGGGTATTATTTTTACGATCAAGTTAGGGCTGGTTTACCACTTGGTTTGACTATCAAGCCTATAGAGAATCATAGGAACTTTGCATTTTTGATAGAAGCCACACCTAATATTTTTGTAGATGAAGGATATGCAAATCTTCGGGCAAATATTGGAATTCGTTACACTTTCAGAAAGTAAAGTCGATTTTGTAATACTTACTAGCTAATTTTACGTATAACTTAGATTAGACCCTTAATTACTAGGTTATGCCATATTTGCAAGCAAAAGATGTAAAACTCTATTATGTCAAAGAAGGAATTGGTGAGGAAATCATAGTTTTCTCTCATGGCTTGCTATGGAGTCATAAGATATTTTTGGATCAAATTGAATTTTTCAAAAAAGAATACACAATCATCGCTTACGACCATAGAGGCCAAGGGCAGTCAGAGGTAAGTGATGGTACCTATGATATGGACTTGCTTACAGAAGACGCTGTTGAATTGATCAATCAGCTTGCAGGTAAGGCGGTACATTTTGTTGGGTTGTCAATGGGGGGCTTTGTTGGGATGCGTTTGGCAGTCAGGTATCCGCACTTGATCAAATCCTTGATTCTCTTAGAGACTTCTGCGAATGCAGAACCTGTAGAAAACCTACCAAAGTATAAATTACTAAATGGAGTAGTTCGTTGGTTTGGGGTAGTTCCTTCAGTCGCCAAATCAGTCATGAAAATTATGTTTGCTGAAAGCTGGCTAGAGAACCCTAAAAATAAAGAGCTGTATAAAAAGTGGTACAACGAATTGAAATCCAATAAAAAATCTATCACCAAATCTGTAGATGCCGTGATCTACAGAAAAGGAGTAGAAGAGGAAATTAGATCTATCAAATGCCCGACAATGATCTTGGTAGGGGATGAAGATGTAGCGACGAAACCTGAAAAAGCAAAATTTATCCAAATGGCAATCCCCAATGCAACCTTACACGTAGTTCAGGGGGCTGGACATAGTAGTACAGTAGAAAGGCCTGAACAGATCAATTCCCGACTTTCAGATTGGCTTCAGGTTTTCAATTTCAAAAAATGACAAAATAAAATTAAATATTTTAGCAATCTTGAAACTTTTCCTTACTTTTGTGTGTATATACATTTAATACAAAAGCAATAAATACAAATGAGAATAGAAGAAGCAATCAAACAAAAGGAATTCAAGGATCCTTATAACAAGACGGTTGTCAATCTTCTATATACTAACAGCTATATAGTTTCCAATCAAAGTTCTTTGTTTAAACCTTTGGGTCTATCTCCAGAACAGTACAATGTATTGAGAATCTTGAGAGGCCAAAATGGTAAACCAATTACTGTTTCTTCAATTCAGGAGAGGATGCTAAATAAAATGTCCAATGCTTCAAGACTTGTAGAGAAGCTAAAGCAAAAGGAATTGGTCATTCGGGAAGAATGCCCTTCTGACAGGCGGCAAGTAGATATTATGATTACCGAAAAGGGGCTGGAAATTCTAAAGGTTTTGGAATCTGCTGTTTATGGATTCAATAGGCAGCTCGTAAATCTTACAGAAGAAGAAACAATTCAGCTCAATGCTTTGTTAGACAAGCTCCGAGGGTAATTTTTTTACCCCTATATGTGTATATACATTTAATGTAAAAACAGTAATAAGAACCAATATTAATCATTCATAACTAAAAACTAAACTAAATTAACAATCATGAGTACTACAACAACAAAATGGGCAATTGACCCTACACATTCAGAAGTTTCTTTCAAAGTTAAGCACTTGGTAATCTCTACAGTAACAGGTTATTTTAGAAAATTTGAAGGTTCGGCAGAATCTACGTCGGATGATTTCAGTGGAGCAAAAGTTTCATTCACAGCAGATGTTGATAGCATTGATACCAACCAGGCAGATAGAGATGGACATTTGAAATCAGATGATTTTTTCAATGCTGGCGAATATCCAAAACTTTCTTTCTCAGGAGTAGTAAAAGGTGACAAATTGAAAGGTGATTTGACTATCAGAGAAGTGACCAAAGCAGTAGAACTTGATGTTGACTTCGGTGGTGTTGCAGGAGATCCTTACGGAAATACCAAGGCAGGATTTGAAATCGAAGGGAAAATCAGTAGAAAAGATTTCAACTTGAAATGGAATGCAGTGACAGAAGCTGGTTCGGTAGTTGTATCTGATGCAGTTAGAATCATCTTGAGTGTGCAATTGGTAAAACAATAGTTTCGTACAGATCATAATTTACTGTACAAATTAATCAATAAATCAAAATTCAATAAGAGGCTGAAAGCTTAAAAGCCTTCAGCCTCTTTTATCAAAAGAAATAACCAAAACTATCATGGCAGCACTAATCACAGGTATCCACCATATCACGGCAATAGCCGGAAATCCTCAAAAAAATGTAGATTTCTACACAGGAATCCTTGGTTTGAGGCTTGTCAAAAAGACAATCAACTTTGATTCTCCAGATGTATATCATTTCTACTTTGGAGATGAACTCGGTACTCCTGGGACAGTTTTTACAACCTTTCCCTTTGACGGGGCTAGGAAGGGTACAAAAGGAACAGGAGAGATGACTTATACGGCATTTTCTGTATCAATCGACTCACTTGGATATTGGAAGGAAAGATTGGCAAAATACAATATTCCAACATCGGATGTTTTGACAAGATTTGGGGATAAGCTGATAAGGTTTGAGGATCATGATGGTATGGGAATAGAACTAGTGGCCAATAATAATGATTCTAGAAATGGATGGACTTATGGATTTATTCCAAAAGAACACGTCATCAAAGGATTTTATGGTGCGACCCTCAATCTCAGAGCAAAAGAACTTACAGAGAAGTTGCTCACCCAATTTATGGATTATAAATTCATAGCAGAGGAAGAAGGTCGCTACCGTTATGGTACAGAAGGAAAACCAGGTGATATTGTAGATATCGTCCTAGATAAAAATGGTCGTCAGGGAGTCCAGAGTGCAGGAACAATTCACCACATCGCTTTCAGGACAGCCAACGCTGCTTCACAATTGGAGGTTCAGAAGATCTTAATGAATAATGGCTATCAGGTGACGGAAGTAAAAGATAGAAACTATTTTACATCCATTTACTTCAGAGAGCCAGGTGGGGTTTTGTTTGAAATAGCCACAGACGAACCTGGTTTTGCCATTGACGAAGATGAAGCACATTTGGGAGAATTACTCAAATTGCCTGATTGGGCAGAAGTACACAGAGATAAGATCGAACCGAAATTGGCCAAAGTACAATTAAACGTAGAGAAATATGTCTGAAATAAAGAGAACTGGAACTACACTGGATAAAGCTAAAAAAGTTGCAATTATGCTTCACGGCAGAGGAGCATCGGCTGATAGTATTATAGGACTTAAAGATTATCTAGATTTGGAAGATTTTGCGATATTGGCACCGCAAGCAGTTGGGAATACCTGGTATCCGTATAGCTTTATGGCTCCCGATCAAAACAACGAGCCTTCATTGACGCACGCTTTGCATGCAGTAGGGGAATTGGTAGAGGAAGCTACTTCAGCTGGAATTTCATCTGATCAAATCTATTTTATAGGATTTTCGCAGGGAGCCTGTCTTTCATTGGAATATACATCTAGAAATGCCAAAAAATATGGAGGGGTAATAGCTTTCACAGGAGGTTTGATTGGTGAAAAAATCGATCTTTCAAAGTACTCAGGTACATTTTCAGGAACACCAATTTTCATAGGTTCAAGCTATAAAGATATGCACGTACCTCTGTCTAGGATCGAAAAATCGATAGAGATCATGGAAAAAATGGGCGCTGCCACCAAAACATTGATCTTTCAAGATACAAACCATACAATTCGACAGGAAGAGATTGATTGGGTAAATGTCAATATCCTATCAAAAAATTAATATTTGTTTCTTATAATTATGAAAAATAGCCAGCGGAATCGTTGGCTTTTTTTGTGCCTCAAGGTCTGTGTCCCCACAGACCTTATGTTAATACATAACCCTAACCATGGTCTCTGTTCCAAAAATCAATCAATTTCTTCCTTGGCATTTGGTCTAAAGAATCATCACAAAATTTAATATGAGTATCCGCAATGTTGCACCTTGGTTAAAAAGTAACTTTGTAAGTTGCGGATACTCGTCGGCAGACAACAGTTTACTGTCAACAGAACCACAAATCGTTCAACCGCCATCCTATTGTTTGGCTACGTGCAAGAAAGCGGATACACATAAAATTTAATTAACATTTTAAGATAAATATACCTAAAGAGTGGTTCAAAGCAATTTTTTAAATCCCAAACCAAATATTTGGCGCATCATTATTTTGTGAGTGAAGATGGATTGAATTTGTTTTTGAATCATCCTGACAATCCAAATACCAAAGAAGATGAGCTTAAAATAGAAGTGTTTGATTTTTCAGGTTTGAAACATTAATGCTTTTTGAAAAGAATCATGTAAATTTCTGTTGGGAAAAGTTCGATTTCTCTGTAAACCAAGGGGTTTTACGGTATTTTCCTTTTAAACCAGCATTCCTATGAAGAAGCATTTGTTATTAATATTTGGCCTAGCGGGAGCTTTTGTGCTTGGATGTATTTCCAATTATTTCGTATTTGAGGAAAATAAACCAAGAATAGTAGAAACTAATCTAAACCCAGAAAAAATGAAACTAGGTGCTTTTTCCATCAGTTTGAGCGTCAAAGATCTCAAAACTTCCAAAGAATTCTATGAGAAACTAGGTTTTGCTGTATTTGCAGGAGATTTTGAAAAGAATTATTTGATCATGAAAAACGAAAACTCCCTGATCGGGTTATTTCAGGGGATGTTTGAAAATAATATTTTGACATTCAATCCAGGATGGGATGAAAATGCCCAAGAAATCAACGAGTTTGATGATGTAAGAGAAATTCAAAGCCATTTAAAGAAATATAATATTTCATTATCATCAGAGGTAGATCAAAACACTAAAGGACCTGGCAGTATCATGTTGACGGATCCCGATGGTAACGTAATTTTAATTGATCAGCATAGATAAGCAAGTTGACCCCCAAGGTCTGTGTAATCTCCCAAGGTCTGTGTCCTCACAGACCTTCTTCTAAAGTATATTCTGATAAGGTTATTTGCTCAATATAATTGCTTGTGGAGACACAAGCCATGGTTGGGCACATGATATTGAGACGACAAAAAAGCCTTCAGTAAAACAAAAAAGGAGCTCTGCAAATCAGAACTCCTTTTAAAATAATTAAGGCAAATCAATTTAAAATCCTAATCGATAGAAAGCGTCACTCCATTTCACTTCGTTTTGGAGTTGTCTTAAGTTTGTTTCTTTATCGATTATAATATTTTCCAAACCTGCGATTTTTGCGAAGTCAGTCAGATGCTCTGTAGTTAAACTTTGGCTAAAGCATGTATGATGTGCACCTCCAGCATATATCCAGCCTGCACAGCCAGTGTTCATGTCAGGAAGCGGTTTCCACATTACTCTCGCTACAGGGAGTTTCGGAAGGGCTTGAGGTACTTCTACTGCTTCCACTTCATTGACTACCAGCCTGAATCTATTTCCCATATCCACCAAAGAGGCGTTTAGTGAAGCACCAGCTTTGCCGTTGAATACCAATCTCACAGGATCTTCTTTTCCACCTATTCCGAGAGGATGTACTTCGCAGGTAGGCTTTCCATTGGCCAAAACAGGATCTACTTCCAGCATATGGGCACCAAGAACCATGCTGTTGCTTGGATCAAAATGATAAGTGTAGTCTTCCATGAAAGCATTTCCACCTTCGAGACCTGTTCCCATTACTTTCATGGCTCTCACCAAAGCGGCAGTTTTCCAATCACCTTCACCTGCGTAGCCATAGCCCTCTGCCATCAACCTCTGTGTAGCGATACCTGGCAATTGCTTCATTCCATGAAGATCTTCAAATGTATTTGTGAAGCCTTTGAAACCTCCATCCTTTAAAAATTTGCGCATGCCTATTTCAATCTGGGCAGCATCGATGAGGGAAGCTCTTTTCGCTCCATTTGCTTTCAAGTTGTCAGCAATGGTATAAGTAGCTTCATATTCCTCGACAAGTGCTTTGATTTCAGACTCAGATGCAGCATTGATGAGTTGGACCAAATCACCTACGGCAAAAGTGTTCACAGCAAAGCCAAACTTCAATTCAGCTTCTACCTTATCGCCTTCTGTTACAGCCACATTTCGCATGTTGTCTCCAAATCTTGCGAATTTGGCTCCCTGCCAATCATTCCATCCAGAAGCAGCCCTTGCCCAGGTGTCTATCTGTGCTTTCACATTCGGATCTTGCCAATGACCAACCACTACTTTTCGCTCGATTTTCATTCTAGATACGATAAACCCAAATTCCCTGTCCCCATGGGCACTTTGGTTGAGGTTCATGAAATCCATATCAATTGTGTCCCAAGGAATATCTCTATTGAATTGGGTGTGGAGGTGAAGCATTGGTTTTTGAAGGATTTTCAATCCACCTATCCACATTTTGGCAGGCGAGAAAGTGTGCATCCAAGCGATCACACCAATACAATTTGTGTTTTGGTTTGCTTCTTGGAATACTGCATAGATTTCTTCTGTTGTTTTTACAGTAGGTTTGAATACTATACTGACACTTATATTTTCAGAATCATTGAGTTCTTTTGCAATAATTTGAGAATGCTCCGCTACTTGACGAAGGGTCTCTTCTCCATATAAATGCTGACTCCCTGTAAGGAACCATACTTCGTTTTGTTTAAGATTACTCATAAGTTTATATGATTTAAGGTTTGATAATTTACATCCAGAAGAAATAGTAGAGTAAGCCTACGATCAATACGATCCCGGCAGCTCCTAAATTGAATGGTGTTGCTGTATTGAAAAGCACAGGATCTACAGTCAATGACTTCGGATCTGCAGTTTTCATTTTTACATTAGTATATAGAATTACAGCAAGCATGATAAACATGGTCGCCATCATGAAAATGGACTCAAAACCGATATGCTCAAATTTATTGAAGAAGATTATCCCCAAAATTGTTGACAAAATCCCAAGTACAAAGAAGAAATAGGATGCTTTCAGGGATTTACTGCCTGTCCCATTCTCTTTGTATGCAGGATTTTGGTGGGTTTTCTTTTCAGTAAAACTTATAACAGAAGCAATTGCTACCAAAATGATAAATACATAGCCCATTCTCAATAAGAAAGGCATGTCAGGATACATTACTTTGAAGACAATACCTGCAGGAATAGTGGCGATTGCTGTCCAAAGCGCCGCATTTCCTGTGATTTGTCTCCAGAATAAACCCATGCAGAAGACCGCTACGACACCTGGATAAATATATCCGGTATATTCTTGGATATATTGAAATACCTGATCCAATGAAGCCAATTGTGGTGCTACCAACATCGCAATCAATAAAGCTACTATAGCTACTAGTCTTCCTGATCTTACCAATTGACTATTGCTGGCTTCAGGTTTGAAATAGACTTTATAAATATCCATAGTGAAAATAGTCGAAGTACTATTGATCATCGAAGCGAGTGAGGATACTATAGCTGCTGCCAATGCAGCAAAAGCCAAACCTCGAATCCCAGCCGGGACAAAGTTTTTCAATAGCCAAGGATATGCTTCGTCAGATTTGTTTATAGTTCCTATTTGTTCTATCGGCACATTCAGCATCAATGATAGTTCCTCAGGTGTTGATTTGTTTATCAATACCCAAGCCGCGATTCCTGGGATTACTACCAATAGTGGGATAAGAATTTTTAGATAACCTGCGAAAATCAATCCTCGCTTGGCATCTTCAATACTTTTGGCGGCAAGTCCTTTTTGGATGATATACTGGTTGAAACCCCAATAGCCAATATTGGTCAGCCACATTCCTCCCAGTACTACTGCTACTCCAGGTAGATCTTGGAATGCATCCTTTAAACCTCCCACACCGTCAGGAACCATAATTTCTCCTTTTGGAACTACCATTACAAAATGCTCTCTTGCCCCTTCGTAAAGATTTGCCATACCAGCAATTACACCAGCGCCATCACCTACAGCATCTAGAGCGAGGAAAGTTGTCACCAACCCACCAGCAATAAGAACTACAACTTGTACCACATCTGTCCAAGCTACAGCTTCAAGACCACCGTAGATGGAGTAGATTCCTGAAAATACCAAAAGTCCAATGATTCCATATTGTAAAGGAACCCCCATGATTTTTTCTAGTGCCAAAGCACCCAAATAACTCACAGAGGTGAGATTTACAAACACATAGACAAGAAGCCAAAATACTGCAAAAGCAGTACTTACTCGTTTGTCAAATCGTGATTGAAGAAATTGAGGCATTGTATAAATACCATTTTTGATAAATACAGGTAAAAAATATTTTGCAACAATAATCAAAGTGATTGCAGCAATCCATTCATACGCTGCTATGCCAAGTCCTATTGCAAAACCAGAGCCCGAAGTTCCTATAAAGTGTTCTGCGGAAATATTGGCGGCAATAAGAGAAGCGCCCACTGCCCACCAAGTCAATGATTTGTCTGCAAGGAAATATTCTTGTGCTGTTTTTTGAACACCTGTTTTGGATCTTGATACCCAAAGTCCAACAGCTACTATGACAATGGCATAGACTGAAAAAACAATGTAATCTAAAGTAGAGAATCCAGCTTCCATAAGAGAGTCTGAGTTTTAAAGG
This sequence comes from Belliella calami, assembly GCF_022549695.1. Taxonomy (GTDB): domain Bacteria; phylum Bacteroidota; class Bacteroidia; order Cytophagales; family Cyclobacteriaceae; genus Belliella; species Belliella calami. The sequence continues at coordinate 175,432 of NZ_JAKZGS010000006.1, read as the reverse complement.
GTTTAAATGTTATTTTCACACCATAAATTGCTTGAAAAGGCAATTAAGTGTCATATTTACACCTAAAATTTGAATAAAAAAAATATGGAGTGAAAAATTTATTCCACTCCAGCAGGGATTTCGTTTCTTGGGATAAAATTATGGATATTGGTGAAGTTCTCTTTGTAATGGTCTTCGTCCAAAGAATAGTAAAAAGCACCTTTTTTTGAGCTAGATTTATCTTTGTCGTTTTCTTTTTTCAAAAGCTTGGTTGAAAGTACCTTTCGAGTAAAGTTTCTTTTGTCTATTTTGGTGTCATAAAGACCCTCGTACATAGCCTGAAGCTGTGGCAAAGTGAACTTTTCTGGAAGCAGTTCGAACAGTATTGGGTGAAATGCAGCTTTGTACCTTAATTTGGTCAAAGCAATTTCTACCATCTTTTTGTGGTCAAAAATAAGGTTGGGTAATTCTTTGATAGAATACCACCTTGCATGAAAATCGTCATTGATTTGGGTCTGATACTTTTCAATGTCAATCAAAGCAACATAGGCGACAGCGATGACTCTCTCTATCGGGTCTCTATCCGGTTGGCTGAATGCTTGCATCTCCTCCATATATACATCATGAAGCCCTGTCAATTGCTTTAATATTCTTTCTGCAGCTTCATCTAAAGACTCCTCAGGTTGCACAAACCCACCCATTAAGCTCCATTTTTCTTTTTCTGGAGCAAATCCACGCTGGATCAGAAGGAGTTTGTAATCTGTTCCGTCAAATCCAAATATGATACAATCTACAGCTACTAATAACCTGGTTTGGCTTGAATATTTCATTTAAAAAACATTTTCAATTGTTAACTTTTAGAATTACTTTGAAATTTACTGAATTTATTTTTATAAATCCAAGATAGACACTTAATGTTGGATTTATTTAGGTCCGAAAACTCAAAACAAATTCAAATCTCTTCTAAAATTCAGTTTTTCTGATGCCTTTTGAAATAGAATTTTATTTAGTTTCCATTAGCTTTTTATTTTAATAGTGTAAAAAAGACAATTAATATTTGTGAGTTTAAATTTTATTCTCTAATATTCGTTCGTAATAGCTGCCAGTTAACTTCATAGTTTCTTTATAATTATCAGAAAAGCAGATTAATAGCTTTGCTTTTTTGATTGTTTAAGCACATTTACAACTAAAGTAAATTATTATAATATAATAAACCCTAAATTTTATGAACCTAAAGCGTTTACGATTCAAGTTAGCTTTGCTTCTTTTATTAGGTGTAAATTTTACATTTAATATAAATCAAGCAAATGCTTTCGAAAATTTCGATGTAGTATCAGATGTGAATACTGCAGACATCTCTGTCAGAGGTGTAGTAACTTCCGGTGCTGATCAGCAGCCTATTCCTGGAGTTACTGTATTAATAAAAGGAACCACAGTAGGTGTTGCGACCGAACTTGATGGTTCTTTTTCTATTTCGGTACCGGATGAAAATTCGGTTTTGGTATTTTCTTTTGTAGGCTATACAAGCCAAGAGATCACAGTTGGAAATCAGTCTATCATCAATGTAACCCTCCAAGAAGATATCAGTAATCTAGACGAAGTAATTGTAGTAGGTTATGGTACTCAAAAGAAATCTGATATCACAGGTGCTATTTCTGTAGTAAACACAGAAGAGATTAAAAAATTCTCTACGAATGATGTAGCCCAAATGCTACAAGGTAGGGTTTCTGGAGTTCAAGTAACCTCGGATGGTCAGCCTGGTGCATTTCCAAGTGTAAGAATAAGAGGTATCTCTACTTTTGGAAATGGTCAACCGCTTTATGTAATCGATGGAGTGCCTGTAGGAACTACCCCAAGGGATTTTAATCCTAATGATGTGGAAACTATGCAGGTTTTGAAAGATGCTTCGGCGGGTGCTATCTATGGATCTCGTGCTGCGAATGGTGTTGTAATCATCACGACCAAGCAAGGAAAGAAAAATTCTCCGCTGAAAGTTGAATACAATACTTATGTAGGCGTAGATCAAGTTTGGCAAAGAATCCCTGTTTTGGGAAGAGAAGATTATCAAATGATCATCAACGAAGTTCAAAGAAATGGTAATCAGCCATTGGTACCGGCTAATGATCCCAACAATCCAAACTTTATCTCTGATATAGATACAGATTGGCAAAGAGAGGGGTTGAAAAATGGTTTTAGACAAAACCACAATTTGAACTTCTCTGGAGGAGGTGAATACACTCAATACAATGCTTCGTTGGATTATTTCGAAAACAGAGGGACTCTGGTAGGTAATGGACCAAACTATGAGCGATATTCTATGAGAATGAATACACTTTCTGAAAAAGGAAGATTGAAAGTTGGTACATCTCTTTACTACACCCATTCCTATGAAGATGCGCTTACATTTAGGCCAGATGTGTTGGCAGGAAATAGACCTACCTTAATTGCGGATTTGGTTCAAGCCATTCCTACAATGCCAATTTTCGATCCTAACAATCTTGGAGGATATGGAGGAACGGAAGCGGATCTTCAGAGAGCAATTTCCTTGAATGCCATTGGGGTGAACAATTTGTTTACTGCAAATTCAACAGTCGATAGAACATTTGCTACTGCTTTTGGAGAATATCAGCTTTTGGATCTTGAAAACCACAAATTGTCCTACAAGCTGAACTTGAACTATGACCGAACACATGTAAGGGATTTGGCATACCTTCCTGCATTTAGACTTGGGTTTTTCTTCAATGATGGAACATCCAGAATGGATGATGGACATAGAATACTCTCTACTGGTTTGATAGAAAACACGATTAATTATAGAGGTACTTTTGGAAAGCATAGTCTTGATGTGCTTGCAGGACAGATGTATCAAGAAAGTGGAGTAATCAATAGAAATGGATATTCAGAAAATATAGATGTCAATTTCCCTGTATTGGACAATGGTGTAAACAAACAGTCATCTGGCTCTGAATTTAGAAATGCAATAGCGTCTTTGCTGGGTCGGGTAAATTACAACTATGATGATAGATACCTAATCACTGCTACGATTAGAAGAGATGGATCATCCAAATTTTCTCCAACAACAAGGTTTGGTAATTTCCCTTCTTTAGCTCTTGGATGGAATATCCACAACGAATCGTTTATAACACTTCCTTCATTTATTTCTGATTTGAAAATGAGAGCAAGTTATGGACAATTGGGAAATGCCAACATTGGTGATTATTTATATTTTGCTACAATCAACCCTAATGTCCTTTACAATTTTGGAGGGGATGTAGTGAGGGGTTCTATCCAAACAACACAAATAGATCCAAATATCAGATGGGAGACAAGAACTACTTCCAATATTGGTTTTGACGGAGCATTATTTGATGGGAAAGTAGAATTCTCAGCTGAATATTACAACAGTAAAACAACAGATATTCTTGTTTCGGTGCCTATTCCAGCATCTACAGGTGCTGCTGGTAGTCCAGTGGTAAATGCAGGTAGCTTGAGGAATCAAGGGTTTGAATTTCAGTTGACTTACAGAAAAATGACTGGTGATTTTACTTTCGACATTTCAGCAAATGCAACTACGCTTAGCAATGAAGTCCTAGCATTAGGGGGAGACAATCAGCCAATCTTCGGAGTAGGCTCAAGAACGATAGTTGGACAGCCTATTGGTCATCATTTTGGTCACAGGGCTATTGGGATTTTCCAAACACAAGAAGAGATCGACAATCATGCTTTCCAAAGTGCTGGTACAGCCCCTGGAGATGTCAAATTTGAAGATATTAATGGTGATGGTGTGATTGATTTTGCTGAAGATAGAGTGAATTTGGGAAGTGCTTTACCGACAGTTTATTATGGCTTGAACTTCACAGGAGCCTACAAAAACTTTGACTTTACTGTTTTTGCATCTGGTGCTGGTGGATATTTGATTCATAGCAGACAATATAGAGATATCATGTTGACAATGGATTTTACCAACCGTCATGAAGATATCTTGGAGAGATGGACACCGGAAAACCCAAGTGAGGTATGGCCACGATTGGTAGCAGGGGATCCAAATCAAAACCAAAGAAACTCTGATAGAAAAGGGTGGTTGCAAGATGGGACACACTTAAGGATTCAGACTGTATCAGTTGGATACAAAATACCAAGAGTTAGTGGATTTATGACAAAATTCCAGTCAGCAAGAGTGTACGCTTCAGTCCAAAACCCATTTACTTTCCAATCATACAAAGGATTTAATCCTGACTTTACCTCTGGAGTTTTTGAACCTGGGTTTGATTTCGGGTCGTTCCCAAGACCAAGAACAATGATGCTAGGTCTTCAAGTTTCTTTCTAATTGCAGGTAATACAACCAAAATAATCTAATCATGAAAAAATATATATATTCCCTTTTGGCTGGTGCAATGTTGGCAAGTGCTGGCTGTGAGTCAAAACTGGATCTCAATAACCCAAATATCGCGACGACTGGAACTTTCTGGCAAACTGAGGCAGATGCGGTAGCGGCAGTAAATTCAATTTACAATAGTCTTATTATCGATGGTACATATATGAGAATGATACCTTGCTTGATGGATGGTCGAGCGGATGATTTTCAAGGTGATAGCCCTTGGCCTGATTTGATGTTAGTGGCGAATTTTACAATTCCTACGACTTCTGGCCCAGTTGCATGGGTTTGGGAAGCTCATTACCAGTTGGTATGGAGAGCCAATCAAGTCTTGGCAAATGTGCCTAGCATTGAAATGGATCAAGATCTGAAAAACAGAGTTTTAGGTCAAGCATACTTCTTAAGGGGTTTGGCATATTTCAATCTCGCCAACTTCTACAAGGAGGTTCCACTCATCACAACACTTCCTGCTGATAGAACTGAGTTTTATCCTGAGACTGCATCTGAAGAAGATATTTGGAATCAGATAATTTCAGATTTTACAGAAGCAAAAGCTAACCTTCCTGTAAATTATCTAAATGTAAATGGTCCTGATAGAGGAAATGTAGGTAGAGCTACCAGCGGGGCCGCTACTGGAATGTTAGGAAAAGCACTAGTTTACAGACAAAGATGGGCTGAAGCTACTCAGCAATTCGCTGAATTGGTAGGTGGGCAGCATGGTGCTTACAGATTGATGGAAAATTACAGAGACAATTTCGATCCAAGAACAGAGAACAATGCTGAGTCTCTTTTCGAAGTGCAATTTGCAATGCCTTCTGAAGTAGGTGGATCTGAATTGAATTGGGGAGGAAACCCTAATGCTAACTGGACTCAAGTTTCTGCACAAGCGATCACTTATGCAGCTAGAGGGTATGGGTTCAATGACTTCTTGCCAACAAGAACTTTGTATAATGATTTCCATATAGAGCAAACTATTGACGGTAGAAAAGACCCGCGTCTTTTGGCAACAATAGCTTCTTTTGAGCCTACAGAGAATAGTACCAGATTGTACAATGACCAATGGCCTTATTCCCCAGATGAAATCTACCCAAGAAAATATACAAATGATGGTTTTGGACCTTCAGTTGAAGAACAGTTTAGATCAGGAATCAATTACCGAATTTTGAGATATGCAGATATCTTAATGCTTCATGCTGAGGCATTGAATGAATTGGGGAGAACTGCCGAAGCTTATGGCTTTATCCAACAGGTTCGTAACAGAGCAAATCTACCTGATTTGGCAACAGTAAAACCTGCCATGTCCCAAGAAGAGATGAGGGATCAAATTGCCCACGAAAGATTCTTGGAATTTGCTATCGAAGGACAGAGAATCAATGATTTGGTTAGATGGGGATGGTTTGAAGATCCAGCCAAACTTGCTTTCTTGAGAAGTAGAGATTCAGAGTTCAATACCTTCACTCCAGGGAATCAATGGTTGCCAATTCCACAAGGCGAATTGGATAACAACCCGAACCTTTCTCCAAACAGTGCAAATAATTAATAGGGTAAATAGTTTATAAAAGCGGGTTCGAGGCTCAAACTTCGGATCTTGCCTTTATCATATTTGCCTTATATAAAAATTCATAAACTATTAGTCTATTTTGGAAAATGGAAGAAAGCGAGATCAATAGGATAAGAGCTTTTCTTTCTTTTCCATTTTATAACATTTACAGTTTCGGAAATATGGTTTCAGATTGATGAAGAAAATTTTAACCTAACATGTATGAAATAAAGGTCATTTTGTGATCATTTATCCTAATAAACAAGACCCAAAATGAAAAATTCACTATTGACATTATTGGCTTTTTTTATCTCCTTCACTACTTGGTCGCAAGACCAAGAATATAGTACAGTAATCCCTGTTCATGATCCTGTTATGATCAAAGAAGGAGATACTTTTTTCCTTTTTAGTACAGGGCGTGGGATCGCTGTCTGGTCTTCTCCAGATATGAAAAAATGGAAAAGAGAAGAAGCTGTTTTTCCTCAGCCTCCAACTTGGGCTACTGATGTAGCAGCGGACTTCAAAAATCATATATGGGCACCAGATATTACTTTTCACGAAGGAGAGTATTTCTTGTATTATTCTGTTTCTTCTTTTGCGAAAAATACCTCTGCCATTGGTTTGGTAAAAAATAAGACACTGAATCCTGATTCTCCCGATTTCAAATGGGAGGATCAAGGAATCGTAATCCAATCAGTTCCTGGAAGAGATCTATGGAATGCGATAGACCCAAACTTGGTCTTTGATGAGGAAGGTACACCTTGGTTGAATTATGGGTCGTTTTGGAATGGAATGAAATTAGTCCGTCTCGGAGATGATTTGAAGACCGTTCAAAACGGACCTGACGATTGGTACACTATTTCAAAAAGAGAAAGGTCATTCGAATTGGATGATCGAAATCCTGGAGACGGTGCTGTCGAAGCTCCATTTATTTTCAAGAAAGATGGGTACTACTATTTGTTTGTGTCATTTGATTATTGCTGTAGGGGTGTAAATAGTACCTACAAGATGGTAGTAGGAAGATCGAAAGAAGTTCAAGGCCCATACTTTGACCGAGATGGTGTGAGCATGTTTGAGGGTGGGGGAACTTTAGTGCTAGGAGGTGATAAAGACTGGCATGGTGTAGGCCACAATTCAGCATATGAATTTGGAGGGACAGAATATTTGATTTTCCATGGTTATGATGCCAAAGATAATGGTCGCTCCAAATTATTGATTCGTGAAATGAATTGGGATAGCGAAGGTTGGCCTATAGTAAGTTTAGAAAATTAAGATATTGAAATAAAATAAACCCTAATGATGAAATTAAAAACAATTACTTCAGCACTAGCATTGGGAGTGGCAGTCTTCGGGATTTCTCAAGATGCCCTGTCTCAAAATGCAAGAATCAAAATTGATCTAGATCGAAAGATTGGAGAAGTTGACAAGAAGATTTATGGAAATTTTGTGGAACACCTCGGGAGATGTGTATATGGAGGAATCTACGATCCAGGTAATCCACTGTCAGACGAAAATGGATTTAGATTGGATGTACTTGAGGCTGTTCAAGGTTTGAACGTCACCCTGACTAGGTATCCTGGAGGAAATTTTGTTTCCAACTACAACTGGCTAGACGGGGTAGGTCCAAAAGAGGATAGACCAGCTAGATTGGAATTAGCTTGGAATAGACTTGAATCCAATCAATTTGGAACTAACGAATTTATGGATTATGCAAAATTGATGGATACAGAGCCATATTTTGCAGTTAACCTAGGTACAGGAACGATACAAGAAGCCCAACATTGGGTGGAATATACAAATGTGGAGTCAGGTCCTTATTACGCTGAACTTAGGAAAAAGCACGGATACGAAAAACCCCATAAAATCACCTATTGGGGTTTGGGAAATGAAATGGATGGGCCATGGCAAATGGGTCATTTGAATGCAGAAGATTATTCAAAAAAAGCTAGAGAAGCGGGTAAATTGATGAAGCTTACAGATCCATCAATTAAGCTGGTAGCGGCTGGATCTTCTAATTTCTATCCTGGAGCTGATCCAATGGCTTGGAATAAGACTGTCATAGATGAATTGAAAAATGTAGTTGATTACCTCGCACTACACATGTATGTAGGGAATGTCGATGACAATTATTATGCTTTTGTAGCATCTCCATTGGTATTGGAAGAAAGGACTAAACTGGTATCTGGCATTATCGACGAAGCAATGTCAAGAGCAGATCGAGGTGATAGGGATCCGATTTATATTGCCTGGGATGAATACAATATTTGGTATCGATGGAGATCTTCTGAAACAATGTCAGGAGATATAGCACTAGAAGAAAGATACAATCTTGAAGATGCTTTGGTAATTTCATCTTTTTTGAATGCATTTATCAGAAATGCTGATGTGGTAAAAATCGCAAACATGGCTCAACTTGTCAATGTAATAGCTCCGATTTTCACGAATGAAGAAGGCCTTTTCTTGCAGACAATTTATCATCCTTTGGCTTTGTTTGCACAGCATGCTCATGGTACTTCTTTGGATGTATTTGTGGATTCTGAAAAATACAATACTGGAAGTTTTGCTCTTGGACTTGGAGAGCAAAAGGCAGATTTGAAAGATGTGCCATACTTGGATGTTTCAGCCACAGTTTTGGGTGACGAGCTGATTATTAATGTGGTCAATAGACATAAGGACAAGGCAATTACAACTGACATTCTTGCTATAGAAGGTGAATTTACAGGTGATTTTGAAGTCTATGAAGTGAATGGTCCTGATATAAAATCAATGAATGACTTTGGTGTGACGAATGTGGAAACTAAAGCAAAGTCTCTAAAAGGAAAAGGTGAGAAGGTGACTTATGCATTTCCTGCGCATTCCTTTACAATGATCAAGGCAAAAATTAAGCAGTAACAAATACTAAACATGAAGACTATGAAGTTCAAGTCCCCATTTTATTTTGTTCTCAGCTTAATTATTCTGAGTGGTTTATCAATTTCTTGTGATGGTAATTTAGAAGATAGGCCAGATGTGACCACTCCACCTCCTACAGGTGTAAACAACAACATTGTTGAAGGTATTCCTGTGCCACTATCCGAAATCCAGGATTTTTATGGACAGATATCCTCATTTCAGTTTGCTAATCAATGGGGTCCATACAATTCCCATGATCCTGCTGTAATCAAAGAAGGTGAATGGTTTTACAGTTTTGGGACAGATGTAGCATATGGACAGGCACTTTCAAGAGTAGGAATGCAGGTAAGAAGGTCTAGAGATTTGGTGACTTGGGAATTCAGAGGCTGGGCTACCAGTGGAAGACCACAACAAGGAGTGAATTATATTAGGCAAAATGGCGGTGAGCCTTTTGAAAATGTCTGGGCCCCTTATATTATCAAGATCGGAGAAGAATTTAGATTATATTATTCACAATCTTCCTCAATATTCAAACTAAGTGCAATTGGTCTTTTGACTTCTGATAATGTAGAAGGTCCTTGGGTAGAAAAAGGTCTTGTAGTGACTTCCAATACCAATATTCCTATGACAAATGCCATTGATCCTGCTGTTATAGTTGATAAGGATGGAAAGCATTGGATGTATTACGGGTCGGCTTTTGACGGCCTCTATGTGATGGAGCTAAATCCAGAAACAGGACTTGCAAAAACTAATAACGATAAAGGATTTAGGGTTGTTCAGAGAGGTTTTGCTGGTAGTAGAATTAATGGAAATATAGAAGCTCCTGAAGTGATCTATAATGAAGCAACAGGCTTTTATTATATGTTCCTATCTTATGATTGGTTGGAATCCAAGTACAATATTCGTGTAGGAAGATCCACAAGTCCAACTGGTCCATTTTTGGATTTCAATGGTCTAGACATGAACGGAGAACAGGATAATGTACCTATGATCGTTGCTCCATATAAATTCCAAGATCATGCAGGTTGGCAGGGTGTAGCTCATAATGCTGTGTTTAGAGATGGGGATCAATTCTACATTGCACATCAGGGAAGGCCGACTGCTGATAGATTTTATATGATCAAGCATGTCAGAAAATTATACTGGACAGAAGATGGATGGCCAGTAGCCTCACCTCAGCGATATGCAAACTTACCAATGAAAGATATCCAAAGAGATGATTTGGTTGGGACTTGGGAACAGATTATTCTTGGCTATAGAATAGTTCCAGGATATGCAGAAGAACAATTCCTGCCAGACCTTCAAGTATCTGCTGATCTTACTCTAAATGCAGATGGAAGTATTGGTAATGATTCTGGAAATGTTTGGACTTATGAAAAGCCATGGTTGACTCTTAATTACGGAAATGGTGCTTTCACAGACAAAGTCTATGTGGACAACGAGTATGATTGGGAGAAAAGAAAAGAAACTATAATATATACTGGTTTAAATAATGAAGGAACGGCCATTTGGGCCAAAAAAAAATAGAAAACTATGAGCAGCACTTTGAAACCTATCTACATCTTATTTATCGTTTGTCTTTGCACTTCATCTTTTGCACAATCAGACCGTGTTCAGTTTTTTCCTTTGGATCAAGTTTTATTGCTTGAAAGTCCATTTAAACAGGCACAGGAAGTAGATAAAAAATACATTCTTGAAATGGATGTAGATAGGCTTCTCGCTCCATATATGAAAGATGCAGGGATAGAATGGAAAGCTGAGAATTACGGTAACTGGGAGAATACAGGATTGGATGGACACATTGGTGGACATTACCTTTCTGCACTGGCCATGATGTATGCCTCTACTGGTGATACCGAGATCAAGGGTCGCTTGGATTATATGATAGAGCAGCTGAATTTGGCTCAGGAAAAAAATGGAAATGGCTACTTAGGTGGCGTACCTAATGGTCAAAAGATCTGGAATGAAATCAAGGAAGGAAAGATCAAAGCTGGTGGATTCTCTCTCAACGACAGATGGGTTCCACTTTACAACATCCATAAGATTTATGCTGGTTTGAGAGATGCTAACTTGATTGGTGGAAATCAAGATGCAAGAGAAATGCTTATCAAGTTGTCTGATTGGTTTTATGAATTGACCAGGGATCTTTCAGAAGTACAGTTTCAGGAAATGCTTATCAGTGAACATGGTGGTATGAATGAAGTGTTTGCTGATGTAGCAGACTTGACCGGGGACAAAAAATACCTAATCTTGGCTGAAAAAATGTCCCACAACATCATTTTGGGTCCTTTGGCAAAGCAAGAAGATAATTTGACGGGAATGCATGCCAATACACAGATCCCAAAAGTGATAGGTTTTCAGAGAATAGCACAGCTTTCTGAAGAAAATAAGTGGAATAATTCAGCTACCTATTTTTGGGAAAATGTGGTCAATCAAAGGTCTGTTTCTGTAGGTGGAAATAGCGTAAGGGAGCATTTTCACCCAAAAGATGATTTTTCATCTATGCTTTCTTCCGATCAAGGACCAGAAACCTGCAACACATATAACATGATGCGCCTTTCTGAAAAGCTGTTTGAAAGCAGTCCGGACAGAAAGTACATTGATTACTATGAAAGGGCATTGTTCAACCATATTCTTTCATCCCAACATCCTGACAAAGGTGGCTTTGTCTATTTCACACCCATGCGTCCCAAACATTACAGAGTGTATTCGCAGCCACATGAGAATTTCTGGTGTTGTGTAGGGTCAGGTTTGGAAAATCATGCCAAATATGGTCAGGTGATCTATGCACACAAGAACGATGACTTATTTGTGAATTTATTTATAGCTTCTGAATTGAACTGGGAAGAAAAGGGAATTAAAGTGATTCAAGAAACAAGTTTTCCCTATTCAGAAAATACTACCATAAAATTTGACCACAAAGGAAAAAAGAAATTCAACCTCAAAATCAGGTATCCAAATTGGGTCAATGGAGGTGAAATGGAAGTGAAGGTGAATGGAAAAGATTTTCCAGTCACATTATCAAAAGATGGATATGTAATCATCTCCAGAAAATGGAAATCCAAAGATCAAGTAAATGTGTCCTTACCCATGCATACGAAAGTTGAATATTTGGCTGATGGGTCTCCTTGGGCATCATTCGTCCATGGGCCGATGGTCCTGGCAGCTGAATCAGGAAGGGATGAGTTGAAGGGTTTATTTGCTGATGACAGCAGGATGGGACATGTCGCGACTGGAAAAATGTATCCGATCTTTCAGACTGATATTTTGAAGAAGACAGATCAAATTGTTTTGCCTGTAAAAGCCAATGATGAATTTAAATTTTATTTGGCGCAAAACGACTTCCATGCCAATACTGAGTCAGTTAGCCTTATTCCTTTCTATACAATCCATGAAAGCCGCTATCAAGTCTATTGGCCGATCTTAAGTGAAGGTGAAGTGGAAAGCTTCAAAAAAGATCTTCAATCAAAAGACGAATTGATATTGAAGCTCGAATCTCAAACAATCGATAAAGTTGCTTCAGGTGAACAGCAGCCAGAATCTGAACATAATTTCAAAGCTGTAAGTAGCCTTACGGGTCAGGAAAATGGGCTTTTCTGGAGAAGTACCAAATCTACTTTTCAATATGACTTGAAAAATCCTGCTGGAACAGCAAAAACATTGAGGATTTCTTATTTGACTGGAAGTGATGGTAACCCATTCAAGGTGACGATCAATGGAGAACTTTTGATCGCAGAGAAATTTTCCCCTGAAGAATTCAATAAAGTAGTGGATAGAGATTACGATATTTCCGAGATCAATGCAGAGGAAATTGAATTAAAGTTTGATAGCATTGATGGAAAGGAAACTGAGAGAATACATTATATCAGATTGTTAAAATAAAACCGAATAATCGAATCAAATAAATAAACCTTTAATTACATACACATGATTACAAAAAGCCTAAAAGGGATAATGGTACTGGCTGCAATGCTCGTTTCTTTCTTATCCCCAGCTCAAAATCGCCTAATAGTAAATGCCGATCAAGGCGACATCAAAATCAACAAACATATATACGGACACTTTGCAGAACATTTGGGTAGAAGTATATATGGAGGGATTTGGGTGGGGCCTGACTCTAATGTTCCCAATGAAGATGGCTACAGAAAAGATGTGATGCAGGCTTTGATCAATCTGGAAATCCCAAATTTGAGATGGCCAGGAGGATGCTTTGCAGATGAATATCATTGGACAGATGGTATCGGAGATCCTTCCGAAAGACCTAAGATGGTGAATACCCATTGGGGTGGAGTGACAGAAGACAACTCTTTTGGCACACATGAATTTATGAATTTTGTTGAAAAAATCGGAACAGAACCTTATATCACGGGTAATGTAGGGAGTGGATCCGTGGAGGAAATGTCCAAGTGGATTGAATACATCAATTTTGATGGAGTGAGTCCCATGGCCGATTTGCGAAGAAAAAATGGTCAAGAAGAGCCATGGAAAATCAAATACTGGGGTGTAGGTAATGAAAGCTGGGGTTGTGGAGGAAATATGACTCCTGAATATTACGCTAATGAATATAGAAGATATGCCACATTTGCCAGAAATTATGAAGGTTCTAAATTGTATAAAATAGCAGGTGGTGCAAATGACTGGGATTTAAATTGGACGGATGTATTGATGAAAAATATTCCCTTGCACATGATGGACGGTCTTTCTTTACATTATTATACTGTGACTGGAACATGGGAAAACAAAGGGAAAGCTACAGAATTTGATAAGCAGGAGTACTTAGAAACCCTTAGAAAGGCTGCACGTGTAGATGAATTGCTTACTAAGCACAGTACGATTATGGACAAGTATGATCCGGAAAAGAGAATTGGGATTATCCTTGATGAGTGGGGCACTTGGTTCCAAGTTGAGCCAGGTACAAACCCAGGTTTCCTCTATCAACAAAACACTATGCGTGACGCACATGTAGCAGCTATTTCTCTCAACATTTTCAATAAACATGCAGAAAGATTGCACATGGCAAATTTAGCACAGACGGTAAATGTACTTCAAGCGGTGATTTTGACCAATGAAACAGAGATGATTTTGACTCCTACCTACCATGTGTTTGATCTATATAAGCCTCACAAGGATGCAACTTTGCTTTCTCATGATTTGAAATCTGAAGAAGTGAGTTTTGGCAAAGAAAAAATGGAAGCACTGAATGTATCCACATCAAGATCAGAGGATGGAACGGTAAATATCAGTATTGCAAATATTAATCCTGATAAGAAAATTGACTTGGATGTAGTCCTTAGAGGGATTGATGCGAAGTCTGTGACTGCGGAATTTATCACAGCTCCTGCAATCAATTCACACAACACTTTCGAAAATAAAGAGGTAGTGAAAAAAGCTGATTTTAAGGATTTTAAGTTGAATAAGGAAAATCTTAAAGTTTCAGTCCCTGCAAATTCAGTGGTAATGCTAAGAGCAAAGTAGGCAGAAGCTCCAAAAAAAAATCATTAAAGGTTAACAGCTGATTCAGCTGTTAACCTAGTTGGTTAAAATGATTTCAAAACAAACCAAGCACATGAATAAATTATATTTTAAATTCAATTCAAAACTTCAAGCATTTGTATTAGCAGTTTTGTCCATCTACATTGTTGCATGTGCCAATGGGGAAGGGGAGAATACTTTCGAAAGTCCTGATGGTAAAACAAAAATGAAGATTTCACTAGTAGAAGGGGAATTGTTATATTCTTTGTTTTTTGAAGAGGAAGAAATCTTGGAGGCATCTCGTTTGGGAATGGTTTGGGAAAATTTTGATTTTTCCCAAGGATTAGCATTAGTATCTGTTTCTGAGACAAAAGCAGTAAAAGACAGTTATGATTTGATACATGGCAAACAAAAAAGCCACGATTACAACGCAAATGAAAATATAATTGAGTTAAAAAACTCTGAGGGTAAGTGGTTCCAAATTGCCTTCAGGCTATCAGATAATGGTCTTGCTTTCAAATATGTTTTCCCAGATTTGGGCCAAGAGCAAGTGGCTCTTGTGGAAGAAAAGACAACTTTTAATTTCAAAGCCTCAGCCAAAGCATGGATTCAACCTATGGCTGATCCAAAGTCAGGTTGGGAGAAAACCAATCCTTCTTATGAAGAGTCTTATCAAAAAGGAGTTTCTGTAGGCACACCATCTCCGATTGCTGCTGGGTGGATTTACCCAGCATTATTTCAAACAGAAGATACTTGGTTGCTGCTTTCTGAAACTGGTATTCAACCAAATCATGCTGCAAGTCGATTGGCGGCAGAGTCACCATATGGTGAATACAGAATTACTTATCCTTCCGATCAAGAGAGAATTTTTGACGGAAATGTACTTCCAACTGCAAGCGGTACATGGGAAAGTCCATGGAGGATTTTGGCTATTGGTGGCCTAAAAGACATTGTAGAATCCACATTGGGAACTGACCTTGCTATTCCACAAAGAATTGATTTGGATTTTGGTTTTGTCATTCCAGGTGCAGCTTCTTGGAGTTGGGCTTTGGGAAAAGATGAATCAATCTACTATGATATCCAAGAGAAGCACATTGATTATGCTGCTGACATGAACTGGGAATACTGTCTAGTTGATGTGAATTGGGACACAAATATTGGCTATGACAAAATTGGGGAATTGGCAGCTTATGCCGAGAGTAAGTCGGTGGGTTTGTTATTGTGGTACAATTCAGCTGGTGATTGGAACACAACTCCTTACACCCCAAAAAGCCAATTGCTGACACGAGAAATGCGTATGTCAGAATTTCAAAAAATCAAAGACTTGGGAGTAAAAGGGGTGAAGATTGATTTTTTTGGAGGAGACGGGCAAAGTGTAATGCAGTATTACCATGATATTTTGGAAGATGCCGCAAAAGTAGGGCTTATCGTGAATTTCCATGGGGCTACACTTCCTCGTGGTTGGCATAGAACCTACCCAAATTTGGTTACAGTTGAAGCTGTCAAAGGTTTTGAAATGATAACCTTTGAACAGGATTTTGCAGATGAAGCACCTCGACACATGGCCATATTGCCATTTACTAGAAATGTTTATGATCCTATGGATTTCACACCAATGTCTTTGCATGAAATCCCTGGGATTGAAAGAAGGTCATCAAAAGGCTTCGAATTGGCGCTCTCAGTTTTGTTCTATTCAGGAGTGCAACATTATGCTGAGTCGCCAGAAGGAATGGCTTTACAAGACTCTCAAGTAAAAGAATTTCTCAAGTTATTGCCATCTTCTTGGGATGAAGTGAAATTCGTAGATGGATTCCCGGGGGATTTTGCAGTAATGGCAAGAAGGAGTGGAGATGATTGGTATTTGGCAGGCATCAATGCACAGGATGGTACCAAAAAAGTAACACTTAACTTGCAGAAATTAGGTATTACTCCCAAAAATGCAACTTTAATTTCAGACGCTGATGATCAATCTTGGAAAGTAGAAAACCTAGCGAATGAGAAGCAAGTTGAAATTGAAATGAAAGCAAATGGAGGCTTTGTTCTATACTTTAAGAACTGAAAAATATAAATGAAGTGAAATCAAGTATGAAAATAGATCACAAACTGTGATCTCTCTATAAAATTGGGGAAAGCCATGCGAGATTTTATGTGACTAATGAATAAATAAAATATAAACACATGAATGATAATTATGTAATTGGTCTAGATTATGGCTCTGACTCTGTCAGGGCTGTTTTGGTGAATACAGCTGACGGGAATTGTTTGGCTAGCCATGTCTATTGGTATCCAAGATGGAAAGCCGGAAAATACTGTGACCCCGTTTCCAATAGATTTAGACAGCATCCTTTGGACCACCTTGAAGGTTTAGAAGAGACTATCAAAGGAGTCTTAGCAAAAGCGGATATTGATAAAGCACAAGTAAAGGCGATCTGTGTAGATACCACGGGTTCATCACCTATGCCAGTCGATGAAAAAGGGCAATCCTTGGCATTAAAGCCAGAATTTGCAGAAAACCCCAACGCCATGATGGTCATTTGGAAAGATCATACAGCTATCAAGGAAGCTGATGAAATCAATAAAGTGGCAAGAACTTGGGGAGGAGAGGATTTTACAAAGTATGAAGGAGGAATCTATTCCTCGGAATGGTTTTGGGCGAAGATATTACATGTGGTAAGAGAAGATGAAGCGGTGAAAAATGCTGCATATTCTTGGATGGAGCATTGTGATTTTATCACGGCTAATTTGATAGGCAGCACAGATCCTTTGACTTTCAAAAGGAGCAGGTGCGCCGCAGGTCACAAAGCGCTATGGCATGAAAGCTGGGGTGGGTTACCACCAAAAGAATTCTTGGCTAAGTTTGATCCATATTTGGCAGAAGTGAAAGATAGACTTTATTCTGATACTTTTACTTCTGATGAAGCCGCTGGAAATTTAAGTAAAGTATGGGCTGAGAAATTAGGTTTGTCTGAAGATACAGTTATCGCAGTTGGGACCTTTGATGCCCATGCAGGTGCTGTTGGTGGAGAGATTACGGAAAATACCCTGATCAAAGTGATGGGAACATCTACTTGTGACATCATGGTGACGAACAAAGAAACCCTGGGTGATAAACTGATTCCAGGTATCTGTGGCCAAGTAGATGGTTCTGTGATTCCAGGTACTATTGGACTTGAGGCTGGGCAGTCTGGTTTCGGAGACGTTTTGGCTTGGTTCAAAAGTTTGGTAATAAAGCCATCTATAGCATTGATTGAGAGTTCTGACCATATCACTCAGGAGCAAAAAGATAACTTGATAGCAGAGATTGAAGATAGAATCATCGTCAAGCTTTCAGAGGATGCGCTTAAAATCCCAGTATCTGAATCAACAATAGTGGCCCTTGACTGGATCAATGGCAGAAGAACCCCCGATGCCAATCAGGCATTGAAAGGTGCTATCAGAAACCTAAATATGGGTTCTGATGCCGCTAGAGTATTCAAGTCATTAGTAGAAGCGATTAGTTTTGGGTCAAAGAGCATTGTAGATAGGTTCCGTCAGGAAGGTGTGCAGATAGATGCTGTAATTGGTCTAGGTGGAGTCGCCAAAAAGTCAACATTAGTAATGCAGACTTTGGCAGATGTGTTGAACATGCCGATTAAAGTAGCCACTTCGGAACAAGCCCCTGCTTTAGGAGCAGCCATGTATGCTGCCGTAGCAGCTGGCATCCATCCCAACACCGAAGCTGCTATCAAAGCGATGAGCAATGGCTTTGATAAAGTATATGAACCAATCCCAGCAAATGTCTCTGTTTACGCGAAATTGTATGCTGAGTATGTTGAGTTCGGCAAGCTCATAGAAGGATGAATTAGAAAGGATGAAGGTTGAAAACTGTGACCTTTGTGTTTTTAATCCCCAAAGGTTTCTTTAGTTTGTCAATTTGAATAAAAGAAATCAACAGGAAATGCTTGGCAATGCTTTTTTTTATATTTTAGTTTTAAAAAAACAATACTAATATGGAAAGAGACTTGAAAATCAGAACCAAAAGATTTGCTTTAGATATCATTGATCTTGTTGAGAAACTTCCAAATACGATTTCTGGAAGGGCAATAGCTAATCAGTTAATAAGAAGTGGGACTTCAGTAGCTGCCAATTATAGGGCAGCGACGAGAGGTAGAAGTGATAAAGAATTTATAGCCAAAATTGGAGTTGTTATCGAAGAAGCTGATGAAAGTGAGCTTTGGCTGGAAATGATACAAGAAAAAGGATGGATAGATGTTTCTTCTGAAAAGCAAGAAGCATCTGAATTAGTTGCGATTTTTGTGTCAATAGTAAAAAAAATGAAAAATAAGTAGAAAATCTAACGACTACCTCTCATCCTTCATCCTTCCTCCTTCATCCTTTTACAAAATCTAAAATCTAAAATAAAATCATGTATAAAGAACTAAAACAAGCCTGTTACGAGGCAAACATGCAACTACCACAATTGGATTTGGTGGTCTATACGTTTGGAAATGTCAGTCAAGTAGATAGGGAAAATGGCGTATTTGCTATCAAACCAAGTGGAGTTCCCTATGAAGAATTGAAAGTTGAGGATATTGTAATTGTCGATTTTGACGGCAAAGTTGTGGAAGGCAATATGCGACCTTCTTCAGATACCAAAACACATGCGTTTTTATACAAGCATTGGGAGCATATCGGTGGGATCTGCCATACACACTCTACTTATGCAGTCTCTTGGGCACAGGCTATTTTGGATGTTCCGAATTTTGGGACAACACATGCAGATCACTTGACAGCTGATATACCTTGTGCACCTCCCATGTCTGATGAATTGATCGAAGGAGATTATGAATACAATACAGGTCAGCAGATATTAGACTGTTTTGCAGAAAAAAACCTAAGCCCAAAAGAGGTTGAAATGATCTTGGTGGGTAGCCATGGTCCATTTGCTTGGGGAAAAGATGCTTCAAAAGCTGTTTACAACAGTAAAGTGCTTGAAGAGGTCGCGAAAATGGCTTACCTTACGCTTCAAATCAACCCAAATGCAGCAAGACTAAAAGATGCATTGGTCAAAAAGCACTATGAACGCAAACATGGTAAAGACGCGTATTACGGTCAAGGCTGCTAAAAACCCAAACTTATGAAAAAAACGAATTTTAAATCAGCTGCCCTATTGCTGTCAGCTTTCCTGATTGGAATGTATAGTTGTTCTGCCCCAAAATCTGAGGAAAAGGTAGAAGAAACGAAGGAAATCAAATTCAAAGTCAATGTGCAGCAGGTGCCTATAGGTGAGCACAGTGCCAAGGTATTTCATTTGGAAAATGGAAACGGTATGGAGGTGGAAATTTCCAGCTTCGGTGCAGTTGTTTCCAAATTGATGGTACCTGACAAAGATGGAAAATCAGAAAATATCGTTCTTGGTTACGAATCGATAGATGGTTATGATACCAATGATTATTATCTAGGAGCCACTGCTGGAAGATATGCCAACAGAATTGCAAAAGGTAAGTTTGAGATCGATGGTACAAGCTATCAAATAACGACCAATGATGGAAATAACCATCTGCACGGTGGGGAATTTGGATTTAATAGGAAAAATTGGGATGCTGAGTTTATTGAAGGGGAGGAGTCTATGAAAGTAAAACTAACCTATACCAGTCCTGATGGAGAAGAAGGTTATCCTGGTAAATTGGTTAGTACTGTAATTTATGAACTAACGGAGGATAATAAGCTTTTGATCAGTTTTGAAGCTGAGACAGATAAGCCAACTATTGTAAATCTGACGCATCATGGGTACTTCAACTTAAGTGCAATGAAAGAAGATATCTTGGGACATGAGCTGAAAATCAATGCTGCCAAATATACGCCCGTTGATGATGAATTGATCCCGACTGGTGAGTTGAAAGAAGTTAAAGGAACACCTTTCGATTTCAATACCCCGACTGCGATTGGTGAAAGGATTTCAGAAATTGAGGGAGGATACGATCACAATTATGTAGTAAAAGAACAGCATGATGGACAAATGTCTAAGATGGCTGAGCTATATCATGCAGGATCAGGAAGATTGATGGAGTTGTATGCAGATTCTCCAGCGGTACAGTTTTATTCAGGGAATTTTCTTGACGGAAAATTGACTACCAAAGGTGTCACATATTCCCAATACATGGGGCTATGCTTAGAACCACAAACTTTCCCAAATGCTCCAAACGAGCCTTCTTTCCCTTCTGCTAGACTAAATCCAGGAGAGAAATATAGCCACAAGATTGAGCTACATTTTGGAACAAGATAGAAAAAAGTAAGAATTAGGAAGGATGAAGGATGAATCCCACCTTCATCCTTCATCCTTCAAATTTCATCCTTTCAGACCGGATCAACCCCCTCAGTTGTCATCACTACTCTTTTCAAAGTACCATCAGGATTGTAGTAAAGATAGTCTATGCATACTGATCTTCTGTAGCTACTACCATCTGTAGGGATGCTTCCATTGTGGTAGATAAAGTAGTCTTTTCCTTTGAACTCAATGATAGCTTGGTGGTTTGTGTTTGAGTTTCCTGCTACTTCATTCAGTATACCTTTGTATTCCCATGGTCCTGTGATATTTTTACTCATCGCATAAGCTGTTTTTTCGGGGAATTGATAAGCATATGATAAATAATACCAATCTCCTTTTTTATGTACCCATGGAGCTTCTGTGAAATTTGGAAGCGGAATTTGGTTGATAGAACCATCTAGTTCAATCATATTAGGTTTCAATTTTGCCCAATAGGCAATTGTATTTCCCCAAAAAACATAAGCTTCTCCATCATCATCAATAAAAACCGCTGGATCAATATCATCCCAGCTGATTTCTGTATCAGTTGTCATGTCATTGGTGATTAATGCTGAGCCTCGTGCATCTTTCCATGGACCAATTGGGGAGTCCGATACAGCTATCCCAATGGCTTTTCCATGAATTTCTTTGTGAGTGACAGTTACAAACCAATAGAATTTACCATCTTTCTCAATCGTATGGGCTGCCCAAGCGTCGCCCGATGCCCAATCAAAGGTCTCTACCACATTCAAAGCAGCTCTTTCTTCCCAATTCACCATATCAGAAGAAGAAAATATCAGCCACTCGTGCATTTCATAAAACTCCTTTCGTGCAGGTGCTTCATCATGGCCGACATATAGATAGACCGTGTCGTTATGTACTAACGCCGCAGGATCTGCTGTGTATTTGTGGGTAATGATTGGATTACCAATCCTTTCATTTGATGGTTTTGCTTCAGGCTGATTTTTTTCGTTTTCAGCCGTTGGTTCTGAGCACGCTGAAAATGCGAGAGTCAATACAACAAAGCCTAAATTGATTTTTCTTTTTAAATTTTTCATAGTCCCATCGGGTGTTTTGTTATTAAGGTTTATTTATTCAAAAGCAATATAAATAAATAAGTGTAAAAAATACAATTAAAAAATTATGATTATCTGAAATTCCATCTGAGTCAATATTTTCTAATTGAATTCATTTATATTAGTCAATTGTCAATAGGTATCAGAGGTAATATAAGTCTGTCTTTTTTACTTAAAAATATTTTTATAAACATCTCATTAATAAATATTTATAATACATTTTTAGATTTTACTCAATGTAGCGAGTAAAATTACTCATTAGGATGAAATGACGTTTAGATAAGACCTGCCAGGTTTTCTATTAAATTAGAACAGGTCTCTTATTTGGCAGGGAAGACCAAAAAAAGATTTAAACTTGGCAGGTCTGGATTCTTAACTAAACGACATTGCATTAAGACGAGTAATAAAAAATTCACTCTAAATTCAATATGGTTAAAGAGTCTAAATACCATTCATTAAGACAGTTGCCTCAAAAGCAAGGTGATTAATACTTAATCAAAAATAAAGGCCGAAATCATAGAAATCGGCCTCAATTACCACATAAGGTGTTTTGTTATAAACTTTTCCTGATTTTATCAAATCGAAAAACTTTCCCCACAACCGCAAGTACGGGAAGCATTTGGGTTGACGAATTGGAATCCTTTGCCATTTAGTCCATCAGAAAACTCCAACGTGGTTCCTGCCAAATAGAGTAAACTTTTTCGATCTACCAGGATTTTGATGCCCTTGTCCTCAAAAACATGGTCTGTTTCCACCAGACTTGCATCAAAGCCAAGGTCGTACATCAAGCCAGAACAACCGCCACCCTTCACAGAAACTCTTATATTTTCATTTTCAGATCGGCCTTCCTCTTTTCTTAGCTCCAAGATTCTTTCTCTTGCCTTTTCAGAAACTACTATCATATTTTTATTTTTATAACTACGTGAATCTACTCAAAACAACTTACCTGTTGAAATGATTCAAATACAAATATACCTTTGTCAACATAAAGTTACAAGTACAGTTTTGACGACATGATTTTTTTCACCTTTCCATTGCGTCAAAATAAATAGTTTATTCATGATTTGAATAATGATGTATTACCAGATGTGACTTTTTTCTTGAATTGGTGTCTAAATTACTAATATGAAAAAAAATGAAGATGTACTCCTATTGACCGATGAAGAATTGGCCTTTGGTGTAGGGGTAGATCGAAATGTCAAGTTTTTCGAGGAGCTATACAATAGGTTCTCAAAGAAAGTGTTTAATAAATGTCTCAGCTTTGTCAAGCATTCAGAAATAGCTGAAGATTTAACCCATGATATCTTTTTGCAGTTGTTTGTTACCATCCGTCAATTCAAAGGCAAATCTAAGTTTTCAACATGGTTATATAGTTTGACTTATAATTATTGTGTAAATTACCTCAACAGAGACAAAAATGCCAAAATGCTTCGTGAATCTGTAGAAGTTGATGATTTGAAAGAAACCTCATACGATGAAGATGACGGTGTTTTTTGGGAAATGGAATCAAAAAAATTGGATAAGGCACTTCAAAAAGTGACAGCGGAAGAAAGAATGATACTTTTGTTAAAGTATCAGGATGATGCTTCAATAAAAGACCTTCAAGAAGTGTTGGAAATAGGGCAAAGTGCAGTTAAAATGAGACTGAGTAGAGCAAAGACAAACCTTTTGAAGGAATACAAAAAAATTGAATATGAATACTAAAAATCCATTTAAAAAACTTGAAACAAGGCTTGAAGAGGTGCCTATTGGATTGAAGGAGAAAGTGATGGCTGACGTTTCGAAAGCAAAACTAATATTGGAATTGTCCGACTTATTTACGGAAGCTTTTCCAGTTTCTCTTAATGACCTTTTTAACAACAAACCTAAGCACTAACAATAAAAAAAGCACAGTATCTATGGAGGTAATTACAAATTGGGCGGAAGTAACAATGAATGCATTTCTTAAAATGGGTGAACAATTGAGTACAAACTTGTTGAGCTTACTCGGTGCAATTGTTATTTTGGTGTTGGGATGGTTCATCACGCGGTTGACAGCTTTTCTGCTTAAAAAGATATTAAAGACAAGTAGGTTAGATCATCTTTCTGATAAAGTCAAAGATGCGAAGCTTTTTGGAGAGGCAAATATGGATTTTGAGCTCTCTTCGGTGATTGTGGCGTTTGTTAGGTGGATTTTGTA
Source organism: Belliella calami (assembly GCF_022549695.1). Taxonomy (GTDB): domain Bacteria; phylum Bacteroidota; class Bacteroidia; order Cytophagales; family Cyclobacteriaceae; genus Belliella; species Belliella calami. The sequence continues at coordinate 151,633 of NZ_JAKZGS010000006.1, read as the reverse complement.
CATGGTTTTTTTGACAGTAGCGGCAGATATTTTGGGTTGGACAATTATTTCCAACGAAATAGGAAATTTAGTTTCTTATCTTCCGAAGCTTTTCAGTGCAATAGCCCTTTTTATCATCGGGCTTTATATAGCCAATTTTATAAAAAAGGCTCTCAAGGGCTTTTTAGATGCACTATCCATTGTAGGTGGTGGGCTTATTAGTAATTTTGTGTTTTTCGTAATCCTGATTATTTTTTCTGTAACAGCCCTCAATCAAGCAAACATAGATACTTCTGCAATTACCAACAACCTTGTTATTGTTTTGTCTGGATTAGTCTTGATTTTTGTGATTTCATTAGGAGTTGGATCCATTGAAATTGTACAGAAAATTCTTTATACCTATTATATCAGGAGAAATATTAATGTAGGTGACAAAGTTATCTATAAAGATTTGGAAGGAATAGTAGAGGCTATAGATAATTTAACGGTTTCAATAAGGGTTTCAGAGGGAGTTCACTCAATTCCTGTAAAAGACTTCATCAATGAAACAATCTTGAAAAAAGAAGCATAGTTTAGGTTTCTACGTTGATTTTCAAAAATAAAAGGTCTATTTCAGATTGACTAAAGCTGTCAATTTTGAAATAGACCTTTTATTTTGCGTGATCCAAAATTATTTGAATGTAAAAAATAACTGTAAGTAATAATATAACATTACTACGCCATCAATAAAGGGAGAGACTGCTGGTGAAGTCATTGTTTTCTTTATTGTCTTTCAAATATAAGACAAGATTTTGTATTATTTTGATTTTTCATGACAAATTTGAAGATTTGGTGTCAATAAAGCATGTGTATTAGATTATTAATAATCTCAAAAGTAGATTATAGAATTTTTTTTCGTTGTTGATAACTTAGTGTTTTATGTTTTTACACCTCCTTAACAGATGCCAACCAAATTGATGTATCTTAAGTCAATTGAAGCTCTCGTTACTAATAGATTGATAGTAAGGGTTATTAGCATGGTTATAGGGAAATTCACTTTTGTAGTCATTTCGGAGAATCAATTGATGATAGCCCACGGTCAACCAAGTTTTTAATCGTTCACACACCAATCAATTGTTTGGCTAAGTGAAAGAAAACTGATACACATATTGTACTACATCACTTACTTATTTGTCATATGAGTTTAGAAAATCTAGAATGTGGTTAGGTTGAAAAAAAATGTGACCGAATAAAAAAGTAAGTGTCTTAAAAAATGTAGAAAAATCGATCAAGTAATAAGTCTTGGTTTAGTTTGATATAGCTTTTTATTTCTAAGGGAAGACTGCTGGTGGAGTCATTTTTTAAAACCCTTAGATTTTTAAAAATTTCAGTGTTGATTATAAAATTTAAAAATTTTATATTTTAAAGTGACTTGTTTAAAAAGACAGTGTCTTAATAAATGTAGGAGAATCGATCAGGTAATAAGTCCTGATAAAGTTTGAAAGAGTTTTTTATTTCTAAGGGGAGACTGCTGGTGAAGTCATTTTTTAAATTCCCTTAGATTTTTAGAACTTCAAAAGTGAGGTTCGGGTTAGGGTAAGATTTTTTTTTATATTTTAAAGTGACCTGTTTAAAAAGACAGTGTCTCAATAAATGTAGGAGAATCGATCAGGTAATAAGTCCTGGTAAAGTTTAAAAGAATTTTTTATTTCTAAGGGGAGACTGCTGGTGAAGTCATTTTTTAAATTCCCTTAGATTTTTAGAACTTCAAAAGTGAAGTTAAGATTATTTTGAGATTTGATGTTGAAACGTGGTTTGTTTAAAAAGATTGTGTGATAAATAGTTTGGGGAAATTATTAATCACTATTAGAATGAATTAAAGATGTGTTTTTTTTTATTTCTAAGGGAAGACTGCTGGTGGAGTCATTTTTTAATTTTCCCCTTAGTTATTCTTCCTATAAACAACTGACCTCACTAAAAATCCTATTATTTTATGATTTTCAGCTTTCTTGCACGTAGTCAAACAATAGATTGTTGGATGAACAATTTTTGGTTTTGTTGATTGTGAACGGTTGTCTCATGCCAAGTATCCGCAACTTACAAAGCTACTTCTTTCCCTATGTGCTCCATGGCGGATATTCATATTTTATTTTCTACCTTCTTCACGTTTTAGATACTTTTTCTTTCTTCTTTATTTCTTTTAGAAAATGTTAATTTTGAAATCAAAACAGTTTAGAAATGAGAAAAATTGAGCATTTAGGGATTGCGGTAAAGGATTTGGAAAAATCTAAGGAGCTTTTCAAAAAGCTTTTGGGAAAATCATATTATAAAGAAGAGGAAGTTTCCGGTGAAGGTGTACTCACATCATTTTTTCAGGTAGGGGACACAAAGGTAGAGCTTTTGGAAGCAACACGTGATGACAGTCCCATAGCGAAGTATTTAGAAAAAAAATCTGAAGGAATCCACCACATTGCTTTTGATGTGGAAGATATTCACGCGGAAGTAGGAAGACTCAAGGCTGAAGGCTTCGAAATATTGAATGAAATACCAAAAGAAGGCGCGGACAATAAATTAGTTGTATTTTTGCATCCCAGATCTACCAATGGTGTTTTGGTGGAATTATGTCAAGAAAGAAAATAAAAATAATGGAAGATAATAAAAGAACAGAAATCGGTGAATTGGGCGAGTTTGGACTGATAGATCGACTGAATCAAAGCATAAAAATAAAAAATGAATCTACTTTTAAAGGAATTGGAGATGATGCAGCTGTCATCGAAGCAGGCGATCATGTGAAGGTAGTGACTACAGATTTGCTTTTGGAAGGTGTACACTTTGACTTGGCTTACGCCCCTCTGCAACATGTTGGATTCAAGGCTGTAGCGGTAAATGTATCTGATATTGCAGCTATGAATGCTATTCCAAAGCAAATCACAGTAAGCTTGGCACTATCTAATAGGTTTTCTGTAGAAGCTGTAGAAGCCCTTTATTCCGGGATCAACGCAGCTGCTGAACATTATAATGTGGATGTAGTGGGTGGTGATACAACCGCATCTAGATCTGGTTTGGTCATTTCTATAACTGCTATCGGAGAAGCCAAAAAAGAAGAGCTGTCTTATCGATCAGGAGCCAAGACCAATGATATCATTTGCGCTACAGGCGATTTGGGTGGTGCATTGGTAGGATTACAGATCTTGGAAAGAGAGAAACAGGTTTTTATGGCAAATCCTGACATGAAACCTGATTTGGATAAATACACTTTTGTGACAGCCCGTCAGTTGAAGCCAGATGCTAGGATGGATATCATTCATGAATTGCGAGAATTGGGAGTAGTTCCTACGAGTATGTTGGATATTTCCGATGGACTAGCTTCTGAGCTTTTTCATATCTGCAAAGCATCTAATGTTGGCGTGACGATCTATGAAGATAAGTTGCCAATCGACAAGCAGACTTTTGATACAGCTGTGGAGCTTGGACTTGATCCAATTACTTGTGTATTGAATGGAGGAGAGGATTATGAATTGCTGTTTACAATAGACCAAAAGGATTTTGAAAAATTGGAAAAGCATGCAGACATCCACTTTATCGGACACACAACCAAGCCAGAAAATGGCAAAAATCTAGTTACCAAGAGCGGTACAGTTGTAGAATTAAAGGCTCAAGGTTGGAAGCATTTTTAATGTATTTTCAATAGTAAAGGGAGCGAAATGCTCCCTTTACTATTGAAAATAGTTGGTTTTTTCTTTATTTTTAGATGTAATCAACTTTTAACTATATGAAGGATTTTTTGAGTGGGTCGAAGTTTTATCCGTTGGAGATTGTGATTGATGATAGGGAGCCTGATGCGATGCTTGAGTATCTGCTTTTTTACAAAAACATCATTGTAAGGAAAGAACGGTTGCTTGTAGGGGATTATCTTCTAGATTCGGAATTAATTGTTGAGAGAAAAACCCCTTCAGATTTTAGTGCTTCTATTAAAGATGGAAGATTTTTTAAGCAGGTTGGTAAGTTGGCTAATTCAAAAGTACCTGCTTGTCTGATTTTGGAAGGTCGAAAAAGAGAATACAAGAATTTAGGTTTTAGCAAAAATGCAGTTCAATCAATTTTAATGTCTGTATCCTTGATTTTCAAAATCCCTATTATAAGAGCTAAGACTCGGAAAGAAACTGTTTCAGTTATGCTCCAATCTTTCAAACAACTTACAAAGGATAAATTGGCAGATTATAAACTTTATCCAAGGCTAAAGCCTAAATTTCAGAAATCAGATAAGTTTTTAAAACAAAAAATCCATATCCTTGAAGGATTTCCAGGAATTGGTGCCGATAGGGCAGAATACCTACTGAATCATTTTGGTAGCCTTCAGCATATATTCAATGCCTCAGAATCAGATTTGCTATCCGTAATAGGAATAGGAAAATCCACTGTGCAGAAAATGAAGGTTATTTTGAATGATGTGAATTGAACTAATTAATCGAAGAAATTTTCTACTGATCACATGGGAGATTCTCAGTTAGTCTGTAAGCACTGGATGCCTCTATTAACTCATTTTCTAAATTGTCATCGTATTGGAATTTCTGTAATTGCCATTTATCTTTTGGTTTATAATAGATAAACATAAACCTTATAGGTTGGCGATCATGTTTTACAAGAAATTTATAAAGCAAATAGTTTTGACCAACGCTTTTATTAGCAATGGCTTCATTATCTTGATAAGAACCAATAAGTTTTGTAAGTTCAATCAGTTTATTTTTCACTTCTTGAGTTTGTGTTTCGTCAATCCATTGATTAGTTGAAAATATAAAATCTAAAGCATCTTGTGGACTTAAATGTAGTAGGAGGGTCAAGTTTGATTTTTGTTGGGATTATATCTCTTCTAGTCTATTATCATAGTCTTTCTCCCTATTCTGGAATTAGAATGTTTTTGGAAGAGAGAAAAAGGAAGAAAAGTAGGCGTAAATGACAATGGTAAAAATCTCTCAATGAATCAATGAATTATCAAATCCTCCGCAACGGACAAGCTCTTCCAATATTTTTGTACCAGTACAATTCCCCTAAACGGAAAAGATGTTCATTGCACAAAGACACCCACATTACGAGGACTCCCTAACCTTCCAACTTTGTAACTTTTGAACATTCCAATTCCCAAACTTCCAATCAACCCCATCAGACAAGTTAATCCAAAAATCTTCTAATCTTCCAATTTTCCAATCCTAATACTCGGGTCAAGTTCTTCCAATTTCTCAATCCCTTGGGCTCCTTTGCTCCACCGCCACATTTGCGAGCACCTTCCTACTCCTCCGGAAATGGAATATAAACAAAACTCGTAAACTCCTTATCCATCACGAAAAGGCAGCAGAATTCATCAGGGTTTTTGTAGTTGTTTTCGAATTCTTCTCGAAGTTCCTCTGCGATCAATTTTCTTTGGATAAATTCATCGATATAGGTAATGTAATAATTCCAATCAAGATTTTTCTCTTCTTTTCCCAAGAGGAGCTGACCGATAGGTTGCTCTTCCTTGGATATTGGAAAAATGGGGAATTTGGAGAATTTCCTACTTCTGACTTGATAAGATGCCTCTTTGAGGATTTCTGAAACATTAAGAAAATCCTTGGTGATCGTTCCAAGGTATTTCCCACTCAATTCCGGGTCGTTAAAGTCTGATATCATGATTTCAGGGTTAGGAGTACTACATTTTCAACATGATAAGTTTGTGGAAACATATCCACAGGTTGAATTTTATCTACACTATATTTCTCTGAAAGCAAAGCAACATCTCTTGCTTGAGTCGCTGGATTGCAGCTTACATAGACGATTTTTGGAGCTTCAAGTTTAAGGAGCATATTGACAACATCATCATGCATACCGGCTCTTGGTGGATCTGTGATAATGACATCAGGTTTGTCATGCGTCGCGATAAACTCGTCATTCAGCATGTCCTTCATGTCACCTGCATAGAATAGCGTGTTTTCCAATCCGTTGACTTTGGAATTTAGCTTGGCATCAATTATTGCTGCCTCTACGTATTCGATCCCAATGACTTGTTTGGCTTGCTTGGCAACAAAGTTTGCAATCGTACCTGTTCCGGTGTACAAATCATAAACTACCTCACCTCCTTTCAATCCCGCAAATTCTCTCGTGACTTTGTATAGTTCATATGCTTGGTCTGAGTTGGTTTGGTAAAATGATTTTGGACCAATTCTGAATTTCAACCCTTCCATTTCTTCTTCAATGTAGTCTTTTCCAGCAAAAGTCACCACTTCAAGATCATTGAAAGTCTCGTTTTTCTTCAAATTGATGATGTAAAGCAATGCAGTGATTTGCGGGAATTTTTCATGAAGAAAATTCATCACCAAGTCAATTTCCGCTTCATTGTCACCACCAAACTGAACAATGACCATGCTTTCGCCAGTGCTTGTGGTTCGGATGATGAGGTTTCTAAGCAGGTCAACTTGATTTCTGATGTCATAGAATGAAAGCTCGTTGCTTAGTGCAAATTTTCTCAATTCATTTCTTACATCATTTGAAATATTACCCTGAAGGTAGCAATGTTCGATATCTACAATTTTATCAAACATCTTCGGAATATGAAAACCAAGTGCATTTCTCTCGAATTCTGCTCCTGAGTCAATCTCTTCGCGTGTAAGCCAACGGTTGTTCGAAAAAGTAAAATCAAGCTTATTTCTATAGTATTGTGTATTTGCAGAGCCTATAATCGGTTCTACCTCGGGAATTTCTACTTTACCGATTCGGGTAAACTGATCTACAACCTGCTGTCTTTTATAGGTTTTTTGTAAATCATAATTGATATGTTGCCACTTGCAGCCTCCGCAGGTGCCAAAGTGGGAGCAAAATGGGTCAATTCTATCTTTTGAAAATTCATGGAATTTAATGGCCTCACCTTCCATGAAGGAGCTTTTACCTCGGGTGATTCTTACATCTACGACATCTCCAGGTGCCACGCCCTGAACAAATACCACTTTACCTTCATGATGTCCAACACATTTCCCTTCAGTAGCAATTCTCTCAATAGTCAGGTTCTCGACAACCTTATTTTTCATTTTTCTCGACATGGGCGCAAAATTAATCAAAAAAGTCAATGTAAATGGGTATTATTGAAATATGCTTTTCATATTTTGGATGCAATAAGGTCAAATCTTTATTTGGATTATATGATTTTCCGCAATGACACTAGGAGGTGAATTTTCGCATGATATCATGCAGATAATCGTCGACGGTCGTCTGTCAACTGACGACAGCATTGAACTTAAGGTATTTACCTATATAAATTTGGATACGGGCATAATTGCGAAAATACATATTGGATAATAATGAAAGTTAAGTTGATTTCGGATTATGGACTTAGAGAAAAAACCATTTCTAAGAATGCAGAATTAGCTGTTGTAATTGACCTTATTGATCAATTGGATTGGAATTTTTATTATCAGATTGTTATTGAAAAAGATTCTATTTATTAAAGATTCATCCTTTTCAAATTCAACTCCTTTGGAGTTGTCAGTAAGATTAGTGAAATGATTTCATTGTCCACCGGATTTTATCCGGGGTTACTCAAATTTGTTCCTTCCAGGAACTAAAGCGTACTACTATCCCCAACGGGGATAAACCTTAATTAACCCCGCATGTCAATGCGGAGGAAAAAAGCTATGCAAATAATGCCATCTGCTTCCAACTCTGAAAGAGTTGAATTTTTTAAGCGTCTTTAGAATTTGCCACAGAACCTTTCCCAATCAAAATCATTCCATACGAAAGCACTAAAAAAAGTATTAAAACAAAAAAAGAATTGATGAATGTTTGTTGAATACCTATCTCGGGGACATTGACAAAAGGATAGGGATAGAATCCTGAAAAATCCCCTCTAAAAAGGATGTAAATAAGATAGACAGCTGGATAAATTAGCCAATTTGGAACTTCAGACCATTTGACCATTTTCTTTTTTTCATATAGAAACCAATAGATCAAAGTAATTACTGGCGTCACTGAGTGAAGCAATTCATCAACTATTTTTTGCATTCCTGTAGGTTCCCAGACTTGCCTTAAGACAAATTGATATACCAACCCAACTACCAATATATAAACAGTGACAGCAGTAAGTCTGCCAGGTTGATCAAAAAATCCAGAGACTTTACTTTTGGTGGATTGACTTGAGAAATAGATTGCGACAATGATATTTGTCAAAATAGTAAAGAAACTAAAAAATCTAATGACAGTTTCTGATATTGAAGAAACCCTATTTTCTATCATTATATAAAACTGAACAATTACTGCAAACCAGGCAATTATTGCGAATAAAATCGCTAGTTTTCTTTTCATTTTTAGCTGGAAGTTAGATAATCTCAAAACATTCTTAAGCTTGAATGTCTTAAGATTTAAGAAATTTAGCCAATTAAATGAATTTTATCAATAAATTGAAAAATGATCAAGGTTGATGCTCAAAATGAAGGTTTCTTTCAAAAGAGGCATCAAAAAAATGTTGCATGTTCCAAAAATCAGAAATTTGATCAAAAAAAATAATCACCGCTAGGCATACATGCTAAATTTTTATCTTTGCAGTCAAATTAAAATGAAATGAAATTTAAGGAAAAGGTAGTTATCATCACAGGAGCAACATCAGGAATAGGTGAGGCATGTGCTTTGGCGTTTGGCAAAGAGGGTGCAAAGGTGGTGATAACAGGTCGAAGTCAGGTTAAGCTTGATAATTCATTGGTCAAACTACAAAACCATGGAATAGCGGCAATTGGTGTATTGGCAGACTCAGCATTAGAAGAGGACAATAAAAGAATGGCTGAGACTGCAATTTCCCAATTTGGGAAAATAGATATTTTGATCAACAATGCAGGTATTTCGATGCGGGCCCTTTTTCAGGATTTGGATATTGAGGTGTTCAAAAAGGTAATGGATATCAATTTTTGGGGTTCAGTTTACGCTACGAAATATTGTTTGGAGTCAATTACCCAAAACAAAGGCAGCATCATTGGGATTTCGTCAATCAATGGATACAGAGGAACTCCGGCTAGGACTGCATATACTGCCAGCAAATTTGCGATGAACGGCTTTTTTGAATCCTTACGTACTGAGTTGTTAAAAAAAGATGTACATGTACTTGTAGCCTGCCCTGGCTTCACTGCTTCTAACATCAGATCAAATGCATTGCTTGCCGATGGCTCCCCTCAAGGTGCTTCTCCACGTGATGAAGCAAAAATGATGTCTCCTGAAGAAGTTGCAGAACATATCCTGAATGCTACTGCCAAAAGAAAAAGAGAGATTGTTTTGACAACTCAAGGAAAATTGGCGGTATTTTTGAACAAATGGATACCGGGAATCATGGATGGCGTGGTCTATAATCAAATGGCAAAAGAAAAAGATTCCCCATTCAAATAGCAAATATGATCAAAAACACTTTTCAGGTATATCTTAATCGTTTGACGGATCTCTCCAGTAGAAATAGGTCTTTGTATCTCCCAAAGCTTTTTTCTTCACAAATGATTGACTTGAAAAGTCTTGAATTTCTAAAGCATTCTGATCCATACGAATATATCAGGGAATTGATTCAGGGAGAAAAATCCATCCCCTTGATTTCTACTTCTGATCCAAGAGACAAGCAGCTTAACCATTTTTCAAAAAATCTTCAATCAATTTTCCAACAAGTAAAAACAACAGAAGAAGAAACTGGAGAGAAAAGTCTTTATGTTGCCTATCCTTTCGTAGAAGGCAAATTGATAAATGATCAAATCATAAGATGTCCCTTGCTGTTTTTTCCTGTTATTCTTGCAAAGGAACATGACAATTGGGTTCTAAAAAGAAATGCTTCTTCACAGATCATATTCAACAAAACATTTATATTGGCTTATCAGCGAGCATATTTGGCGCCTGCTATCAAGGATGAGAATATTTTTGAAGAAGCACCGAAAGAGGTAACTGGTTTTTTATCGATGATTTATGATTTCCTAAAAGAAAATTTTTCTATAAATTTTAACCAAGAACTGTACGAGCAAAAGTTGGCTGGATTTCCTGAAAGCAGTAAGAGTATTGATGAAGAGCAGTTAGCTTCTGGTGTCCTCAAATTAAGACCTTATGCTATTTTGGGACAATTTTCACAGAAATCGAGCTTTTTGATCCAAGATTATGAGCAATTGATGGCAGAAAATGAGTCCGATCTCGAAGACTTGCTTGCTGCCCGTTTTGCGAAAGAAGGAGAGTCAAGCTCACCAAGGGAAGACCAACTGTATAATGTTTTTCCTTTGGATGCAAGTCAAGAAGCTGTAGTAAAAGCCGTGAGATCAGGTGATTCTTGTGTGGTCGAAGGGCCTCCGGGCACAGGGAAGTCTCAGTTGATCAGTAATCTGGCGGTAGATTACATTTCCAGAGGCAAAAAAGTGCTGATAGTCTCTCAAAAAAGAGCTGCTTTAGATGTGGTCTATAATAGACTTGAAGAAAAAGGGTTTGGAGCCTTTTTGGGGTTGATTCATGATTTTAGGACTGATAGGAAGCTGCTTTTCCAGAAGCTGAAAGCTCAAATCGATTCTATTGATCACTATCAAGAGTTAAATAGGGGAATTGATGCAATTCATTACGAACGTCAATTCTCTCAACTATCCAGAGCTATAGACACTTCTTTGGATTATTTTGATGATTATAAAAAAAGTCTTTTTAATACTGAAGAATGTGGAATACCAATCAAACAGCTCTACATGACGTCAAAACTTGATGATGAGTCAATAGATCTGACTCAATTTTACAAGAGTTTTACTTGGGACAGAGTTGCTGATTTTTTGAGAGATTTGAAGGAATATGAGATTTATTACAAAAAGTATCAAAATGCAAAATCTTTTTGGCTTCACAGAGTTGATTTTAGCAGTTTTGGTGTGACAGCTTCGAAGCGTTTGAAAGAAATTCTTTCGGAGATCGAAAGTATTAAATCAGATTTTGATCGAGAGTTTGCGGGAATTAATGGGTTAAACGCATCTTTTTTATTCTCGATTTTTGAGAAAAAGGCAAGCTTATGCAAATTCAAGCAATATTTACACCTCTTAGATAGACAAATTGTTTTTGATGATATCATTGACCAACCAAGTGATGTTTTTGATCTTCTTTGGTTAGAAAATAAATTCGAAACAGTAAAATCTTTGCTTTCAGAAGAAGGGGTGGAGTGGCAAATTCCTGACGGGGAAGTTCAGGATACTTTGTCAGAATTGTTGGAATATATAGAAAGTAGAAAATCCTGGTGGGGTAAAATCAATTTGAAATTCAACAAAAATAAATACCGTAGAGTAATCGAGTTGATCAAAACACACCATTTGAAGGAAAATGACCATGATTTTAGTTTGTTGGTAAAGAAATTGGAAAACAGGTTAAACCTCAATCACCAATATACATTACTCAACCAAAAAGATTGGTTGAACTTGCCCCAGAAGCCATTTGACTTTTCTACATTCAATCATTTTTCCTCAACGCACTTAGATGCTATCCAGGCTAGGTTTGTGATGAAGGATTTAGAGGGTTTGGAAAATGCTATTTTGAGTTCAGATTCGTCATCAAAAGAGGTTTTAAGTTTGATCAATAGGATTGAAAATTTCATTTTGAAATTGGAGTCAAAAATTGATTCATGGAGTATTTATTTGAGTAAAATACAAATTCAACATCTAATTTCGCATCCTCCTGAAAAATCCTTTTTGGATCAAAAAGAGCAAATACCACATGTTTTCGAGGAATTGGTGGAATTTGATAAATTGAGAAAAAGGCTTTCTGTGACTGATATCCAAGTAATGGAGAAGCTTTTGGATGAATTTCCAGACCACGAATATGAACAATTGAGTCATTTGTTTTTGGTAGGATTGAGTACTTCTTGGATAGATCATATTGAGTCAAAATATCCTGTTTTAAGAGAGGTTGGAACTGCCAAGTTCCTGAACTTACATAACGATTTGATAGATGCTGTAGAAGAGAAGTGGAGTTTGTCACAGCATATTTCTGAGCTCAGGATTCGGGAACAGACGTTTAAAAAACTTGAATTTAATAGACTTAATAATAGGACAACTTATCGGGAACTACTACATCAAGTAAGTAAGAAGAAAAAGCTGTGGTCCATCAAAAAGTTGGTTGAAAATTTTGAGGAAGAGATATTTAACTTGATGCCTTGTTGGATGGCTTCGCCAGAGACGGTTTCAGCATTGTTTCCTTTGAAACAAAATTTTGATTTGGTCATTTTTGATGAATCATCCCAATGTTATGTAGAACGAGGACTTCCAGCCATGCTAAGGGGCAAGCAAGTGGTGATTGCTGGAGATTCCCAACAGCTACAGCCTTTTGACTTGTATCAGGTCCGGCTGGATTCTGACGAAGAGGGATTGGAAGTAGATACAGAGTCATTGCTAGACCTATCATCCAGTTTTTTCAAAAAATTTTGGCTGAAAGGACATTACCGAAGTTCTCAAAAACCGTTGATTGAGTTTTCAAATCATCACTTCTATCAAGATAAGTTGGAAATGCTGACTGAAAGAGAGTTGGTGAATGCTAATGAGATACCCTTTGAGTTTATTCATGTCGATGGAATATGGGAAAATCAAGTAAATGCGGTTGAAGCTGAGACCGTAATAGAAACCGTAAAGAAAGTGCAGAAGACCCATCCAAATTATTCTGTTGGAGTCATTACTTTTAATTTTTTCCAGATGGAATTGATTTCAAAATTGGCTGAAATGGAAGAATCTATTGATCGCAGTCATTTGTCAATCAAGAATATAGAAAATGTGCAGGGGGATGAATTTGATTGGGTCATATTCTCCACAGGATATGCGAAAAACAAGGCAGGAAGATTGATAGCTAACTTTGGTATGCTTTCCAAAAATGGTGGCCAAAATAGGCTGAATGTCGCAATCACAAGAGCGAAGAGAAAGATCAGTTTGATTACAAGTCTGACATCTAAGGATTTCAAAAAAGAGCAACTCAATAATCCTGGTATTGAAATGCTCAAGAAGTACTTAAGGTTTGTGGAGGATATATCAAAAGGGAAATCTGTAGAATTTGAACAAAATACTAGTGCAGGTTTCGAAGAAAGTTGGACACTAAAAAACAGGTTATTATCCACGAGTAATGGTGTCAATATATCAAGTTATGACGAATCATCATGGTTGGATTTGGCTGTCAAGAAAGAAGGGGAGGGCTATGTAGAAGCCATTTTGACGGATGACCAAAGACTTTATAATACTAGCAGTTCCAAGGAAGCTTTTGTCTATCACTGTATGCAACTGAAACAAAAATCTTGGCCATATCATTTTTACTTTAGCCGTCAATATTGGATGGGAAAAGATATTCTTGAAAAATAAAAGAGTCCAATTTTCTAATTATTGGACTCTTTTTCTACCTGCTTGAAGCCTATTGCTTCAATTCCTTTCAATTCTTCTACTCGCATGTATTGGACAAACTCTATTTTAGAAAATCGGTTATTACTTTGTAGAGGTAAAGTGTCAAACCTAGTGTAAGAGCTACCAAAACCAGCCCCTGTGGGCCGGCCTTCTTTACTATCAAACAAGGATACATTAAGCAATTGCGATTCAAATTTATTCCCAAGACTATCAGAAAGAAAATACTTGACATAAAGGTTTCTAAACTGATAATCAACATTGTATTTGATTCCGATTAATGAACTTAAAGCTTCATCTGATTGAGGCAAATCAAAAGCAACTGTATCAGCAATGTGCCAAGATTGCGTTTCCATCCCCTTATAATCTTCAAAAACCCGATCGCTATTGCAGGAAAAAACCAATATCAATATAAATGGGATAAGAAATAAACCACCTATTTTATTCATTTTGATCACCTTTGTTTTGGTCTCCTTTATTTCTTGGTGGATATCTTCTTTTAGCCGCCGGTTTGTTTTCTCTTAGTTTATTTTCAGCGTTTCCTTCAGGCTTTGGCCTTGGGTTATTCCTAGGTTTTGGTGTTCCGGTATTTTTATTCCCTTCTACTTTATTCTCGGTTTTATTGTTTTGATCCACATTTTTTCTACCCATCCTGTTCTTCTTGAATCTATTTCTATCTCTGTTACCCTCTTTAGGTTCAGTTGAAGCAATTGGATTTTTCGGGTTTTGTGGTGCAGGCTTATTTTGCCTTTGAGTAGAATCAGCTTGAGGGATAGTTTCTCCTTCCACACGATTTCTAGGTTTTTTCTTTTTCTTCTTTTTCTTTGTAGTTGTCGTGCTGAATTTTTTGTCGAGGGCCTCCAACTCCATATTGGATCTACTGATTTTATCTTCAGCATCTTTAGAGTGGTCATTTTGGAGGTCAAAAGGCTTGATTTCTTTTGCATTCATTAACTGAATAGCCATCACACGTTCGCAGGTGATGGAATGCCAGTTGTTTTCATTGTTGTAGCTAAACCACATCAGTTTCCGGAAAATATCCGTCTTTTGAAGTTTTGCTGGGCCAGCCTCAGTGAACAATGGTTTTTCTACAGTCGGAATATCCTCCAGTGCAGACATATAAGTGTCCAACTCATAATTCAAGCAGCATTTTAACCTGCCGCATTGACCGGAAAGCTTGGTTGGGTTTAGGGAAAGATTTTGGTATCTGGCAGCAGAAGTGCTGACACTTTTGAAATCATGAATCCAAGTAGAGCAGCAAAGTTCCCTTCCACATACTCCGATTCCACCTAGTCTTCCCGCTTCCTGTCTTAGGCTGATCTGACGCATTTCTACACGGATTTTGAATTCCGATGCAAGCAATTTGATCAGTTCTCTAAAATCAACCCTATCTTCTGCGGAATAGTAAAATGTAGCTTTTGAATTGTCAGCTTGAAACTCCACGTCAGACAATTTCATGTCAAGCTTCAGCTCGTCAATGATTTGCTTTGTTCTGTATATAGTAGGAACTTCTCGATTTTTTGATTCTTCCCATTTTTCAATGTCTTTCTGATTTGCGACACGGTATATCCTTAGGATGCTATCATCATCCTTGATTTTCCGTTTTTGCATTTGAAGACGGACTAATTCTCCCTGTAAAGATACCCAGCCAATGTGATGCCCATTGGGAACATCCACGACAATTGGGTCTCCGGTAGTGAGTTGAAGGTGATCTACATTGCGGTAATATTCTTTCCTACCGCCTTTAAATTTCACTTCTACTACATTATACTTATCTACAACTGGGATTCCCATGTGGGATAGCCAGTCGAATGCATTCATTTTATTACAATCGCTCGTACCACAAGTGCCGTTGTTTTGGCATCCTCCACTCGATCCGGTGGTGGTAGAGCAGCTACTACATCCTGCCATAATTATATCAAAAGGGAGCCTTTCGCTCCTCGTTAAATTGGGTTTACTTTACTAACGCCAGAATATCCTGACCAATATCTTTTCTGTGATACTGAGCATCCCAAGTGATTTCAGCTACTTTGCTGTATGCATTTGAAAGGGCCGACTCTACATCTTGACCTATACCGGTAACGGCGATTACTCTTCCGCCGTTTGTCAATACATCGCCATCTGAATTTAGCGTAGTGCCAGCATGGAATACCAACGAATTATTTTCCTTTACTTGCTTACCTAAGCCAGAAATTTTATCGCCCTTTTTGTAATCTCCTGGATATCCACCTGCCACTAACACGACCGTCGTAGAGGTAAAGGATTCCAATTCAATTTTGTAATTATCCAAATTCATCGTTCCCATAGAGTAAAGTAAATCGACAAAGTCACTTTTTATCCTAGGAAGGACAGCTTGAGTTTCTGGATCGCCCATACGGACATTGTATTCTATCACGTAAGGATCTCCTCCAATATTCATCAAACCGATAAATAGAAATCCAGTATATCTAATTTTTTCTTTGTGAAGTCCGTTTACAGTAGGTTTGATCACTCTTTCCTCTACCTTTTGCATAAAATCAGTATCTGCAAATGGGACAGGGCTTACAGCTCCCATGCCACCAGTGTTCAATCCTGTATCTGCTTCGCCTATTCTCTTATAATCTTTTGCCTCAGGGAGGATTTTGTAACTCTTTCCATCTGTAGCCACAAATACCGAAAGCTCAATACCATCGAGAAATTGCTCTATCACAACCTTGGATGAGGCTTCGCCAAATTTGTTTTCCACAAGCATTTCTCGAAGAGATTCCTTCGCTTCTTGGTGGCTTTGGCAGATCAAAACACCTTTTCCTGCTGCCAAACCATCTGCTTTCAAGACAACTGGAATGGTCTGTGCATCAATAAACTTGTAAGCTTGGTTGATGTTATCTTTTGTGAAGGTCTCAGAAGCAGCAGTTGGAATATTGTTTCGTTCCATAAACTGCTTAGAAAAGTCCTTCGATCCTTCCATGGTGGCTCCAAGTTGACCTGGACCAATTATAGGGAGTTCTTTTGTTGCTGGATTGGCTTGAAAATAATCAACTATTCCTTTTACAAGAGGCTCTTCTGGCCCCACTACCACCATTCCGATATTGTTTTCCAATACGAATTCTGTTAAAGCTTCGAAATCGTTGATTCCAATCGAAATATTTTGGGCAATTTGGGCAGTTCCTGCATTTCCTGGAGCTACGAAAAGTTTTGAACATTTCGGGCTGCCTACAATTTTCCAAGCAAAGGCATGCTCTCTACCTCCGCTTCCTAATAATAATATATTCATTTGTGAATTTCAGTTTAATTTGCGTGTTCAGAGATGAATTTTACTCTATACACACGGATTTCTTCTTCGCCAAAATCTTCATCTTCGAGTTCACTCAAAGCTGCTTTGATGTTGTCACTTTCAGCAGTCATGAAATAATCATGTAGAATATCCTCTCGGTCTTCGTCCATGATATTTTCAATGTAATAATTGATATTCAATTTTGTACCACTGTAGATGATTTGCTCGATCTCTTGAAGCAATTCAGCCATGGAGATATTCAAATTTTCTGCTATTTCATCAAGATCGATTTTCCTATCCACTTGCTGGATTATTGAAATTTTTACTTTTGATCTACTTCCAGCAGTTTTGACGACTACGTCTGAGGCTGTCATGATATCATTTTCCTCTACATAGTTTTCGATCAATTTTAGAAATGACGAGCCAAATTTAGTGACTTTTCCCATACCGACGCCATTTATTTGCGCCAATTCATCTCTGGTGGTAGGATAGACGGTTGCCATTTCTTCCAATGAAGGATCTTGGAAAATTACATAAGGAGGTAATCCTTTTGATTTTGCGACTTTCTTTCGCTCTGCTTTGAGCAATTCAAAAAGCTTTTCATCATAGGCTTTTGCTCCATTTGAAATGTCATCTGAGGCTTCTGCTATGAGCATTTTTTCAAAATCGTGGTCTTTGCTCATAGAAATGCTATATGGCTCTTTGATGTATTCTAAGCCTTTTGCAGTTACTTTTATGACTCCATAGTTTTCTATGTCTTTCTCAATGAAATCATTGATCATCGCTTGTCGGATGATAGTTTTCCAAAGTCTTTCATCTTCTTCAGAACCAACACCAAATATACTGAGCTTATCATGACCATAGCTTTTCATGTAGTCATTTTGCTCTCCTCTGATTACTTTGACGATATGCTCAATATTGAAACGGTTGTTGGTTTCTTTGACAGCTTGTATCGCAGAGACCAAATAATCTTTGCCTTCAAACTTTTCATTGGGGTGTTTACAGTTGTCACAGAAGCCACAGTCTTTTTCCATGTATTCGCCAAAGTAGTGAAGTAGCGTTTTTCTTCTACAAACAGAGCTTTCTGCATAAGCAGCCATTTCTTGGAGCAAGACCTTCGCGTTTTCACGTTCTGTTACCGGCTTGTCTTTATTGAATTTGTCTAATTTTACAATGTCTTCGTATTTGTAGAACATCAAGCAATGTCCCTCAAGTCCATCTCTACCAGCTCGTCCAGTTTCTTGATAATAGCCTTCCAGGGATTTTGGTACGTCATAGTGAATCACATACCTTACATCAGGCTTATCGATTCCCATTCCAAAAGCAATCGTGGCTACTATCACATCAAGTTCCTCATTGAGGAAATCATCTTGGTTTTTGATTCTGATACTTTGATCTAGTCCAGCATGGTATGGGGCTGCATTGATACCGTTTACTTGAAGCAGAGAAGCAATTTCTTCCACTTTTTTGCGGCTCAAGCAATAGATGATACCTGATTTGCCTTTGTGGCCTTTTATGTACTTGATGATTTGTTTTTTGGTCTCATTTTTCACTTTTGGCCTCACCTCATAATAAAGGTTGGTTCTGTTGAAAGAAGACTTAAACAGATCAGCCTCTTCCATCTGCAAATTTCGCTGAATGTCTTGTTGTACTTTTGGAGTAGCTGTAGCCGTAAGAGCGATTATTGGTAGTTTCTCACCGATCTGGGCAATTATAGATTTGATTCTACGGTATTCAGGCCTGAAATCATGTCCCCATTCTGAGATACAATGTGCTTCATCAATAGCAACAAAACTTATGTTGGCTTCTTTGAGGAAAAGTACATTTTCTTCTTTGGTAAGAGACTCAGGAGCCACGTAAAGGAGTTTCGTTTTGCCTGCAAGAACTTCTTTTTTGACTTTCGTTGTCTCTGATTTATTTAGGGTTGAATTCAGAAAGTATGCGTTGATGCCAAAGGCATTGAGCTGGTCAACCTGATTCTTCATCAGTGCAATCAATGGTGATATGACTACAGCTGTACCGCCTTTGATCACAGCTGGAAGTTGGTAACATAACGATTTTCCGGCTCCTGTTGGCATGATTACAAATGTATTGCTACCTCCAAGGATGTTATCAACAATGGCTTCTTGATTTCCTCTAAACTGACTGAAACCAAATATTTCTTTTAGATTTTCTTTTACTGATTGATCCACTTCACAATGACGTTTTAATGTTCCGCTTTTGGGTATTCATTAAACTTTAAGGATTTCTTTTTTACCTTTGATACAAATTTAATGATAAAGCCTGTCAAAATTGAAATTAACAAAAAATATTAAAACTAGCGCTATCGAAGTGCTCCAAAAGGAGGCAAATGCGGTTCAAAATCTAATAAATTTTATAGATGATGATTTTGTGGCCTGTGTTGAGGCTATTTTGGCCTCATCAGGAAGAGTAGTGATTACAGGTATTGGCAAAAGTGCAATCGTAGCCAATAAAATAGTAGCCACACTTAATTCCACTGGTACACCAGCTTTATTTATGCATGCCGCTGATGCGATTCATGGAGATTTGGGTATGATTCAAAAAAATGATTTCGTAATTTGTATTTCGAAAAGTGGAAACACCCCTGAGATAAAGGTTTTGGTACCTTTGCTCAAACGATTAGGGTCAAAACTCATAGCTTTAGTCAGTAACGTGAATAGTTATTTGGCTGAAAATGCTGATTTTGTACTAAATGCCACTATTGATCAAGAAGCTTGTCCAAACAATCTAGCACCGACTACCAGTACCACGGTTCATATGGCCATGGGTGATGCACTTGCCGTTTGCTTATTGGAAGCAAGAGGGTTTTCACCAGAAGATTTTGCAGTTTATCACCCAGGTGGGGCTCTCGGGAAGCAACTATATTTGACTGTTTTCGATGTAATACCAAAGAATTTGATCCCGATTGTAAAAAAAGATGCCCTTTTGACCGAAATTATCGTAGAGATAAGCAGCAAAAGGTTAGGTGCAACTGCCGTTGTGGATGAAAATCATAAATTGCTTGGTATAATTACTGATGGGGATTTGAGAAGAATGCTGATATCAGGTGCAGATATCCAACAAGTGAAGGCAATTGAAATAATGACTAAAAACCCTAAAACTATCTCACAGGATGAATTTGCAATCAGGGCTTTGAATAGAATGAAAGAATTTAATATTACACAACTAGTGGCTATGGATGGCGATAAAATCGCTGGGTTTATCCATATTCATGACTTAATGAAAGAGGGTATCGTATAATACTGACCAATGCAGGAAAAACCATATGTAGTAATCATGGCTGGAGGGATTGGCTCTCGTTTTTGGCCATATAGCAGAAACAATAGGCCCAAGCAATTTTTGGATATCCTTGGTACCGGAAGATCCTTGCTTCAGATGACCTATGATCGATTTTTGAGCATGACTGATTCCGATAGGTTTCTAGTGGTTACCAATAAGCATTATTTTGATTTAGTGAGAGAACAATTGCCCGATATTCCAGTATCCAACATTTTGAAAGAACCCCAAAGGAGAGATACGGCAAATTGTATTGCTTATGCGAGTTATAAAATTTCGGAAAAAGACCCTCACGCAAAAGTTATCGTAACCCCAGCAGACCATTTGATACTCAATGAATCAAAATTTATTCTGAATATTGAAACTTCCTTGAATTCATGTGAGCAACATGACCGATTGATTACTATTGGAATTCAGCCGAATAGACCTGAAACAGGCTATGGTTATATCCAATATTTTGTCGACGATTCTAAAGCGGCCAAAAAAGTAAAGACATTTACCGAAAAACCAAATTTGAAGTTGGCCAAGACCTTTTTAGAAAGTGGTGATTTTGTCTGGAATTCTGGGATGTTTGTTTGGAAAGTGGAAAGTATCATCAAGGCTTTTGAGAAATACATGCCTGAAGTCGCAGAGGTTTTTGAAGAAGGAGTGGGATATTACAATACAGATCAAGAACATGAATTTATCATCAAGGCTTATTCTCAAGTGAAAAATATTTCGATTGACTTTGGAATAATGGAAAAGTCAGAGGAGGTATATGTGATTTTGGGAGATTTTGGTTGGTCTGATTTGGGTTCGTGGATGGGATTGTATGAAATACAAGATAAAGACGTTGAGGAAAATGTAGTGGAAGCCAATGCACTTCTATACGACACCAAAAACTGCTATGTGAAAGTTTCGTCCAATAAATTAGTAGTTATCCAAGGTTTGGAAAACTACCTTGTTACTGAATCTGAAAATGTGCTACTAATCTGTAAACTTGATGCTGAAAAGAAGTTTAGGGAATTCGTAATTGACGCCAAAGCAAAAGGTGAGAACTTTGTGTAGTAATTAAATCGATTATAGTTAAAAAAACACATTCAAGAAATTTGAAATCAATAAAGAGGATTTCAAATTTCTTGATTGAATTATATTCTGGATTTCCCCTCAATAGAACTTTTTATCAATCCTGTATGGAATTGACTAGAAGTAGAATTGTAATCTTTTGTAATTGTAGGAATGCTAATTGTTTCCAAAAATGTACCATCTTTTTTGAGTTTTATTCCTGTGAGGCAATGGCCTTTGTATGCACCTGTATCTATATTCCAAGAATTGCTGCTACTTTGGAATTCTGGCCTTCCATCCACCAAAGGTGTATGTCCTATTACTTGTAGTTTGCCTAAATTCACTAAGGATTTTCTATTCCATAATACGCCATCTGTATTGTCGAGATCTAATGGTGAACCTATTCCAGAGAAGCCAGCGTGTGATACTACTACATTTTTATTTTCCCAAAACAAAGGCATGGAACTAAGCCAGCCAAGGTAAGATTCGGGATTTAAATTCTCTTTTTTGAATTGTTCTAGAGTTTCTTTACCACCATTGTTTAGCCAATGGTCAGAATGGTCTTCCCCTTGAAGGTAGTTGATCATCATTTGTTCATGATTTCCTTTGAGGAAATGAACTGAGTTTTTAAAAACCTTTTTGATTTCGAAAGCTAACCTCAGAGTCAAAGGAGAAAAGTTACCTCTGTCGACAAGATCTCCTAGTTGAATGAGGGTCTCTGTTTTTGGCTCCCAATGATCCATCAATTTAAGATATGAATGGAAACAGCCATGAACATCTCCGATGATAAAAAGCGACATATTATTTTTTTTGGTTAGAGTTTTCCGGATTTTTTATGCTGCACTATAGACGAAAGTAAGCGAATTTGGCATCAAATGAGCCTTTTTTTAAAGAAATATTTACATAAATGTTTGATCGCCAATATCCTATATTTCACAAACAAAAAAACATATATGAAGTTAATTTGTTAAAATTCTTTCGAACATGAATTGAATTTCTTAAATTAAAAAACTTCTAACACCCTAATATCCACAAGCTAAGCAAATTTAATTCAAGTATCTCAATGTCTGGGTCAATCCAAACATGTGGTGAAAATAAACTGTTGAAGATATGACCAATTTTGAAACTGGCTAAAATCTTAAACTTTATTAAAAATCGTAAATACACTTATGACATAAATATCTAACTAAATTAATTTAAAATGAAAAATTCACCAGTTTTCTCCTTGGTTATCTTATTGATAATGACAGGATGTTTCTCCCAAAAGGACTTTATTGCAGAATATGATTTCAATTATTCTGCAAATTTTAAAAAGTACAAAACCTTCGGTTTTATAGACAATCCAGAAGAAGATGATGAAGAGTTTGTAACCATAATCAAAAGAACCATCTCGAACAGATTAGGTTCTCAAGGTTTCAAGCTTCAGGATGACAAGCCAGACTTGTTGGTGAATTACAAAGTTTTTAAAGAAGAAGTAAAATATAGAGGATACGAACAACCGAATTTTGATTATTGGTTGCAAAGAAAAGGTGCATTTGTAACAGAAGAAGTTGACGAACTAAAGCCTGAAGACAAAGAAAAAGATGAGAATTACAACAATGTGAAATATTCTCAAAACAATGGGATGCTTGTTATTTTTGTGATTGATAACAAAAAGGGAAATACAATTTGGCAAGGATATACACCCGCAGCATTCGATTTGCTTTCCCCTGACCTTTCTTCAGATCTTACACGTGCCACTTATAAGGTTATGGATCAATTTAGGGTCTTAAGTAGAGCGCGTTAATAAATAGCATGTTTATGTAATCTGAGTATCCCCAATGTTGCATTTTGGCTCAGAAGAGGTTTTATGTGTGGCGGATTCTTGCCATCTGACGACTGTCAACAGTCAACACAACCTCAACTCATTTATCAAATATTCTATTGATTGGCTACGTGCAAGAAAGCGGATACAAATATTATGAAATTATTCCAGGTAGTTTCCACAAAATATTCCGTGACGTAAATCATGTTTTTCAGTTAATTCTAAGTGCTTAATTTGCCATCTGTTTTACTTAAGTTGACCTATGCTTCTTTTCAATAAAAAGGAGAGCGAAATTAGAATCGCTCTCCTTTTTGTTTCTTAGGTTCAATAAACTTTTTCACCTCCGATGTAAGTAGCTTTGACCTTTAAATCCCTCAGCTCATTGTGTGGTGCAGTCATCATGTCTTTTTCAAAAATCACAAAATCAGCCAATTTACCAACTTCGATACTTCCTTTTAGATTCTCTTCAAAATTTGCGAAGGCGGCCCAAATTGTCATTCCTTTCAAAGCTTCTTCTCGACGGATTCTGTTTTCCATCTGGAATCCATCTGAGGGATAGTTGTTGGCATCTTTCCTTACCACAGCAGCATGAAATCCATACATAGGGTTGATGTTCTCAACAGGAAAATCACTCCCCAAGGCCAACATGCCATTTTGGTCTAACAAATCTTTGTAAGCGTAAGCGGTTTTGATACGAAATGGTCCCAATCTTTGACCTGCCCAATACATATCTGAAGTGGCATGGGTAGGTTGAACAGAAGGGATTATACTGTAGGAAGCAAACTTCGATATATCTTCTTTACTTACAATTTGCGCATGTTCGATTCTCCATCTGAGGTCATTTTTCCCTTTCAAATGCTTTGCATAAATATCCAACAGCGTTCTATTTGCAGAATCACCAATGCAATGCGTATTCATTTGAAACCCGTTTTCATACATTTTTTTTGCCAACTCATCAAAAGCTTCCGGTGTATTCAAAAGAAAACCATAATTGGTAGTGTGGTCATGATAAGGTTGCAAAAGTGCTGCACCTCTCGAACCTAAAGCCCCATCTCCATAGATCTTAAAGCTTTTTACAGTCAAATTATCATCTTGATAAGTACCCTTTTCAAAATAATGCTTCATGTTTTCATCTGTAGGATTCACCATTGCATAAATCCTCATTTTCAAGGCCTTCTCTTCGTGCATTTCGTGCATTAGCTCAATAGTGCTCCGTTCCAGTCCAGCATCTACTACAGTAGTCAAACCTACTTCAAAACAATTTTCCTGTGCTGCCAATAAGCCAATTCTAGATTCTTCTTCAGTTGGATCAGGAACTTTTGATGAAACTAATTTGATGGCATTATCTATCAGAACTCCAGTAGGTTTTCCATCTTCTAAGATCACTTTTCCACCAATCATCTCAGTTTTTGCAGTAATCCCACCAAGATCAAGTGCTTTTTGATTCACCAAAGCAGCATGACCATCTATCCTTGTCAACAAAACAGGAGTTTCAGGAAACAGTCTGTCAAGTTCATCCTTAGTGGGAAATTCTTTTGTTTCCCATAGGTTTTGGTCCCAACCTCTCCCCAAAATCCATGGGGCGTCTGGAGTGCTTTCATGCTGTTTTAACACACGCTCTATAAGTTCTTGTTCGGATTCTGCACCAAGCAAATCCACAACTTGAAGCCCAAGTCCATAGCGATAGAAATGTGCATGGGCATCTATTAACCCTGGATAGATTGTCTGGCCTTGAGCATCTAAAATTTCAGCAGCTTCATATTTAGATAAAATATCAGAATTACTTCCTGTAGCAACGAATTTTCCATCTTTGATAGCGAAAGCTTTTACGATGTCAAACCCTTCAGATACCGTGTAGATTGTTGCGTTGTGGACGATAAAATCTACTTGTTCTTTTTGTGAACCACAAGAGACCATCAAGTACAATGCGAGCGAAAAGGATAATGTGTATAACAATTTTTTCATTTGGGTGATTTTGGTTTATATTCTTTAAGTAAAAGCTCCCATCTTTGTGGTATGATTGAGCATAATTATTCTTTTCTACAAGAGCCTTTGAATTTTCCGAACTTCGAATTTAAGCTTCAGGAGGAAAAGAATGGAAAAATAAGCATTTTCGATTCACTTAGAAAGAAGTATTTGATATTGACACCAGAAGAATGGGTGAGGCAACATATCATCCAGGTGTTGATCCAAAAATATAAGTATCCAAAAAGCCTTTTTTCAATGGAAAAAGGCCTAAAATATAACCTTTTGCAAAAGCGTTTTGATGTATTGGTTCATGATCGAAATGGTATGCCTTTTTTATTGGTGGAATGCAAAGCTCCGGAAATTAAATTGACTCAAAAAACTGTTGAACAAGTTTGCATTTATAACAAAACTATCAATGCGCCTTATATCGGAATTACAAACGGTAAGCTGCATTTGTTTTTACAGTTTGATCAAGAGAAAGGACAATTTGTTCAAATAAGAGATTTACCATCAATTGGGCATAATATATAATTTTTCGGGTTTATTGGTGGATTTTCGCTACCTTTAACTACTCAAAAATACCCAAGCATAAATTAAATATCTTGACATGATTAGAGAAAAAAGCAGTCCTTGTGAACTATGCCTTAGTAGAAAGTTTTCCATGTTTTCCGATCTCTCAGATGCTCATTTATGTAATCTTTCAGACAACAAAAATTTCATCTCCCACAAAAAAGGTCAAATCTTATATTATGAAGGAACGAAGCCCTTGGGAGTTTTTTGCATCAGTGGAGGTATTGTGAAAGTTTTCAAAACAGCTTCAAATGGAAAGGAACAAATAATCAGGTTAGCCCAAAAAGGGGAGTTTCTGGGTTATTCGTCCATGCTAGGAGAAGAAGTGTATTCGAGTACAGCAACAATTGTCGAAGATGCTAAAATTTGTTTCGTTCCAAAGGAAGTGTTTTTGAAAATCCTATTGGAAGATAATAATTTTCACAGAAGGCTTACCAAAGCATTGTGCCAAGATATTGGTGTCATGGAAGAGAAATTGACGGATGCTACCCAAAAATCCATTCGTGAAAGGCTTGCTTTTACTCTTCTCAAACTTGGCGATACTTACGGGGTTGATGGCGGTGAAGGTGAGAAAATCGATATCGTCTTGACAAGAGAGGAAATCGCAGGACTTGTAGGAACAGCCACTGAAACAGTCATTAGGTTACTTTCTGAATTTAAGAAGGATGATTTAATCGAATTTGAAGGAAAAAGAATCATTATTTTGAACAAAAAAGGATTGGCAAGACTTAGTGATTTTTATGGGTGATTTTGGTTATACAGGATTGTTGGAAGTATATACTATGGATCTTGGGGTTTTGGTAGTAATGTCTAAACGTTTAAATTAGGCCCAGCCTAGTAAGTGGGAGTTCTTGGTTCATTGTACTGTATATTTGTTACAAAATCACTAAAATATACTTGTGATAATTAGACTTGCAATTTTATGAATTTGAAATATTCAATTTTATTTATATTCCTTTTACTTTCAAATATGTCTTTCGCTCAAAGTTTTGCGTACAAAACATTGCTCAAGGGAGTATATGATAAAGATTTTCCATTAGTAGGGTTAGATGATGAGATTTTGAAAAAGGCTGCTTTTCTTGATGCGAGAGAGAAGGTAGAGTTTGATGTAAGTCATATCAAAGGGGCAAAATGGATTGGTTATAATACATTTTCTTTAGAAGCTGTCAAGACCATTCCAAAAGATCAAAAAATAGTCGTGTACTGCTCCATAGGAGCGAGAAGTCAGGAAATTGGAAAAAAGCTTAAAGAGGCTGGTTATAAAGATGTTTACAATTTGTATGGAGGTATTTTTCACTGGGTCAATGAAGATAAGCCTGTTTACAAGAACGGAGAAAAGACAGAATTTGTGCATGCTTATAGTCGATCTTGGGGAGTTTGGTTGAAAAAAGGGGAGAAGGTTTATTAGAATTGAATAGATACTGGTTGAACCCAAAGCAGCAAATGATTATAACGTGCTGAATACTGACATGAACAATTGATTTTACTTTTTGGTCATCTATGATGCGGATAAACTCGTTTATTAAGAAAAAATAGCAATTATGAAATCCTTCTTCTTTATTTTCAGTCTTTTACTGTTTAATTTCTCTTGTGGAGCTTCCAATCTTGGAGCAAAAGAGACTAAGGCTCCTTCCCATAAAGAATTCGAAGCTCTTCTCAAAAAGCATGTTTCCTCTTCAGGTGTTGTAGACTATAAAGGTTTTATAGAAGACAAAGCTAAATTAGACAAGTATTGCGATTTGTTAAGCAATAATGCGCCAGATCGAAAAACATGGACAAAAGAAGAACAATTGGCTTATTGGATCAATGCTTACAATGCATTTACGATCAAATTGATTGCTGACAACTATCCTGTAAAGAGTATTCAAGACTTACATCCGAAAATTAAAATTCCTCTAGTCAATACTGTTTGGCACATCAAATTCTTTAAAATCGGAGGTAAGGATGCTAGCTTGGATGAAATTGAGCATAAGATTTTGCGGAAGGAATTTGATGAACCTAGAATTCACTTTGCCATCAATTGCGCCTCGTATTCATGTCCACCACTTTTGAACGAAGCTTTTGTAGCAGAAAAAGTTGATGCTCAGTTGGATAAAGTGGCCAAAAGCTTTATCAATGACCCGAAAAGAAATAAAATCAGTACGGACAAAATCGAGATCTCTAAGATTTTCTCTTGGTTCAAGGGAGATTTTACAAAAAATGGAAGTTTAATTGATTACCTTAACAAATATTCAAAAGTAAAAATCAACCCAAAAGCTAAAGTCTCCCATTTAGACTATGATTGGTCCCTCAACGAATAGTACAGATAGGCATGTAGTGATTATCGGAAATGGAATTTCCGGCGTGACCTGTGCTCGAAATATTAGAAAAAAGGATTCCCAAACCAGAATTACCATCATCTCTGGAGAAACAGCCCATTTTTTTTCTAGAACGGCTCTCATGTACATCTATATGGGGCATATGAAATACGAACACACAAAGCCTTATGAGGATTGGTTTTGGGGAAAAAATAGGATCGAACTCAAACAAGCTTGGGTAGATCGAGTTGATTTTGAAGAGAAAAACCTAATTTTTTCAGACAAAACCCAAATGCAATATGACGTATTGGTTTTGGCAACAGGATCAAAACCCAATACATATGGCTGGAAAGGGCAAGAACTAAATGGGGTTCAAGGTTTGTATTCCATGCAGGATTTGGAATTGATGGAAAAAAACACACATAAAATCCAAAGAGCGGTCGTAGTAGGAGGGGGATTGATTGGGATAGAAATGGCCGAAATGCTCATGAGTAGGGATTTTCCAGTTACTTTTTTGGTAAGGGAAAAGAATTTTTGGGATAATATTCTTCCAGTTGAAGAATCTAAATTGATCAATCGCCATATTTTGGAACATCATATAGATTTGAGGTTAGAGACCGAATTGGAGGAAATTATTGATGATGGAAATGGAAAAGTGAAAGCAGTCAAAACAAAGTCTGGGGAAGTAATTTCTTGTGAATTTGTAGGTTTGACCGTAGGAGTAAGCCCGAACATTGGCTTTTTGAAAAATGGTAATGAGTCAGATTCAGAAAAATCCACACTTGAATTGAATCGTGGGATATTGATTGATTCGTACTTCAAAACAAATATTCCTGATGTTTATGCCATAGGTGATTGTGCAGAATTCAAGAATGTTCCAGCTCCAGATCGGAAAAATATAGAACAGGTATGGTACACAGGAAGGATGCATGGAGAGACATTGGCCCATAACTTGACAAATCGTAATTCAGTTCCTTACAAACCAGGAGTCTGGTTCAATTCTGCCAAATTTTTGGATATAGAATACCAAACTTACGGGTTTGTTCCAGCTAATATTGGAGAAAATGAAGATAGTTTTTATTGGGAAGCATTGAATGGAAAGGCCTGCTTGAGATTGTTTTATTCCAAATCAGATCAAAAGTTGCTTGGAGTCAATGCCTTTGGATGGAGATTGAGACACGAGTATTTTGATAAAGCAATCAGTAAGGGATATTCATTGGAAAAAGTCGTCTCTGAAATTGATAAAGCCAATTTCAACCCAGAATTTTATAAGCCTTTTCATTATGAAGTTTTGAAAAAGTACAACATGGAATTTGGGAAAACTTTGAAATTGCAGAAGCAGTCATTTTTCAAAAAACTAATTGGATCAAGGTCATGAATATAATACAGCGAATTGGATTGATACTATTTGTTCTCGGATTGGCGATTTTTTCCGTTTTGCCATTTATTGGTTCTTACCAATTGGAGCAAGAAATGGTTGAAAATGAAGTGAAAGATATTCACATGGATGCAATGGTGGAGGTGTTGAGACCAATGTATGGTCAATATTATGAATCAAACTTTGCTTTCATCTCAGATTTCAATAAGAACTTTGATAACTATAATGAGGAACTCAAGGCCAAGGAAGATTGGGACAATGTGATTTGGGATGATTATACTTACCCTTTGACAAAAGCCGCATCAACAGGCCCCGTTAGTCAAAATCCTTATTTTTACCTTGCCATCACGGTGTGTTTGGGTGTATTGGGAGGATTGATGTATATTTTTCCATTGCATAGAAATAAACCAGAAGGCATCAAGAATGATGGGATCTACTTTTCTTCCATGAAGGCCAGAGGGCTTTTGGGAATCATTACAGGCACATGGTTGATTGTTTTTTATATCATTTTGTATTGGTTTCCTGCCTATTTGACCAATCTGATTTTGATGGTAGATCCTTTGAGCATAGCGCTTTCGGGTAATCCTGCGAGTCAATGGTTTTTGTATGGATTCATTTACACATTGGCAATCGTCGTGATGGGGATCAGGATGTTTAGAAAATATAAGGGGAATGCCTATCAGACTATCAGAACGGCTTCAGTAATGTTTTTCCAATTGGCATTTGCTTTTCTTCTGCCCGAGATCTTGGTATTGCTCAATATGCCTTGGCATGACTTTAAGAATATTTGGCCATTAGATTATTCATTCTTCTATGACTATCGAATCGATGGGATGCTGAATTCTGGAGCTTTGGGGATGTTTATGCTTGTTTGGGGGATTATTTTGATTGTATTGGGAGTTCCCATTTTCACCTATTTTTATGGCAAAAGATGGTATTGCAGCTGGGTGTGTGGATGTGGAGGTTTGGCAGAGACGTTGGGAGATCCCTATCGGCAATTATCAGATAAATCTCTCAAATCCTGGCAAATCGAGAGATATATGATACATGGGGTGTTGGTCTTTGCTGTTTTGATGACAGCAATGACGATTGCAAATTATTTCTCTGGGTTTGCTATTTTGGGAAGTGCTACTGATCAGCTTCATTCTGCCTATGGGTTTTTGATTGGTTCAGCTTTTGCAGGAGTGATAGGAACTGGCTTTTATCCCTTGATGGGTAACAGAGTTTGGTGTAGATTTGGCTGTCCATTGGCGGCTTATCTCGGGCTTGTACAGCGGTTCAAGTCAAGATTCAGAATCACTACCAATGGCGGTCAGTGCATTTCTTGCGGAAATTGCTCCACATATTGTGAGATGGGAATAGATGTGAGATGGTATGCCCAGAGAGGTCAAAACATCGTCAGATCTTCATGTGTAGGTTGTGGAGTTTGCTCGGCTGTGTGTCCAAGAGGTGTGTTAAAATTAGAAAATGCTGATGAAGAAGGCAGAATCAATGAAATGCCAATCATCATCGGAAACAAATCCATTACTGTCAAATCTTAATGATCTTATTATATCTCATCATGGGTATTTACGCCCTAGCGATGTTATTTATTCTCTTATATAGCTTTGCCCAAGCTAATTTGCTTTATCATTTTTTCCAGTTTAGGAAAAATATCCCCAAAGCATTTCAACCTAAATGGGAAGATCTTCCATTAGTTACGGTGCAGCTACCTGTTTTCAATGAAAGATATGTGGTTGAAAGATTACTTGATGCCGCCACGAAATTCAATTATCCCAAGGACAAACTTGAAATTCAAATTTTGGATGACAGTACAGACGAAACAGCTGGGATCATCAAAAAATATATTCAGAATTATCCAGAAATAGATTTTCAATATCTCCATCGACAAGACCGCACAGGATTCAAGGCAGGCGCTTTGAAAGCTGGGTTGGAAGTAGCAAAAGGTGAATTTATAGCTGTTTTTGATGCAGATTTTGTTCCTGATCCTGATTTTTTACTCCAAACGATTGGTCATTTTTCAAATGAAAAAATCGGCATGGTTCAAAGTCGTTGGACACATTTGAATGAAAGTTATTCCCTGTTGACCCGACTTCAGGCATTTGCTTTGGATGCACATTTTATGGTAGAGCAGATGGGGAGAAATCAACAAAAAGCATTTATCAATTTCAATGGAACGGGTGGGATTTGGAGGAAATCCTGTATTGTAGATGCAGGGAATTGGCATGACGATACGTTGACCGAAGATTTGGACTTAAGTTATAGAGCACAGCAAAAAGGTTGGGAATTCATTTATAGGCCAGACATAAAATCACCTGCCGAACTTCCACCAGTTATGTCAGCCATCAAGTCCCAGCAATTTCGCTGGACCAAAGGTGGGGCAGAGTGTGCTACCAAACATTTGAAAAATGTATGGCAGCAGCCATTGGGATTGAGAAAAAAACTCCACGCATCAGCACATTTGCTCAATGCAGTGATCTTTATAGCAGTAGTGATTGTAAGCTTATGCAGCATTCCACTTTGGTGGGGATTTCAGCAGGGGATGATTCCTGGAGAGATTTTCCAAGGAGCAGCGTTATTTTTGATAGGTTTTGTAATTATCGCTTTGGTTTATTTCTTCGCAAATCTCAGTTTGGTAGATTTTTCGACCAAAGGGATTATTAGGTTTCTCTGGGAATTACCGGTTTTTCTATCTGTTTCCATGGGGCTTTCCATTCACAATGCTCAAGCAGTATGGGAAGGCTTGACAGGCAAGAAATCACCCTTTATCCGAACACCAAAATATAACCTGAGCGACAGACAGTCTTGGAAACGCAATATTTATCATCAGCTCAAAGTGCCAATTACGACGTATTTGGAAGGGATAATGGCCTTAGTATTTCTTGTTATGGTGGTGCTTTCAATATATTTCCAGACTTATGAAATGCTGGTGTTTCATGGAATGTTAGCTTTGGGTTTTACGCTTGTTAGTATTGAATCATTTAGAAGTTATAGAATTTGAGTAGGTGTTGGATAAGATAGATATTTATGGATATTGAGTGGAAATTTGGATATTTTTCCATATCATTCCCTAAACCCATTGAATTAACTTTAAGCTATTAAACAATAAAATCTTTTGACCAATATAAAAATAGATGTAATCATCCCAGCTTTCAATGAAGAGAACTCCATTGGTAAAGTGATCAATGACATACCAAAATTGGTTAGAAATGTTGTGGTGGTCAATAATCGATCTACTGATCTTACCAAAGAAGTAGCTCAAAACGCAGGTGCTATTGTTTTGGATGAATTGCAAATGGGGTATGGGAAAGCTTGCTTGACTGGAATGGATTTTATATCCAAACAGAAAGTGCTTCCTGATATCTTGGTGTTTTTGGATGGGGATTACTCTGATTATCCAGAGCAATTGCTAGACTTGGTAAAACCAATCATGGAGGATGATTTTGATATGGTGATTGGTTCTAGGGCATTGGGAAATAGGGAAAGTGGTTCTATGACAATTCCTCAGGTTTTTGGCAATTGGCTTTCAACTTCACTGATGCGTTTGATTTATAAAACTTCTTACACCGATTTAGGTCCGTTTCGAGCTATCAAATGGGATAAATTGACAGCTTTGGGAATGGTGGATCAAAACTATGGATGGACAATAGAAATGCAGATCAAAGCAGCAAAGGCTGGTTATAAAACCACAGAAGTCCCAGTGGATTATAAAAAGAGGATAGGTATTTCCAAAGTGAGTGGAACAGTAAAAGGTGTGTTTGGAGCAGGATATAAGATTCTTTGGACGATTTATAAGTATTGGTGAATTGGCTAAGATTTTATGTTTTCTTCATATAGCTGAATCCATTCATTTACATTCATCTTGCTTACCAATTCTCCAATTAATCTGAATGGAATTTGTTCTTCTTTCTTAAAGCGGATACAGCTTTTTCCCATATCAAGCTTGGTTTTGATCGTTAATGAATATTCTTTGGTAAACCAATCCAAGAGATTCTTATCCGCATAAAGTCCCATGTGATAAAAACCAATATGGTTTTTTTGGCTTGCCAATGCCATAAAAGGAAGTGGATCTGAAGGTTTGCAATGGTAGCCTGATGGGTAAGTTTGATGTGGAACCACATAGCCAATCATTCCATACTGGATAGTTTCTTCAAATCCTTCTGGTAAGTTGTCCAAAATTACAGCTCTCAACCTCTCTACAATTTTCTGTTTTTCTTCTGGTACAACAGAAAGATATTCTTTTACTGAGTTTACATTATATTGCATGGGCTAATTACTTCTTTTATCTAAATTTGTATACTAAATAATTTACAGCTATGAAATTACAAACAATTTTGTTTACAGCATCTATTCTTTTAATAGTTTCTTGCTCAAAGACTCCTACACGTGAAAACATCGATTTTGAAGAATGGGGGAAATATTGGTTTCAAGGAAAAGCTGAGATCAGTAGTTTTGACCTCATACAATACAGGTATGGAGAAGAACGTCAAGGAGAGGCTGTGTTGATCTTTGTTACAGAAGATTTTTCAAGAAAAAAACAGGTGAAATTAGACAATCCGCAGGATGCAGGAAATGATAAAATCGCGGTTTTGAAAATGAATCAAACCCGAGATTTTGTGACAGGTATCTATCCATACCATATCATGCTTTCGGCTTTCACCCCTACCAAAGAAAGGTCTCAAGGACTCAAATTTTCCTCTAGTGTTCAGGAATGGTGTGGTCAGAGTTTTTCTCAAATCAACTTATCTGGTACTGATTCTTATTCTGGAAACCTGAATTCCTACTTTGAATCAGAAGGTGATGCTTCTATTTCAGTGACAGGTCTTGCGGAAGATGATTTGTGGAATCTGATTCGAATTTCTCCTTCGGAGATTCCTTTGGGTGGTGTGAGTGTTTTTCCATCTTTGATTTATCAGCGTTTTAGCCATCAAGAATTGGCTGCAGAAGAAGCTTTTATTAGAATCCAAGATATCAGCAATGATCGAAAGCAGCTAGAATTGACTTATAGCTCCGGTATTCGTGTGTTAAAAATCGATTTTGAAAAAGATTTTCCTTACCAAATAATGGCATGGGAAGAGACTCATACTAGGTCAGACGGTTCAAAAGAAGTAACACAAGCAAAGCGCAAAGCTGTGAAAGTGCTTGACTATTGGAAAAGAAACAAAGTCGAAGACGAATTTTTAAGGGATGAATTGAAATTGAAAAATTGATTTTCAAGAAGCGAGAAGCGAGATAAAAGACTTGAGACTGAGACAAGTCACCTCGATCCCGAAAGCATTCGGGAGAAGCTTGTCCCGCAGAATTGCGGGGAGGTCTTGTCCCTATTTGAAACTGGAAAGTTAAATTGAAGTTGGGGTGTGAAATTCAGTATGAGATTTCTCCCCGTAATTCTACGGGGCAGGCTCTTTTAGTCGAAATGACTTGCCTATAAAACGAGAGGATAAGTATAAAAAAAATGTCAAGTAATTTCAGGACGTGACAAAGATAGCCCTGAAAGGGCTTATGATCCAAGCATCGGGTCATGACCCGATGACTTGAGAATATGGAGAGTGTAAGAAGAATGAAGGATGATAGACATTAGGTAATGTGATTTAAACCCCGAATGGGGTTTAACCTTGAATAGCCCCGCTTAAAATGCGGTGGATAAATCATATATCTCGTCCCGAAAAGATTAACCCCGAAGGGGTTTAATTTTTCATTTTTCAATAGAAATAGTATCAACTATTTTCAGTTCGTGACATTATTTAAATAATTGAATAAAACAATAAAAACCCATTAAAAACCCTTTAAAAGCTTCTTTTTGAAAAACAGAATACAGTTTTATATGGTCATTTTGATCTACGCAATAGCGCTATTTATTATGGGCTATTGCGTAGATCGAAGTGATTTTTTTGTTCAGTTTGGTCTTTATATCCTCTGTTTTGGAGCAAGTTTGTTAATCTACTTTTATTCTGTGAATTGGGAAGTTTCTTTAAAAATGGGATTGATATGTGCTTTTTTGCTGAGATTGATTCTGATAATTTCAGAGCCAGTTCTTTCTGATGACTTTTTCCGATTTGTTTTTGATGGTCAATTGATTCGAAATGGCATAAACCCCTACCTATATTTCCCACATGATTCACTTTCTTTGCTTTCTGACGAGGTGAGTGTTTATTGGCAAAATTTGCTTGAAGGAATGAATTCCCACGAGTATTTCTCAGTCTATCCTCCATTTCATCAATTGTTTTTCTATATAGCTGCCTTAGGAGGTGAGAATTTGCTTGCCAATATTTTAATTCTTCGCTTTCTGATTTTGGTATTTGAAGGATTTACCTTTTATCTTGTTTATAGCTTGCTGAGCTTGTTGGGATTGAAGATTTCAAAACTTTGGCTTTATGCATTCAATCCTCTGGTGATTTTAGAACTTACAGGGAATCTACATTTTGAAGGGATTGTTTTGACAGGGCTTTTGGCTGCGCTCTATTTTTACCATAAAAATCAAACAAAAAGTTCGGGCATCTCCTGGGCTTGGGCAGTGGGTGTGAAGTTGAGCCCATTGATGATTTTACCACTTTGGATTAGAGCATGGAAAGGGAAATCACTAATTTGGTTTTTGGGTGTCTCAATATTTGTAATTGGTGTTAGCCTAATGCCTTTGATCTTTGAAACAGGCTATTTGAATTTTTGGAAAAGCTTTAGATTGTACCAAAGTTCTTTTGAATTCAATGCTTCGATTTATTACATTTTCCGTTGGATTTCTGGTTTTTGGCTAGATTATAATCCGATCCAAACACTTGGGCCTATTTTGAATTTGCTCGCATTTATAACGATTATTATGCTGGTTTTCAAAAGGAAAATTCAGAAAACAACTGAATTGGCTGAAGCAATTGTATGGATATTCTTGGTTTATCTCCTTTTTCAAACTACAGTTCACCCTTGGTATCTTATTCCTGCATTTGGGCTGAGTTTGTTGACAAAAAACAAAGTCTTATTGGCTTGGAGTGGAGCTATATTTCTTTCTTATGCTGCATACAGAAATGATTTGGTAGAAGAAAATGCTATTTTGCTTTTTATTCAATATGGGATTGTTTTTGGTATGATTATTTGGACTTTTTTGAAGAGATTTACGGTAGATTATTAGTCAACTAGCAACATTTCGCTCGCAGCCTAAAAACGATCAACGTTTTTAACTGCTAAAAGTGCTTTGTTATAAAATTTTATGCAATGAAAGTAATTAATAAATATATAATACCTTTTGTAATCATTTTGGTAATAGCGGCCTGTGAAACTTCACCAAACAAAAAAGCTGAGAATATAATTAAAGAATCACAAGAATTCCATGATCCGGAAAGTACCTGGAGTACCTTGGAAAAGTTCTCGGTTTTGAAAAAAGTTGAAGAAATTGATGAATCGGGAAAAGTAAGCAAGTCGAGTGAATTTCGAATGGAGTTTAGATTGAAGCCTTTTTTTGAGGCTAAAAACTCTTGGGAAAAAGACAGTGTAAATCACATTGTCACTTTTGATGGAGTTAATACAAAATATTTGATGGGGGAAAATGATATTCAGAATAAAGGGTTTTTGGCCAATAAAGAAGCTGAAATCAAAAAAGCTTTTATTGCACTCACTCTGCCTTTTGGTGTGATTGACAAGGCTTCGAGGATCAATTATATGAGCAAAATCAAATTGATGGATGAAAAAGAAGTGGAGACTGTGGAATTGGTTTTTGAAGTAGACGGTGGTAGAAATTCAGATGTTTATTCTTGCTATTTCTTACCAACCACAAGTGAGTTTATAGGGTATAAACTTAGTGGAAAAAATGGGTATACAGTTAGCAATACTGCAGAAACGATCAAATATCGCGGGATTGATTTCCCATCAAAAAGGGAAGTTTATGAAGCAGATAGCTTGGGGAATCATATTCGCCTAAAAGAAATTGTGTCGTATAGCTTTATCGATTGATTATGAGAAATTTATTCATTTTACTACTTACATTCTCTGTTTTACTAAGTTGTAAGCAGCGTACAGAAGCAGAAAAAATCGTCGATCAGGCAATTCTAGCACATGGTGGAGAAGTATTCGAAAAAATAAAGATCAGCTTTGATTTTAGAAACCGACATTATACTATATTCAAATCCCAAAATGCATTTGAATATACGCGGGAGTTTATTGATAGCATTGGGATAGTAAAGGACATTTTGAATAATGAAGGTTTTACGAGAAAGATAAACGATGAAATAGTCAAGCTTGAAGAAGAGAGGTTAAAAGCATTCTCGAACTCAGTAAATTCCGTGGCGTATTTTGCTTATTTGCCTTATGGATTGAATGATCCAGCTGTTTTCAAGACCTATATCGGAGAAACAGCTATTGATGGGAAGAATTACCACTTGATCAAAGTGACTTTTTCAGAAGAGGGAGGAGGAGAGGATTTTGATGATGAATTTTTATTTTGGATTAACCAAGATTCTTTTTTGATGGATTATCTAGCATATTCTTACCATACAGATGGAGGAGGAGTCCGATTTCGAAAAGCCATCAATAGGCATAAAATAGGAGGTTTGATTCTGCAAGATTATGAAAATTACAAACCTATCGATGAGACGATACCCGTAGAAGAAATGGAAGCTTTGTATAAAAAAGGGGATTTAGAACTTCTTTCCGAGATTTTGTTGGAGAAAGTGGAGGTGGAGTAGGGTTAGAACTGTTCCGTTCCTAGCCAAATACAATAACCTTCTAAAAAGTTATTTCTTTTAATCTTGAATGTCAACTTTTCTACATTCAAACTCCTTCCAACTATTTACAGGCAATCGGCTTCCATTTTTCAGGACTTGTTGGATAAAATTGTCGCATTCTGTTTCCGAGAGTTGGCCATTCTTGACTGCCTGACAGAGAAAATCCATGGTGGTGAGATAAGTGATTTGATGCATTCTACAGTAGTTAGCAATGTCTTTTAGATTGCTACTGGCAAGGATATCTTTAGAATAACGGACCACGGCGAGGCAAGCTGATTCCCCATCACCTTTGAACATCAATTTCTTGATATGTAAATATTCTTTTTTACTAATGGGTTATTTTCAGGGAAGGCAATTATTTCCAGTAGATTGAAATTAATTAGATTATCCACCTCATTTTTCCTGCCTGGCATTCGAGAGATTTCTGCATAGACTTTATCCAACACTTTGATAGGAAAAGGAAAAATCTGTGGTAGCAAGAGTATTTGGCTGCCTGTAATGAAATGAGAGATGACATCAGCGTCAATTAAAATGATTTTATCATTCTTTTTCATCTCCATTTTTTCTCAAAGTAGAAAAATCTAATCCTATATCTTCTAAAAGTCCATAATAGTGAGTCTCAGAAATTTTATCTTGTTCAAATAATTTCCTAGCGAGAATTCCATAATCACCAATTACTTCACTTAGTTCATTTTTTTCATAAAGCTTATGCGAATACCCGTGATTCATTGCACTTGCTCTGACATTTTCTTTATACTCCTCTTTTTGATTTTTATCTATTAGTTTGAGTTCAAACAAGCGATTAAGTAAAGCCCTTCGTGAGCAGGAAAAGTACTGCTCTATTCTGATTACTGTGGCTAAAGTCACCTTAGCCTTCCTGAGCTCTGTATCGGGAACCAAAGCAAGAATTCCTTCTTCAGGAATTAAAAATTTGGATGCAAAAATGTCTGCATTAAACTCTTCCTTATCTTTTTTATCAAACAAACCCACTTGGCAAACTTGATAATCAAATCCCTCTTGGATAAATAGATGATAAAGCTCGTGACAAATCGTGAAATGTTGATGCCCTAGAGTCCTAGATGTGTTGATGAGCATAAACCGATTGGAATCACTCGATTTGATAGCTATTCCTGACAACTCCATATCCAAAGGTCTGAAGACTGCAAGCACTCCTAACTTATGAAGTAAACTTTTTAAATGAATGCTTTCTGTATTGCTATATCCTCCTTGTGAACGAAAATTAGCAGCATATTTTTCAAGAACGAGTTGGTTCATGCTCTAATATGGATTTCATACTAAGATAATTTCTAACAATCTTCTTGAATTTTGCTATTTGTTCCAAATCAGTAGGCTTGATGTTATCTGCTCTAAAAGCCAAAGCTAGATTAATACTGCTTAGCTTAAAGTCTTCCTCATAAAAATCATATTCATCTACGCCATATAAATTGGCCATTTTGCTAAGGATTTTGGTTGGTGCACTTCGAATACCATTTTCATAGTAACTAATCTCCTCACGATTTATCTGTAAGTATTCAGCCACCTGTTCTTGGTTAAAGCCAAGTTTCTGACGAATGCTTTTTAAATTTTCCCCAATGATTTGATCCTGATGCATATAATTTCATGTTTGAAAAAAAAACATGTTACAAATATAAAGCAATTAATTTATTTAGATGTAAATTGTAACAAATAATTTTTAAAATGAGTCACTCACTATTTAATTAATTCAATACCCAATCCCTTAATAACTAACCACTAATCAACAATAAACATTCTCTCAAAGCTCTTCAAAAGCAGGCTTCATATTTGCCCAGAATCCGTCCAAGGCGATGATTCGAGGTTTGAGGAATGATATGATTTTTGACCAGTCGTTTTGATCCATAATATTTACTTTGGGGATTGTTTTCTGAATTCTTGATACAATCTTTCCTGATTCTTCAACATGGTGCAATTCCCAATCCCACTCTTCATTGAGTTCAGCATGAAGGATTTTTTTGAATTCTAGGAATTGCTCAAAAAACAGCTGCTGAAGCTCTTCATCAGCATGGTTGATCTCAATACCAATGGATGCAAAATCCAACTCCGCCTTCATTCTGAAAAAAATATGTTTGACACCAGTCTTGTAATTCGACCAATTAACACGAACGCCAGTTTCTGAAGGAACCGGTTTCATGTATTGGCCAAAGGCCGTCCAAAAACCCTTTCTGATTTTGGATTTTTCTGCTCTGCTATACATTCCTTATCAGTAACTTTTCGGACTATCAGTAGGAAGGACAATGATGAAGTCAGCTATTCCCTTCGAATTTTCTTCAAGCGCTTTCGTATTATTTTGCTCGACAGTAGCAATAGTAAGAACTGAAGCATCTACAAACTCCTTTCTCAAATACCATACAATACCTTCATAATTATTGGAATGATAAGATCCATTTACATGAAGGATAGTTTTTCCTTTTCCAATAAATTCAAAAAGTGAAAAAGCCATAGTGGCATCTTTTATTGCTTGGGCTTCGACCATAAAATCAACATTCATACTCGATCCATGCATCATTTCTTTCATTCCTTTATACCCTGGCAGTGACATATCTACTTCAATAGGCAATGGAGCGATTGATTTTTTGGCTTCTTCAGAGAAAGATTCCAAGCTTTTCAAACCTTCTCGACTGACTACTGAAGCATATTTTCGGGGAACATTGGTTGCGACGACAGGGATTTTATTTTCTTTTGCAAAAAGCATCAATGGTTTGTAATCCGTTGCGTAATTGTTCCACAACTTTGCTTCGGCTTCAAAGTTTTTGTCGGTAATTCTTCCTTCTAGCCATTCATTGATGTTCAATTGATCATCTCTTTCAAAAAATTCACCTGCCAAAATAATTTCATTCTCGTTTGAATTTAGGTTTTTGAGAATTTGAAGCTGAAGCCAATGTGCTACACTGTTGTTGTGTAATTCACCAAAGAAAATAATTTCTTTCTCATTTAAAGTTTGATAAAAAGCCTTTTCTTCTATCAATTGTCCATCTTTCGTAAAGATCTGATAGAGCTTACTTTGTGAATAAGCTGAAATGCTAAGAAAAGTAAAGCAGAGATAAATTGTGATTTTTTTAAGCATAATCTTCTGGATAAGAAACTGTTACTACAGAGAAGTTGACAACCCCTCCGATAGCAGGGTTATGTTTTTTGATCGTGACAGAGACTTTTTTTGAAGAAGGATAGATTTTTAGGATATCAGTAATGATCAAGTGGGCCAAATGTTCCAACAATTTGACTGGTTCAAGCATGTGGGATTTGGCTATTTGATAAATTTTGGCGTAATCCACAGTGTCTCTGAGTTGATCATGAAGCATTGCGTTTTTGAAGTCTGTATCCACATGGATATCTACAGTAAAGCGATTCCCTAGTTTTGTTTCCTCAGAGAACACCCCATGATATGCATGAAACTCTATTCCTTCTAATGCTACTTTTCCCATCAATCTATATCGTCAAAAAATGATCTGTTCTTGTTTCCTTTGTTTTTATCTTCTTCAGGTTCCTCAATTATGTGGTTGGAAGCGTTTTGTGGCTTTGATATAGGTATAGAAGACCTTTCCTCTTGAGTGTCTTCCAAGTTTTCATCTTCCTGAATATCTATTTTGTTTTCGATGATTTCTTCTTCATCTTGTTCCAAAACAGTGCTTTCATTTAAATTATCAATTTCATCTACCAAGGTATGTTTGACCATTTCATCTTCTTTTAGGTCATTGATATTGGCGATGGTGAATGCGTTGTTTTTATTGAGTGTTTCGACCATTTCCTGATGGACTTTCACGTTGACTTTTTTGATGTCATTGTTTGACATACTGATGTTGTCTTCTATGTCTTCAGCTAGCTTTTTGAGGTTTTTCAAGATCAACTCCCTTTGGTGGATCAAGGATTCGTAACCATTTACCAAGTCGCTGACATCACCTTTCAGTTCAGCCATGATTTGCCTTCCTTTGCTTTCTGCTGAATCTATAAGGTTTCGAGATTGTGTTTTGGCATCATTCAGCATGGATTCTGCGTTTTGATGCGCTTCGTTGACGATGTGGTCAGCAGCTTCATTTGCTTCTTCGATGATGCTTGCGCCAGTATCTTCGGCTGTTTTCAAAGTTCTGAAAAGAGAGGCTTCTACTTCTTTGAGTTTGGTTGCTTCTTTGTCGCTTTGATCTAGCTTTCTCTGAAGCTCTTCATTTTCTGCTACAAGTTTCTCCCATTCAGTAGAAAGTTCGCTCATAAAAGCGTCAACTTCCTCTTTGTCATAACCTCTGAAATTTTTCTCAAAAGATTTTTTACGGATTTCTAATGCTGTTATTTTCATAATTGTCAAATATCTACTTTCCAAATTGAAATGCTTCTATCATCGCTGATTGAGATAATAGTTTGATTAAATGTGCTCCAAAGCACTTTGTTGATGGAGGTACCATGTCCTGCGTGTCGTGCTTTATCTATTACCTTAAGCAGTTTGTGTTCATTGGCATCCCAAATTTTCATGGATTTGTCCATGCTACAAGTTATAAAAAACATGCCATCTTCTCTAAAACAAAGATAATTGATGGCAAACATGTGTGCTATTACATTGTTTGTTTGTAGGAATGAATCTGTGTCCCA
Source organism: Belliella calami (assembly GCF_022549695.1). Lineage (GTDB taxonomy): Bacteria > Bacteroidota > Bacteroidia > Cytophagales > Cyclobacteriaceae > Belliella > Belliella calami. Next base: position 109,369 of record NZ_JAKZGS010000006.1, on the reverse strand, counting down.
AAACTTTAAAGTAGCATCCCTTCCACCACTAACCAGCATGTTTTGTGTAGGAGAATAACCTAAAGCAAATACAGAATTGCTGTGTCCATTAAGTAGTTGCTCAGGTGTGTAGTCTTTGGTATTGATGATTTTGATGGAGTGGTCGCTAAATCCAATCGCCAATTTGCTCTTAGTTTTGTCAAAAGCCATTACCCTAGCGCTTTTGGAACTCAATTTCAGATGTTTTTTAATTGATTTTTTTTCGATGTCTATCACAGCAATTACCCCATCACCCATAGCTACAAAAAGTTCATTGTTTATAGCTTTCATGTCAAAAATTGATTGGTCTGTGATTTTTAATGACCAAATTTCTTTGTTGTTTTCAAGGTCAATTACATGGATTCCTTCGAAGTTGTGCCCAATAAAAAGAAGGTTTTTTTTCAAATCTACTTCTAAAGCATAGACAGAATGTGGTAATTTGGCAATTAATTTACCATCTTTAGGATTCAATAGATCCCATTCTACTACCATGCCATCACCAGAGCCTGTGTAGAAGTATCGAGGATCACAGCCTTCTACCAATGCATAGATGCAATCGTTGTGTCCTGTAAGTGTATGAAGTTTAGTTACTTGAATATCCGCCATATATTGCAGTGTAAGCAATTCAAAACCCAAAAAGGGCAATGCAGACAAAAATAGAAAAAATAAGTGCTTTATCGGCCTTGGCCATTAATAATATTCAAGAAGTTTCTGAAAATGAAGTTGCTTTCTTGAGTTTTCGTGAAAAACTTTCCTTGTCAAATATTTCTCATTCAGAGAAAATGAAAGAATGGAAAGCGGCAAGATTAGCTATCAAATATGCTTTAGATAGTATTTCTTTGCCATATCCCGGGTTTTATAAAGATGAACATGGCAAGTCTCATTCTATGGATGGATATGGTTATGTCTCCCTGACCCACACAAAAGGCTTGGCAGCCGCTATTTTTCATAAGGACATGCCAGTAGGGATTGATTTGGATTTTGTAAGGGAAAAAATTTTGAAGCTTGGCCCAAAGTTTTTAGATCCTTCAGAAATTGAATTCTTAAATAATGATCCTCTTCTATATACTATAGCTTGGTCAGCCAAAGAATCTATCTACAAATGCCAAGGAAGAAAGGGGATAAGTCTCAAAGAAAATATATTACTGAAACCATTTTCAATCGAAGACAAAGTAATCAATGGGAAAATTCGTCTTTCAGATTTTTCAGATCATTTTTACCAAGTAAAAGTTCAGGTGGAAGGAGAAATGGTACTGACTTATACCATTTGGTAGAAAATTTGTAAGTATCTTTATACAAATAAAGAATCTAACTGAATGAAATTCCTATGAAAACCATTCGCATATTACCTATTGTGTTGTTATTTTTTACCTTCCAATCTTTTGGTCAAAAGATAGAGAACTTCAATTTGGAGGATATTCAAACAGGGGAAACGTTTGAATTAGCTGACCACAAGGACTCGAAAGCAATCGTTCTTATTTTCACCACCCTTTCTTGTCCCTTCTCAAAATTATATGAAAACAGGATTATTGATCTATACAACAATTATTCAAAAGACAATTATGTGTTTGCAATGGTAAATCCACATTTTGGAGTCGATGAAGAAGAAAGTAAGGAGAACGTGGAAGGAAGATTCAAAGGAAAGGTTTCTGGACTTTCTGTTCTCAATGACGGAACCCAAATGCTTACCAAGCAGCTGCAAGTAACAAAACTTCCAGAAGTGATAGTCATTACACCAAGCCAAACAGGATTTGCTGTAGCATACAGAGGTGCAATAGATAACAATCCTCAGGTACCTGAAAGTGCAAATATGAAGTATTTGGAAAATGCTCTTGAAAATATTCAAAACAAGAAAAATCCAAGCCCAAGTTCAAGCAGACCTGTCGGTTGCAATATCAGGTTGGTGAATTAGTTCCATTAATCAAATGTTGTTTTTTGATTTGATAGTTTGCAAAATAAAGGATAAGAGCATCCGCAATGTTGCTTGTTGGCCAAGAATCGGTTTTTTGTTTTGCTCTTCATCGGACAACTGTAAACAGTCAATAGAACCTCAAATCGTTCATCAAACATTCTATTGATTGGCTACTTGTAAGAAAGCGGATACACAGAATAAAGAAATCAGAAAATTTTTCCAACTATTCAGTTACAATTTTCAACAATTCTTTTATTTCATTGATTTTTTCTGTTTCCCCCAATTTTTCAAATGAGACGATCAAATTTCTGATGGTTCGCACAATGATATCTTTGTTTGAGCAAGGCTCAAAAAAAACATCTCTAGGTTCGATTTTTAGATGGCTTAGGTAATTATTTATATCCTGTTTATTGAATACCAAGCCTTTGTTAAATGCATTGATGTAAAAGTTTACATCAGCAGATTTGTAGGTCAAGACGAAAAGATTGGGAAGGTTGACACCGTAGATCGGAAGCCCAAGTTTTTTGGCCACCAAAAGGTAGATTGTACAGAGACTTATTGGATTCCCTTTTTTCGTATCCAAAACATTGCTTAGCATGCTATTTCCTGGGGAATGAAAATTTTTGGTATTGGCAGAAAACCTTAAAGAGTTAAACAAAACACTATTGATGATTCTAATTTGCTCGTGGGGGAGAAGGTTGTTTTTGAAAGCTGTCCATACATCAAAGTAGATTTGATGCATATCAGTATTCAATTTGTCAAACTCCAAGTCAGGATATTGATAAGTATTGACAATCCACAGACCAGTCAATAGATCCTGATCAGGAGTGTTGACCCAATCATAAAGCCTTTCTTTGAGTTGGGAAAACTGAAGGTTATGAACTAGGTCCTCTATTTCTTTTTGAAGTTCTGGATTGAAACTGTCTTCCCATTTTTTTTCCAGAATTGGGATCACGTTGTGTCCAATCGATATTATTTTATCCTGAACATGACTTTTAACCTCAGGATCGTCATCGTCAAGAAGTGAAATCAAAGCGTTTAATTCTTTTTCAGTTAGGTCTTTCATGAAAAATTTTCTGTTGTTAACATCTCTAATTTACGTTTTTTTTTGAAAGGCGAAAGTGAAAAAAAGCTTAAAGTTATCTAATGTTTTGTATCGAACATCTTGTGTATTTTCTTTGGCAGATATTCAGTTGAATAAGACCTTCGAGGTTTTGGAAAAAAAAACTCAAAGGTCATGGTGTCAACCTTTGAGGTCTTTTTCAGACCTCGAAGGTTTTAGTTACTGGATTAGACCTTCGAGGTTTTGGAAAAAAAACCTCAAAGGTCTTGCTGTCAACCTTTGAGGACTTTTTCAGACCTCGAAGGTTTTGGTTACTGGATTAGACCTTCGAGGTTTTGGAAAAAAAACCTCAAAGGTCATGTTGTCAACCTTTGAGGTCTTTTTAGACCTCGAAGGTTTTAGTTACTGGATTAGACCTTCGAGGTTTTGGAAAAAAAACCTCAAAGGTCATGTTGTCAACCTTTGAGGACTTTTTCAGACCTCGAAGGTTTTGGTTACTGGATTAGACCTTCGAGGTTTTGGAAAAAAAACCTCAAAGGTCATGTTGTCAACCTTTGAGGTCTTTTTCCGACCTCGAAGGTTTTGGTTACTGAATAAGACCTTCGAGGTTTTGGAAAAAAAACCTCAAAGGTCATGTTGTCAACCTTTGAGGACTTTTTCCGACCTCGAAGGTTTTGGTTACTGAATAAGACCTTCGAGGTTTTGGAAAAAAAACCTCAAAGGTCTTTGGAATTTAGCCTCTCAATTCAATGTTCACTCGTGATCTGTATCTCAGGTCTGAATCACGCCGACATTAAATCTCTCTGTTATAGGAGCGTGGTTTGCGGCTTCTATCCCCATACTGATTACTTTTCTGGTGTCAAGTGGGTCGATTACACCATCCACCCAAAGTCGAGCAGCTGCATAATAAGGACTCAGCTCTTCATTGTATTTAGCTGTGATTTCGTCAAGTAATGATTTTTCATCCTCAGGTGTTATTTCTTTTCCTGTTTTTTTCAATGATGCAACTTTTATCTGTAGGAGCGTCTTGGCTGCCGATGCTCCTGACATCACAGCCATTTGGGCAGTTGGCCAAGAGTAGATCAATCTTGGATCATAAGCTTTGCCACACATGGCATAGTTTCCTGCTCCGTAAGAATTTCCTACGACTATTGTAAACTTGGGAACCACTGAGTTGGCCATCGCATTCACCATTTTGGCACCATCCTTAATGATCCCACCATGTTCAGCTTTGCTACCCACCATAAACCCAGAAACGTCTTGGATGAAAACCAACGGTATTTTTCTTTGGTTACAATTCATGATAAACCTCGCTGCTTTATCTGCCGAATCAGAGTAGATTACGCCACCCATTTGCATTTCCCCTTTTTTGTTTTTGACAATTTTACGTTGATTGGCGACAATACCTATTGCCCACCCATCAATTCTAGCGGTCCCACAAAGAAGTGTTTTTCCATAATCCTTTTTGTATTCTTCAAATTCAGAATTATCGACAAGTCTCTCTATGATCTCGACCATATCGTAAGGTTTGACACGATCCGATGGGAATGTACCATAAAGTTCTTTTTCGTCTTTGCTTGGTTTTTTTGGTTCGCTTCGATCAAATCCGGCTTTTTCGGCAGCACCTATTTTGTCAAATATCTTCCTGATAGCATCGAGGCATTCTTGATCAGAGTCATATTTGTTGTCAGTGACACCCGATATCTCGCAATGCGTAGTTGCCCCACCCAAAGTTTCGTTATCTACAGATTCTCCGATAGCAGCTTTTACCAAATATGAACCTGCAAGGAATATCGATCCTGTCTTGTCAACAATCATAGCTTCATCAGACATGATTGGGAGGTAAGCTCCTCCAGCTACGCAGCTACCCATTATCGCTGCCACTTGGATGATTCCCATGGAGGACATTTTGGCGTTGTTCCTGAATTGCCTTCCAAAATGTTCTTTGTCTGGGAAGATTTCATTTTGCATTGGAAGAAAAACTCCAGCACTGTCCACCAAATAAATGATGGGAAGTCTATTTTCCATAGCGATTTCTTGTGCACGTAGATTCTTTTTGGCTGTCATCGGAAACCACGCTCCTGCTTTGACTGTGGCATCATTTGCCACTATCATGCACATTCTACCGTTCACATAACCCATTCCTGTGACTACACCAGCAGATGGACAACCGCCTTCTTCTTGGTACATGTTGTCTGCAGCTAATGCACCAACTTCCAAGAACTCTGAATCAGAATCTATTAAGTACTCTATTCTTTCACGAGCAGTTAATTTACCTTTTTCATGTTCCTTGGCAATTCGTTTTTCACCACCTCCGAGTTTGACTTGTAGTAGCTTTTTATTGAGTTGAAAAAGTAGATTTTTGTTTAGGTCTTCGTTTTTGTTGAATTCGATATTCATAAAGTTAATTGGGTTTGTTTTTCAATTCTAAATTTAAGCTATAATGATCAAAAGATTCAATTTCTTCAAATCTTTCACTGATTTGAAGAATAAAAAAACCTGATATCGATGGTAACGACAACAGGTTTTTAAAATTTCCCTAAGAATTTGAAGTGATTTTTTCTTGAAATTATAACAAGTCTTTTTTACCAATAAGCTTAATTGAAAAAAATCATAATGATTCGATTTCCTCCTTGTATGCTTTTACGGATCTATAGATTGCAGAAGCAAGGAAAGTCTGTCCATCTTTGCTATTCAAGTATCTTTCTTCATTTGCATTTGAGATAAAGCCAAGTTCAACAAGAACAGAAGGCATACTGGAATTCCACAAAACATACAATGGAGCTTGTTTCACACCTCTACTGTGACGGTTTACTCGCGATGTAAAGTCATTTTCCACTTTTGATGCCAAAGAAAGGCTGTTGGAAAGGAAAGCTTTGTGGGTCAAGTTGAACATCATATAAGATTCTGGGGAAGAAGGGTCAAAGCCCTCGTAGTTTTCTTTGTAGTTTTCCTCCAAGATGATTACGGAGTTTTCCCTTTTTACAATATCAAAATTGGCTTCAAAGTTTTTTGTACCCATCACAAAAGTTTCAGTTCCGTAAGCAGACCTGTTGGTAGCAGCATTACAGTGAATGGAAATGAATAAATCAGCTTTGTTTCTATTGGCAATATTTGGCCTTTCTTTGAGGTCGATTGCTACGTCTGTTTTTCTTGTATAGATCACTTCTACATCAGGAAGATTTTCTTCGATATATTTACCTACTTGAAGTGCGACTTTCAATGTGATGTCCTTTTCTTTGGAATATGATCCTAATGCTCCTGGGTCTCTACCGCCATGGCCAGCATCGATTACTACCTTTTTTAATTTAAATTCAGGAGCCTTTGAACCTGTCGGTAAAAATGCCGTAAAAAAGAAAGAAAATGTTAATAAAGAAATTATAAGAATATTTTTCACTCGTATGCGTTTCATAAGCATTAAATACCATTAACTTTGCTCGTTCGAAATTATAAATTTTTAAACAAATTTGAATCACTCAGTGCAGAATAACAGGCTTTATTTCTTTACTTTCCTTTTATTCTGGGTTTTACCCCAACTTGTATTCTCCCAAGACAGGAGACAAAGACGCGTGGAAAAGCCTATAGCCGCTCCTGATTCGATTCTTAGAACACCCGCCCAGTTGAACCCTGAGGTAGAAATTCCTGAATTAATCCTTCCAGATTCTATTTCACAAGCCGACACTACAAATGTAGTGCCTAAAGGAGATATAGAGACTGTAATCAATTATTATGGTGAAGATAGTATTATTACTGATTTTTCCCAGAATAAAATTTACTTGCATAAGGATGCTTGGTTTGAGTATGGTAACATCAGGTTGGATGCAGATTTGATTATCATCGATTGGGATAAAAGTGAGCTTTTTGCATCAGGAGTAACTGATTCTCTTGGAAATATTACAGGTAACCCGATGTTCAAAGAAGGGAATACTTCCTATGAGATCAGAAAGGAGATGAGATACAATTTCAAATCCCAAAGAGCTATAATCAAAGATGTAGTGACAGAACAGCAAGATGGTTTGCTGAGGGGAGAGACTATCAAGAAAACGCAGGATGGCAGTATCTACATGGATCATGGGTATTATACTACCTGTAATCTAGCCGAACCACACTGGCACATTAGCGCTGCAAAAATCAAGTCTATTCGTGGTAAGCAGGTTGTAACGGGTCCATTTAATCTATATTTCAATGATATTCCTACACCTTTTGGTTTGCCTTTTGGGATAATTCCTGATACTCCAGAAGAAAAAGCTTCTGGTATAATTTTCCCATCTTATGGACAAGAGCAAAGAAGAGGTTTATTTTTAAGAGATTTCGGATATTATTTTGCATTCAATGATTACGTTCATTCTAGATTAACTGGAGACATTTATTCAAATGGTGGATGGGGTGCAAAAACGGCCACTATATACAAGAAAAGATACCGATACAATGGTAGTTTCAATGTCGATTTTCAAAAATTCAAAAGTCCTGAAACACAAGAAAATCCTTTGGATTTTACTTCAGTCTGGGTGAGTTGGCAGCATAGTCCTGAGTCAAGAGGGAATTCAAGATTCTCGGCTTCGGTAAATGCTGGTACTCAGAATTATAACAATTTGGTGATCAATCCTAACAATTTTGCCAACAATGTCAGATCTGATTTTACCTCAAACGTAGCATATAGCAAAACTTTCGCTGGTACACCATTTAGTATGTCTGCAAACTTAAGGCATTCGCAAAATATCCAAACAGGTGAAGTGAACTTGACTCTTCCTGACATTGCAGTCAATATGAACAGGCAGAATCCATTTCAAAATGTGAAGTTTGAGCCATTGAAAACCTTGAACGTAGCTTGGAACTTTAGTCTTCAAAACTCAATCACAAATAGAATTACTCCAACATTGGGAGTGCCAAACCTTTCTTTTCAGCAAGATTTTGGAGAGTTTCAAGAGCAGCAACAAATTGTTCCAGATGTGTTGGATTTCAACTTGGCAAATCTCCCACAATTGCTCAGAGATGCAAACAACGGTGCCAGAAGTACAATTCCAATTTCATCAAACTTTACACTTTTCAAGTACTTTACTGGTACAGCCTCAGCGAATTATACAGAGTTGTGGTATTTGGAAAAAATCAATTATTACTATAATGATTTGGAAAATAGGGTTGATAGGATAGTTGAAAATGGTTTCAACAGAGTAGGTTTCTACACTTCTTCTTTCAATTTGAATACGAACGTTTATGGATTCTACACTTTCAAAAATAGTAAGAAAATAGAAGCAATAAGACATCATGTTCAGCCATCTTTTGGTTTCAATTACACGCCTGATTTTTCTAATCCAGCTTTTGGCTACTACCAAAATGTTCAGGTGGATAGTACAGGGAGAAGACAATTGTATTCCAGACATCAAGGTTTTATCTTCCAAGGTGCACCTTTAGGAGAATCTAGGTCTTTGAGTATTTCGATTAGAAATGTGTTGGAAGCTAAAATTAAAACGGAAAGTGATACTGCTGAAATTCAAACAAAAAAGATCCCATTACTTCAAACTTTAAATTTGACTACCAACTACAACTTTGCTGCTGATTCTTTTCAGTTAGCACCAATCAATTTTAACACAAGGACATCTTTTTTTGAAAATAAGTTATCTGTGAACCTCTCTGCCACTATGGATCCTTATGCAACGGGAACTACTCGAAATTCCCAAGGAGCTGAAGTGACTAGACGGATTAATGATTATGCATGGAGAAGGGGGCAAGGAATCGGTAGAATCAGGAATGCTACCATCAACTTGAATGGAAGCTTGAATCCCAGCAAAACAGAAAAATCTCCAAGTGAAGTCAGAGATGAGGTGACTAATAACTTTTTACAGCAGGGAGGTCAAATGAATGAATTTGTAGAAAATGAAATCACAAGAATTGTCAATGACCCTAGCCAGTATATAGATTGGAGTATTCCATGGAATTTGGGTTTTGGATACAACGTGAGTTATAACCGACAAGCAAGCGGCAATACCAATATCACTCAAGCATTGAATATCAATGGGGATTTGAGTTTGACTGAAAAGTGGAAAGTCAATTTTAACACAGGATATGATTTCTCTACCGCCAAAATCACCCAAACAATGATTTCCATTGCAAGGGATTTACACTGCTGGCAGATGAATGTGTCATGGATTCCATTTGGGACATTTACTTCTTACAGCGTAGATATTAGAGTAAAATCCGCCATCCTACAAGATCTAAAAGTAAGTCGAAGAAGATCTTTCTTTGATAGGTAGAAGTGAAATGTGTGACAAAAGCGAGAATTGAAAAGAAGCAAACATGCAATTAACCACGAAGTGCTTAATTGGCACCAGACAAGGGTAAACTTTAAATAGTTTAATCTTTCAACCTTCCAACACAACCTTCGAACCTTTCAACTTTCCAACATTACAACACAATCTTCCAATTTTAAAATCTTCCAATCCTAAATCTTCCAATCTTAAATCTTCGACCTACTGAGTGGCATAGTCATACACCTTGGGCCTCCAAGTCCTCTTGAAAGTTCAGAAGAAGGGATTTCGAGGACTTCTACACCTAGATTTCTGAGCGCTTGGTTCGTGTGCTTGTTTCTGTTGTAGGAAATAACTCTTCTTGGGCCGATTGCAAATACATTGGCACCGTCAAACCATTGTTCACGCATAGCATAGTCTGGATTACCATCAGCTGTGTGAAGGATTTCCAGATATGGTATTTCTTTTTCCAGTACTGTCAACAATGATTCATTGAGAACCTCTCTTTTGATATTTACCTTATCATCTTTTATCTCTTTGAGCGTGTATAAGGAAGTTTGCAATACAGCATTGAGAGCATCAGGATAAGTAAGTACAAGGTTTTCATCCAAAATTGTAAAAACAGTATCCAAGTGCATGTAATTTCTCTTTTGGGGAAGATGGACTTCATAGACTCTCTCTACAGTTCCTTCTGCAAGAAGTGCTTTGGCTACATGATAGATGGCTTTTTCATCAGTTCGCTCTGAGTTCCCAATCGCAACTGCTTTTTTGGATAAGACGATCACATCACCACCTTCTATACTTGGTGGATTGTCATGACCATTGATAGGGTACAGTTGGTTGACATTTTCCTTGAAATCAGGATGATTTTCAAAAATGCTTTTTAACAGATCAGCTTCTCTTTGTCTCCCGTCCATTTTCATACTTGAGAAAATTATTCCACCTGGTGTGACTGCCATAGGATCCCTTTGAAAATACAAGTTTGGGCTTGGAGGGATTACAAATGCATAGTCCATCAGTTCTCCTGAAGCTAGGTTTGGGATTTTTCTTTTCAATTCATGGACTTTTACACCGGCTGTGAGTGCAGTAGCGCATTCGGCCGTGGACAATCTACCCATAATATGTTCTGTCAGGTGTGTCATACCTGATTTTGTAAGGGCTTGACGCATAAGTTTGAAAAGTAGTTTTTCATCCGAAAGAACTTGGATCAACAACTCGTGAAGCCGAAAAACCTGTGCACCGGTAGTTTGTTTGATCAAGTCTGTGAAAAAATCATGTTCTTTTTGCATTGCATCCAAATATGGAACATCTTCAAACAAAAGAAAATCTTTATTGTATGGTGTCAACCGGTCAATTTCTTTTCCTGGTCTATGCATCAATACAGCCTTTAAGGTTCCAAATTCAGAGTTAAGTCGTAGGTTCATGGTTTGAATTTTTACTAATTTTCTTAAAATTAATGTAAAAAATCTAAAAATTGGTTTAAAATATTGTCAAATATGAAAAAATACTAATTGATTTATGAATGTATTTGAAATTGTTTCTTGTAAAAGAACAGCCTTACCTTTTCCTATGTAAGATAATATAAATATACACTTCTTTGCTTGTAGCTTTAATTCCAAGGTTGATTGCTTGCTTATGTTCAATATCTATGAGTATCTAATATCAATTAATATCGGATCTAAGCTAAATCAGGCTTTTTTTAGTTAGTGGCAAAGTTCCGTATATCCGTATAAGATAAATAAAGATTATGTGTATCCGCCTTCTTACACGTAGCCAAACAATAGATTGTTGGAAGAATGATTTCAAGTTTGGTTGCCTACGCCGCGGCGCACAAGTGTGTACTGCTGTCGGTTGACGAGAATTCGCAACACATAAAACTTCGTTTGAGCCAACGTGCAACATTGCGGATACTCGTATTTATTAATATCTCTTTGATTTGCTCCTTTGGAAGGCTATCAATATCACTTTTGTCATAGATTGATAATTATTATGAATTTGTCAAAAAATCCCAAGTCATCATAATTGTACGATTAGAGCACCCAATAAAAAAAAGGCCGAATCTACCGATCCGGCCTAATCAAAATTCTTAATTCTAAAATCTAAAATCAAAATCAACCTACTCCAACCAACTTTCTACTTCTTCTTTGGTAGGGTTGGAAACATCAAGCTTCAGCTTTTTCCTTCTTCCGCAGACATCATTGAAAAGCTTGTTGGCATCTTGCTCTTTCAGTTGCTCTAATGTATGAATGTTGAGGTCTCTCAAGGCTGGGATCAATCCCTGTGGAATTCCCAATACCATGAAATCTTCATCTGTTGCGATTTTTACTTTTTTCTCAGGACGCATCTGAGGGAAGAAAAGAACCTCTTGGATAGTTGTCTTATTCGTCAGCATCATGGTAAGCCTATCGATACCAATTCCAAGTCCAGAAGTAGGAGGCATGCCATATTCCAATGCTCTCAAGAAATCTTCATCCATTGCCATGGCTTCATCATCACCTCTTGCTGCCAATTTCAGCTGCTCCTCAAATCGTTCTCTTTGGTCAATTGGATCGTTCAGCTCTGAATAAGCATTTGCAATTTCCTTTCCATTGACAAACAACTCAAATCGCTCAACCAAACCTTCCTTGCTTCTATGCTTTTTGGCCAATGGAGTCATTTCAATCGGATAATCTGTGATGTAAGTAGGTTGAATAAGATTATCCTCAACTTTTACCCCAAAGATCTCATCGATAAGTTTTCCTTTGCCCATGCTGGCGTCAGTTTCGATACCGAGGTTTTTGCAGACTTCTCTAAGGCCATTTTCGTCCATCTCACTGACATTGATACCTGTATATTCCAAGATAGAATCATACATACTGATCCTTCTGTAAGGTCCCGCAAAATCAATTTGTTTATCACCAACAGTGACTACAGTAGTTCCGTGGATCGATTGTGTTATTTTTTCAAGGAGTTGCTCTACCATTTCCATCATCCAGATGTAGTCTTTGTAGGCTACATAGATTTCCATGGAAGTGAATTCAGGATTGTGGGTACGATCCATTCCTTCATTTCTGAACATTTTCCCAAACTCATATACTCCATCAAATCCACCTACGATCAATCTTTTCAGATATAGTTCGTTGGCAATTCGAAGGTACAATGGCATGTCCAAAGTATTGTGGTGGGTGTTGAATGGTCTGGCTGCTGCTCCGCCATGAACTGCCTGTAAGATTGGAGTCTCTACTTCTAACCAACCATTGTCATCAAAAAATCTTCTCATATTGGAGATGATTTTTGTTCTGGTGACAAACACCTCTTTTACTTCTGGGTTTACAGTCAAATCCACATAGCGCTGTCTGTATCTCATTTCTGGATCCGTAAATCCATCATATACATTGCCCTCTTCATCTCTTTTTACTACTGGAAGTGGCTTCACTGCTTTCGAAAGTACTTTCAAATCAGTAACATGAAATGAAATTTCACCAGTCTGTGTTGTGAAAATATATCCTTTGACACCAATAAAATCACCAATACCCAAAAGTTTCTTGAATACTGTGTTGTATAAAGTTTTATCTTCCTCAGGGCAGATATCATCTCTTCTTACGTAGATTTGAAGTCTTCCTGTGGCATCTTGGATTTCTGCAAAAGAAGCAGAACCCATGATCCTTCTACTCATCAATCTACCAGCGATGGTGATGTCTTTGTAGTCAGTTTTATTGTTTTCGTAGTTTTTATGAATATCTGCTGCAGTCACATTGATCTGAAATGACTCCGCTGGATATGGATTGATCCCCAGTTTCATCAATTCTTCCCTGTCTTTCCTTCTTTCTATTTCTTGTTCGCTTAACAATTGCATTTTATATAGATTTGATATATGGAGTTGGTTCACTGTTGCCCGACTCCTGTTTTTTTGAATACTAATTATTTACACTCCTTCTTCGGGCTATTTCTTTTTTGATCAGGTCAAATTCCCTGGAACTTTGTCCTGAAACAGATGTGTTTTCCTCGGCTCTTCTGCCAAGATAAGGCATTACCTTTTCTACTGGGCCATATGGGACATATTTGACTACGTTGAATCCTGCATTGGCCAAATTGAAGGAAATGTTATCACTCATTCCGTAAAGTTGTGCGAAATACACAGTTTTGTCATTATGGTTGATTTTGGCCTCTTCAACCAATTTAGTCAAAAGCAAATTGCTTTTTTCATTATGGGATCCTGCCACAAGACTTACATGCCCATTGTTATCTATGCAAAACTTCAGCGCAGCATCAAAATCTCTGTCCGATGAAGCTTTGTCTGGTTGGATTGGGCTTTTGTAACCCTTACTTTTCGCTCGCTCCCTTTCTTTTTCCATATATGCGCCTCGGACGAGTTTAGCTCCAAATTTATACCCTTTGTGAGCTGCAACTGCTTTTGCTGCTTTTAGTCTTTCGAGCATATCATGGCGATACATTTGGTAAGTATTGTAAACAATACAATCTTCCATATTGTATTTTTCCATGGCAGCATAAGCCAAATCATCAATCACATCCTGAAACCAAGACTCTTCGGCATCCACTAGTATTTTTGTTTTGGCCTGATATGCTGCATTGCAGAGTTCGTCAACTCTTTTTTTCAAGTTTTCAAATGCAATTTCTTCTTTGCTATTCAAAGTTTTTCCTTCTTGAACCTTGGTCATGATTTCATAACTGCCTAGACCAGTCACTTTGAAGACAGCAAATGGAATGTTTTCGTCACCAGCTGAGCGTTCTATTGTTCTTAGAATCTCATTTTTGGTAGCGTCATAACTGGCTTCATTTCCTTTCCCTTCTACTGAGTAATCCAAGATTGTCCCAATATTGAAATCAGCTAACTCATCTACTGTTTTTTGGCAATCTTCTATACTTTCGCCTCCACAAAAATGTCCAAACATAGTTTTTTTCATCAAACCTTTGATTGGGAAATTTATTGCAAAGGCCAAATTTGCCATTTTGATGCCCAATTTTACGGCAGTATTGTTGTTCATGGTAGCGAAAATGAGATACATTTTCCGCAACTCGGTATTGGATTTAGAAGCAAAAGCTACTTCTAGATTTTCCAAAGAAATTTTCGTTTTTATAGGCATATTCTGTAAATCGAGGTGCAAATATACGCTATCAATCAAAGCCTTCCAAACCATATATGGCATCTGAAGTGATAGTTTAAAGATTTTTTATTAGTACCCGCAACGTTGCACGTTGGGTAAAAAATAACTTTTTAAGTTACGGATGCTCGTCAGCAACTTGTATGCCGTGGCGTAGACAAAAGCCCACAGTCAACAAAGCCAAAAATCGTTCATCCGACAATCTATTGTTTGGCTACGTGAAAGAAAACGGATAGTCCTTATATTTTTTTTATCATGTATATACACTGCTTAGCCATTCGCTAAAAACAAGTTTCTCAAGCAAGGTAATTTCATTACCGTTTATTGTTGGGAAATGAAGGTTGTTCACAATATCATGGTTTGTTTACACAAACATTTTCAAAGAAGTGTAAAATCATATTTTTTAATTTATGGAATTGCAAGTGTTCTATTTTTCAAACTAAAAAAACATAGGCTTGTTTTTGGTGCATGATTCTTGACAATTTTCTTCACTCACCAGTTTACCACTCAAAAACCGACTCTTTTCTATGATTTTTGATTATTTGGGGAATTGTAGAGAGGCGTTTTGTGGATAAATGCCTCAATATGTAGAATTAAAACTCAAAATGGGGTCTTGTAAATTAAATAGAAATTTTATCGAAGAAAAAATTACCATGAGCAAATTTAACTTAAAAAAGACATCTGTAAATTTGCTTTTGGCAATTTTTATTTTGTTCTCATATTCGAAAAATGTAGCTGCATTTATAATTGCAGAAGAGCCAAAAGAAGTTTCAGGTACTGTTTCCACTTCAGATGGTGTAGTAGCTCCAGGAATAACAGTTGTTCTTAAAAATACAAATTTGGGTACAATTACCGATTTGGATGGGAGATTTTCAATTGAAATTCCCGATGAGAATAGCGTATTGAGGTTCTCTTCAGTCGGGTACAAAACACAAGAAATTGTCGTTGGAAATCGGACGATCATCAATGTGGTAATGGAAGAAGATTTGGTTGGGTTGGATGAAGTTTTGGTGGTGGGGTATGGAACGACAAAAAGAAGTGATTTGACTGGGTCAGTTTCCCGTGTCAGTCCAGAAGAGGTCAATGCTTTTCCAACCTCCAATGTTTTGCAAGCACTTTCCGGTAGATCAGCCGGTGTTCAAATAATTCAAAATAATGGCGCTCCAGGTGGAACTATCAATGTTAGAATCAGAGGGACTAATTCGATTCAAGGTGGGAATGATCCTTTGTATGTAATTGATGGTTTTCCTTTTTCTGGAAATCCCACCAATCTAAACAATGCCGATATAGCGAGTATTGAGGTGCTAAAAGATGCTTCTGCTACGGCCATTTATGGTTCGAGAGGTGCAAATGGTGTAGTTTTGATCACCACAAAAAAAGGTAGGGCAGGACAGTCAACCGTTGAGTTTGAATCAAACTATGGTGTGCAATCTTTGAGAAATAAACTTGACTTGATGAATGGGTCAGAATATGCCACATTACAAAATTTACAAGCAGAGAATGATGGTCAAGCCCCATATTTTACACCTGAACAGATACAAGGCTTTGGACAAGGTTTTGATTGGCAGGATTTGATTTTCCAAAGTGCACCAATCAGAACTACCTCGCTGAATTTTACAGGTGGAAATGATAAGACAACCTATGCAATCGGTGGGAGTCATTTGGGCCAAGAAGGAATAATTAGGGGAAGTGATTATAACAGATATTCGCTCAAATTCAATATCAGCCATACCGTCAATAGCAAAATGAAGTTGGAAATGTCAAACATTTTGACCCGACTGAAAACAGACAGGAGGGACAGTGGGGGAGGAACTCGAGGCAGCTCAATGATCGGAGCGGCGATTTCTGCAGCACCAATATCAAGGCCCTTCAACGAAGATGGTTCCTACACTGTATTGGCTAATGAATACCCATTTATGGCTCCAGATATAATCAATCCACTTAATTTTATCAATGAACAAACAAATACGGTTAGGGCAAATGTGATTTTATCAAATGCAGCATTTGTTTATAATCCTATTCCTGAATTGACAATCAGGATTTCAGGAGGAATCGAAAACAGAGATGACAGAACTGACAATTATCAAACTCGAAATTTTTTCAACTCTCCGGGAGTAGCTTCTGTCAGCACTTCGCAATTCACAAGTTTGCTTAGTGAAAACACTATAAATTACAACAAAACCTTTGCTGATAGACATCAACTTGATGCATTGATTGGATTTACATACCAAGATTTTACCACAACTTTTCTAGCAGCAAATGGTGTGGGATTTCTTAGTGACAGCTTTGGAAGTAGCAATTTGGGAGCTGCAGAGACTCCTGGAATCCCTTCATCGGGCTATGCAAAATCGGTTTTACTATCTTATCTAGGTCGAGTCAATTACAGTTTTGATAATAAATTACTCTTGACTGCGAGTTTTCGTGCAGATGGCTCCTCGAGATACAGTCCAGGCAATAAATGGGGATTTTTCCCATCTGGAGCTATAGCATGGAGAATTTCAGAGGAAGGATTTCTTCGTGACAATTCAGCCCTTTCAGACTTGAAACTTAGAGCAAGTTGGGGAAGGACAGGGAATCAAGCTATTTCACCATATGCCACACTCAACAGACTTTTTCCGGGAAACACAATTTTCGGAAATGAACTTTTCACCACTTTATCTCCAAGCACTACTTTGCCAGGTAATCTAAAGTGGGAAACTACAGAGCAAATCAACTTTGGGATTGATTTTGGACTTTTCAATAACAGAGTGTTTTTAACTGCAGATTATTACATCAAAAACACAACTGATTTGTTGAACACTGTTACTTTACCTAGTTCTTCGGGTTTTACCACAACAATCCAAAATGTAGGTGAAGTACAAAATAAAGGTTTGGAGTTGGGAGTTGATGCAGCTGTTTTTAACCGTGCATTCAAATGGAATGTAAACGGAAATATCACTTTCAATAGGAACAAAGTAATCGCCTTGAATAATGGGGAATCAATTTTAGGGTCTTTTGTCAATGTTTTGGTGGTTGCTGACAATATCAGTATCCTTCAAGAAGGAAGGCCAATAGGACAATTTTGGGGATTTCAAGAAGATGGTTACAATGAACAAGGTAGGATTCAATTCAGGGATTTGGATGGTGATGGTGTCATCACAGAAAATGACAAGACTTTTATAGGAGACCCCAATCCAGATTTCTTTTACGGATTGAATTCCAACATGTCCTTCAAAAACTTTGATTTGAATATTTTCTTTCAGGGAGCTTTTGGAAATGACATATTCAATATCAGTGCTATCCCAAGTACCATGGATTATGGTCAAGGGCTGAATATGCCTAGGGAAGTTTTGCTTGACAACTGGTCGCCACAAAATCCAAATGCAAAGTTCCCAATCATAAGCAGGACAAATTCAGTTAGAATTTCAGATCGATTTGTAGAAGATGGATCATATTTGAGATTGCGGAATATTCAATTGGCATATAATTTCCCAATACAAAATTGGGGTTGGAGAGCTGTAAGTCAAGCCCAACTTTATGTAAGTGGACAAAATCTGCTGACATTCACAAAATATTCATGGTGGGATCCTGAAGTCAATTCTCGGGGTGCTGACACACAAGCTGGAATAGATCACTATAGCTATCCGGTCCCAAAAGTATTAACAGTAGGTGTCAAATTGGGTTTTTAAACCAGTTTCTTTCCAATCAACATTAATCGAAGAAAATGAAATCATCAAATATATACTCAAAAAATAAAGACATCAGCAGACTTCAGTTTAGAATTTGGATGGTGTTAATTCCCTTTATGTTCTTGGCTTCATCCTGTGAAGATCTTTTGGAAGAAAATCCAAGAACTATAGCAGCAGAAAACTTTTACAATACTGAAGAAGAAGTCCGAAGTGCTGTAAATGCCATCTATTCACCTTTGAGAATGGAAATGGCAGAGCAGTTTGCTATCTTGGATACACACACTGATTGGGGATATGGCCGAGGGAGCCGAGCACAATATAATGACTTTGAAGGATTCAATGCAGGAAATATCAATGCCACTACAGTCAGGTGGAATGCCTATTACTTGAGTATCAGAAATGCAAACCTTGTTCTTAGGTACGCTCCCGAAGGAAGTTCCATTTCTGAAGAAGCGCTTGGTAGAAATATTGGTGAAGCAAAATTTCTTAGGGCATTAGCGTATTTTGATTTGGTCAGAAATTGGGGTTCAGTGCCATTGCGTATGGAAACAAACCTTGATCAGTTGGATTTGTCCAAGAGTTCGGAAGAGGAGATTTTTGAATTGATAATTAGTGATTTGACAGAAGCTGAGCAAAAGCTTCCTGAGGTGCAACAGCAAATAGGGAGACCTACACAAAATGCAGCAAAGACACTTTTGGCACATGTCTATCTTACCTTAAACCGTTTTGATGAAGCAAGGACAAAAGCCGCGGAAGTTATCAACAGTGAAAGACATTCTCTAGTGAGAGTGACATCAGTAAGGGATTTTCAAGTCAATCTTTTTGGTCCTGACTTGACTACTACTACAGAGGAGATATTTCACCTAAAATATGCTAGAGAAGTAGCTCAAGGAAATTGGCTGCTGTGGATAGTCAATCATCCAAGTACCAACCTTTATAACCTGGGAGGTGCATTTGCACATTATGCTTTGTCCACAGATCCGTTTTATGTGAATTGGCAGGATGGAGATTTAAGAAAAGCATTATGGATTCCTGTTGATTTTGGGATGGGACCCAATACCTTGGTGACAGGAAAATTCATCGACAATCAAGCAATCTCAAATCGAGGTGCGGGCAATGATCTTCCGATTTACAGATATTCAGATGTACTATTGATGTTTGCAGAAGCTTCAAGCAGAGCTGCAAATTCTCCTACAGAAGAGGCTCTAGAGGCATTGAATCAAGTACACAGAAGAGCTTACGGTTTGGATCCAAATATTGCTTCTGATATTGATTTTCAATTAGCTGATTATGATTCGGAATCATTTTTGGATTTGATCTTGACGGAAAGAGCATATGAATTCCAGTTTGAGGGAAAGCGTTGGCTTGACCTAAAAAGAACAGGAAAAGCGGCTTCAGTAATCCAGGAAGGTAGGGGCAAGACTATTGCAGAAAAGCATTATTTATGGCCTATTCCTTTTGAGGAGCTAAATCTGAACAAAGGACTAGACCCAACTACAGACCAAAATCCAGGTTATTAGTTAATTGAGATACTGAAAAATTAAGTGGGATTTAAACAAAGCCATATTTCTTTTTGAGAGCAATCGAGATAGTTCGTGCTTTTGAAATAGTATCCTTAACATCAGATAAAAGTTTAGCATCAATACTTCCAAGGACTCTTTCCGGGTTTGCGATTAAAAAATCAACAAGCTTTTGTTTATCAAATTCTTTTAATTCTGCGTAATTTATATGACTATCATAATCTAAAAAAGGATGCCGTGCCACATCAATAACCAAATGAAGGTTTTGAAGATTGAAATTCACATATTTAGAAGTATAATGACTTATAAAGTCAACATTACAAAGGTATTAAAAAATATAGTTCAAGATACATAAATCTAAATAGCTAATTTGGTGCCAAGCCAGATTTTTTTCATAAAGGTGAATATCTGTAAGTCTTAATTCAACTCTATTGTGACTAAACAAGCAACTAGACCATCAATTTTCAAAGAATCTACAATCATTTTTCTATCAAGGTTTCAAGTGATTTATTCTGTGGTTTTGCTGATAATACGAGTTATATTGACGAATAACTTATAATTCTTTTTATTTTTATGATTTAATTTTTGTAAAAAGAAATGCATTTATATATTTGTCGCAAGTTAAAATAATGAAAACAATACAAGCAAAATATTGGTGGTGGCATTTGACTTCTTTTCAAGGGGAAGAACCTAACGCTATTGTCTAAAATGTAACGCTTGTTAATAGATATTTAGGCTTGCTGGTTTCTCCCAGTAAGCCTTTTTTTATGCAAAAAAATCACCAAAAAATTACAGGTAATGACAAAAATCAAACTGAATACCCAGTACAAAAAGCTTTTGGCTGACACCATTACACCTGTGAGTATCTACCTACAAATCAGGGATAGGTTTGCCAATCCCATTTTGTTGGAAAGTTCGGATTATCATGGTCAGGAAAATAGCTACTCTTACATTTGCTTCAATCCTTTGGCATCGTTTTCCTTTGATGGTACTGTAGTCAAAGAAGAGCTCCCTTTGGGAAACAGCTCAAGTTATACTTTGTCTGATGGGAAGAAGCTTATTGATGCGCTGAGGGCTTTTTCGGCTAGATTTGAAGAAAAATCTCTTAACCTGAAATTTATTACCAATGGACTTTTTGGATATATGCAGTACGATACTGTTTCCAGGTTTGAAGATATTGATCTCAAAAATACCAAAGAGTCAAAAATCCCGATGATGCATTATGCTGTTTATCAAAATGTGATCGTAGTGGATCATTTTAAAAACGAAATGCATATTTTGGAGCATCAGGTGGAAGGAGCAGAAAAACCCGATAATATCTCCCAACTTGAGACAATCCTCAACAATAAAAACATTCCTTCATACTCATTTAAGTTGGAAGGTGAAGAAGTATCAAATTATACAGACTCTGAGTTCTTGGATATTTTGAAGAAAGGTCAAGAGCATTGTTTTAGGGGTGACGTTTTTCAAATCGTAATTTCCAGAAATTTTACCACCAAATTCAAAGGAGATGAATTCAACGTTTACCGAGCACTACGCTCAGTAAATCCATCACCATATTTATTCTATTTTGATTATGGATCCTACAAAGTATTCGGGTCATCACCAGAAGCACAGATAGTAGTCAAAAATAATGTAGCCACCATTTTCCCAATTGCTGGAACTTTCAAAAGAACGGGTAATGATCAAGCAGATGCAGAATTGGCGCTAAAGCTTTATGATGATCCCAAAGAAAATTCAGAGCATGTGATGTTGGTCGATTTGGCAAGAAATGATTTGAGCAGATCTTCGGTAAAAGTAAAAGTTGAAGTGTTCAAAGAAATTCAATATTACTCACATGTGATTCACTTAGTTTCCAAGGTGACAGGGCAATTGCCAAAAGATGCCAATCCACTACAGCTTGTAGCGGATACCTTTCCGGCAGGAACACTCTCAGGTGCACCAAAGTACAGGGCAATGGAATTGATAGATGAATTGGAAAATACATCCCGAAAATTCTACGGTGGAGCCATTGGGTTTCTAGGTTTCAATGGGGATTTCAACCATGCGATATTGATCAGATCCTTTGTGTCAGAAAACAACCAACTCCGTTTCCAAGCAGGAGCAGGAGTTGTCGCCAAGTCATCCATAGCCTCCGAACTCCAAGAAGTCACCAACAAACTCGAAGCCCTCCGAGTCGCCCTAAAAGCAGCGGAGACTATTTAGGGATTGTAAGAACTTGTCCGCAGTGGCGGATTGTAAGATTGAAGTAAGTGTTAAAGGTTGAAATGTTTGAAAGTTGTAAGGTTGATGGGAATCATTGAATAGTGAGCTTGAGAGATCTAATGTTGTTGATTCGTTAAAAAAAGAAAAGTTATAAAATTGAAAATATTGGGTTATAGTATAATTAGTTTGCAATACGATTTGAATTGAAATGATATGGCAAAGGTTTCGGCATTTGAAGATTTGGAAATATGGAAGGAAGCTGTAAGAATTGCAGTTGAAATATATAGATTGGCAGATTTAAGTCCATTGAGGAATGATTATAAGTCAAGAGATCAAATTATTGGAGCGGCGATTTCAATTTCAAACAATATTGCTGAAGGATTTGAATACAACAATAATAAAGTGTTTGTCAAATACCTACACTATGCAAAAGGATCAGCTGGAGAAGTTAGAAGCCAACTTGCAATCTTGGTAGCAGCAGGTAGAGTAAACAATCAAGATTATGAAAAACTAAAAATGGATTTGTTCACCCTTTCTAGTAAAATAAAATCATTCATTAATTACCTCAATACATATAATCAAAAGAATAACAAATGATAGAAAAACACTTTAATTACTTAGAATTGATATCATAAATATTTGCAATCAAAATAATCGACCTCAGAGCCGAACCTTAAAAACCTTCCAACTTTCTAACCTTAATCAAATCATAAAAAACTAAAATAGCTTATAATTGATATCATAAATATTTGCAATCAAAATAATCGACCTCATAGCCGAACCTTAAAAACCTTCCAACTTTCCAACCTTAATCAAATCATAAAAAACTAAAATAGCTTATAATTAATATCATAAATATTTGCAATCAAAATAATCGACCTCATAGCCTAACCTTAAAAACCTTTCAACTTTCCAACCTTAATCAAATCAT
>NZ_JAKZGS010000006.1:81191-86607 GCF_022549695.1 Belliella calami | reverse complement strand
ATAAAAAACTAAAATAGCTTATAATTAATATCATAAATATTTGCAATCAAAATAATCGACCTCAGAGCCTAACCTTAGAACCTTTCAACTTTCCAACCTTCCAACCCCATCACCCTCTCAAAACTCTAACTATATGAAAATACTTGTCCTTGATAATTACGATTCGTTTACTTATAACTTGGTGTATATCATCCGTGAACTTGGTTTTGGTGATCAGTTGGATATATTCCGTAATGATAAAATCAGTGTGGAGGAAATCGAAAAGTATGACAAAATACTGCTCTCTCCAGGTCCTGGAATTCCTTCTGAAGCGGGAATTATGCCTGAATTAATTAAGAAATATGCGAGTTATAAAGATATCCTTGGAGTTTGCCTAGGACATCAGGCTATTGGCGAAGCTTTTGGTGGAGGCTTGATCAACTTATCTGAAGTAGTTCATGGGTTGGCTTCTGAGGTTTCTGTAGAAAATGATCCATTATTCAAGGATCTTCCAAAGAAATTCAATATTGGCAGGTATCATTCTTGGGTGATAGATGAACAGACTCTGAGTCCAGAACTTGATGTGATCGCACGCACACCTGACAATCAAATCATGGCTGTAAGACATAAAAAATACAATGTTAAAGGACTACAATTCCATCCAGAATCTGTCCTTACAGAACATGGGGTAGCAATGATGAAGAATTGGCTAGGTTGAGAAGAAGCGAAATAGAGGCGAGAGACTAGAAGCGAGAAGACAAAAACCACGAAGTGGTTAAACTTTGAATAGCCCCGGGTTGCAACCCGGGGATCAAAGTTGATGACGAGGACAACAACCCCGATAAGGGTTGAACTTCCTTAATTTGTAAATAAAAAGTAAGTATAAATTTCAGTTCGAGATTTCTCTCTACGTTCGAAATGACCACTAAGTCACCTCGACGGCAGGAGAGGTCTCTTTACTTGGACTAGGAAGCATTTAAGGGGATTGAAAAGCATCAAAACTCGTAATCCTTAATCTCAAACCGCTAAACCATCATTCAAGCAATTAAAAACAATCATCACCAATCTTTAAATCTTCGAATTTTACAATCCCGATAAATCGGGACAAGTTCTTCCAATTCCTAAAACCTTCTAATTAGATAAAAATGAAAGAAATACTTAACCACTTAATCGAGCATCGGACATTGAGTAAAGAACAGGCAAAAGAAGTTCTGTTAAAAATCACGTCCGGTGAATACAACCAAAGCCAGATAGCAGCATTTTTGACAGTTTATATGATGCGATCTGTCACCGTGGATGAACTTGGTGGTTTTAGGGAAGCGATGCTAGACCAATGTGTTCCGGTAGAAATAGCCGAGTACGATGCCATGGATCTTTGCGGAACAGGAGGAGATGGGAAAGATACTTTCAACATTTCCACTTTGGCTTCATTTATTGTAGCAGGAGCGGGGCAGCATGTTGCCAAACATGGGAATACCGGCGTATCTTCCATTTGTGGATCATCAAATCTGCTTCAAAGCTTCGGATATGAATTTACCAATGATGTCGACAAAATCAAAAAAAGCCTAGATGAAGCTGGGATTTGCTTCCTTCATGCACCACTTTTTCACCCCGCAATGAAACATGTGGGGCCAATTAGAAAAGACTTGGGTGTCAAAACATTTTTCAACATGCTCGGGCCAATGGTAAACCCAAGTTTCCCAAAAAAGCAATTAGTCGGTGTATTTAGTTTAGAATTGGCGAGGCTTTATGCATACCTTTATCAAAATCAGGAAGGTAGTTTCAGTATTCTTCACGCATTGGACGGATATGATGAGATTTCTCTTACAGGGGACTTTAAGATGATTTCTCAAGAAGGTGAGAAACTCTACCGTCCAGCTGATATCAATTTACCAATCCTTGAAGCGGAAAGTATCAAAGGTGGAGAGACTATAATCGAATCGGCGGAAATATTTGATTCAATTTTGAAAGGAAAAGGTACAAATGCCCAAAACTCAGTTGTCATTGCGAATGCTGCAGCTGCATTACATACAGCAGATGTATCTTTACCATTTACCGATGCGGTCGAAAAAGCCACAGCATCCTTGCTGTCGGGAAAAGCACTTGAAAAGTTCAATGCTTTGGTCAATCCCAAAAAATCCATTTCATTTGCCTAATTAGTTAAATATGAATATTTTAGATAAGATAATTGCATTCAAAAAAACAGAAGTTGCAGAGAGAAGCAGTATAGTCCCTGTAAAATTATTGGAGAAGAGTATCTACTTTGAATCTGCTGTAGTTTCGATGAAAGACTATATTTGCGATCCTGAAAAAACAGGTATCATTGCTGAATTTAAGAGGAAATCTCCGTCAAAAGGTGATATCAATCCAAGTGCATCAGTAGAGACTACAAGCATAGGATATATGCAAGCAGGAGCTTCTGCATTGTCTATTTTGACAGATCAAGAATTCTTTGGTGGAAAAAATGAAGATTTGGTTACAGCCAGAAAATTCAACTTTTGTCCACTGTTAAGGAAGGATTTTATTATTGATGAATATCAAATCATAGAAGCTAAATCGATAGGTGCTGACTGCATCTTGTTGATTGCAGCAGCTTTGGAGCCTGCAAGACTAAAAGAATTAGCAAAGTTTGCGAAATCACTTGGTTTGGAAGTTTTGATGGAAGTTCATGATGGGGATGAGTTAGCTTCTTCTGTCAATGAATTCTTGGATTTGGTTGGCGTAAACAATAGAAGCCTCAAGACATTTGACGTTTCATTACAAACTTCTTATGATCTTGTTGATAGAATTCCAAATGAATTTGTAAAGATCTCTGAAAGTGGAATTTCAAGACCAGATACCTTGGTTAGTTTGAAACAAGCGGGTTTTGAAGGGTTTTTGATAGGTGAAAATTTCATGAAATCTAGCCGACCGCATCAAGCAGCTTATAATTTCATGAATGAATACAGAGAATTGTTGGGTGCAGCAATGGGACAAACGACAGAGAAATGAAGCTGAAAGTTTGTGGAATGCGGTCTGAAGAGAATATCAGGGATTTGATAACCCAAATCAATCCAGATTGGATGGGTTTGATATTTTATCCCAAATCACCAAGATTCGTACCTCAAAATTTAGCAGATTCTATTGTTGATTTGCCAATTAGGAAAGTTGGTGTATTTGTCAATGCTAGTTTGGATGAAATCAATGCATCCATTAGAGACTTTGGAATTCAGACTATCCAACTTCATGGAGAAGAGTCCTTAGAATTCACCAAGTTGGTAAAAGAAGAGACTGGGCTGGAAATATTCAAAGTATTTTCAATTAAAGATGATATCGCCTGGGAAACTTTGGAAGTATTTGTTCCATTTGTTGATTATTTCCTGTTTGATACGTTTACAAAAGGGTATGGAGGAAGTGGAAAGACATTTGATTGGGAGGTTTTGAAAAATTATCCCTTTGAGAAGCCATTTCTTTTGAGTGGTGGATTGAGTATCGAAAACATTCCCGATATACAAAAGCTTAAATCAGAGATTCCTCAACTCATAGGTCTGGATATCAATTCAAAATTCGAAATCGAACCAGCATTGAAGGAAATAGGGAAAATCAGGGCGTTTAAGGAAAGAATTTCAAGCGTGGTATAAGAAACGAGAGACTAGATGCGAGAGAAGTTAGAGACGAGGAACAAAGATTCAATCAACCCCGAATGGGGTTAAACCTTCAATAGCCCCGTATGAAATGCGGGGAGTGAAGATGATCGATGGATGGTTTTAACAACCCTGAAGGGGTTGAACTTTAAATAACCCCGGGTCGCAACCCGGGGAATAAAGATGATCCAGGAGACAACAACCCCGAAGTGGGTTGAACTCCTCTAATTAAAACAAAAATGTGACAACTATTTTCAGAACGAGACAAATTATAAAAAAATGATTAAAGTTGACGAAAAAGGATTTTATGGGAAGTTTGGAGGAGCATATATCCCTGAGATGTTGCATCCAAACATTGAGGAGTTGAGGGACAACTATGAGCAAATAGTTGCTACAAGTGAATTTCAGGAAGAATTTCAATCCCTATTGAGGGATTTTGTGGGCAGACCTACACCGCTTTATTTTGCGAAGCGGATGTCAGAAAAATATGGAGCAAAGATCTATTTCAAAAGAGAAGATTTGTGCCATACAGGTGCACACAAAGTCAACAATACCGTTGGACAAATCATCTTAGCCAAAAAACTCGGCAAAAAAAGGATTATTGCTGAAACAGGTGCTGGTCAGCATGGTGTAGCTACGGCCACAGTTTGTGCCTTGATGGGGATGGATTGCACGATTTACATGGGTGCATTGGATATCCAAAGGCAACGTCCCAATGTAGAAAGAATGAAGATCCTTGGTGCCAAAGTAGTACCTGCGACTTCTGGAAGTCAGACACTCAAGGATGCAACAAACGAAGCCATGCGCCAATGGATCAACAATCCTGTTGATACACATTACATTATTGGCTCAGTGGTAGGGCCACATCCCTATCCGGAAATGGTAGCCAGATTTCAATCTGTGATATCCGAAGAGATCAAAAAGCAATTGTTGGAAAAAGAAGGGACAGAAAATCCAGATATCGTCATTGCTTGTGTAGGTGGAGGAAGTAATGCGGCTGGGGCATTTTATCATTATTACAATGTGCCAGAAGTAAGGTTGGTAGCAGCTGAAGCAGCAGGTTTGGGGATTAGTTCTGGTAAATCAGCAGCTACTACAGCGTTGGGTTCTTCAGGGATTTTGCATGGTAGCAAGACACTCTTGATGCAGACAGAAGATGGTCAAGTCATAGAACCACATTCCATCTCAGCAGGCTTGGATTATCCTGGGATAGGGCCGGTTCACGCGCACTTGTTTGATATTGGAAGGGGAGAATTTGTAGCAGTAGAAGATGAAGATGCTATGAAAGCAGGAATTGAATTGAGTAGAATGGAAGGAATCATCCCAGCCATAGAAACTGCCCACGCCATTCATGCATTGAACATGATAGCTTACAAAAAAGACGATATCATAGTCATCAACCTTTCTGGACGAGGAGATAAAGACTTAGATACCTATATCAAGTGGGGAGGGTATTGAAGGAGAAATGGTAGAAGGATGAAGTTGGAGGAATAAAGGATAATATCAATTAATAACTCAATAATCCAGACTTCTTGATTCATAATTCGGAGTTCTTAATTCTAAATTAATAAAATGTCGAATGTTGAATGTCAAACTTCGAATTTTGAAGTTCGGAAATGAGAGCCAAGAAGTAAAAACAAGTGTGAGATATGAGACTTGATATAAAAGACACAAATCAACAATAATCTAATAACTCAATAATCCAGACTTCTTGATTCATAATTCGGAGTTCTTAATTCTAAATTAATAAAATGTCGAATGTTGAATGTCAAACTTCGAATTTTGAAGTTCGGAAATGAGAGCCAAGAAGTAAA
>NZ_JAKZGS010000006.1:0-81093 GCF_022549695.1 Belliella calami | reverse complement strand
AAAACAAGTGTGAGATACGAGACTTGATATAAAAGATACAGATCAACAATAATCTAATAACTCAATAATCTTTATTCCGCTTCTGCGAATCTTATAATTTTAGAATCTTCCAATTAACTTTCAAACATTAAAACTATCCAACTTTCCAACTAATTTTAAAATCTTAGAATTCCAATGAACCGAATACATACATTATTTCAAAATAAAAAAGAGCGGGCATTGTCCATCTATTTCACTGCTGGATTTCCGGCTTTGGAGGATACTTTGCCAACTATGCAAGCCATTGAAGAAGCCGGTGCTGATATCATAGAGATAGGAGTGCCTTATTCTGATCCCATTGCTGATGGGCCGACCATTCAGGATAGTAATATGATTGCCCTGGAAAATGGTATGAGCTTGAAAAAACTTTTTGAGCAAATCAAAGACATGCGTCAAACAGTAAGTATTCCAGTTGTTTTAATGGGTTATCTGAATCCAATTATCCAATATGGAATGGAAGCCTTTTTGCAGAAATGTAAGGAAGTAGGAGTGGACGGATTGATTCTCCCAGATCTTCCGATGCAGCAATGTTTGGATGAATTCAAGGAAATGTTTGATCAGTATGGCTTGAGTAATACCTTTTTGATTTCTCCGCAAACAAGTGAATCTAGAATTCGCGAAATTGATGAAAATTCCAATGGGTTTATATATATGGTTTCCTCACACAGCATCACTGGAGCTAAAACAGGCATTTCAGAAGAACAAATCTCCTATTTCAAACGTGTTCAAGATATGAACCTGAAAAATCCAAGATTGATTGGTTTTGGAATTTCTGATGCAGAGACATTCACCACAGCATCGAAATATGGTAATGGTGCTATAATCGGAAGTGCATTTATCAAAGTAGTCAAAGACAGCAAAAATCTAAATGCTGATATCAAATCATACATTCAGTCAGTAATTCAATAGTTATGATTATACAATTAAAACAAGACATCACCGAATCGCAAAAGGATTCCCTTATCGCAGAAGTCAATCAAATAGGCTATAAAATCACAGAGGTAAAAACCCAGTTGGGAGATTACTTGGTGGGTATAGGGAAGAAAGATTTTGATATCAGGCAAATTGGCAAAAAAGAAGGAATAGAGGATATACACATTGTCTCAGATGAGTACAAACT
The DNA here is from genome assembly GCF_022549695.1 of Belliella calami. Classification (GTDB taxonomy): domain Bacteria; phylum Bacteroidota; class Bacteroidia; order Cytophagales; family Cyclobacteriaceae; genus Belliella; species Belliella calami. The sequence continues at coordinate 79,934 of NZ_JAKZGS010000006.1, read as the reverse complement.
GGTTTCCAAAAAATGGAAAGCCAAGCCTACTTCTATCGATTTGGGAAATGGCATTTTCATAAAAGATGGTGACATGGCTGTTATTGCAGGACCTTGTTCGATAGAGTCTGAGGATCAGATCAGAAAAGTCATCGCTCATTTGAAAGAGAATAACATCAAAATGATGCGTGGAGGTGTATTTAAGCCACGCTCCAGCCCATATGCTTTTAGAGGTTTGGGGATCGATGGCTTGAAATTGTGGTATGACCTTGCCAAAGAAGCAGGAATCAAAATAGTCACAGAAGTAATGCAGGTTTCGCAAATTGAAGAAATGTACCCTTATGTGGACATTTATCAAGTAGGGGCGAGAAATACCCAAAATTTCAATTTGCTTGATGAACTTGGAAAAGTGGATAAAGCAGTAATGATCAAAAGAGGTATCTCTGGTACAATTGAGGAGTTATTGCAGTCAGCAGAATATGTTTTTTCTGGAGGCAATGAAAAATTGATTCTTTGTGAAAGAGGAATCAGAACTTATGAAAGGGCTAGTAGAAACACTTTGGATCTGAATGCCGTACCTATTCTGAAAGCAAAATCCCATCTTCCTGTGATCGTAGATCCTTCACATGGAATTGGTATCAGGGCATACGTGCCACAGATGGCTCTTTCTGGTGTGATGTCTGGAGCAGATGGAATTATCTACGAAACGCACGAAATTCCCGAAAAAGCATATTCTGATGGGCAGCAAACTTTGGATTTTGCCCAAAGCTCTCTTTTGGCAGAGCAAATCAGAAAAACATTTGCTTTGAGAAAGACTTTTGCACTTCTTTAGAGAGATGGATTGAATGTCTTGTCTATCTGATTTAAAGATTTGATAAAGTACTGTTTTAATAATAGTTATTAGGTTATCAGTTATCAGTTATCAGTATAGCTCAATTGATTGAAATTGAATGGCTTTTTGTAGAAAAAGTGATAATGATTGGAAGTTGATTATTCTTCCCATTCAATTAAATCAGATTGAAGAAATTCAGGAAATGCTTAAATTTGGATATTGGTAGGAGGAATGAAAGCAACAAGGTCTGTGCTTAAAAAAACGAAAAAATATAACCCAAATATAATGATTAGCAAACCGAAAGATTGGGTCTTTACTGATCCAAGGCTCCAAAAAATGAAACAAGATTACGCTGCTTACACTGCCGAAGACTTCAAAGTCTGGAAAATCTTGTTTGATAGACAAATTGTCAACCTTCCAAAGGCAGCTTCAATTGCTTATCTAGAAGGGATCAAAGAAGTGAATTTCACAGCTGACAAAATTGCTGACTTTGAAGATGTAAATAAAAGGTTGGCTGAAAGTACTGGCTGGGAAATACAAGTAGTTCCTGGATTGATAGATGATGATCTGTTCTTCGGACTGATGAACAACAAAAGATTCTGTTCATCCACCTGGCTTCGCAAAATGGAGCAACTAGATTATTTGGAAGAGCCAGATATGTTCCATGATGCCTTTGCACACATGCCGATGTTGACCAATCAGCCATATGTAGATTTCTTAGAGAATCTGAGTGGATTGGCACTTAAGCATATAGATAACAAATGGGCCATTGAAGTATTATCAAGAATTTATTGGTTTACCATCGAATTTGGTTTGATAAGGGAAAATGGTGAAGTGAAAATCTATGGTGCAGGCATCTTAAGTTCAGCTGGAGAAACAAAATACAGTCTTTCCGAAGAACCAGCACATTTGGAATATGATGTCAAAAAAATCATGAATACCCCTTATTGGAAGGACAAATTCCAAGATAAATACTTCATCATCGAGAGCTACGAGCAGCTTTATCAATCTTTGCCTGAAATAGAAGCCGTACTGGAAGAAATGGTGGCGGAAGAAGCGAAGTGAGAAGCAAAGATAGAGGCAAGTAATGTGATAGAGTACATTGAAGGGGCATTTTATAAAAGCAACGGGTCATGACGCTATGTCAAAAAGAATCCAGTTTAATATCTGCCCTGAAGTGCCTGTCCCGTGCCGATAACTATCGGCATGGGACAGGCAAATTAATGGTTATTTAGACCATAGAGAAATCAATAGAAAATAGTGTCAACTAATCTCAGAACGTTATATTTAGTAAAATCCTAAACTATGAAAACGATCATCATATTTTTTCTTTTTATGTCATTTCTTACGATTCATGTTATAGCTCAATCAAGTGATGAAGGTGAAATAAGAAGATTGGAGAAACATTGGACAAAATTGTTGGATGAAGGTGATACAACCGCTCTACTCAAGATATGGTCAAAGGAGTACGTTGTCAACAATCCCAACGGAAGAATAGTCACTCCAAAAGATATTGTGTCCCTAATGAAAAGTGGACATGTATTTCCCGCTGTTAAAAGAATAATTGAGAAGATTACTTTTAATCAAAATATTGCGATAGTTATGGGAGAAGAACTCCAACAACCTGCAAATATGATTCCCGATGAAAATGAATGGATCTCAAGAAGATTCACAAATGTGTGGATAAAGACAGATAAAGACTGGCAATTGGCTTCGAGACAATCTTCAGTTGTAATTAAAGACGGCCATTGATTTTTTAGCTATTAATTAAACTTGGATTATTCAGGTTTTACCAGCTTTTCAAATGGCTGACTTTCTATTTGGTCTTTTTCACTTCGAGAAAAGTTTAAATTGACATTTTTTATTTTTAACAGATGTGAATAACATTTTTTTTATTTGTTTGATTTAAAACACACAATGTTATTGGCATGATTATTTTTCTAGCATCATAAGAAAAGCAGTTTTTGAATTTAAATTGACTAAATTTATCAAAATGGTTGATTGTTAAGGAGCCAACATTTTACACCATACTTTTTTAATGATAGAGGTTTTGGTAGAAAATTTTATTCTGTCAGATATTTAAACTTACACCGTTGCAAACCAAAGAAATGAATCATGAAAATATTTATTCAATACATGGTAAGCCTCCGATGCAAGTTGATGGTAAAATCAGAATTGGAGAAATTGAACATAAAGTATAAATCTGTAGAGCTTGGTGAAGTAGTAATCACCAAGAATCTTTCGGAGGCAAAAAGGGAAAAGTTGAAAAAAGGTTTGCGTAAATCAGGCTTGGAGCTGATGGATGACAAGAGAGCTATGCTTATCGAAAAAATCATAAATGTAATAGTCGAAATGGTCCATTACTCTGACGAATTGCCAAAAGTGAATTTTTCCGTTTTTTTGAGCGAGAAGTTAGGGCTTGATTATCATAAGCTCGCTGAGATTTTTTCCAAAACCAAAGGTATTACCATAGAACATTTCATTATCATCCACAAAATAGAGCGAATTAAAGAGCTAATCATTTATGATGAATTAAATCTGACTGAGATTTCTTACCTTTTGCACTACAATAGCGTATCTCATTTGTCAAAGCAGTTTAAACAAGTGACTGGTTTGACTCCTACATTTTTTAAGTGTTTATCTAAAAAACAGCGCTTTAACCTAGAAGATCTCTAGATTTTTAAAAGTTTTACCCATTAAATTATACAAAATTCTATTTTTATTATGTAATGCTTTCGGAAGCTTAATTCCTGACCTTTATAATAAAGCGAAACATAATCCCCGTGGCTTTTACGAAAATAGGTAAATGGCCAGTGTTGTGCCAAAATAAGTTCTTTCGTGATGATCAATTTTATTAAGAAAGCTACTGTTTAATTCAATCTTTTACGGATAAGTTAAAAAGTGAAATATTTATTAATAACATCTCAAAAGTAGCTTATCAAATTAGCAAAAAAGCAAATCAATGAAAAATCACGGAGTACTTGAGAAAGGCAAAGTACATATTATCATAGAGATTATAGAATATATTCCCAACGCAATAGTCAGTAAAACTATTATCAAAAAAACCACTGGTAATGTAACGGCTACATCCATGGCGCTAGGAGAGGAACTAGGGGAAAAGACAACACCTTTTGATACTTATGTTCAAATTATTGATGGTAATGCAGAGTTGACTATTGAGGATAAGACGTTCTACTTGAATTTGGGAGAGGGAATTGTCATTCCTGCCCATTCCAAGCATAGTTTTACGGCCAACGAACAATTCAAGATGATCACTACAGTCATCAAAAGTGGCTACGAAGAATAGCTTCATACTTTAAAAAATGGCACACCCAAACAGACATTGTACTTTCAAATACTAAAACATGGTAAAAGTAATTAAGCATGGAATTCTACTTGACAAAACCGAAAAGGGTTTTGAATACGAAGGTGTACTCAATCCTGCTGCCATCAAGATTGGAGACACAACCCATTTGTTTTACAGAGCTGTAGCCAAGGGTAACTATTCTACTATTGGTTATTGCAAGCTTTCGGCACCTACGGTGATTGAAAGTAGATCTGATAAACCTGTTTTACTTCCGCAGTTTGATTATGAATTTCATGGCTTGGAAGACCCTCGAATAGTTGAAATCGAAGGAATCTTCTATCTCACCTACACAGCTTATGATGGAGTCAATGCAATGGGAGCCTTGGCGACTTCCAGGGATTTGGTTAATTGGGAAAAGCATGGAATCATTTTACCTCAATTTACCTATGAAGAGTTCAGGCATTTCACGGATCTTGAATGTGCTATTAATGAAAAATACGCTCGATTCAACGAATACAAAAAAATTCAAAAAAGCCAAAAACAAGCAGCTTTGGTATGGGACAAAAATTTCATATTTTTCCCTAGAAAAATAAATGATAAATTTTGCTTTCTGCATAGGATCAAGCCTGACATCCAAATTGTCGTTGGGTTGGACAAATTGGAGGATCTCACTGTTGAGTTTTGGCAAGATTACTTTTCCCACTTTGAACAACACATTTTATTAGCACCGAAACATCAACACGAGATAAGTTATATCGGTGGAGGGTGCCCGCCCATAGAAACAGAAGCAGGTTGGCTATTAATCTATCACGGAGTACAAGATTCGGTAAGTGGGTATGTATATGCTGCATGCGTTGCTTTATTAGACTTAGATGATCCAAGAAAAGAACTTTCCAGACTCCCTTATGCATTGTTTTCCCCCGAAGAAGATTGGGAAATAACAGGTGAGGTGAACAATGTCTGCTTTCCAACAGGTGCCATTTTGGAGGGGGATAAGCTATATATTTATTATGGAGCTGCTGACGAGCGAATTGCAGTAGCTTCGGTAAGTCTCAAAGAGCTTTTAACAGAATTGGCTGAGTTTGATCCACAAACAGAAAAATCACTAACCCTATGAAAGACTTCACTTCATCACTCCCAAAATTCCCTGACTTCAAGTATTCCAATGCAGAAGCGCCATTTTTTTCTTTGACAGATATTACTTTGAGCGAAAATGGGTCAAATCTCCCTGAAATACTTTTCGTCACATCTTTTCCGCCAAGAGAATGTGGTATAGCTACTTATACCCAAGATTTGGTTCAGGCGCTGAAGAACCAATTTGGAGAAAGCTTCAAATATTCAATCTGTGCTTTGGAGTCTGCGAAGGAGCAATTTACCTACGAACAAAAGCCAAAATTCATATTGAATACAGATAATAGAAATTCCTATGCAAAAATTGCTTTCAATATAAATAGAGACAACAATGTGAAGCTAGTTGTAATTCAGCATGAGTTCGGATTGTTCGCTTCTGAACTGAATGAATTTAACCTTTTTATTCACAATATTTCAAAACCAATAGTTTTTGTTTTTCATACTGTCCTTCCAAATCCGGCTGAGGATATGAGAAGACAAGTACTTGACATGGCTGCCAATGCAGCTTCCATCATTGTGATGACAAAGAGTGCTCGAGATATTTTGGTAGAAGAATACACTTTAGAAGCTTCAAAAATCACTGTTATTCCCCATGGAACGCATTTGATCTCTCCTATAGAACGCAATAGCCTGAAGGTGAAATACAACCTTGAGGACAAAAATGTACTTTCTACTTTTGGATTGCTTGGTAAAAGCAAATGCATAGAGACTACTTTGAATGCATTACCTGCAATTGTCAAAAATGATCCAAACGTGATGTTTTTGGTTTTGGGCAAAACTCACCCTAACATAGTAAAGGAAGAAGGTGAAAAATATAGGGATTCATTGATAGAAATAGTCAGGGAATTAAAGCTTGAAAAGCATGTTAGATTTGTCAATGAGTACTTGCCATTACCGATTTTATTGGAATATCTCCAGCTGACAGATGTTTACCTTTTTACATCTAATGATCCCAATCAAGCAGTGAGTGGTACATTTTCTTATGCAGTGAGCTCAGGTTGTCCTGTAGTATCTACACCCATTCCCCATGCAAAAGAAGTCTTGAGTGAAACCAATGGGCTTATTGTAGATTTTGAAAACCCTCATAAATTGGCAAAAGCAGTCATTTCTTTATTGGGCGATGAAAAATTGCGAGCTGAGATTTCTTCCAATAGTTTCCACAAAATGGCTTCTACGGCTTGGCAGAATTCAGCCATAGCCCATACTATGATTTTCAAAAATCTTACTGAAAAAGAGGTGAAAATTAAGTTCAGTATTCCAAAAATCAATCTCAATCATATCAGAAAGATGACCACTGATTTTGGGATGATTCAGTTCTCAAAAGTTGCTTCACCAGATTTGGAAACGGGATATACTTTGGATGACAATGCTCGGGCATTGATAGCAATCTGCCAGCATTATCAACTTTACAAAAATGAAGAAGACCTTTTCCTAATCAATAAGTATTTGAAGTTTGTCAAATTCTGTATGCAATTCAATGGGGAGTTCTTGAACTATGTAAATGACAGGGAAGAGTTTTCTTATCAAAATTATCCCGAAAATCTTGAAGATAGCAACGGAAGGGCGATTTGGGCTTTAGGATTTGTAGTCTCTCTTCATGATATATTGCCCAAACTCAACATAGCAGAAGCAGAAAAAACACTGGAAAAAGCTTTGCCACATTTAGATAAAATCCATTCAACAAGAGCAATGGCATTTATCATAAAAGGTTTATATTATCAAGACAAAAAGGAAAACAAATCATTGATCCAAAGACTTGGAAATAGATTGGTGAAAATGTATGCGCATGAAAAGTCAAATGATTGGCATTGGTTCGAAAGTTATCTGACTTATGGAAATAGCCTATTGCCAGAAGCTTTACTTTGTGCTTATCTCAGTACCAATTTCGAATTGTTCAAAGTGGTTGCCAAAGAAAGCTTTGAGTTTTTGCTTTCCAAGATCTTTATCGATGGAAAAATCAAAGTCATTTCCAACAAAGGTTGGCATGTGAGGAACGAGACATCTTTGGCTCCAGTCGGTGGAGAGCAGCCTATTGATATAGCTTATACGATTATGGCTTTAGAAAAATTCTATCATGTTTTTGGCCTTGAATCTTACAGTCAAAAAGCAAAAACTGCCTTTAATTGGTTTTTGGGAGACAACCATTTGAATCAAATAGTTTACAATCCATGTACAGGGGGCTGTTATGACGGGATAGAGGAATTCAATGTCAATCTCAACCAAGGAGCCGAATCTACTTTGAGTTACTTGATGGGAAGATTGGCAATCAAAAGGTTGATGGACTTTGAGGAAGCTTCAGTACTTCTGCCTGCGAGAGAAGTTTTTGAAGAATTGTAAAATTCAGGCTTAATTACCATGCTGTTTCTAAATGTAATTTGCCTCAGCATGGTAGTGGCACCTCTTGCTTAGCTTGCGGCTTTGCGGATACTCATATTTTTTTATTTGTATCCGATTTCTTGCGCGTAGCCAAATAATAGATTTTTGGAGGATCGATTTGTGTTTCTGTTGACTGTGAACTATTGTCTGATGACGAGTATTCGCAACTTACAAAGCTACTTCTTACCCTACGTGCAACATTGCGGATACTCATATATTTTTTTGATAAGAATTCTAAATAAACATTGTTCAGGGGGATTTATTTTTAAATTTGCAATCTTATAATTTAAGAGCAATAGTTTTGGATTTTGAACTTTCCAAATCTAAAAACTACCCGAGAGCAATCGGGTTTAAAATCTAAAATCCAAAATGCAAGTAGCAGTCATCAAATACAATGCAGGCAATGTCCAATCTGTTCTTTACGCATTAGAAAGGCTTGGTGCAGAAGCGATTTTGACAGATGACCTAGAGCAAATTTCAAAAGCTGATAAAGTTATCTTTCCCGGTCAGGGAGAAGCAAGCACAGCAATGAGATATCTGAAAGAAAAGCAGCTCGACCAACTGATTCCAAATCTCAAACAACCCTTTTTTGGTGTTTGTCTTGGACAGCAATTGCTTTGTGAGCATTCCGAAGAGAATGACACAGCATGTTTGGGTGTGTTTCCTGTCAAAGTCAAAAAGTTCTTACCTGAAAATATAGCTGATTTCAAAGTTCCCCATGTAGGTTGGAACAATCTCTTTGATCTCAAAACCCCATTGCTCAAAGGTCTCAGTGATGAATCATTTGTATATTATGTTCATAGCTTTTACTGTGAACTTAGTGATTATACCATCGCTTCGACTAACTATGTGCATGAATTTGCTGGGTTGATGCACAAAGACAACTTCTACGCCATGCAAGCCCATCCCGAAAAGAGCGGCTTGGTAGGAGAAAGGATCTTGAAGAATTTCCTTAGCTTGTAGGAAGTACGAAGTGAGATGTACAAAGAAGCGAGAGACTAGAAACGAGATGCGAGAAACAAGAAGCGAGATTCAAGACAGGACTAAGTCACCTCGATCCCGAAAGCATTCGGGAGAAGCTTGTACCGCAGAATTGCGGGGAGGACTTCCAACCTTAAAACATTCTAACCTTCCAACAATCTTGTGATTTTAAAATCCGCAACGGCGGACAAGTTCTTCCAATTTTCAAATCCACCAATCTAAAATCATCAATCTAAAATCTACAATTAAAATGTATATCATACCCGCAATAGACATCATCGACGGAAAATGTGTTCGGCTTACCCAAGGCGACTACAATCAAAAGAAAGAATACCATGACAGCCCATTGGAAATGGCCAAGCGATTCGAGGATGCTGGAATTAAGAGATTACATTTAGTGGATTTGGATGGTGCTAAAGCAAAGAAAATCATCAATAAAGAAGTGTTGAGATCTGTCGCTTCTGGAACAACACTTCAGGTAGATTTTGGAGGAGGAGTACAGTCGGATGAAGATATAGCCTTGGCATTCGAGTTGGGGGCGCATCAGTTGACAGGTGGAAGTATTGCCGTGAAAAACCCCACCATGTTTGAATCTTGGATTGCAAAATATGGAGGAGAAAAAATCATCCTTGGAGCAGATGCGAAAGATAGGAAAATTGCTATTTCAGGTTGGGAGGAAACTACATCCATGGATTTGATTGACTTCATCAAGGGTTATCACGCCAAAGGGATCAGCTACGTGATCTGTACAGATGTAGCCAAAGATGGTTTGCTCCAAGGGCCTTCTGTTGATCTATACAAAGAGATCCTTCAAGAAATCCCAAATATCAAATTGATTGCCAGCGGTGGTGTGTCCAATGTCAAAGACCTCGAAGAACTTCAAAAAACAGGTGTTTACGGAGCCATAGTCGGCAAAGCCTACTACGAAGGAAGAATTAGCCTTGAAGAGCTAGCTGCTTTTTGAGACATGAGACGACTGGAACTACCTTAAAGGGGCAATTAAACTACTTCTTGATTCAGTATTCGGAGTTCAAAATTCTAAATTAAAAATGTCGAATATCGAATGTCAAACGATGAATTATGAAGTGCAGAAGATTAATTATTCCTATCTTCTTATAATTTAAAAATCTTCCAATCTCGCGTAAGCTAACCTTACAACCTTACAACTTTCAAACTTTCCAACAATCATCTAATTTTAAAATCTTTCAATTCCCCAATCCACCAATCCCCCAATCCAAAATGCTAACAAAAAGAATCATCCCCTGCCTAGATATCAAAGATGGCCGCACGGTCAAAGGAGTTAATTTTGTGGAGTTAAGAGATGCAGGTGATCCTGTAGAATTAGCTAAGATATATTCAGATGAAGGTGCAGATGAATTGGTGTTTTTGGATATCACTGCAACTGTGGACAAGCGGAAGACACTGGCAGAACTCGTTACCAAAGTAGCAAAAGCCATCAATATTCCGTTTACCGTGGGAGGTGGGATCTCAACTGTGGAGGATGTGAAAATTTTGCTAAACGCAGGGGCAGATAAAATTTCCATCAATTCCGCAGCAGTAAAAAATCCAAGTATCATCAATGAAATGGCACTTGAATTTGGGAGTCAGTGTATTGTTGTAGCGATCGATACGAGAAATGTCGATGGAATTGACTTTGTCCATACACATGGAGGAAGAAAAGCAACCATCTTGCAAACACAAACTTGGGCAAAGGAAGTCTGTCAACGAGGTGCAGGAGAGATTCTCTTGACCTCAATGGACCATGATGGTACAAAAGCAGGCTTTGCCAACGAAATTACCGCAGAAATATCCAGCATGCTTTCCATCCCGGTAATTGCATCAGGAGGAGCTGGAAATATGGAACATTTCAAGGATGTATTTACCTTTGGAAAAGCAGATGCTGCTTTGGCCGCAAGCATTTTCCATTTCAAAGAAATTCCAATTCCCGAATTGAAGACCTATCTTAGCGGTGTGGATGTCTCGATTAGAAAATGAGATTTGAGATTTGAGACATGAGATACAAGATGCAAGACTCAAGAAAGAAGCTAGAAGCTAGAAACGAGAAGTGAAGAATCAAGAGGCAGGGCAAAATCGAGAATCAAGACATAAGCCTATCCCGATAAATATCGGGAATGCAAGAAGCTATTGAAATCTAAAAACCCCGAAAGGGCCTGCCTTGCGTCAGACAGGGTTAAACCTCGATTAGCCCCGTATGAAATATGGGTAGATAGAAAGGACAGCCGTCACGGTTTTATCAACCCCGAGGGGGTTGAATTTTAGAGACGGATTCGAGAATTGAAGAAAAGCAAGTCCTGAACAAAGTTAGGGAAGTAAATTGGAAGTGTTATAAAATTTGAAAAATTACGGCCCTCGATGGCACTGCCTAGTGTCAAACAAGGTCGAACATAAAATAACAATGAACAAACTGAAAATAGATTTCAAAAAAGTAGATGGCCTCGTGCCTGCAGTAATTCAAGATGCAGACTCCAACATAGTTTTGATGTTGGGCTACATGAACCAAGAAGCTTTGGACATCACTTTGGATACCAAAAAAGTAACGTTTTTCTCTAGAACAAAAAATAGACTTTGGACGAAGGGAGAAACTTCAGGGAATTTTCTGAATGTCATTTCCTTGACTGTGGACTGTGACAATGATACTGTCTTGGTCAAAGCCAGACCAGTTGGGCCTGTTTGTCATACTGGTGACGATACCTGTTTTTCCGAAGAAAATAGAAGCAAGACCTTCTTCATCGATGAACTTAGAGCCATCATCAAAGACCGTAAAAACAATCCTACTGACAAATCCTACACAGCATCTCTTTTTGCCAAAGGCATCAATAAAGTAGCCCAAAAAGTAGGGGAGGAAGCTGTGGAGATTGTGATCGAAGCTAAAGATGACAACAAAGAGCTTTTCATGGGAGAAGCAGCTGATTTACTCTATCACTACTTAGTGCTATTGGAAGCAAAAGGCTACGAGCTTGATGAAGTCATGGATGTGTTGATCGATAGGCATCAGAAGAAATAAAAATGCAGATTTTGGCTTTTCTGAAGCAACCTTATCCGTGTGAAACCACCAATTGGAAAAGTATAATTCGTTTAGCTTTTCTGATTGGTCTTTTTGTTGCTAGCTTTTTGTTGATTTTTCAACCATTTGGTCTGCAGCAGATCCCAACAGCTTATAAATTTCCGTTGATCACGGGTTATGGTATTGTTACCTTTATGTGTATGCTTTTTTTTAATGGTGGCGTCAAGAGGCTTTTTTCAAGTTATTTTGATGAATCTACCTGGACCACAGGCAAAGAAATCGTACAAAATCTGAGTATTTTGGGATTGATTTCATTTGGAAATTTTATCTATACTGTTTGTATAGGTGGGGTCAACTTGACTCTCCATTCTTTTTCATTATCCATCGCCTTCACTTTTGCTGTGGGTGTATTTCCTGTGTTTTTTTTAGTGATTTACAGGTATAACAAACTGCATGACAAGTACACTACAGCAGCATCTGTAATGGAGAGCAATATATCACAGTCGAACCTTGAATTTGCTAAAAATGATCCTTCTACAATTATTTTACAATCACAATATGGCCAAGATGATATGGAAATCAAATTGTCTCATTTGTATTACATGCAATCCGCTGACAATTATGTGGAAGTGGTATTTCAAGGTGAAGTGGGGATTAAAAAGCAATTGATCAGAAATACGCTTTCTGAGATTGCCGCTCAATGGAGTCATGTTGGAATCATTCAATGCCATAGGTCATACTTGGTGAACATTCATCAAGTCAAACGCATTACTGGAAATGCTCAAGGATATAAACTTTTTTTGGATGAAGGGAAAATGATAGTGCCAGTTTCGCGCAAATTCGGTGGTAAAGTCAAGGAGTTTTTGAGTAGATAGCTTTGTCATTTGTCCCTAAACTTGCTACAAAGCCCTATTCTATGCAATAAAGGTAGGTTTGAGCTACATTTGAAATAAAAAAAATCAAATGGAAAATTTACTTAAAATCACACTTTACTTTCATGTAGCTTTTGGATTTACAGCATTGCTGGCAGGTGTTTTAGCCATTTTCTTCCCCAAAGGTGGCAAGAATCATAATGTATCTGGAATCGTTTATTATTGGTGTATGATAGGTATAGGTACCACAGCATTTGTGATTGCAATTCCAAAAGGAAATATGTTTCTGTTGATGATTGGGGGATTTAGCACTTACATGACTTTGACAGGACGGAGGTATCTACAATTGAGAAAAAGTAAGCTTCCAAAATTTTCAAATTTAGACTTGTTCTTTCGCATTGTTGCTTTGGCTACTATCTTGATACCAATCATCTATTTTGGAATCAATGGCGTAGCTGATTTAGGAGACTTTGGGATTGTATTTACAGTATTTGGAATTTTTCTTTTATCAATGGTTTGGGTGGATTTTAAAGCAGGTGGGAAGTTACATACATTTTCCAAAAATTGGTTTCTTGGAATGCACATCAGCCGTATGATGGGTGCATTTATAGCTACCTTCACAGCTTTTCTTTTGATTAATTGGCAAAGTGACCCCGTATTCATTGCTTGGCTATTGCCTACTGTGATTTTTACTCCTGTTATTATTTATTACCAAAGGAAGTTTAAGACCAAAAGTAAAACTGTTACATTGCCTTGAAGATAAAATAATTCATTGGATCGAAGCTCCCAGAGATGAGTACTAGAATTTGAACCAATAAAAATCCTGAGGTTTTTCCCTAATATAAAAAGCCGAATAACCAAAGCGGAATTTTACTTCCTGCGCCACTTTTAATGCCATCTGCAGCAATAAAAGCGTTTGGAACTCCTTCGATTTGGTGTTTGGTTTTTGTAGGGCCACCTACTTCGAAAACGTACTTGCTATCCACCATAAAATCTCCAAACTTAGGGGATGTGATTTGATGATTCACCTGAACTTGATTCAAAAAAAATGTCTCTCTTATATTTCCCGAATTGGTATGGTTGGAGGAAATTGCGTAGGCGAGGTTCGTGTTTTGAAGGTAAATTTTTTCTGGTTTTTGTAAATAAGAAACACCCTGAGTGGAGGATCGTAGCAGGTTTAGGATTTGAGCCTGTTCAAGTAAATCCAATGTTTTCAAAATCGTATTTCTAGAGACCTCTAGTTTTTCTGCTATTTTGCTGATGTTTGGTATAAATGGCACTGATTCACTGATGATGAAAATCAGTTTCTTCATATTTTTGATCGTCTTGTGCGTCAATTCCTCAAAAGGCGCTATATCCATCTCCAAGACCAAATTTGTAATCTCCAGAAGTCTTGCCTTGTACAAGTTTTTTCCTTCTTGATAAAATGGGTAATAGCCAAATTCTAGATACTCTTGGAAAAGTGACAGGATGTCCACCTGATCAGAAAGCTTTTCAGCGATTTTCTGATGATCATCAAGTAGGTCATTCAAATCCAATTCGGGAAAATTGAAATCTTTTTCTAAATTAATAAATTCCCTAAAGGAAAGTCCTGCAAGGTGATAAACAGCAGATCTTCTGGATAAATCGGCTTTTCCTTTGCTCAATTCCAAAATGGAAGAACCAGAAACGATAAACTTGGAATCGGGATAATTGTCATAGATAGTCTTGAGATCAGACGACCAATGTGCATATCTATGAACTTCGTCCAAGTAAAAATTTCGATAGCCATCCAGATATAATTGCTCTATAAGTTCTACTAATCTATTTTCTTCAAACCAATAATCATCCAAACCTAGGTAAATTGATTTGACTTTGCTTTCATGCATATGCTGGAGCATAAGCGTAGTTTTCCCAGTCCCTCTATGACCTAAAATCACAATGAGTCTTTGTGTCCAATCAATTTTGCCACTTAAATATCTTTTGAATTTTGGAGGTATGGCTATCAGCTTCCTCCTAGACATTTCAATTAATCTTTCCATTTTTGTTTTATAGATAAAACAAAATTACAGAATGTTTTTTGTATAAAACAAAATGTGATATTGTTTTTTAGAAAAAACAATCCTAAAATAAAAATAGAGATAGTGTGAAATCAAAGAGGTAAAATAAATTAAAATGTAATCACAAAGCCTTTAACTCTAAAGCATAATCGTATGGAATAAAATTCCTTGCGGATTCATTTTCTATCCAACCTTTTTCTTTATGGCTGATTTCTACGATATCACTTGGATTAGTATCGATGAATTTGGATGCTACTTTATCCAGAAAACTAATTTCTGCTGTTGTAAAAAGGTTTGGATTAAAAGGTCGATCTTCTCTGCCTATTAATTTTTCTTTTCTGTTTCCATTATCCAGAGGAGTATAAAAGATGTCAATTACATCTGTTTCTGCCAAATTTTCAAATAAGGTCTGAAATTTATCCGGTACAGGTCCATATGGAATTGCTTTGTAGCGAGCACCGCTTATGCTTACTCCAAGCTCTCTAAAACACAGGAAATCAGCATAAAACAAGAGCTTATTCATCTTTGTTTTATAGGAAGGCACTTTATGAGCAAAGAATACTACCATTTCCTTTAATCGAGCAAGATTGGGCTTTCGATATCCTGTCAACTCGCTAAACTGTGAATTTCCAAGAAGATAACTTTCCAAAAAATCAGTTTCTGACTCTTCATCCATCATTTTGCTAACTTTTTCTAGAAGCTTAGTTTTAGTACTAGCATTGTCAATTCCCCAATCCTTGACAAGGCTATAGAAACTTTCTGGATCAGAAGCCAACTTTAGGAGTTTGGAATTTGATAAACTTGGAATCTCTCCTCTTTCATACAGGCCATAACTGTTTGGACCAAACCCAAGGATTTCGCTCATTTTCACAGCAGATAATCCATATTTCTCACGGGTTTCCTTTATTTCTTCGGGTGACAGCATATGATATTTTGCCCGGTAGGCATTATACACCAAAGAAAGATTTAGCTCGTCTAATTGAGTGCTGGTAAACCGCTCGCCGGAATCTTCACAGAGATAAAATCGCTGCTTTACAGTAAATTCTTCCTTACGGAAATTCAGTGTCTGAACTTCTGTATGGATTGCCATTGGCTTTCCTGTTATAGGACTATTCATTTTTTTTAGGATCTAAACGGATAACTCATCGGGTATTCAGCAATATGAAAGGAAATGCAAATGACATTTGAATTTGGAGCTCCAAGGCAGATCTTGATATATACTTCTTTACCTTTGATTTCCTTACCAAAAACCCACATTTCCTTGCTTCCATGCCATTCTTCAGGCAATGGTCCTTCTGAAAAATCCTCGATTGTTAATTGATCGATAAATTTTTCTCTTTCAATAGGTCTAATTTCCAGGTCAAGCATGCTTTGCTTGTTTTTAGGGCGATCTATAAAAATGATTTGGAACGTCCTTCTTTTCTCCTGAAAACTTCTGAGGAATTCATTTACCTCATCTTTGTCTTTGTTTTGCAAATTTAATACTTTAAAGTTGTAAAATAGTAAAAATATATAATAAATTAACCTTTAAAGGTTTGAAATGATCATTTATAAAATTCAAAACTGAGAATAAACATCATTCTTTATCTCCTCACATATTTTCGAGAATTCTGGGAATAAAAACTCTTTTGTAATTCCCTTTTCTTCTAGGCTTTTCAAAATTGTTTTTCTTAAGGAATTACTGAATACAAACTTTGTGATCTTAAAATTGAAGTATTCGTCTTCCTCAATCAAACCAGATCGACCAAAATGGGGGAGACCATCTCCAGAACGTTCTTTTCCTTTAGGAATAATGTTTATGTTTTGATTTGAAAACCATCCTTCTTGGTTATAAATCCTGTCATCTGAGAATAAATTGCTAGGATTAATAAACCTAGCATTTCTAGTATCGAAAATATTTTCATAGTCTTGATACTTTTTATCCCAATTTTGAACAAGGACAGTGTACACGATACGATCAAAATTTCCCATAGCACTTTCGCTAAATGCAAACCACAATGAAACCAAAGGATTCACAGACCAATCAAGCAGTCTTGTAGGCAAGCCATAATGTTGAGCGTATGCTAAAACTTCGGTATTTGAGGAGGTGTCTTTTTTTAAAATGTCAAGTTCTTTTTTGAATCTTTCAAATAATCTTTTTTCTATTTCATAAAAAGATTGTTCTAGATTAGCCTCCATCACTTCCCTATAAAGTCTTGATTGTAATTTCCAAGAAGCATGCTTTTGACCTCGGAATAACCGAAACTCATTTTTATCAATTGGATTTCTCTCTATAAAAGTTACAAATTCCTCTAAAGAATCCATTCGGAATATATTATTGGACATTTGTTGATTTGATACCTTAATAATCCCTTAAAGATATTAGTTTGAACCATAAAAGAAAATCAAAATCGAAAGAGGAAATATAAAACCACAATCGGTAACCTTTTGCCAGTACAGTTTTGATGGTATAAAATGTATTATATCTGGTAATTTAGGATTATTAAATGTTAGTTATGCAAAAGAGATTTTTGTTTGAATTTTTCACTCCATACGATTATCAATGGAATATATAAATTGTAAACAATTCCCCCAATAGCAGGAGCCCAAATAAAGGAGAATCTATTTATAATAAGGATGACTGCGATCGAAAGGAGGAGGATGGATAGTATAGCGAGAAACCTGCTTTTTTGTTGTTTTGTATAGAATTCCTCAAAAGCTTTTAAGTTTAATTGCCGTTTTTTCGATAGTCTTATCAGACTTTTTTTACTTAAGAAGACAATTCCCCAAAAATATATTGGCTTAAATGTTGTAATTGCATTCATCATATAAATATGTTAAAAATCAGATTTTGAAATTTTATATTAAACTTAAATTTTGAGAATATAAAAATTTTGACATCGGTTGATACTTTTATAGATTTTTTTGACTGAAAAAATTTAATCACAAAAACTGAAAATTATGAGTAATGAAAAATATTCAGGTATGGGAGCCATACTTGGGCCTGAGGGAGTGACTTTTAGGGTTTGGGCACCAAATGCAGAAAAAGTGTTTGTTTTTGGTTCTTTCAATGATTGGAATGATTCCTCATGTGAGATGGAGCATGAGGGAAATGGCTACTGGTCTTTTCATGCCTCCGATGCTTCTGATGGAACAGAATACAAGTTCATCATTCACCATAATGGAAATACCCTACATAGAAATGATCCTTATGCATTAAAAATGACAAATAGCATTGGCAATAGCGTGGTTTATGATCTGTGGAGGGATTTCAATGACCATGAGTTTAGGCCACCTGCTATCAATGAAATGGTGATTTATGAATTGCATATTGGGACTTTCAACAGGGACGGAAAGGAAGATGGACAAGTTGGGGATTTTTATTCTGCCGCCAAAAAACTTGATTATATAAGAGATCTGGGGATTAACACCGTGGAAATTATGCCTGTGGCAGAATTTCCAGGAGATCTGTCATGGGGATACAATCCATCCAATCCATTTTCAGTAGAGACTTCTTATGGTGGGCCAGATGCGTTGAAGCATTTTGTTTTCGAAGCCCATATGAGAGGAATTGCGGTGATTCTTGATGTAGTTTACAATCACTTGGGACCTACCGACTTGAACCTTTGGCAATACGATGGTTGGGAAGAGAATGGTAAAGGAGGTATATATTTTTACAATGATCACCGTGCCAAAACTCCTTGGGGAGACACTAGACCTGACTATGGTCGCCCAGAAGTCCGCAATTATCTTCGGGACAATGCGATGCTTTGGCTTGAGGCATTCCAATGCGATGGGCTTCGGTTCGATGCGACTGCAATCATACGACTTCTCAATGTGGATGATCAAATGGGAGGTGCTGTACTGGAGGAAGGGGTAGGTTTTTTAAGAAGCTTGAACCAAGAAATTAAAGATAAATTTCCACACAAAATTTTAATTGCTGAAGACTTGAAATTTGATTCCAGTGTCACAGCTGATTTAGATCAGGGTGGGTTGGGATTTGATTGTCAATGGGGAATAGGGTTTTCCCACGTATTGAGAGATGTATTGACAGTCAGCAATGACCAAGATCGCAGTATCAAATCGGTTGAGAATTTGCTGCTTAGTAAATTCAACAATGATGCTTTCGAAAAAGTTATCTACACCGAGTCACATGATGAGGTAGCCAATATAGAATCCAAGAGACTTCCCGAAGAGATTCAGCCGGGAGATGCAGAAGGAGAATATGCCAAAAAGAAATCTACGCTAGGGGCTTTGGTAGTATTTACAGCTCCCGGGATTCCAATGATTTTTC
This sequence comes from Belliella calami, assembly GCF_022549695.1. Lineage (GTDB taxonomy): Bacteria > Bacteroidota > Bacteroidia > Cytophagales > Cyclobacteriaceae > Belliella > Belliella calami. The sequence goes on along the minus strand of NZ_JAKZGS010000006.1, from coordinate 61,119 downwards.
AAGGACAAGAATTTCTTACGTATGAACATTTTCATGATTCCAAACCTTTGGACTGGGGAAGGTTGGAGTACTTTGGTGGGATCGTGAACCTTTACCGTGACTTGATTCATCTCCGAAAAGCCTCCGAAGGTTTTGCTCGTGGATTGAATGGTCAGGGTATTGATATGCTGCATCACGACGATGAAGGTCTGGTGCTGGCTTATGCTAGGTACCACCATGATGACCCAGATAATCCAGTGGTGATAGTAGTCAACTTCTCTGTAGAAACGAAGCTAGGGTATCGATTTGGGATCAACAATGGAGGGAAATGGAATGTGATTTTCAACAGTGGATGGTCTGGTTATGATCAGGTTTTTTCTGAAGTAGATGTCAAAGAAGTGTATTCTGGTGAAGGGCTGAACGGAAAACAGCATTCTTTGGTAGTCGATATTCCTTCTTATGGTGGCCTGATTCTATCTCGATGAAATCAAAATATAGATATATCGAAGAAGACGCTCTTTGCTTCAAGCGGGTAAAGAGAGGAAGGGGTTTTGCATATCTCAATGAAAATGGAGAGAAGATAGCTGATAAAAAAAAGCTAAGCCGTATCAAAAACTTGGTAATTCCTCCCATGTGGACTGATGTCAGCATCTGTAGGTTTGATGATGGTCATATTCAAGCTACTGGCAGGGATTTGAAAGGCAGAAAGCAATATATCTACCATTCGGAATGGGAAAAAAAACGGCAGGAAGAAAAATTTGAACGAATGTCAAAATTTGGGAAAGCGCTTCCAAAACTCAGGAAAAAAGCCCAAAAAGATCTCAAAGCCAGAAATTGGACGAAAGGAAAAATTTTGGCTTTGATGGTAACGATACTTGATGAGACAGGCATTCGGATTGGAAATAAGTTGTATGAAAAGGAGAATAAGACCTATGGCCTTACGACACTCCGGAGAAAACATATGGAGGTGGAAGGAAATACGCTTTCTCTTTCATTTAAAGGGAAAAGCAACAAAGAGCGAGAGGTGACCATTGAAGACAAGGCAATCATTAGACATATCAAAAAAGTTGCTGAATTGCCAGGTTATGAGCTGTTTAAATATGTAGATGAAGCTGGTGATGTCAACAAAGTGGACAGCCATGATGTCCAAGAGTACATACAGGAAAACATGGGAAATGAGTTTACCTGCAAGGATTTCAGGACATGGGTGGGAAGTCGACTTGCCATTGAGCTTTTTCCAGAAGCTATAGATCACCAAAAAGAGTTTTCTAAGAAAAAGCTTGAAACTGTACTTGTCAGGATGGTAGCTGATGAGCTTGGAAATACTCCTACCATCTGCAAAGGCTATTATATCCATCCGGTAATTCTCAACAAGGTGGACATTGGAGAATTCCCACAGAGAAACCCATTTCGGGAAACAAATTCCCCAACTTCTCTTGATAAATCAGAAAAGCTTTTGTTAAAACTTTTAGAAAAATAACCAGTAAGTTTATTTTTATATAAATAAATTTTTTATTTACATAATTAACCATTTTCAGAATTTTATAAGATTATTGGAGTAGTTTTTGTAATTTTTTCAATCTGTAATTGAGGATAGTTTTTTTAATTCTTAAGCTCAATTATAAAAACATTTACCACGATGACCAAGTCCATCCCCTTCCTCTAAAAGGGAAGTGGGATGGGTTTAAAAAACAAAAACGAATATGAATCATCCAAGAATATTTCCAGAACAAAGCCAACAATTGCCGGGAAAGGAAGCTAAAATGAATCCCGAACCGGAGGTCATTAGAGACGAGTATTGGGGCAGTGGAAAGCTGAAAGGCAAAAATGTAGTAATCACTGGTGGTGATAGCGGAATAGGTCGAAGTGCAGCAGTCCATATGGCTAGAGAAGGGGCGAATATTGCCATCATGTATCTAAGTGAGGATAATGATGCTGAAGATACCAAAACGATGGTAGAGAAAGAAGGGACTACCTGTATGCTTATCAAAGGGGATATCAGGGACAAAGCTTTCTGTCAATCTGCCGCCAAAGATATAGTTGATTCTTTTGGAAATGTAAATGTATTGGTGAATAATGCTGCAGTTCAGCATCCAAAGGATTCTATAGAGGAAATCGATGAAAGCCAATTAAAAGAGACTTTTGAGACGAATATTTATTCATTTTTTTACTTAGCGCAAGAGTTTCTGCCATATATGGGAGAAGGTGATGCGATCATCAATACCACTTCTGTGACAGCTTATCGTGGAAGCGACCATTTGATTGATTATGCAAGTACCAAAGGAGCTATAGTTTCTTTTACCAGATCACTGGCGAAGAATTTGGCTGAGAAAGGAATCCGTGTCAATGCTGTAGCTCCTGGTCCAATTTGGACGCCTTTGATCGTTGCCACATTTGATGGTGTTTCAGATTTTGGTAAAGATACGCCTATGAAGCGTGCAGGGCAGCCTTCGGAAGTAGGGCCTGCTTATGTATTTCTTGGATCGGCCGATAGTAGTTATATGACTGGTCAAGTACTACACATCAATGGAGGAGAGATTGTTGGTAGTTAATTTAACCACAAACAGTAGTATGAGTATCCACAATGTTGCAAGTAACCTAAGAAGTCGCTTTGAAAATTAGGGATATTCCTCATCGACTTGTACGCCGTGGCGTAGAAAATAGTCCATAGGCAACAGAGCCACAAATTGTTCATCCAGCAATCCATTGTTTGGCTACGTGCATGAAAATGGATAACCACAAACATTTAACCACAAAATAAAAACCAATCTAGCCAATGATACTTTCCTCAGAAAATAGAATTTTGGATCATCAAATTTATAGTGATCAACAAGATCAAGGAATTACTTCCTTGATTGGGAATACTGGACTTCTTCGGTTGGCGAAGCTTTTTCCAGATAAGCAAGTGTACGGAAAATTGGAGTTGATGAACCCTGCCGGAAGTATAAAGGACAGGACTGCAAAATTCATTGTAGAAGAATCCCTTAAGCTTGGTATAATAAACCATGAAACGCTGATTGTCGAGAGCACTTCTGGAAATATGGGGGTTGGACTCGCTCAAATTTGCCTTTTCCATGGTTTGAAATTGAAATTGGTTGTGGATCCATATATCAATATGCAAACCTTGAAATTATTGACTGCCTACGGAGCAAATATTGAAATGGTGGAGCAGGCTGATGAGTCTGGTTCATACCTAGGGACGAGGATCAATCGAGTTCAGGAGATTTTGAAGGAAAATCAAAACGCATTCTGGACACAACAATATGAAAACCCACTCAACCCACTGACCCACCATCAAACAGCGGAGGAAATCGTCAACCAATTAGGCGGTTGCCCTGATTATATTTTGGCTGCTACAAGTACATGCGGTACCCTAATGGGATTCGCTGAATACAATGATCAATTTTCAAAAAGAATGAAAATCATCCCTGTTGATGCTTTTGGTAGCGTTATTTTTGGGGGAAAACCTGAAAAAAGAGTTATTCCAGGATTTGGGGCATCCAAGACTTCTACTTTGTTGAAAGAAGATTTGTTGCAATCACCCATGTGGATGAAAGAATGGGAGAGTATAATAGGTTGCAAAAAGCTCTTGAAACACGAAGCTATCCTGGCGGGTGGATCGACAGGAGCCCTGGTCTCAGCTGTAGAAAAGCTAGAAATGAAACCAAATGAAAAAGCTGTAATCATCATTTGTGATAGAGGGGAAAGGTATTTGGATACGATCTATTCTGATGCTTGGATCAAGGAAACTTTGGGAATTGAAATCTTGGAACTGATAAACAGAAATGTAGATGAAGCTGTGGAACTCAAGCAATATAATTGATATCAGGAGCCAAAATAGGGCTGTTTTGGCTGTTTTTGCAAACAATGATTATCTTCCGGAATCCAATTTCCGTGTTGCAATTGTTGGTGGAGGCCCAAAAGGAGCTTATTCCATAGAACGCCTGGCGAGTAGGTGGGAGAGGAACTGTCCTGGTAAACCTTTAGATATCGTTTGCTTTAACAAAACGCCCGATTTTGCATCAGGACCAAATTACCAAACGGAGCAACCTGATTTTCTTCTGATGAACTATCATCTCGGAAAAGTTGACTTCTGGACAAAGGAAGATGATCAGTTAGTCAATGACAGACCAGATCTTTTGACTTTTCTTCAAAGGTTCAAATTGAATTCTGAGGTGGAAGTTGATCCTTCAGATTATTGTTCAAGGTCTTTGACGGGAATTTATCTCCAATTTTGTTTGAGTAGGGTCATCGAAGCACTTCCCTCTAATATCAGGTTGCATTTGATCATGGATGAGGTAAATTCTATTTCCCAAGAATCAGACAATGTACTGATAAACACAAAGGGTGGTATGAAGTGTTTTTTCTCTGAAGTGATATGCTGCACAGGACATTCCTATAGTTTCGAAGAGAAGGTGAAAGTGCAAAGTCCTATTAACAGCCTAAACCTATGTCCACCGATTATTCTACAATCAGTCTATCCGATTCAAGATCTTCGCGAACAGAATTTTGCAGGGCTGACAGTTGCGGTAAAAGGAATGGGTTTGACGTTTGTAGATGCAGTGTTGACAATGACTGAGGGTAAAGGTGGCTGCTTCAAAAGATGCAATGGAAAGTTGATATATAGGTCTTCGGGAAGAGGGCCACATGAGATTTTGGCCTTTTCTAGAACAGGTTTACCAATGATTGCCCGCCATGAAGATTTGCGAGGGGATGATTTTTCTTTGAGATTTTTCACAGAAAAAGCTGTAAGAGAATTACTGGAAACCGACGCTAAACTCGATTTTCAAAGTCAGTTACTTCCTCTGCTACAACAAGAGTACAGGTATCAGTATATATACAAACTATTGAGTTGGGAAAATGGACTATCCGACTGGTCTGGAAAGACTTTGGAAGAGCTGGAATCTTGGATTATTGAATTTTATCCTGATTTTGACTCCTTTGATTTGGAAACATTTTTGTCACCAAATTTACCGATAGATAATCAACATCTAGGGGTTGTTGATTATTTACATGAAACGATCTTTCCGGAGCGATTTTGCAAACTTCACCATGCTAAAATTTTAATGTCCTCTTTGTGGAGAGAGATTTATCCGATTTTCAACCGAATCTACTCTTTTGGGAGAATGACTGGGGAAAGTCAGCGATATTTTGACCAAAACTATTTTGGTAAATTCCAGCGAGTGGCTTACGGTCCGCCGAAGGAAAACATGGAAAAAATCCTCGCTTTATCTGAAGTAGGGATTTTGAATTTTGACTTGGCAGCCAATCCAAAAGTTTCTATCCAAAATCAGTATCTCTATGCTAAATTGAGTAATCAAAAGATTCCTCATTCGAAAATCATCAGTGCATTGATCGATGCTAGAATACCCAAATCTGTAGGCTTGGCATCTCAGCCAGAATACATCAGAAATCTAGTCAAGGAAATGGGTGTGGGATTTTTCACCAATGGAGAATACCAAACTGGATGCTTGGAAATTGGTACTGATGGCAGATTGTTGCAACAAAAGCATATTTGCATGTATGGAACTCCTACTGAAGGCTGGACGCTAGACAATGAAAGCCTTTCTAGGTCAAACAATAACTTTCTTTCACCTTGGACAAAACAAATTATTGATAATTATGTCAACTTCAACCTTACCAAAACTGACACCAATAACCCAACCTTGGATCAAGGACATCACCGGAGAACTGAATCTTCCTAATAAATGGATTGAGCAATATGGCTCACCAATCAATCTCCTGAATTTGGAGTCTTTCAAACTGAATTTCAAAAGGTTTGATCAGGTTTTTAATCAATATGGAGTCAAAAACAGCGTATTTTTTGCCAGAAAAGCCAACAAATGCAAGAGCTTTGTTTGGGCATCAAAAGAATATGGATTTGGCGTAGACACAGCTAGTCTGAACGAAATCAAGGAGTGCATTGAGGTCGGTTTGGATCCAGAAAGAATCACTGTGACTGCTGCTGTAAAAAACAGGGCACTTCTGAGTTATGTAGTCGAGCATCAGATTCCTGTAGTTTTGGATAATTTGGATGAGTGCGAACTTTTGAATCAAATTTTGGGGGAAACGGACAAGTCGCTAAAAGTTGGTTTCCGAATAAGTGGATTTTCGCATAATGGAGAAAAGTTATATTCCCGATTTGGTTTTGATATAGATCAAATCGTATCATTCATTTCTGAAAATCTTTCTGAATCCGGCAAATTCAAACATTTCAAATATCATGGTTTACATTTTCATTTGAATGGATACAGCACAGAACAGCGAGCTGATGCCTTGTCTCAAACAATAGATGTAGCCGATATTCTAAAAAAATCGGGGTTTGAAACCTCATTTATAGATATTGGAGGAGGGATTTTGATGAATTATTTAACTTCTTCTGAGGAATGGGAAACATTTCACCAAGCTTTGAGAAAAAGTGTCAAGTCTGAAAATCCTGAGATAACATTCCAAAAAGATCTTTTGGGAATGGTCAATGTGGATGGAGAGCTGAAGGGTGAGCCAAAAGTTTACCCATATTTTAATGGTTTGAATCAGGAAAAATTCATAGGTAAAATTTTGGGATCGGATAAGGGAGGAATGAGTTTAGCCGACCATTTGATAGTGCGTGATATTGAAATTAGGCTTGAGCCAGGTAGGTCATTGCTGGATCAATGTGGGATTACCATCGCCAAAGTTGCTTTTCGAAAGAAGGATTCCCATGGAAGACTTTTGGTGGGGCTTGAGATGAATAGAACTCAGATGTTCAGTTCCAGTGCTGATTTTCTCCTAGATCCAATTTTCCTTCCACAGAATACTATTGAAAATTCCCCTTGTGAGGTCTATTTCGTAGGGGCTTATTGCTTGGAGCAAGAACTTCTGCTGAAAAGAAAAATTTCCCTGAATCAACATCCGCAAGTTGGTGATTTGGTTTGCTTTGTAAATACAGCTGGATACATGATGCATTTTTACGAAAGTGAAGCACACCTTTTTGATCTTGCCAAAAATTTGGTGGTGGAGAAAAGTGATTCTTGGAAGGTTACCCTAGATGGGGATTTTGAATTGTCGAAAGAGGTGGGTGAAAAAGGAGCGTTCTGAACAATGAATGAGTGAATTCATTGTTTCCAGTACCTAATTCATTAAAAGACAGCAGTAAAAATTATTGAAAAAAGAATTTTTTGTTTCAATGTGAAAATCAAATTTGGGCACAAACAGAAAAACCCGGTTTTAAACCGGGTTTTTACTAATAAGATCGGAGACTACAAGGATTATAAAGAGTCGATAAAACCTTTTACTTCCTCTTTCGTTTTTCCAGTTTTTTTCTGAATCTTTCCAAGGACTTCATCAGATTTACCTTCTGCGTAAATCAAATCATCATCGGTTAATTCGCCATATTTTTGTTTGAGTTTACCTTTAATCTCATTCCAATTGCCTTTCATTTTATCTTCTAAAGCGCTCATAGTTAAATAATTTAGTTGGTTAGTAATTTATTTAAAAGTATTATTTCACAATCCGTACCATTTCATATGGAATATTGAAAATCGTTTCAATTTGACCAAAAATGAAGGTTTTTATTTATAATCTCATCTGTACTACATTTTAATGCAGTAGCTATGTGGATTTAAGACCATGTATTGGGGAAATGGTTTCCAAAAAATGATTAAAAATAGGTTTTTCAAAATCTTTTGCAATAGAATTGTATTAAATATAACATTCATAATTTTTAATTTAAATATTACAACATTAGTTGTCTATAATGGGGTAGGTATTCCTATGAATGTGGAATTTTCTCACCGATTGGCTCACTGAAAAATTTTGCGGGTATTTTATGTGTATTGTGCTTAGTGTATTGATAATCAGATTTTTACATGTTATTTGTATCCCTTGATTTGAAAATTATTTTATTGGAATCAGGTTTGTTATTGTTTGAAGAAAAAGAAACAATATTAAACAAAACAATACTTAATTATGGAACGTACTAAAGCAATTTTATTAGGAATGGGAATGGGTTTATTCCTGGTAGTTTCTTGTGAACCTAAAGGTAATACAGAGGAACAAACTGAAAGTATCAAAAATCTAGAAAGTTTTGTGGACAGTGTTGAAACTGCAGTAGAAAGAGAAGCCAATCACAATTGGGCAACGCTAGACCGTAGGTACACGCAATTGGTAAGTAATGTTGAGATGGCATACGCAGATGCAAGCGAGGAAGCCAAAGAGGACTGGAGAGAATTGGAAAGAGAATATGAAGAAGCTAAAGTTGAAGCCAATGACAAAACAGCAAAGTGGGAAGCGGATGCGGAAATGCATATGACCAATGTAGAAACGTGGTGGGAGCAGAATACTTCCAAAGCCGAAAAAGGAGCTAAAAGGACAGCTGCCGATATCGAAGAAGGAGCGAAAGAGAGTTGGGATTGGTTAGAGAAAAATGCCGATAAGCTAGGTAGCGATATCCAGACAAGGTACCAAAAGATCAAGCTTGATTTGCAAGACTAAATTATCACTTTTAAATTTTTATACCACAAAAAAGGTTATCCATTTATGGATAACCTTTTTTGTTAATTTTAAATACAAGCCGCAATTTTCAAGTAGCTATTTAAAATTATGATTACATTATAATTATACTATCAGTTGGACTTCATCTAGGTACTAAGAACCAGTTTACGAGTTGATTAAAATCACCCGCAATCTAGAGATATGTAAAATGTCGTGCCGACACCTTCTTTACTTTGCACTCTGATAGATCCGCCATGACTAAAAATGATGTTTTGGGTATTGGTAAGCCCAAGTCCAGAGCCTGTTGGTTTGCTGGTATAGAAAGGTTCGAATAAACGATCAAGGTTTTCCTGAGGGATTCCGGCTCCATTGTCAGAGATTTCTACGATACACTTGTTGGATTTGATGCAAGTTTTGACTTCCAAGAGACCTTTTTTACCATCCATCGCTTCTACCGCATTCACCAAGATATTCACAAAGGCGATTTTCACTTTTTCCACATCAAGGTTTACATTTCCTACATCGGGATCGAGATCTTTGATCAATTCTATGCATTTGAGATTTATTCTTCCTTCTACTTCCTCCAATGCTTCATCTACCAACTTATTCAAAGAATATCTTTCTGATTTCAGCTCAGTGAATCGCGTAGATTCCAGAAGTTCGGTAATCAATTGATTGATTCGTGAACAATTCTTTTTGATAGACTCGATCAAATCGCCACTTTCTTCTTTGACTTCTTTTGGGAGTTCATAACCAAGTTGTTCTGCAGAAAGGAGAATTGTAGTCAATGGATTCTTTACTTCATGAGCCAAGATCCTTGCAATCCTGCCTGTAGAAGAAAATCTTCTCAGGTTAAACAGTTCCTCATTTCTGATTTTAAACTCAGTGAGATCTTTGATCATGATTTGGAATAAGCCCTTGTTTGACTCATTCATCACAATACTCAGCAGGGCTACTATGTTTTGATTCTTATTGACTTTGATTTTTGCTTCAAAATCAAGTACACCAAAGTTCGAATTCAGATTGTTTTTTAGAAATGTTTTGTCCTTCTTATCCACCAAAAGATCAGTGAAATAAAGGGCATGAAAATCCGATTCCTCGGGATTGTACCCAAATTTCTGAACAAAGGAAGGATTGAAATCCATTATAAGGGAATCCTCGTTGATGAGGATGATTGGATCAGCAGATCTTTCAAAAATATTTTTGAACTTCCTTCCGGCAATTTCCAGACTCTCGTGCAATTCGGCATCTCGGATGGCATAGCGGATGGTTCTTCCGAGCATTTGGCCATCAAAAGCCCCTTTGACTAGATAATCTGCAGCACCAAACTCCATAGCTTGGTTGTCAACTTGCCCATTTTCCATGCCTGTCAAAATAATGACAGGAGCATGTTTGGATTTTCGCTTGATAAGTCCAAGTACTTCTATCCCCGATTCAGAGCCAAGTCTGTAATCTACAAGATATGCATCAAAATTTTGTGAAAGCTTTTCTTCCGCTTCTTTGAAGTTCTTGGCATGAGTAAGTTCAAAATTTATCATTTTATAGCTCCTGAGCATCATTTCAATTAAGAAAAAATCCTCAGGATCATCATCTACAAATAATACTGTTTTCTTACTGTCTTTCATTGGCATCGGTAATAGTTTAATTTGGTTATCCGCGATGATACCAGGAGTTGAATTTTCCAATAAAATCATGCGGATAATCGTAACTAGATATTAGTCGATTAGTAAATAGTGCGTGGGTTGATTAAAATATTTCTAGCTTAAAACTTAGTTGGGTAACAAAACTGTTTTCCCCCAATAAGTCTGTAACTCTTTGCCAACTGACAGTAACCCATCAAAAGTGCCAGGTTTGGTGATATAGCTATTGGTTCCACTCGTATAGGTGGCTTTGATATCATCCTCAAGTTGAGAGGTTGTAAATATAATTACAGGGATTGTTTTGAAATTCTCGTCAGATTTGATTTCAACCAAAGCTTCTCTACCGTCTTTCTTTGGCATATTCAAATCCAATAGAATAAGGTTGGGAACAGGGTATTTGTTTTGGTCTTGGTACTTTCCTTCTCTTCGTAGATATGATAATAGGATTTCCCCATTTTCAACACAAATTAGATTGGCTTTGTCAAAAGATTCTTTGAAAGCTTTGGTAATTAGAAGTCTGTCATCAATGTCATCTTCAGCTACCAATATGTTCATTATTTTTTCATTTTTCATTTGTGTTGGGGTCTTAAACTGTTCGTCTGTGACGAAGTTAATTAAAATTTTCCTTAATTAAGCTTATTATAAATTTTAACTTTAAATTATAATATTAAATGGATTGTATTTTAACTTAAAAAATTTATCTTTTGCAGGTAAGTTTTACTACAAAGCTTATTTTTGATAATCTGGGAAAATCATGTGAAAAGTTGCCCCTTCACCCTCAATTGACTCTGCATAAATAATTCCACCCATTTTCTCAAATATTTTTTTACATATTGCCAATCCTATTCCGGTCCCTTCATAGATATCTTTACCAAATAAACGTTGGAATATGATGAAGATTTTTTCTGCATATTCGGGGTTGAAACCAATACCATTATCACTAATTGTCAAATGGAAGTAGTCAATTTCCATGTCAGGTTCATTGATTTTTGTTTTTATCAAAGCTTCATCTGCAACTTTGGAGCTTATTAGAATATGAGGTGGAGTGTCTTTTTTTGCGAACTTGATGGCATTGCTGATTAGATTTTGGAATACTGTCCTCCAGTCAATATATGTCCCGAGTATTTTGGGGAGTTGATCTATTTCTATGACAGCTTTTTTTTCTTTGACTATTACATATAGGTCATCGACGACTTCATTTACTACTTCTTCCAAATCCAAGATGACCTCTTCTTCTTTCTGTCTTCCTGCACGGCTATATTCCAAAAGGTCTGTGATTAATTTCCGCATTCTGTTGGCTGCAAAAGCTATTCTGTCAAGATAAAGCTTTCCATCACCTTCCAAGTCTTCGCTGTACTGTTCTTGGAGTAAGTCATTGAAGGAAGTGATTTTTCTCAATGGTTCTTGGAGATCATGTGAAGCTACATAGGCAAATTGCTCCAGTTCTTTGTTTGTGATGTTCAATTGGCTGACTTGATTTTCCAGCTGTTCCTTGTAATCAGCCAGTTGCCTTGAGGATTCTTCCTGTTCTTTTTTGTAAGCATAGAATGCTTTGAAACTGATGATTACTGCAAGGATTGATATTCCTGTGACGGCCAATACTATGAATGTGAGGATATTGAGGTTATTTAATAGCCCCCTTTCTTTTTGGTTGAACGATGCTTGCTGTTCATCCAAAATAAGGTGATTTAAACCTTTGATTCTTTGTCCAAACTTCAAGAAGTTTTTGTATCGATTTTCTCTTACATTTTGGAGGAAACTGTCATAATCCAAATTTTCCCTGTGGGATTTTTCAAAAACCTCATTTCGCTCTTTGATACTGCTTTCAAGACTGTTTAGCAAGTCAGTATTATAGCCAAGAGAATTGTTGAATTCCCTAAGCGTATCCAGTTTTTTTGAAATATTTCCTTGTATCATATTGATACTATCCAAAAAGATCGAGTCATAAGTAGTCGCATAACTTAGGATAGCGATTTCATTTTCCAAAGACATGATGTGTATGTCATTGGTGTAGTCCACCATTTGGCTCGTTAAGCTATTCGCATTGTTGAGGTGCTTGACTCTAAAGATAGTGTAAAGAGAAATAGCACCACTTATAATGATGAGTATCAGGGTAAGGATTGAAAATGATTTGATTTTGGACATGTCGGGCTTTTTATTTCAGTTTTTGGTACGCGTTTCGGGGTTCTTTTTCCCCGTAATCTCAGTGATTAAACTCATCTTGTACAGAAAATGCACCATTTGACGTCACAATGCACTAAATCCTATTAAGGCACAAAGTTTGGAAATATTTATTTAAAATATTATTTAAATTTAAAATATTAAAAAAATGGGAAATCTATTGTACATAATCGCGGTAATTTTAATAATCGGATGGATCTTTGGTGCGTTCGTTTACAGTGTAGGTGGTTTGATCCACATCTTATTGGTATTAGCCGTTATCTCAATATTGTTTAGAATAATTTCAGGACGAAGGGTGTAATATCTTTTGTGCTAAATAAAAACTGAACACTGACAACCAAAATTTAGTATATAAGCCAAAAGACAATAGCTTTGTCTTTTGGTTTATGTTTAATATACTATCATAACTGGTCAAAAATTCTTCAAACAGGGATTTACAAGGGGATTTCAATATCATAGAGAAAATGGGAAAAAGAAGCGTTTTGATTATAGATGATGAAGTAGGGATTTTGAATTTGTTATCCCGGTTTTTGAAAAGAAAAGGATTTGAAGTGCATACTGCGGTAAATTTGACAGACGGTAAGTCCCAACTGCAAAATATAGCCCCAGATTTCTTATTTTTAGATGTTAATCTCCCTGATGGAAATGGGCTAGACTCTTTGCCAAACCTCAAAAGCATTCAGCCTGAGTTAAATGTGATCATGATGAGTGCTTTTGACCAGAAGATAATGAGAGACGAAGCGAAATCAAAAGGTGCATTGGCTTTTTTGAGTAAGCCTTTTTCCTTTGATGAAATTGACTTGTTGATTAATTGAAAAAAATCACCCGCATTATACTATGGCCAACATATTAGTAATAGACGATAATCTTGATATTTGTAACCTCCTCAAGAGGTTTTTGACCACTAAAGGTCACCAAGTAGAAACTACCCTAAGCGGTAAAAATGGTATTGAACTAGTGAAATCACAAAGCTTTGATTTGATCCTATGCGATTTCAAATTAAGGGATATAGAAGGGCCTGATATTCTACAAGAAGTAAAAAAAATCTCACCAGAAACAAAATTGGCTATCATTACTGGCTATTCGGATGTCCGTGTGGCTGTAGAAGTAATGAAAAAAGGAGCGTTTGATTATGTGGTCAAACCTTTGATTCCAGATGAAATTTTAAGTCTTATTGACAGGGCCATGAATACGCCAACTTTAATTCCAGTGACGGAAGAGAATTTGGAAAAGAAAAAGCTTAAAACCTCTGAAACCCCACAGTTAGATACTGATGAATATATTTGGGGTAAAGGAGAGGCTTCAAAAAGCCTGCTAAAGGAAGTTAGTTTGGTTGCACCTACGAATTTCAGCGTGATCATTTACGGAGAAAGTGGAGCGGGAAAGGAAAATATTGCTAGAACTATACACAATTTGAGCGAGAGAAAAGACAAACCTTTCGTTCCGATAGATTGTGGTGCACTTACTAGGGATTTGGCTGGAAGTGAATTGTGGGGTCATGAAAAAGGCGCATTTACAGGTGCACAGACTGCAAAGCAGGGACAATTCGAAATTGCTGATGGCGGTACGATATTTTTGGATGAAATAGCCAACCTTTCTTACGATATCCAAATAGGTTTGCTGAGATTGGTACAAGAAAAGAAGCTTAGAAGAATAGGAGGGGTCAACGACAAAACAATTGATGTTCGAATTATCGTGGCATCAAATGAAAACCTTAAAGATTCTGTCAGCAAAGGAAAATTTAGAGAAGATCTATTCTACAGGTTCAATGAATTCACAATCAATGTTCCTGCATTGCGCGAGAGGGGAAAAGACATCATGCTCTTTGCAGAGCATTTTTTGAGTGCTGCAAATATAGAGTTGAAAAAAGATGTGAAAGGTTTTTCAAAAGAAGTCAGTGAGTTGTTTATGAAATATGAATGGCCTGGCAACTTGAGGGAAATGAGAAATATTATCAGAAGATCCCTTCTCTTGACAGATGGAGACAATGTAGAAATCAGTGCAATTCCACATGAAATTGTACATGCCAATAAGTTTAATTTTCAAGGTGAACCATCACAAAATCCTTCTAATTCATCCCAACCGATTGTTCAGAAACAAGAGGAATTGGTCGATCTAAAAGAGATCGCAGCACAAGCCGAAGCAGATGCAATCAAAAAAGCACTTTTGGAAAATAACTATAACAAGACAAAAGTAGCAAAGCAATTGGGGATAGATAGAAAAACGCTCTTCAACAAAATCAAGCTTCACAATATCTAGCAGATTGGGTAAATAATATCTTCAAGTGCATAGATGGTATGTCCACGATGGCTTACGAACTCGATAACTTCTTTCGGCTCAAAATCCATTGAAAATTCTATTCTGAGGATCTTATCACAATCTTCCAAATCAAAATTTACTTTCAAACCAGGGAATTTCCCCTCGATTTCATTCAGGATTTTACTTGCCACAGTAGAATCCTGAATATTCGTACAAAAAACTTCTACCATTTTTTCTTTTTTTGAAGATTAAAGCGTCATTACAAAATTATCAATAGAAAAGTTTAACTTTAATATGCAATCACGACATTTTCTGAGGTTGATTGCGACATTGATAAACGTGAATTTTGTATTATGAAACATGTTTCCATCCTACTTTTAAACCATGTCAACTTGGGGAGCATGGAAAATGCCCGGCATGGCCTACTTGAAGCAAACGAATATTTGAGAATGAAAGGGAAACCTGAGGTATTCAAAGTAGAATTGGTTGGAGTAGAGCCGGAAGTAAAGCTCAATAACGGCCTATATACCATCAAACCTGACAAAACCATCGACCAAGTTTCAAAAACGGACCTGATAATCATTCCTCCGGTACAATTTGATTTGCAAGAGGGAATCATCGCAAATCAAGGTTTTTTTGATTGGATCAGCCGCCAATACACAGGAGGTTCTGAAGTGGTTTCTTTATGTTTGGGAGCATTTATTTTGGGAAGCACGGGTTTGTTGAATGGAAAAAAATGTGTGACCCACTGGAAAGCGACAGATCAATTCAGGAAATTATTTCCAAAAACAGACTTGGCACCAGATAGCCTGATGACAGATGATGATGGGATATATACTGGTGGGGGAGCATTTTCTTCAGCAAATTTGATATTGTATCTGATAGAGAAATTTATAGATAGGGAAGCGGCTATCTACTGTTCGAAGATATTTCAAATAGATATGGGTAGAAATTCCCAATCTGAGTTTATCATTTTCACAGGTCAAAAAGATCATGCTGATAAAGCGGTGAAAGATATTCAAGTCTATGTTGAGAAGAATTTTCAGGAAAAGATCAATGTGGATGAATTGTGTAGCAAATTCAATATGGTCCGACGGACTATGGAGAGAAGGTTCAAACAAGCCACAAGCAATACATTGGTTGAGTATATCCAAAGAGTGAGGGTAGAGGCAGCCAAACGGGACTTGGAAAAAACCAGAAAAACCGTCAGCGAAGTCATGTATGATGTTGGCTATGCAGATTCCAAATCATTTAGAGATGTTTTCAAAAAATATTCGGGTATCTCACCGGTGGACTATCGATACAAGTATGGGGTTTTGGAAAGGTAGGAAAGTGCTTTTGATAAAGTAGGAATTTAATGGTGATTTGATGAAAAAGCAAATATTCGCACATGAACTTATTGGTTGACTATTTGTGTATAACAATTTGACAAATTATATTTGACAAATTATGTCAAGAAAATTACTTCTATGGAGACTGTTGGTCAAAAAATAAGAGCGAAAAGAGAAAGTATGGGCTTGCTGCTTAGGCAAGTGGCATCTTATCTTAATATTGATCAAGCTATTTTAAGCAAAATAGAGAGAAATGAGCGGAAGACTAACAAGGACATTATTTTAAAACTTGCGGAAGTCCTTGAGTTTGATAAAGAAGATTTATTGGTTCAATTTATCAGTGAAAAAATTGCTTATGAAATAGCAAATGAAGATTGTGCGGACAAAGTGTTAAAAGCAGCTGAACAGAAAGTAAAGTACTTGAAGTCAAATCTTGTGAAAATCTAAACTATGCGAACTGATAACAATGGAATAGAAATAAACTTGGTAGAAGAACCACAGCTGGATATTTTATATTCCCCAAAAACTTTTTTAAAAGTATCAAAGGGTGAAAAGAAAGAAACGTTAAATGTTTTATCACTCTTTTCAGGTTGTGGAGGAATGGATTTGGGTTTTGAAGGTGGCTTCTCAGTTTTACAGAGTTCAATTAATGAAAATTTAACACCTCATTTTATTGAGAAGAGTTTAAAAAATGGCTTTGTTCAACTAAAAAAGACTAGGTTTCAAACTGTCTTTGCTAATGATATTTTATCAGATGCAAGGAATGCTTGGGTCAATTTTTTTTCGAAACGAGGGCATAGTGCCGAAGGGTTTTATCAAGAAAGTATCGTTGATCTAGTTAAGATGTATCAAAATGGGGTTAATGTTTTTCCAAAAAATGTTGATGTAGTTACTGGAGGTTTTCCCTGCCAAGATTTTAGCATTGCAGGTAAAAGAAAAGGATTTTATTCACATAAAAGTCATAGTGGCGAACTGATAAATGATAAAACAGCTTCAGTAGAAACTCGTGGGCAGTTATACATGTGGATGAAAGAGGTGATTGGGATTACACAGCCAAAGATCTTCATCGCTGAGAATGTGAAAGGGCTTGTTAACTTGGGGGATGTAAAGTCAATTATTCAAAGTGATTTTTCTTCTGCAAACGGAAACGGTTATATTGTTCTAGATCCTCAAGTTTTGCATTCTGCAGACTTTGGTGTCCCTCAATCAAGAGAAAGAGTTATTTTTATCGGGATAAAAAAATCGGCTTTAAATAAGAAAACACTTTTCGAAATTGAAAATGGAAAATTATCAGAACTTTATAATCCTTATCCAAGCCCTACACATGCGTTTAAAGCTGAGGGTGAAAATCTCAAACAGTATGTTCAGCTTAAGGAGGTGTTTAAGCATTTAGAAGAGCCAGAAGAAGCAAAGGACTTGTCCCAACGACATTATTCAAAGGCAAAATTTATGGGTAGGCATTGCCAAGGACAAACGGAAATAAAACTATCTGGTATTGCTCCAACCATTAGGTCTGAACATCATGGAAACATCGAGTTCCGAAGACTATCAAAAGAAAATGGAGGTAAAATTAATATTGAATTGAATAAAGGGTTAGTTGAAAGAAGGCTAACTGTGAGAGAGTGTGCATTAATCCAAACATTTCCTCCTGATTATGATTTTGTTATCGAAAAGAAAAATGGACGAAAAGGTTCCTTTCTAGTAAGTCCTTCCCAAGCTTATAAAATTATTGGAAATGCTGTTCCACCACTATTGGCGTACAATATAGCCAAGAGATTAGAGGATATTTGGGATTTGTATTTTAAAGAATAACTATGATAGTTTCAGTTAACTCAGACCCAGATAGAAAGGAATTTGATTTGTTGCTTCAATCAACAATTTCAGAACTTAACCTTCACGCAAAAAAATCAACCGAAAAAGTAGCGACCCTTATAGGAAGGCAGTTAGAACCTTATGTAAAGGATTTAATGACCGAAATAGCAATTGGAACGCCATTTGAAAATTCAATAGAGTTAATTGGAGGCCAAAAATTCCCTGATATAATTGCTAAAAATTATTATGGTATAGAGGTGAAAACCACAACCCAAAACCATTGGAGAACGACTGGGAATAGTGTTTTGGAAGGAACAAGAGTTGAAAATATAGAAAGAATTTTCATGCTTTTTGCTAAGCTTGCAAGTCCTATAGAGTTTCGATGTAGACCTTATGAAGATGTTTTGTCGGAAGTTGTTGTGACACATTCTCCACGTTATTTGATTGATATGAATTTGGAAGTTGGTAAAACTATTTTTGATAAGATTGAAGTGCCTTATGATATTTTAAGAAAAAAGGATAATCCAATAAGACCGATAGTTGAATATTATAAAAGCAAGTTAAAACCTGGGGAAGAACTTTGGTGGATGGATGCTGATGGCAATAGTAAACCAAGTAATATTGTGATAAGAATTTGGAACAATCTGTCTCTAAAGGAAAAACAAGAACTTAAAAATCGAGCAATGGCTTATTTTCCAGAACTTTTTAGTAACAAAAGCGACAAATTTGGACGCTTTGCTATTTGGCTTGTAACCCGAGAAGCTGTTGTTTGTCCAAATGTTCGAGACTTGTTTACAGCGGGCGGGAAAGGAAGTTTAAAGATAAATGACAATTATTATGAAAAGGTACCAAGAATATTTTTGAATTTGTTGGAAAATGTTCAGTCTATTTCATCAGAAGTTATGCAGACTTCTGAAATCGAACTTTCAGATTACTGGGGTTTTAAAACAACAGAAGATACCAAAATATTTGATTGGATAAATTTGGTGAGTCATCACTCATTAAAAATGGATGACTCAAAACACTTAAATATTAGGCAAATACTTTCTTATTTAATTTTAAAGTGATGAACATAAGGTTTAATGATTGTTAGCCAAATAAAATAAAAATCAGATTTTTTTCCAAAGGCTAAAAAAATTTGTCGCAATTCCCCTTTTTTCTGTCGTTTTCAACATGATATAACGGTTTTTATATTTTATAAATTTGTATTGTATTATTTAGAATTTGATTATCCGAAATTACACCATAAGGTAAATAAAACAATTGGATCAAGCGGATAATCGTCGAAGGATGACAGTCGACAGCAGCTGAATTCAAAGTTTGTACCTAATTAAAAATGGGTATTGGTTTGAAAGCGGATATTCATAATTTAGAATTTAAACACTTAGACCCAATGCAGACCTTAATTAATATCAGTTCAAAAGTCTATGCACCAATGTTCCAAGTTTGGAGGGCATGGACACTGCCTATCCACATAGTCAATTGGAATTTTGCAAGTGATACTTGGCACTGCCCAAGTGCAGAAATTGATCTTGTCCCAGGAGGCAAGTTCAATTACAAGATGGCAGCCAAAGACGGATCCATGGAGTTTGATTTTCATGGGATATTCGATGAAATCAACGAAAGTGAATCTATTGCATATACCCTTGGAGATACTAGGAAAGTATGGGTGAATTTCGAACAGCATGAAGATCATGTATTAGTGACAGAGAAGTTTGAAGCCGAACAAGAAAACTCTTCTGAAATGCAGAAAAATGGCTGGCAGGCTATTCTGAACAACTTCAAAAGTTATACAGAAAGTCTGACTAAAATGGAGCTGTTAAATTTTCAGATAAATATAAATGCAGCAGTCGAAAAAGTATATGATACTATGCTTGCTGATGAAACATACAGGAAATGGACTTCAGCATTTCATCCAAGTTCATTTTACAGAGGGAAATGGGAAGAAGGCGAGAAAATGATTTTTCTTGGACTCGATGAGAAGGGTAATGAAGGAGGTATGGTATCAAGGATCAAAAAGTTAATCCCCAACGAAATAGTAAGTATTGAGCATTACGGTATTTTCGATAAAGGGAAAGAAATATTAGATGGTCCTGAAGTAATTGGCTGGATTGGAGCTATAGAAGAATATCAATTCGAAAGTCAAAATAATCAAACGACATTAAAAGTGAAGCTTGATTCCAATTTGGAGCATAAGGAATACTTTGAAGAAGCTTGGCCCAAAGCATTGGAAATTTTAAAATCTTTATATGAACAATAAATACCGGAAAAATGGCAACAGTTAGCACTTATCTCAATTTCGCTAGGGAAACCGAAGCAGCATTCAATTTTTACAAGGCAGTATTTGGTACAGATTTCATAGAGGGGATACACAGATATGGTGATATGCCTCCATCCGATGAATTTCCCCCTGCTTCAGAAGAGGACAAAAATCTTATCATGAACATGACCCTTCCAATAGTGGGAGGACATCTTTTGATGGGTTCTGATTGCCCTTCATCTATGGGGATGATTGTAAATATTGGTAACAATTCCCATATCAGCTTACATTTGGATAGTAAAGAAGAAGTTCAAAAATACTTCAATTCACTTGCCGAAGATGGAAAAATCACCATGGAGCTTCAAGACATGTTTTGGGGGGATTACTTCGGTAGTTGTACGGATAAATTTGGGATTCAGTGGATGTTTCATTGTCCCTCATGAAAGTAAATAAAACTTAGTAGTATAGGAAAAATATGGCGTCTGACAGGCAAAGCAACCAAAAAGCATCAAAAATGCATTGAAGTAAAGCCCTTTCAGATTTTAATCTAAGTCTTACCAAAAGACATTTTTCCTGGAGCTCAAAGCACTTCTCTGAAAGAACCAATTTTTTTTGGGTAATATATCAAAAACACACCACTATTTATTCAATGGAAAGCATAGAGCAAATCAATTATATCAAGGCTGCTTCACTTATAGTTTACGAAGCAATTACCAAAGAAGAAGGATTAGCCACTGTCTGGACTAAAAAATTGAAGGTAAAACAAGAAGTAGGTTTTGTCAATGAATTTGACTTCGACGAAGGTTACCTGACTAAAATGAAAATCACCGAATTGGAAGAGGGTAAAAAAGTGGTTTGGGAATGTATTGATTCGGATGAGGAATGGATAGGGACTTTTGTTTCTTTCGAAATTTCCCAAGAACAGAGCAATACTAAAATTGTGCTTAAACACTACAATTGGAAGGAGAAGACAGACTATTTTCGTTGGTGTGGATACAATTGGGCCATGTTTTTAAAACGTCTAAAAGATCATTGTGAAAACGAATTTGCAGATCAAAAAATTTAAAAAATAAGATTACCCCCAACATGATGGTTTGCTTACTTCATTACTGGCAAGGTAGCGGATAACCATATATTATTAATAAAGACTTTCAACAATAATCAATTAAAAAAAATAGCAGTATGAAAGTAAAATCAATTTACGTCAATCTACCAATCAAAGATATTGACAAAACCAAGGAATTTTGGACAAACCTTGGGTTTTCATTCGACGAGCAGTTTTCAGATGATAAAGCATTGTGCCTAGTCCTCAACGAGGGGCTAATTTATGCCATGCTGATAACTCATGAATTTTTTGGGACATTCACGAATAGACCAATAGCAGATGGCTCTACAACACAAGTATTGACAGCGATAGAAGTGGAAAGTAGGGAAGAAGTTGATAATATCGTGAAACTAGCCATTGAAAATGGAGCCACTAGATACAAGGATAGTTCAGATCATGAGTGGATGTATTATGACTCTTTCTCAGACCTTGATGGACATCAGTGGGAAGTGATGTTTACAGACCCTAGCCTAATTCCAAATCCTTAATTTGTTAACTTATGAAAAGCAAAATCACATTTGTTGTTTGCCTATTGTTTGGCTTATTGTTTATCAACTCAGGCCTAAACAAGTTCTTCAATTACATGCCTATGCCAGAGGACTTACCAGAAGACATGTTAAAATTAATGGAGGCATTTACTGTTATTGGCTGGTTGATGCCATTGATAGCTGTAGTTGAAATTATCGGTGGAGCACTGTTTATCTTGCCAAAGACAAGAGCTTTGGGAGCGATAGTGATTTTCCCTATCATGGTAGGAATAGTACTTACACATATATTTAACGCACCTTCAGGACTGATCATGGCTTTGGTTTTGTTGCTTATCAACCTTTGGATAATTTTTGAATACAGGAAGAAATACTTAAACTTATTGGGTTAGATAGCTTTGCAGTAATGTTATTTCATCTCTTTTTGTAAGTCGAAATTATTACCCAGACTCCATAGATTTATAGTATAATTTGCTAGATTGGTTCATCAAAAACCATAAATCGAACATTTTGTACGGAAAGGAACAATTTCGGATTTTGTTCAAAAAACCAAATTAGCAACACCATGAAAAAAACATCCTACGTCCTACCACTTATTCTTGCTATAATTTTATGCTCTTGTGGGCAAATATCTGAATACAAAGGAGAAGTAATCGAAAGTGACAAGAGTATTTCACCGTTTAGCCAACTATCTCTAAAGGGAACTTTTGAGCTTTTTTTGATTCAGGGAGACGAAGTTTCGCTTAGATTTGAAGGCAATGAAGAATTGATCGATGAAATAGTAGTTGATCAAAAAGGACAAGAATTGAAGATTTCTTTGGATGGGAAAGGTACAAGGAATTTTCTGAAAAATGAGGCGAAGATATTTTTGACAGTGACAAGCCTTGAGAAAATAAATTTTGAAGGAGTTGGTCAGATCAAATCTGAAGGGCAATTGGCATTTGAGAAACTTGAGATCAAGGGAGAAGGAGTAGGGAATGTGGAATTGGATTTGGAAGTAAGTGAGTTAGTGACCAAATTGAATTTTGTTGGCAAAATGGATCTCAAAGGAGCGGCCGATAAATTTTATCTTTCAAATGAAGGAATCGGTAGTATAAATGCCACCAATTTCATCGCTGAAGATGTGGAAGTGATCAGTAGTGGTATTGGTTCTATTTCTGTCCATAGTATTGGTGAGCTTTCTATGGAAGTAAATGGTATTGGATCCATCAGCTATACAGGAAATCCAAAAGTGATCAAAGAAGATGTCAATGGATTGGGAAGTATAAGTAGGAATGAGTAATCATTCCTTATAAGCTGAAGGAAGCACCCCAAACTGTTCCTTGAACACTTTCCTAAAGTATTTAACATCATTGAATCCAGATTCAAATGCTGCTTGGGAGATTGGTATGTTTTGGTTGGCAATAAGGTTTGCTGCTTTTTTTATTTTTATCATCCGGATGTAAGTATTGATATTGTATCCAGTTATGGCTTTTATTTTCCTAAAAAGGGAAGTTCTACTCATTCCCATTTCCATCACGATGGTTTCTACTTGTGTTTCTTCCTTGCCGATTTGTGCCAAAATGATTTTATCCAACTTTGCCAAAAACTTTTTTTCTACTAAGAGAATATCACTTTGTGTACCGTCCAATAGCTCCGGCCCATTGTTCTTTCCTAGGTCAGAGAAATGTTTTCTCAAATTCTGTCTACTTTCAATCAGATTTTGGACTCTAGTTTGTAAAAGAGAACTATTGAAAGGTTTGGTAATATAATCATCCGCTCCCTCTACAAAACCAGTTTGCATGGTCTCTACATTGCCTTTTGCTGAAAGAAGGATAATTGGAATATGAGAAGTGATGTCATTTTTTTTGAGCGTAGCGCAGAGTTCAAGTCCATCTCTCAGTGGCATCATAATATCCGAAATAATGAGATCGGGAACATGTTTTAGTGCTTTCTGAATCCCGTCTTCACCATCTTGTGCATGGATAAGGTCATATTTTTTTCTTAGTAGGCTATCTAAATAACTGAGGATATCCGTGTTGTCATCAATCAGCAGTATTATCGGTCTTTCCTCTTCTCCATTCACCAAAATTTCTTGATAAGGTGACTCGTGTAATGAAAGGATGGATGTATCGGCAATCAGTGGTACTTGACGTTGGTCAGACGTCCATTGTTCTGAAGAAGAGATAGGAAGATCCCTTGGAATCTCTACTATAAATGTCGTTCCTTTTCCCTGTTCGCTAGCTACTTGGATCACACCATGATGGAGTTCTGTCAAACTTTTTGAAAGTGCCAATCCTATGCCGGTACCTTCTTTTTTAAGTTTTGTTCCAGATTGATAAAACCACTCAAATATCCGCTTTTTGTCCTCAGCATTGATTCCTGGCCCAGTGTCAGAGACAGAAATATAGAAGCTTTGCTCGTCAGAATAGAGACTCACTTGGATTTTATCATTATCTACAGCATGCTTTAGCGCATTGGATAAAAGATTGTTGATGATGATTTGTAGTTTTTCAAAATCAAACCGAGCTAACATATTCCTCTCGGAGAGTGAGCAAGTTAATTGGATATGCCTCTTTTTGGCGAGCGGTTGATAATTTTGAACCCATTGTTCCAAGTATAGCGATAGGTTGTATTCTCCGACAGTCAATTGACTCATCCCCGTTTCTGCCTTTCTAAATTCCAATAAGTTACCAATCAATTGATGAAGATATGCTGCGTTCTTTTGTACAAGTGTAAGCTTGTTGAGATGTGTTTTTGATTTAATTTGGTCGATGAGGTCTTCAATAGGAGCCAAAATCAATGTCAGCGGAGTTTTCAGTTCGTGTGAAAAGCTGGTAAAAAATCGAATTCTCTCTTCGTTGATATCATGTTCGAGCGAGCGTTGTTGTTTTTCCAGTAAAAGGGAGTTTTTGAGCTTCACCCGCTCACTGTAGTATCGCATTACACCAATCACAATGGCAACGATCAGAAGGAAATACAATAAATATGCAGGGAAAGTTTTCCAAAAAGGTGGAGTGATCGTTAGATTGATTTGGCGTTCCAATTCATATTCATTTCCGATTTTGGCCCTCACCAATAAGCTGTATGATCCAGGAGGAATATTACTCAAGTTAGCAGTACCAGTTCCCTGCACTTGAATCCAATGTTTATGAAAACCTTCAAGTTTATAAGAATAAGATACATTTTGAGCAAATGGGAATTTTATTAGTGAAAAATCAAATGATATCAATGACTGACGATGGTTGAGTGTCAATGTCTTTTTGTTAGATATCGCCGAATCAAGAAACTCTTCCCCAACTTTCACTTGCTCATTGAAAAGTTTGAAATTCTCAAAAATCAGGCTATAATCATGTTCTCGTTGATTGATTTTGGTTGGGTTTATAATATTGATTCCCTTATTTCCACCAAAATATAGGTTACCATCATCTGCCAAAGTAACGGCTCCTATATTGAATTCACTTTTTTGCAAATTATCAAAAGTATTAATATGGTCAATGTGGTTTGTAAGAGGGTTGTAGTGACTTATGCCATGATTGGTTCCTAGCCAAAATATACCTCTAGGATCCATTAGCATGCTGTTGATAGTATTGTTGCTTAGGCCGTTTTCTTCAGTGAACATCGTTATAGAGTCATCAGCTGGATTTATCCTGATCAATCCTCCGTATCTACTTCCTGCCAATATATCTTGATTTGGAAGTACTGCTATGGAGAAATAGATGTTTTCAGGGAGTTTTTCATACTGATTCGAATGATAATCCTTGAATGTATCTGTCATTGGATCAAAGCAAATGATTCCTGATCCAAATGTTGCCAACCAAAGCCTTTGTCTGGCATCAAAGGCTATTCCTCGGATATCAATTTTCCCCAAAGTGGCAATGTACTGGAATGTATCATTTTCTTCATCATAGAGGTATAGTCCTCCTTGATTGGTGCCTACCCAAATTTGCTGTTTGTTGTCTTCAGCTATTACCCTGACATCTGATCCATCCTTGGAACCCCCTTGTAAATACTGTTTGAACTTACCACTAGAAATGTCCATTCGGTTTAAGCCACGTTGATATGTGCCAACCCATAATCTTTCTTTGCTATCTTCTTTCAGAGAGATGATGTAGTTGCTACTGAGACTTTCTTTTTGTGAAGGATCATGGTGGTAATTGACAAAATTTCTATTTTCAGCACTATATCTATCCAATCCACCTCCATCAGTTCCAATCCAAATCCTGTTTTTTGCACCGGTAGCAATTGCCCCAATTCTATTGTGGGACAAAGTCTGTTCTGAATTCGGATTTCTTTGGAGCAACTTGATCGGTTCGCCATCTGGATTTACATAATTCACACCAGTGCTGGTTCCAATCCACATGTTTTTTTTCTTGTCCAGCTTCAAAGCGGAGACAGTTCTGTTGAAAACACTTGAGCCATCTGATTTTGGCAAGAACCAATCGATTTTTGGAGCTTCTTTTTTCAAAAAACCTCTTAACTCTAAGATATTCAGGCCTCCATTTCTTGTGCCAATCCAAATATTTCCTCTTTGATCTTCTTCAAAACACAAGACGTCAGAGTCGGAAAGCCCTCTCTCTGGAAGTATTGTTTGGTTAATCTCAAGAGTATCTCCTGCTGTGGTTATTACTTTTAGTCCGGATTTGGTACCTATCCACAGATTACCATTATCATCAGTATATAGAGAATTGATTTGACTTGAAGGTTTATTGGGATTGGATTGAAAAATCCGCTGGTTTGATTTGCTTTTGAGATCAATCTTATTCAATCCTGCATCAAAAGTACCAACCCATATTACGGAGTCCCCCTGTATTGTGATGGATGAAATCTGATTGGAGGATAAACTTCTAATGTCTTTGGCATCATGGGTCATGGTGTGTTCTACTTTTCCATTTTGATCCAAAAATTGGATTCCATATCTGTAAGCTCCCAGGATTATTTTGCCATTTAAGTATTCATACACAGAACTGATGCTGTTTGATAATAATCCGTCTTTTTGATTGATAAGACCAAATTTTTCTTTTTCAAGATTGTAAATATTCAGTCCTCCATCAGTAGCGATCATTAGTTTTCCATCTCTTTTCAAAGAAATTTGTTGGACAAAATTATTGACTAAAGCATTTTCAGGATCTTTGGTATCTTGTTTGAAATTCAAAAAATGTGTACCGTTATACCTGCTTATCCCCTCTATTGTCGCAATCCAAATATAGCCCAACTCATCCTGCTCAATGCTATTCACTACATTATGTGCAAGCCCGTCTTCCATGTCTAGTAAGTGGAAAGTTAGCTGTTCTTTTGTTCCAATTTGTTTGCCATTGATATTTTGGGCAATTGTATTGAAAGACAAAAACAATGTAAAAACACAAGTCAGTAAATAGTTGGGATTCATTTGTTAGTTTTTGACTAGGGTACAATATTTTGGATTAAATATGACATTTACAATCGTTGGACGATTTATCCCCCATTTTTTGTCAATTTATTACCCTTTCAGAATACTTTTTATTCAGAATATTGTACCTATTCTCAAAGTTTGTCCTTTGAGATATGAATTTTAAAATCAATTTAACGATTTAACCCAAAGTAAGATGAAAAAAAATTACTCCCTATGGGTACCATTCGTTGCTATGGTACTATTTTTCGCTTTCCACACTTCGGCTTTTGCACAGCAATCGACCATCAAGGGGAAAGTTTTCGATGAAAATGGTGAGTCCTTACCCGGAGCCTCTGTTTTGGTAAAAGGAACTACAACCGGTGCTGTCACTGACATTGACGGGAATTTCTCTATCAGCGTAAATGTAACTCCACAGACAGTTTTAAGAGTATCGTTTATTGGATACAAGACCCAAGAAGTAGCACTAGGTTCACAGACCGAAATCAACATAACGATGGAGTCTGATATGGATGATCTTAGTGAAGTCGTAGTGGTAGGTTATGGAGAGCAGAAAAAAGTCACCTTAACTGGATCTGTATCTCAGATCGATGGTGCAGAGTTGACGAAAAGCCCCCAACCAAACGTGTCCAATTCCCTTGCGGGTAGATTTTCAGGTTTGATTGCTTCCAACCGAAGTGGTGAGCCAGGTTATGATGGTTCTAGCATCTCGGTACGTGGTTTGGCCACTACGGGCAACAATGATGTATTAGTCGTAATAGACGGAGTACCCGGACAAATCGGTGGTTTGGAGAGATTGAATCCTGATGACATTGAGAGTGTCTCTGTTTTGAAAGATGCTTCTGCTGCAGTATATGGAAGTAGGGCTGCCAATGGCGTCATTTTGATCACCACCAAACGTGGGAAAACTGGAAAACCAGTTGTATCATATAGTTATAACCAAGGTTTCTCATCACCTACTCGTTTGCCAAGATTGGCTGATGCAGCTACTTACGGTACGATTCGTAATGAGATTGCTTATTACAATAACAATCAGAATGGTTTGAACCAGGTTTATAGTCCAGAAGAAATAGAATTGTTCAGAAATGGATCTGATCCTTTGAATTATCCCAATACAAACTGGCAAAGAGAAACGCTTCAAAACTTTGCTTTGCAAAATCAACACAATCTAAGTGTAAGAGGTGGGTCTGAAAATGTAAACTATTTTGTTTCCCTTGGACAACTTACCCAAGATGGACTTTACAAAAACGGTGTAGCAAATTTTAACCAATACAGTTTCCGATCCAACATAGATGCAAACATCAACGAGCGTCTGACAGTAGGTCTTGGATTATCTGGAAGAAAAGAAGCTAGAATGTTTCCCACTGAAGGTGCAGGACACATTTTCAGATCTATATACCGAGCTTATCCCACAGTCAATGCATTCTATCCAAATGGTTTGCCTTCAACGGGAATTGAAAATGCTAACCCAGCAATATTGGCTACTGATATGGGTGGTACCAATGACAATCCGAGATATGTATTCAATGGTATCTTGAGAGCAAAATATGAGCTTCCATTCTTAGAAGGTCTATCTGTTGATGGTTTTTATTCTGTAGATGAAAGCTCTGATAGATACAGAACATTCAGGGTTCCTTACACTTTGCACAATTACAATAGAAATGCAGACACCTATGATCCTATAGTGATCGGTGGAGGCCCAAACCAACGTCCATCTTTGGATGAGGGGCATGAAAATATTTCTATGATTGTAAGCCATATCAAGTTGAATTTCAACCGATCTTTTGGAAAACATTTTGTAGATGCATTTGTAGGATACGAGCAGAGTGAAAACAAATCCCATACATTTGGCGCTGCAAGGATCAATTTCCCAACTGCGGAAACTCCAGAACTATCCCAAGGTGGATCTGCTGCCACAGATTTTAATAACTGGGGAGAAAGCTACAATTTTACGCGAAGAAGCTTTATAAGTAAGTTGAATTACAATTATAATGAGAAATACCTCCTTGAAGTACAGGCAAGGGTAGATGGGTCATCCATCTTTCCTCGTGGCAATAGATATGGATTTTTCCCAGCTGTATCAGCAGGCTATAGAATCTCTGAAGAAGATTGGTTCAGAGACAGGTTCAATTTCATGGATGATTTGAAATTTAGGGTTTCACATGGCCAATTAGGGAATGATAATGTAGGGCAGTTTCAGTTTTATGACAACTATACCTTCAACAACCGCTACGTTTTGGGAAATGTAGTGAGGCCAGGAATTGATTTGATCCGTTTGGGAAACCCAAATATCACTTGGGAAACAGCGAACAAAACGGATATAGGATTGAATGCCGTTTGGCTGAAAAAGTTTACCACGGAATTTATTTACTTCTATGAAGATAGAACCAATATCTTGACTACAAGAAACGCGTCTATCCCTTGGTCTTCTGGAATTGTCAATCCCCATGGTGGAGAATCTTTGGTGCCATCTGAGAATATTGGCCGAGTAAAGAGCCGTGGTATAGAGACTACTTTGGGTTACGAACACCGTGGGCAGGATTTCAGATTTGGTGCATCCGGTAATTTTACTTTCGCCAAGAATGAAGTTGTATTTATGGACGAAGCTGCCGGTGTTCTTGATTACCAAAGACTTACTGGACGACCAATGAATAACTATTTGCTTTATAGAGCTATTGGAATTTTTACATCTGAAGATCAGTTTGACCAGTTTCCACATGTGCCTGGTTCCCAATTGGGTGATTTGATCTACGAAGATATCAATGGAGATGGTGAGATTACTGCCGATGATATGTATAGAACAGAACTGGGAAACATCCCGCAAATTACTTTTGGTTTGAACTTGAATGCTTCATACAAGAACTTTGATTTTGCCATGCTATTTTCCGGACAGGGAAGAGCAAGACAATATGTTCTGCCAGAATCCGGAACTGTAGGAAATTACTACAGCTCTTGGGCTGACAACAGATGGAGTCCAGATACTCCAAATGGTACCTATCCAAGGGTTAGTGAGCGCGCTTCCACAGCAATCAGTGGAGGTTTGTTTCCAAGTGACTTCTGGTTGCAAGATGTGTCCTTTGTACGTCTGAAGAATCTTGAAGTAGGATATACAGTGCCGAAAGCAATCTTGGAAAGATATTCAATTGGCAACCTTAGGGTTTATGCCAATGGTTTCAACTTGCTAACCATCACTAAAGTGAAGGATTTTGATCCAGAAGGCTCTAGCAATAGTGGACAATTCTATCCACAACAGAGAATTATCAATCTAGGTGTCAACATTCAGTTTTAAACCCGAAAAGCCATGAATTCATTTAAAAATATAAAATTATATATTGTTGTTTTATTCTGTGCACTATTCGCAGGATGTAACGAAGATTACCTCGACATTGCCCCGACAGATAGGGTTTCTGATGCATCTATTCTTTCTGATACCACCTTGTTTGAAGCATATGTGATCAATAGGTATTTAGGAGTAAGACTTACTGACAAAGAGGGTGACGGTTCAGTGCCTGGTTTTGGTAGAGGATTTGAATATGCTCTATGGTCTTCTCTAACAGATGAGTCTATTTATAATAATGATGACAATACTTGGGTAATTCAGCAGGGATTGTTGTCTCCTGAGAATACCGGTATAGCTGGTACGCTTTGGGGTAGAAGTTATAGAAGCATTCGTGAATGTAACTATGCCTTGATCAATTTGCCAAACATCACCATGTCAGAATCTGGCAAAGCCAGGTTGACGGCTGAATTGAAATTTATCAGGGCCTTTAGATATCATGATCTGATCAGAAATTATGGAAAGGTTGTTTTAAGGGGAGACAATGTCTCAATGTTGGGAGATGATTTTACAGATCCTTCATTGTTTGAAAGGGCAAGTATTGAAGAAGGGCTTCAATATGTTTTGGCTGAGTTGGATGAAGCGATCGCTGGATTACCAACTCAAAATAACAATAACTGGCTTGAAGGTAGGGCTACAAAAGGTGCCGCTATGGCATTGAAATCAAGATTGCTTTTGTATGCAGCAAGCCCACTTTACAATGGAGGTGCTACAGGAAGTGCAGAGCAATGGCAACGTGCAGCCCAAGCGGCTCAAGATGTTATGGATTTGGGGATTTATTCCTTATACCAACAAGGTTATTCAGATATGTTTACAGCTTCTGAAAGCCATCAAGAGGTGATTTTTGCAAGATTCTATAATCTTAACCAAAGACATACCGCTCTGGAAATTGCCAATGGACCAAATGGCTACGACGCTTGGGGAGGAAATGCACCTCTTCAAAACTTGATTGATGATTATGAAATGCTGGATGGATCCTCGTTTGATTGGAATAATCCTTCACACGCAGCCAATCCTTATGCAAACAGAGACCCACGTATGTCTGAAACGATCTTATATAATGGTTCTCAATACAGAGGTAGGGCAGTAGAGACATTCCTTCCTGGAGGAAGAGACAGCCAAGATGGACCTTCCAACTGGAATACAAGTCGTACCGGCTACTACATGAAGAAGTTTATTGATGAATCTTTGCCAATCCAGAATCCTTGGCAGGTGGCTGGTACCCAAAATTGGCTATATTTCAGGTATGCAGAAATACTCTTGAATTATGCAGAGGCAAGAAATGAAGCTTCTGGCCCAGATGCATCTGTTTACGAAGCGATCAACAGTATCAGACAAAGAAATGGTGTGAACATGCCACCTTTACCAACGGGTCTTTCTAAAGATCAAATGAGAGAACGGATTCAGCACGAAAGAAGAATAGAATTGGCATTCGAAGAGCACAGGTTCTATGATGTCAGAAGATGGATGATAGCCGAAACTACAGAAAATGAACCAGCTTATGGAATTGATATCAGAAGGGCTCAAGATGGTACACTGACTTATCAGAGGAAGATTTCTCTTCAAGGTAGAAGGTTTTTGGAAAGACATTACTGGTTACCTATTCCAAGACAAGAAATATTGGCTTCCAACAATGTTTTGGAGCAAAATCCAGGTTATAATTAAATGGCCTCAGCAACCATGGGGGGGATTTTATCCCCCCTTTTTTCTTTTAAATTAATTGAATATGAAAACAGAAATTCTTAAAAATTTAAAATCTGCTGCTTTTTTTGGAACGGCTTGGATAATGTTGTCATCTACCTCTTGTAGTGACAATGAAAGCAGGGGACAAAAAAATGATGAGCAGAAAAAAATATCTACCATTCAAGTATACCCAGAGACAATCTATCAAGAAATAGATCACTTTGGTGCGTCTGATGCTTGGGCAGGACAGTTTGTAGGAAATTGGCCGGAAGCAAAGAAAGCTGCCATAGCAGATCTTCTTTTTAGCCAAGAAGTGGATTTGCAGGGTAAACCCAAGGGAATAGGACTTTCATTGTGGAGGTTCAATTTAGGTGCAGGAAGTGCTGAGCAAGGTGCTGAAAGTGGTATTGGAGATTCGTGGAGACGAGCACCGTCGTTTATGGATGCTGAGGGGAGTTTCAAAATAGAAAGACAAGCTGCACAAGTTTGGTTTGCAAAAGCTGCCAAAGAGAGATCAGTAAATCATTTACTCGCTTTCCTAAACAGTCCTCCAGTTTGGTTGACAAAGAATGGGAAAGCATATGCTTCCAATGCCAATGAATCAAATCTTGCAGCAGAGAATTATGATGCTTTTGCAAAGTACATGGCTGCCTCGATCAAAGGAATGGAACAAGAAGGTTTGAAGGTAGATTACATAAGTCCTGTCAATGAACCACAATGGGATTGGATTGATGGAGGACAGGAGGGAACGCCATTTTGGAACAATGAAATTGCAGGGATAGTAAAGGCTTTGGATCGGGAATTGGAGGCAAAAGGACTCGATACAAAGATCGATGTCGCCGAAGCAGGACAGATCGAATATCTATACGAAGAACATAACCGACCAGGCAGATCAAATCAGATTTATGATTTTTTCAATGAAGCCTCAGATCATTACATTGGAGACCTCAAGCATGTCAGCCAAAATATCTCAGGTCATAGTTATTTTACCACCTCACCTTTTCAGCAAGCAGTAAGTAAAAGAAAGCAACTGTCACAAGCTGTGGAGAGTGCTTCAAATCTGAAATTTTGGATGTCGGAATATTGCATTTTGGGAGATAACGATGGGGAAATCCAAGGCAATGGAAAAGATTTGGGAATGTCTCCAGCTTTATATATTGCTCGAGTAATTCATAATGACCTTACTATTGCTCAGGCATCTGCTTGGCACTGGTGGATTGCCATTTCCCCATACGATTACAAAGATGGCCTCGTCTACATTTCAAAAACAGAAGCTGATGGAACTTATGAAAGCAGTAAGATGCTTTGGGCTTTGGGTAACTACAGCAGATTTATTAGACCTGGGTTTCAGAGGATAGATGTGAAGATTGATGTAGAGTCAATACAAAATCAAGACTTACTATGTTCTGCCTACAAAGATCCAAATTCGGGCGAAATAGTGATTGTGGCAATCAATTCATCTGTAAATGATTTGGAATTGGATGTGAAAAACAGTCAAATTGGCGCAACAATGGATTTGACTGGTTATCTGACAGATAAAGAAAACGATCTGAAACCCATGGATCTAGTAAATGGAGAGCATATAGTTATCCCCGCTCGATCAGTAGTCACTTTACTCACCACAAAATAACAACAAAATGACCCCAAAATACCACGTTTATACCTTCTTGATGTTTGTCCTATACATGAGCATTGTGAGAGATCTTTCAGCACAACAACAAGACAAAGTTTTGTTCAATGATGATTGGCAATTTCAATTGAAAGATACAGATTGGGAGGGTATACAATCAATAGAAAAAGGCTGGAGGGAATTGGATCTTCCGCATGATTGGAGTATCGAAGGGCCATTCAGTGCTGAATGGGCTAGTGGAACGGGTTTTTTGCCGGCTGGGATAGCTTGGTACAAAAAAGATTTTGCCATAGACAATTTCGATAAAGAAAAAGTTTATTCCATCTATTTTGATGGGGTTTACAAAAACAGCGAAGTTTGGATCAATGGTCAATATTTGGGTAAAAGACCATTTGGGTTTATACCATTTCAATATGATCTAACTACTTTTTTGAAGGAAGGAAACAATACTATTTATGTAAAAGTTGACCACAAGAATTTCGCCGATGCGAGATACTACACGGGGTCTGGTATTTATAGAAATGTGTATATGATTGCGTCAAATCAAATCCATTTTTCACAATGGGGCGTATTTTTTCATACTCCAGAAGTAAATGCCTCATCTGCCAAAGCAGTTGTAGAGATCGAAATTGATCAAAACCAAAGACCAAATGCGGAGCTTCAACTAAAAGTAATATTAAAAGATAAGAAAGGTAAAAAAGTAAGTGAAAGAAAGCAGGATTTTGTAGCAAGAAAGGGGAAGTCAAATCCAGAAAAATTGGAATTGACGATATCCAATCCACAGCTTTGGTCTCCTGATCATCCATATTTATATAGTTTGGAAATTGAACTCTGGGATGGAAAGGAAAAAGTAGATAGCTGGAAAGAAAAAGTAGGAGTTCGGACTTTTGAGTTTGATGCGAACAAAGGATTTTTTCTAAATGGAGAATCCATGTTGCTCAAAGGTGTGTGTATTCATCATGATGCAGGAGGTTTTGGTGCAGCAGTTCCTGAGGAAGTTTGGAGAAAAAGACTTGAAACTTTGAAGGATTTGGGAGCTAATGCTATCAGAATGAGTCATTATCCACACCAGGATTACATTTATGAACTCTGTGATGAGATGGGTTTCTTGATTCAAGACGAGGCATTTGATGAGTGGGAGATTGGAAAAAACAAATGGATCGAAGGATGGAATGCAGGTACACCGGGAAATTATAGGCATCATGATGCATTCGAGGAATGGGCAGAAAGGGATTTGGAAGATATGGTAAGAAGAAGCCGAAATAGGCCTTCCATTATCATGTGGAGTATTGGAAATGAGATTGATTATCCCAATGATCCTTATAGTCATCCAGTTTTGGATGAAGGGAGAAATCCACAGATTTATGGGAAAGGTTACCAACCTGACAATCCTGACGCTTCCAATTTGGGGCGTATTTCTGAAAAGTTGGCAAAAGCGGTGAAAAAGTGGGATACTACTCGCCCTGTAACGGCAGCATTAGCAGGCGTCGCAATGTCAAATTATACAGACTATCCTTCTAATTTGGATATAGTCGGGTACAATTATCAGGAATATAGGTACGAAGAAGACCATAAGCAATATCCCGAAAGAGTCATTTATGGAAGTGAAAATGGAGACGCACTCGAAGCTTGGCTTGCGGTAACTGAGAATGATTATATTTCATCACAGTTTTTGTGGACAGCATTTGATTTTATAGGTGAAGCAAGGCCTTGGCCATCAAGAAGTAGTGGGGCAGGGATCATTGATCTTGCAGGCAATCCAAAGCCTGATTTTTATTTCAGACAAAGTCTGTGGTCGGATAAACCGATGGTCTATTTAGGAGTCACGGATAGTGAAAGGCAAGTCCTTCGGAGGGCTGGTATTTCAAATACATGGAATGGAAAAACCGGTGAATCACGTTGGGTTACAGTATATTCGAACGCTGATGAAGTAGAGCTTTTTCTAAATGATCGTTCTTTGGGGAAGAAGAAGGTCGAATATAGTCTGGAAGAAATGATCGGTTGGGAAGTGCCTTTTGAACAGGGGGGACTCAATGCCGTAGCTTACAGTAATGGAAAGCAAGTGGCAAATTATGCTCTGAAATCACCGGGTTCTTTAAGTTCAATTTCAGGTGAATTGTCAAAATCTAGTTTTTCTAAGAAAGGAGAAATTATTGAATTAAATCTTATTTTGACTGATGACAAAGGGAATTTGATCCAAGACGATGATTTGGAATTGACAGTTGAAATTGATGGTCCAGCAGAAGTTATTGTGATGGAAAGTGGTGATTTGTCAAGTCATGAACCGTATCATGCTCCAACGAGGAAGACTTACCAAGGACGTTTGAAAGCTTACATCAGAACTTTGCAAGACGAAGGAGCATTGAAATTTGTAGTCAAGTCCTCAAGTTTGCCAGAGAAAGTATTTACTGTAAACGCCAAGTAGCCGAACAGGATTGATTTGCTTGGTAATAATGTTTGATCTAAAATTTTCTTAAACTATTGTTAATTCTCTTATTATAAGTTAAAACCACCTCTAATCTCCAAAAATCATAGCTATTATATCTGTGATTATACCCAAATTCAAAAAATCAATTTTGTGAATTTATGTGGTATAGTTGTTTATGTATCTTAGTAGTTTTTGGTTTTTCCGGTAAAAAAGAAGTGACATGGAAAGGAAAAGTATTGGATGGAACCACTGGGCTGCCTATCGAAAATGTGCATGTGTTTTATAAAAATGATCAAGGAATTACAGATAAGGAGGGTCGTTTTGAATTGGTTTTGCAAGCCGATGAAATTGTCACATTTAGCCATATAAGTTACGAGCTGAATAAGGTGGCTGTGTCTTTAGATGCTTTGCCTGCGATTATTTACCTTTTCCCTAAAGAGAGCGAACTTGATGCAGTAGAAGTCAGGCCTTTTCCGACTGAAAGTGATTTCAAAGAATTGATCCTTTCCAAACCTTATGTTCCAAGTAAATTGGAGGTCAATTTGAAAAAGAATACTTCAGTCATGAAAACGGTTTACATGTATATTCCTACCGAAGGAAAGGGAGGATTTAGTGAATTTATGGAAAGAGTGATTCCTAATGGGGCAGGGGGAGCCACTTTTTTCAATTCAGGAGGTGGAGGCTTGTTGCAGTTAATCAAGGAATTAAGGCAAGACTATGAATTGCCAAAACCTATCTTCCAAGAAATGGACTCTGCCAAAGTGGACAAAATCTACCAGTCGAAATACAAGTTTTTGAGACAGAATTGAAAAATAAGGCTGTCCTACACACAGTGTAGAACAGCCTTGAGAATTAGCTCTATTTGAATTAATAATTTACTTTTTGGCCCAGTATAAAGGAGTTAGTACGGCATCTGGACCACCCAAAAATGCACTAGCAGCAGCATATCCTGTTGGGTCTGCATTTCTCAAAGAGGATGGATATGGCAATCTCTGAGGGAAGAAACCGATACTACTTGTCATATAGGTTGAAGAATTCAAACCTGGAAGATTTGGTAGAGGGTTTTCCACAGCAGGATTCACAAAGAATGGCAATCCTAACCTTCTATGGTCATTCCATCCTTCAAGAGGTAACCAAGGTACATTTGACAAGTATTTTTGCGTAATGATTTTTGTCAGTTTATCATTTCTAATTGCACCCGATTGGTAGAGATTGTTGACTGGATACGCATAATCAAACGTCGTCACAGGGCCTGTTTTTCCAATCCTGTGAGTCATTGCTACAGTATTTGGGGGCTCTTCAGTGTGTGAGTACCTTACTGAAGTTCCGTTCCTGTTAAAAGCATCTGAATTTAGATAAGCGTCCACAAACTGTCCTGCATTGAAGTATTCGAAAGAATGTCTTACGCCAGTCTCATATGCCTGCTCATCACCCAAAGGCACTGTCCAACCTCTCAATCCAGCTTCTGCCAAGAGAAAGTATGACTCCCAACTACCGAAGAACACCCTTCTGCTGTTGCTTCCTCTGAACTGTTGACCCAGACCTGGCGCTTTTCCTACGATTCCTCGTAGCCTGTTTCTTGTGCCTTTTGCTCCCCAATCACCATTGGCGAAGGCATTCCAAGTGTATGTGGCATCAATCCTCACTGTATCACCATTCGTTTCCAATAAATATCCTTGTTGGTTTCTAGCATCACTGGTGTATGTAGGGAAAAGGGAATAGTTTGGATTGTCAAAATCTCCAGGTATGAAGAACGCTTTGTAAGCCCTTGGATCCATCGTTTCTGGAAGTCCATCCAACCAGTGTGCTTTTGCAGGATCATTCGTGCGATCGGCAAATTGATCTGGAAAATACATTCCCAAGTAATCTGCGGGTCTGATGTGGCCGTGTAAATGTGTGCCAACTTGTGTCTGAGTAGGTACACCACCTAGTCCCACATAGAGGTTGTTCAGGGTTGAGGATAGCCATTGGGCATTCCATTCACGAGACATTACGCCTGTAAGATCATCCCATCCTGGACGTTCTTCTACAGTGAAATTATGCGAAGCATCTGCAATGAACAAATTTGTAGAAACAGCTGCCTGAAATTCAGAAGCAGCCTTTGCTGGATCGACTTCAGACAGTCTCATTGATAACCTCATTCTAAGTGAATTGGCAAACCTTTTCCATTTCTCCCAATCATACATATATGCAGCGTCGAGATTTTGGAGTTTGGTAGGCCTTGCAATATTAATGTCTATTTCTGCTTGGGCTTGAGCCAATTCCAATAACATATAGTCATACACATCTTTTGTAGAGACAAACTCTGGATTGACTCCTTCGAAGGCATTAATCGGTAATGGACCAAAATTATCCGATAGCTCTGATATTAAGTAAGCTCTCCATATTCTTGCTACTTGAATAAGGTTTTCATTGTATGGCTGTGCAGAACCATTAGCAGCTTTTTCGTTGCCAATTTGAATCGCAGTAGAAGCTGCATTGAGCCAAGAGGATGCTGATCCCCAATAATCTACAGACCATCCATCATTGTGTGTGCCCAGTGCGATGCCTCCTCCTAAATGATGCATGCTGGCACCTTTCCAATAAAGGACAAAAGCCCTTTCGGCAACATGGGGATTCTGTTGTGCTCCGATAATCGATTGATTGATGAAATATTCCACCTGGACCTGATCTGCACTTGCAGCCATTGGATCATCATTGATGATATCAAAGTCTTCGCAACTCACAAGGGAAAATCCCAAAATTGCTGGTATGATAGTTTTTAAAATAATATTTTTCATGATTTATCTCGTTTTTATACTTAAAATCCAAAAGCAGCTGTAAAGAAGTAGGAACGGGATGTTGGAAATGAAAGAAGTTCAAAACCCACAGCGTTGGTATTTGTTGCAAATACCGATTCAGGATCAACTCCATTGGCATGGCTTACTAGCATCAATAGATTGTTTCCAGTAACCGAAACTCGTAAGCTTTTCACAAATGAATCTCCCAATATTTTCTTTGGAATGTTGTAGGACATTTGAAGAAGCCTCAACCTTACGTTGGTTGCATCATAGATATTTTGTTCTGTGATACCCAAATTCCCAACTCCTGACACGGCATTCCAATAGTTTTGATGAGATACTGCATTAGTGTTTTGTACAAACTGCTCACCTGAGCTGATGACTCCATCCACTACAAATTCCTCTCTTCTACCATTCACTACAGTTTCTGCGGCTAAGCCAGCACGCTGGGTCATTACATTGGTACCGGCAAAGAACACACCGCCAAATCTACCGTCAACTTGGGCTGAAAGCGCAAAGTTTTTGTATTTAAAAGTGTTCGTCACACCCAAAAGATACTTCGCAGTTTGGTTTCCTAGCAAATGGATTCCGTCGTCTGCAATAGGCAAGCCTTGGTCGTTGAGGTGTAGTTTGCCAAAATGTTCACTACTTTCATCTTTGACTCTTCTGAATCGTGAACCATAGATAGCACCATACAACTGACCTACCTCTCCAAATACAGTTACATTGTCATATCCTCCCAATGGTACTTGTCTTACCTCTTCGTGGAGTTCATTGATCGTATTGATGTTGCGTGAAAAATTCGTGCTGATATCCCAGTTAAGTCCAGAATAGCTTCTCAAAACAGAAGCGTTGAATATGATTTCTAAACCTTTGTTTTCGATATCTCCGGCATTGACCAATCGACCGGTATACCCTGACAATGGGTTCATTGGAATGGTCAAAATTTGGTTTACTGCATTGCTTTTGTAATAAGTGAAATCAATCCCAAATCTGTTGTCAAAAAAAACCATGTCAAATCCAGCTTCGAAGGATTTTACCAACTCGCTTCTAATGTTTTCATTGAATAAGGTTCCTCTTCTGCTTGCGGTAGTATTTCCACGAGGGTCTCTACCTATATTATACACGTTGAAAATTTGGTATGGAGAAAGATCAGAGCCTGTCTCTGCATAAGAAATCCTCACTTTGGCGAAGTCCATCCAGTTGGGGATTGTGCCTCCATTTTTACCAATCATCTCACTTATGACCAAAGATGTACTGACTGATGGATAGAAAAAGCTTCTGTTTCCTGGTCCGAGCGATGATGACCAGTCATTTCTCCCTGTTACATTCAAAAACCAAAATTTGTCATAATTGATTTCTGCTGTTGCGAAGAGGGAATTGATTTGCTTCTGGTTGAAGCTTTCACCAATTCCTGGCATTCCAACAGCGTTGCCTAGGAAAAAAAGATTGGGTACTTCAAGTTCTCCAGTACTTCCTGATAGGGAAGAGAAGGATGTTTTCATCAACTGCCCATAGACGGAAGCTGCACCACCCCATTTGCCATAGAGATCATCTTTACGGGCATTCAAGCTCAGAATAAAGTTGTTTTCATAGAAACTGTCAAAACCTATGCTGTAACTAGGGTTGATTGGAGCACCAGTATATGTTCTACCTGTCGTCTTTGTAGTAAAGATATCCGAACCTCCTTGGAACTGAGCATCTAGCCAATCATTGATTTGGTACTTTACAGTTGCATTCATTAGAAACCTGTTTCTCACATCTTGGTTCAGTCTATTGTTTGCTGCCCAATATGGGTTTACCTGGCTAGATTGCGGATTGTACCACACTTGAGGAGCACCTAATTGATCCATTCCAGCTTTCAATGATGCGATATCCACCGTATTTGGCATCGTCAGGACAGTACCATAGTAATTGCCAGAATTGTTGCCACCAATTGGTCTGTTGTTGGCATCGGTATTCATATACTGCACTTTGATATCAGTCATCCAGCGTTCGTTTTTTCCAAAGCTTGATGTCAATCTGGTCATCAAATTGATCCTATCAAGTGTAACACCAGGTGTTTTGCTATTGTCACGAAGGTAGTTTGCAGATGAGTATATAGTAGTATTCTTGCTCAGAGATTGTTGGAAAGATAGATTGTGGGTGGTGTTGTTCCCTGTTCTAAAGAAATTGCCAAGATTGTCATAAGCACGCATAGGTGTAGAAGTCCCAGTCCAATCAGGTACCAGCTGTCCAGTGATTTCTGGACCCCAACTATCTCCCGAAAGTGGATCATAGACACCGTTGGATCCTTGTCCAAATCTGTTTTGTAGATTAGGCTGCATGAAAATATTCTCAAAACCCACAGTAGCAGAGTAACTTATACCAGTGCCTTCTCTGTCTTTTCCAGATTTTGTCGTTATGAGAATGACACCATTTGCAGCTCTTGATCCGTATAATGCAGAAGCTGCACCACCTTTCAGCACAGACATGGACTCAATGTCATCTGGGTTAAGATCACCTAAACCATTACCCATATCCGCAGTTGGATTCCAAAAATCATTGTTGGCAGCACCTGTAAAGTTGGAGAGAGGAACTCCATCAACTACTATCAAAGGCTGGTTGTCCCCAGAAAGTGAGTTGAATCCACGAAGAATGATTTTAGATGATGCAGCAGGGCTACTGCTACTTCTCATAACTTGGAGTCCCGAGACTTTACCAACTAGTGCGTTCGCAATGTTGTTTTCTCTGGAGTCTACCAAGTCCGAGGATTTAATCTCTTGAAACGCATATCCTAATGATTTTCTTTCTTTTTTGACGCCCATGGCTGTGACCACCACTTCTTCCAAGTTTTGGGAATCTTCTTTCAGAAAGATCTCGATTTCTGTAAGACTTCCTACCTTCAAAGTCTGTGGAAGATATCCAATGTAGCTAAACCTCAAAGATGCATCTGGTGAAATGTTCAGATTGAACTGACCATCTAGATCTGTCGTGGTGCCTGTATTGGTTCCGACCACGATGACATTCACACCAGGAAGTGTCTCTCCTGTACTGGAGTCTTTGACAGTACCGCTGATTTGTTGTTGTGCCCATGTAGGTAAGCTGATTATTGCTAGCAGCAAACCTATCAGTAAAATTTTTGAGTTGAATTTTTTCATATTTTTCTAGCTTTTTAGTTTGGGGTTTATAATTGATTCGTTTTGGGTTATTCCACCAAATTAGTAGGGGCATGCATCTAAGTTTTTTTCATTTGAGTTTCGTTTTGGTTAAAAATATATTGATAAAATTCAAGCAGATGGTTAATGAAAATCTTTATGGTTTCTAAGTATTATTCCTTAACAAAGATTGCCTATTCTAATACTTGATCACAAAATTCTTGTAGAAGAAATGTCAAAAACCCACCTCAAGTTATATAAAAAAATAATAAAACATGATGATGTTTATAAAAAAAATTATTTTTAAAATAAAGTTTCGAAAAATACTTGTGATTGAGGATGCTTGCCTATATATCTTATATGTGTTTTGTTTACATTTATCTAGATACGAGTCTGTTGTGTAAAAATAAAATGGTTGTGCTAAACCTATCTAAAACCTCGTTGGTGATCAGTTTTTATGAATATTTACTTAAAAAATTATATTTGAAGTCGGAAAAAACTATTAATCTTTATGTGTATCCGCTTTCTTGCACGTAGCCAAACAATAGGATGTCGGATGAACGATTTGTGGTTCTGTTGACAGTAAACTGTTGTCTGCCGACGAGTATCCGCAATTTACAAAGTTACTTTTTAACCAAGGTGCAACATTGCGGATACTCATATTAATCTTTAAGTATTCCCTTTACACCAAAATTCCCATCCCATTCCCAAACAAAACTTGGGATTTGGTAAGAATTCAGAACTTCCTCGACATCTTTCAAATATGAGATTCTGGACGCTCTATCCGCATTCTCTGTAGCGCCAAATTCTGTACACCAAAGTTTTACCTGATTGCGATTAGCCCAAGCGACGATCTGCGATATCTTATCGATTACGGCGGTTTTGTTTCCTGTTTGTGCATAATCCCGAAGGTTGATTTCTCCCTCCGTTCCTTGGGCTTCAGCTGCTAACTTTGGCATTTTACTTTCCTGAAAAGGGTAGGGGATTCCAATGGTCGCATTTTGAGAACCTGTCCATGCGGTCCCTTGATGGGTGAAAATATAGGGTTCATAATAATGAAAAGTATAAATGAGGTTCTCAAAAGAGAATGGCTTGGTCCTGCTCAATTCGAATAAGCTGTTGAAGTTAGTAGCCCCGATGATGATAGGAATGCGTGGATTTACTTTTCTCACATCAGAGATTATTGCTGGAGCTATTGATTCCCAGGTATTTGGGTTCAGATTAGGTTCGTTTACAAGTTCTATATATAAGTTTTTAGAATCTTTTTTTAAGCTTTTCATTACTTTGACCCAATCTTGAGAGATTTCTTTGGCTTTCTTTTTTGCATTTTTTTCCGATAAATCATGTCCAAAATAAGCTATGATCAATGGGATGTTATTTCTCTCCGTGTATTTTACTATCTTTTGAAGTTCTTTCAAAAAGTGTCTGTCGGTTTTCAAATAATGATTGATAGCTATTGGAATGCGGATTGAACTGTATCCGGATTTTTGGATTAATTTGATATTATCAATAATCTCTTCGGCCAAAAAATTTTCTTTTTCCCAAATTCTTTCTTTTCCGGTCAAATTTATTCCGAGATCAATTTTTTGCGCAAATGATTTCGGAGACACCAAAAAAGTAGCAAAAAACATAAAAGGTAATATGTAAAGATTTTTACTGAACATGATTCTTAAGGATAACTATTTATTAAATTTTCACTAAATAATACTACATAAAACTATATAAGATTTAGTTGAGTAGAATGCCTAAAAATATTTTTTTCAGGAAAAAATTTTGACATATTTGTGATATCACCCTCAACACCATGATATTTAATTTACCTATTTCAAACGATAAGGACTCTTCCTCAACACTTAATTCTACATTAGAAAGGAAGACTTGGGATGCAGCCAATTATATTTATTGGAGTGTAGTCTGTATAGTTTTAATGTTATTCATATTAGATTTCTTTCTGCTAAAGGAGTTGTGGGATGATACTTTGTATCTAAAGGTAGCATTTATCATCCTTAGTTTTATTTCCTTTACAATATTAAGGCCACTTCTCAAAAATCCAGAATGGTTGATGTTTGGGATTTTAGCTTTATTCTCAGCTTATATTTTCAATGTAATACATTTGACTTCGGGATTTTTTGTCACCATTTATTTTATTCTTTTGACTGTGGTGATTGGTGCAGGAAATTTTCTTGCACTTTGGAGGTCTAAGTTTGGTGTATTGCTCTTTTTATATAACACCTCGATTTTCTTTGCTTTTCAATATTTCGATTCCTTTGAAAGTCTCAACGATAAATTAAGCCTTGGCGGTTATGCATTTTTCTTGGTTCTGATCGTCACCTCATTTATTCCCGATGCACGCAAGAGAAATTACCTGGTGAACATTCTACGTGAAGAAAAGAAAAATGTCATCATCCAAAGTCTCAATGAGGAACTAATCAACAGCAAACTGCAACTAACAGAGCTAAAGCAAATTTCAAAAATCCACCAAGAAAAAGAAAAACTGGTGCTGCATGATCTGAAAAACAAGATTAATAATATTATCGGTCTATCAGATTTGATTGATGATCATGGACAACAATCGCATGA
Organism: Belliella calami; assembly: GCF_022549695.1. Classification (GTDB taxonomy): domain Bacteria; phylum Bacteroidota; class Bacteroidia; order Cytophagales; family Cyclobacteriaceae; genus Belliella; species Belliella calami. Next base: position 16,652 of record NZ_JAKZGS010000006.1, on the reverse strand, counting down.
AGAGACCCATAGCTACAATCAGCTCTTAAAAGAAGTTAGTATAGATTTGTTGAAATACGCCAACAACATTTTTTCCGTGGATTCACTCACTTCAGGGAGTCATTTGAAAATTCAAATTGAAGCTGTCATGCTTCACTCATGTATCAAAAGGACAGCAAATGAATTGAAACTCAAATTGGAAGCAAAAAATATCACCTTGAATATCGAAGAAAGTGATTTGCGAACAAGGGTTTTAGCAGATTTTCTGGTTTTCAAAAATAGTTTGGAAAACATCCTCAATTATCTAATCAATTGGTCTTCTGACCAAAGTAGCATTACTATAAAATGGTTTGGTCATAAAGGAAATATCCGAATTGAATTGGCGGCTCCTTCTGCCAAAATTCAACCTAGTGAGTTGAATAGGATCTTTAAACCTCTCGAAAATTTTGAAAACCAGACGAGTATCTCTGCTCCTCAAGGAATGGGCTTACAGATTGCCAGAAATATGACTGAACAAATGGGAGGCTACTTCAAATATCAATCAAGTACCGAAAAGGGAGTGCTATTCAAACTTGAATTCCCGGAAGCATTATAAATTCAATATTTAACTCAATCATCCATCTATGAAGGAATTATACAAATCAACCATCATAAAAAGTATTGTATTTATACTTGCTATATTTTGTTTCAATCAATCCATGGCTATCAATCATGGATTTGAAGCTTTCGGCTATCCAAAACAGACTACAGTATTTGGCCCAAAAAGCAGTTCTATATTTTTCTTCAAACAAAGAAATGACCTCCAACATGATGGAACTCAAATTCATTTGGAAATAGTCAATTCCAAAGTATTGGATAAACAAAAAAGTAAAATCTTATTTTTTATCAATGACTTACCAATATTGACAAGTGCCTTGAGTCAGGAAGGAGATACTTTGAAGGTTGACCTTCCTGTTGGTACAGAAGATTTCGAATCGGGATTTCTGAAACTCGAACTCAAATCAGATCTATTCAAAATCGATGATGATTGTAGAGATTCTTCTGATTCAGAATATTGGATCAAGATTACCCAAAACTCTCATCTTGAAGTGAATCTAGCAAGTCAATTCACAACTGCTAAGCCTTCAAAAACGCTTGATAAATTGATTCCGGATATAGAAAGGTTAGTTATCCCGAGAAACAATGATTTAAATCTCATCAAGCATGTCTCTTATATCCACTTCTTTTACAAAAGCAGATTTGGGATGACATTGCCTGTGTCTTATTTGGATGAAGTGGTGATGGACTCTCTTGACCGTGCCATGATTATTGGGCCATGGGATTTGGTTTCTAGTGGAGTTGATCAAAATGTGAAAGTATCCAAAGGCCAAGGTGAACTCAAAATTTTGAATAATTCAGTTACCGACTCTTTGACAAATTTTCAATACTACACTTCAAATATACTACTAACCAGCCAAGATTATGATGGGATCAAAAAAGTACTCCATTTCTTGTTTGATCAAGATCTTGCAAAAAGTGCTATATCAGATCACTTGATCGTAAAAAATTCTGTTGTTGGGGAGTTGGATTTCAAATATCAACTGAATTCAACCTATAAACTGAGTGAATTGGGACTTGAAGAAGAGGTCGTATATGGCGCTTGTAGAATCACCAAAAACATCCAATTGCCAAGTTTTCTGACTAAAAATGAACTTAAATTGATTTCTTTTCAATTGAAAGTGAATCATAAGCCTATCCAAGCAGATGAACAAGGATATATTAATATCTACTTGAATAACAGTTTGTTGCAAACTATCGTAATGGATAAATCAGGAGTGGTGGATAGAACGATAGCGGTAAAAAGAAAGCCTATCAGAGCAGGAAGTTACTTTAGCGTAGAATATGTTTATTTGTCCGGAGGGGATTGTTGTGGAGAAAACAACACAGAATTTTTTGCACAAATTGACCCAATCGAATCAAAGATAAATATTGATATTGGAAGTGATTCGCCACCGATATTCTCTGCATTTCCTGAAAACTTCTCTGGCAAACAGATCCAATTGCTTACTGATTTGAATTTCAACAAGAATGAAATCCCTGCACTTTCCAATTTGATAGGGCAAATCAATGTCAAATCAAATGACCAAAAATCAGTGTATCTGCCAGAATTTATTTCTTTGAAGGATTATTCTTTTGAAAATTCAACTTCCAATATGATCATCATTACTGATCAACCGCAGAAATTCAATGCCTTGTTTGAAGACAATCAATATATACAGTTTCTTCAAGATAGCATTTCATACCATTCTGATGAATTGGAAAAATTCTTTACTGTGAATTATAACAAGAAACTTACGTATGCCCAGATTTTTCCAAAAAACAATCAGATGGTAATGTTGATCACTCATCTTTCAGACAATCCAATGTCACTCAACAATGCTATAGAAGGTATCTATGATCCTTATCTGACAAACTCAGGAAATGTTCTCTTGGCAAATGATCAACATTATTACTTTTTTGATTTGAGGGACAAGATTTCGACAAATCAAAAAGCAGGAAGAAGTGAGGGGTTCGTGACATTCTGGGATAATTATAAACTATTCATAATTATACTGGTATTGGCATTTATCATCGTGCTGCTCAGTTACATTTTCAGAAAATCAGAATTGGCCAAAACTCAAATAGAAGATGCTAGAAAATAGAAAATTTACAATTCTGATATTCTTTTTTGTCGTTTTGTCATCGACATCTTTTGCACAAAACCCTTGGCAACAAGACAAAGGTGAATTTCTCTTGTCTCCTTATTTGAGCCATTACAGCGCTGCAGCATTTCGGAATAGAGACGGGGATAAAATAGACTTCGAAAATCAAGGAAAGTTTGTCAATTACAACCCTAGGATATATTTCAGCTTGCCACTCAATGGATACAAAGTGAATTTGTTTGGCTCGTTGCCATGGTTTTTCAATCAATATGAGGATACCAATTTGAGACAACAAAATCGTGACTTGGGGGATATTGAACTTGGTGCAAGATTTCATTTGGGAAAAGTGAATATGCATTACCTGATGGCGAGTGTCACCACATTTATTCCTGCTTATAACAACAACCAATTACCATACACGGGTTTTGGAAGGTTTGGAGTGGAAGGCAGGTTGATATTGAGTGGAAATTCGCCATGGATAGGAGAAAGCAATAATTTTCACAAAATAGAGCTTGGATACAGGTATTTCTTCCCAAGTGATCCAGGTCAGATCAGGTTGTTTTCATCAAAAGGAATTCGAATAATTGACAAATTTGTCCTTTTGGGAGAGATCGATGCTATATTTTCTTTTAGCAATGACAGTGATTTTTTTGAAAACAACCTTCAGTTGGTTTCAGATTTTTCAGTAATCAAAGCGACTGCGAATATTGGGTATGAATTTACTCCTAAATTCTCTCTCTATGGAGGTTTGTTTCATGACGTTTTGAATAGAAACTCAGGTATTGGCAGTGGATTCCAAATATTTTCTGTAATTAGATTCGACAAAAAATGATGGATAATCGGGAGTACTATAGAAAATCGCTTTTCCAAGAAAAGGGAAAATTAAGCCAAAAAAAAATCTATAGAGTAGAAGAGCTTGAGAAAAGTCTCAATAAAAGCTTTCTCAGGATTGTATTGAACTATGGCTATTTGAGTAGAAGGGCTTGGAAAAATATTTTGCTAGATGAAGGGATTGAACTTTACAATTTTGATTTTGACAACTTGGTTCAGATTCCTAAGCAAGAAATCATCAAGGAGAATCTACATAAATTTCTTGATGCTTTGGCTTTCCCTTTGGTTCAGACTGAGGATTATTTGGAGATAGTCATTGCAGATCCTTCTGATAGTATCAATATCAATCAGGTTGAAGGGATTTTGGGACAAAAGGTCGATAAATTTCACGTAGCCGAAGATATGGATATTCTCAAAGCCCTTCATGTCACATATGGGCTAGATTATTTGGACAAGGCTGTTTTTGGGATTTATGACAGCGATCGTGAAAGTTGTGCCATCGAGACATTTACCAAGCCTCAACTAATAGCCATTGGATTGACATTAGCTGTTGGGGTATTGTTTTTTTATTTTTTTCCGATCAATACTGCTATTACACTCAATTTGATTTTGAATTTTCTGCTGTTTTTTTCCATCAGCTTTAAGTTCCTCTTGACATTGTATGGTTCCAAGATGGAAACTGCGAGGAAAATCTCAAAAGCCGAATTGGATGCCATTGATGACAATGAATTGCCATTTTATACGATTCTACTGCCTGTATTCAAAGAGTCAGAAGTGATCCATAAATTGGTGTGGAACCTGAAAAATCTGGATTATCCCCTAGAGAAACTTGACATCAAACTTCTGATAGAATCTGATGATGCAATGACCTACAATGCTGTAAAGGAAATGGATTTTCCTTGTGTTTTCGAACCTTTGATCATTCCCTATGCACAGCCAAAAACAAAACCCAAAGCCTGTAATTATGGATTGTATTTCAGTAAGGGAAAATACCTGACCATCTATGATGCTGAGGATATTCCTGACAACAATCAGCTGAAAATGGTTTATGCTCTTTTCAAAAAAATCTCAGACCAATATGTGGTCGTGCAATGTGCATTGAACTATTTCAACAAAAAGGAGAATTTGCTGACGAGGCTTTTCACTTTGGAATACTCTTATTGGTTTGACTATATGCTTCCTGGATTGGATAATCTTGACGTACCGATTCCATTGGGAGGGACAAGCAATCACTTTAGGTTTGATAAATTAATGGAACTTGGCGGATGGGACGGATTCAATGTGACTGAGGATGCTGACTTGGGACTTCGGGCTTATGCCAAATCCTATAAAGTAACAGTTTTGGATTCTACGACATTAGAAGAGGCAAACAATGATTTTTTCAATTGGATCAGACAAAGGTCAAGGTGGATCAAAGGTTACATGCAAACGTATTTGGTTCATATGCGAAATCCCATCAAACTGTACAAAAAGATTGGTTTGAAAGGCTTCTTTGGCTTCCAGTTTTTCATTGGAGGGACATTCTTCACGTTTCTGGTTTATCCTATCTTGCTAACGTTTCTGGTTTTTATCCTCTTTCTGCATACAGGTTGGCTAGATTATATCTTGTTTTGGTCAGACGCTGAGATCAGCCAAGGGATCTTAGATTCTATATCCGTCTTTTTCCCTGATTGGCTAGTAGTAGTCGCTATTTTCAATTTTACGGTTGGGAATCTGATGATGATCTATGTCAATATGATAGCAGTTTTTAGAAGGCGTTCTTATCCTTTGATCGTCTATGCTTTGGTCAATCCGTTTTACTGGTTGATGCATTCCATTTCTGCTTATAAAGGATTAATTCAATTGATCACGAAGCCATTTTATTGGGAAAAAACCAATCATGGCTTGACCAAAGGATCTAAATAAGGTTGTATATGAAAAAACAATCGATCATTTATGCTATTAGCTGGCTGTTGTTTTCTTCGGCTTATTTCCTTCTGAGCCTTTGGCTTCAAAGTAGGGGATTCTACAATCTTGAGGCTTATTTTATTGAGTACAAAACGATATTGACTACAAAGTTTGAAACTGGATTTCTTAGGACTTACTTTTTCACCAAACCTACAATGTTGTATTTGGGGTCTTTGTTGATTTCATTTATCAGGCAAAGTCAAAGCACCTATATCTTCAATGCCATCCTTATCGGTTGGCTAACAAACCATCTCTTTCTGAAGGGGTTGAAGGAAAAATGGAATGTCAGGGTATTCTTGATTTATCTTTTGTTTAGCCCAATCATAATTTATGCAGCCGTTTCTGGAGGAAGTACTGGGATGTACTTGATTTTCTATTTTGCATTCTTTGCTTTGTTGTTCAAGTACACTAAGTCCTATTCTGTTTTTCACCTTACCTTATTGAGCCTTTTGTTGGGGGTATTTGTGCTTTTTGATTTGAATTTGCTGAAATTTTTACTCCTTTTGATACCAGTTTTCTTCTTTGTGAATTTCTCCAAAGCGAAAGGTATCAATGGTAGTTTTTATTACCGGGCAGCCATTATTCTCAGTAATGATTCCCAAAGGAGAAAATTTTTCACAGGTTTTTTCTCCTCTATTTTCATTGTGGCATTTATTCCATTGATGTCAATCTTGATATATTTGATTATCAATAAAGTATTTGCAGGGAAATTTTTCTATTTTGTAGATGGTATAGGTGATTATTGGAGTAGTTATTCGACACTTTACCCATTGATTTTCACAGACAATTCTATTTGGGAAAGAATAGCTGACAATAGCCTTACATTTATGCTTCCATTGGTTTTTGTCTCAGGGCTAGCATTGATACAGCTTTTCAATTTCGATGGATCGGTTACCAAAAATGCGCTTGTACTTTTGAGTTTACTTTTTTGCTATTCTGAGATTGCAGAAAACAGAATCCTTAACCTCAATCTCCACAACCTCACTTTGATTACAGCAACCGGTCTAGCCACCATCTTTTATGGTCAAAACTTGAAAAATGGCAAAGAAAAGGTTTTCCAAATTGGAATTGGTCTGGTTATCCCTGTTTTGATGATTTTTCTTGAATTTTATTATTTCAAATTTACTATCAATGGAAATGAAAAACTTTTCATTCAATCTGTCAACGAAAAAACTGAAAGCGAATTCGCTAATTCTTTCAATAACATATCTTCTACACTGAACAAGCAGGGAAAAGGAAGGGTTTTGGCAGATGATGCAATACATTATGCCACACTGACCAAACTAAATTCTGGCTTCACTTGGGAAGGACACTTTAGTCCAGATTTTCAAGCAGCTTTGCAGCTTCCGCAGATTTATGCCGATTACATTATTGTTAGCAAGCCAGCATTCTTGCTCTATCCCAATGATGTGGTAGCAGCTGCTTTGAGAAGGCTTGATCATTTTGAAATACCATTGGATACAGAGATTTTATATGAAGATGAATTCTCGATTTTATTGAAGGTGAAATGAAAAAGGAGTGTTTAAATAATATGATCACCCGCAATGACTTCAATAGGTGAATTTATCACTTAATTATCATTCGAATAATCGTGAATAGACTACAGTCATCCGACCACATCTGATGACCTTCAAAACTGCGTATTTTACACATGATTTATATTGTTTTAATTTTAGCTGTAGCATTCTTTGCTTACAGTAATGGGGCAAATGATAACTTCAAAGGTGTAGCTACGCTTTATGGAAGTAAACAAGTCAGTTATAAAACAGCAATAGGTTGGGCTACTTTTACCACTTTATTGGGTTCCATTGCTTCAATATTCTTGGCAGCATCTTTGGTGAAGAATTTTTCGGGCAAGGGGCTTGTTCCTGATGCTTTTGTCAGTGATCCTGCATTTGCCACTTCAGTTGCCGTAGGAGCGGCTTTGACTGTTTTTTTTGCCACTAAAATCGGAATGCCAATTTCAAGTACTCATGCAATGGTAGGAGCGCTTTTTGGAACAGGCTTTATTGTATCAGGAGGTGATGTCAAGTTTGAATTACTTTTGGGAGTGTTTTTGATACCTTTGATTCTCAGTCCAGTACTCTCAGCATTTTGTGCTGCAGTATTGATAAAAGCCCAAAGCCTTCTCTCTTCTCGTGATAAAAATTGTATTTGCATCACCGATTCAAAAATAGCCTTAGAATCTGGTCCAAGGAATTATTTTTTTGATTCCAAAAAATTAACCTTTGCCAACATACAGGAATGTCAAAAAAACAATTTGCAAAATGGAGTGACCTTTAATTCTTCAAAAACCATTGATTCACTTCATTTTTTGAGCTCAGGAACAGTATGTTTTGCTAGAGGATTGAATGATACACCTAAAATAGTGGCTCTTTTGATTTTGATACCCTGGCTTCAAGTTTATCAAGGTCTTTTATTAATCGCTATTCTAATGGCTGTGGGAGGATTGTTTCATTCTAGATTGATCTCAAGAACTATGGGGGATAAAATTTCCTTGATGAGTCGTCAACAAGGATTTATTTCCAATTTGATTACAAGTTTTTTCGTGATTTCAGCATCTTTGTTTGGTTTGCCTGTCTCTACTACGCATGTTTCTGTTGGTGCGATTTCAGGAATGGGAATTGCCAATAAGTCAGTTGATTTTAAAGTGCTAAAGCATATTTTGTTGTCGTGGGTTTTGACACTACCATGTGGAGCATTGATTTCTTTTTTGGTTTATCTTTTTATTTCAAATTTATAAAATCTATCAAATTTCCATTGTGATAATCAGATAATTAGAATTTGGTTTTAATAGAAAAAATCAATTAATCTTTATTTGGATTTAATCTAAATATAACGACATTTGTTATGTTATTTAAAATTAATCTAAATAAATGAAAGCGAATTTCCTTTTTCTATTGTTCATAGTAGGAGCTTGTTCCTCTCCTCAGCAAAAGCAGGAATCTGAAAGCAAGAAAATCATAACAGCAGGAGGAACAGTCACTGAGATTGTTCACGAGTTGGGTTTTGGTGCATCGATAATAGCCACCGACATCACTTCGACCTTTCCAGAATCTATGAAATCGTTGCCTTCTATTGGATACAGAAACCAGATCAAAACAGAAGGGATTCTTTCTTTGTCACCCGATATGATCTTGGCAGAACAAGATTACCTTTCTCCAGAAGTGGTAGCACAATTGAAATCTACAGGTGTTGAAATAAGGTTTTTTGAAAAACCGACTACTGTCGATGGCACTGTTCAGCTGATAACAGAACTTTCGACTTATCTCGATGCCAAAGAGCAAGGTGAATCGATCATATCAAAGTTGAAAAGTGACCTTGATAAACTTGAGACTTATTTGGCGCAAATCCAAACGGACAAGCCAAGCATGCTATTTGTCATGGCTAGGGGAGAAGATATGATTTTTGTGGGTGGAGATGAAACTTTTGCACCCTCGATCATTACTCTTTCTGGCTTAGAGTCACCTCTTTTGGGTTTCAAAGATTTCATTCCACTTACTCCAGAAGCATTGACCAAATTCAACCCTGATTATATACTACTGTTTGATTCCGGTTTGGCTTCTTTGGGAGGAAAAGAAGGATTGAGAAAAATCAGAGGAATAGAACAAACTACAGCATTTCAAAAAGATCAAATCCTTGCATATGATGGACTTTTGCTCTCAGGCTTTGGCCCAAGAGTAGCCGAGGTTGCATTGGAAATCGCAAAAGCTGTCTATCAAAAATGAAAACCCTTCAATCAGATATCAGGACTTCAAAGCTGCGCTATCAAAATGCAGTCATGCTGATGCTTTTGCTGATTTTATCAGTGATAGTGTTGCTATCTGCTTCTTTTGGTGCATTTCATATTCCTGTAGCTGCTGTCATTGGGATCTTCAAGAGCCAATTGGGAATTGATTCACATGTATTCACTGATGCACAAGCGCAAGTTTTGTTGAATATCCGAATGCCAAGAATTCTGATGGCGATGCTCATCGGTGGTGGATTGGGCTTGGCTGGTGCTGCATTGCAGGGCTTGTTCAGAAATCCATTGGTGGAGCCGGGATTGATAGGGGTAAGTGCCGGTGGAGCATTCTTTGCGGTTTTGTTTATTGTATTTGGATCGAGTTTGGTAGTCATGAGCCCTTTATTTTCACTAATTGGGCTGCCTTTGTTTGCTTTTTTGGGTGGCTTGTTGGTGACTATGTGTGTGTACAAAATTGCAAGTAATTCGGGCAAAACTGATATTTCTGTATTGATCCTTGCCGGTGTTGCAATCAATGCTTTGATGGGAGCCTTGATTGGATTGGTGTTATTTTATGCAGATGATGCTGCGTTGAGAAACTTTACTTTCTGGAGTTTGGGTGATTTGGGAGGTAGCAATTGGTCAAAGCTTGGTATTGGCTCATTGCTGATTATTCCTGCTATTGGGATGATTCTCAAATTGTATCCAGAACTGAATGCCATGGCTTTGGGAGAAAACGAGGCTTACCATATTGGTGTCAACATCCAAAAAGTCAAATATACACTTTTCCTGTCCTCGGCATTGATTGTTGGGACTGCTGTTTCTATGAGTGGTACAATTGGATTTGTGGGTTTGGTAGTTCCACATTTGATCCGATTAGGTTTTGGAGCTGATCACCGGTTGGTATTGCCAGGTTCATTTCTTCTTGGGGCGATTTTGCTCTCAGGAGCGGACTTATTGGCAAGAAATATAGTCCGTCCTGCAGAACTTCCCATTGGAATAATCACAGCGCTTTTGGGAGCACCATTTTTCATTTATCTGATTCTGAATTTCAAGAAAATAAATTATTGATATGCTACAAGGAATAAATATACACTTCTGTATCAGTGATAAGCCAATCATCGGCGAGGCAAGTGTCAAGTTATTTCCGGGACAGTTTACTGCGATCATTGGGCCAAATGGAGCAGGGAAATCCACACTTTTCAAGCTTTTGTCTGGAGATCTTACATGCAGCCGCGGGAATATACTCTATAATGGCCGACCAATTCAAAAGTACAGAAGTAAGGAACTGGCACAGATTCGTGCCGTCATGCCTCAGCATACAGTCCTCTCTTTTCCCTTTTCAGCATGGGAGGTTGTCGAACTTGGGTCTTTAAATGCACCCAGAGAGATTTCCCAACAAGATATACAGGATGTAATGGAGCGCTTGCAAATTTGGCACCTAAGAGATAGAAAATACAGTCTTCTTTCAGGTGGCGAAAAACAAAGGATTCAGCTCGCTAGGGTTTTGATACAAATCTGGAAAAATCAGCCATTTCCAAGATATCTCCTTCTGGATGAACCTATCTCTAGCATGGATGTGTCATTGCAACATCTTGTATTGGCAATGCTCAATGATCTGAAAGATCGAAATATAGGTGTTTTGGCAGTCTTGCATGATTTGGGTTTGGTGGCAAATTATGCAGATCAGGTCATCATGATGAAAGCAGGGAGTATTGCATTTCAAGGAAACTTGTCTGAAGTCTATAATAGCAAAAACTTGGAAAAACTATTTGGCTATCCAATACAAGTAAAAAATCACGAAAGTGGAATGGGGGTTATGGTACATAGCCTTCCTTATCATTATATCAATCATACCATAAAACAAGCACAATAAGATATGGAAACTTCAACTTTAGATCGAAAAATCACATTGAAAAACGACTGGCAAAAGTTGGTGTCTGATAATCCAAAATTGAGGATCAGAGATGCCGCTGAGAAACTTGGTGTTTCAGAAGCAGAACTTTTGGCAACTAATATTGGCAATGGGGTGATCAGACTGAAACCTGAATGGACTTCTTTGCTTTTTGAATTCAAAAAACTTGGCAAAGTAATGTCTCTCTGTAGAAGCAATGGCTGTGTGTTGGAGCATAAAGGGAATTTTCAAAAAATCAGCATCGAAGGAAGTCCAGTCCATCAAGTTGGTACAGTAATAGGTCCGATCGAGCAAAGGATATTTTTCAGTGCATGGAAGTTTGGTTTTGCAGTAGAATCAGAATCTCCATGGGGAGTGATGAGGAGTTTTCAGTTTTTTGACAAAGAAGGAGCAGCCATCCTCAAAATTTACCTTCAAGAAGACTCAAACCTTGAAGCTTTTCAAAATCTGGTAAACCATTACCTCGCAGATGACCAATCTGGAGATTTGGAGATTGAGAAATTTCCTCTAGCAGAATATGCAAAATCCATCGATATGGATGCATTTACCAAAGACTGGGAAAACATGAAAGATACGCATGACTTCTTTGGGATGTTGAGAAAATACAAAGTCCATAGACTGGATGCGATCAAGTGGATCGATGACAAATGGGCTTATGAAGTAGATAAGTTTGCTACTAGCAAAATTTTGGAAGTGGCATCCAGAACACAGATGCCAATTATGATTTTCGCAGGAAATAAAGGAAACATCCAGATTCATCAAGGAAAAGTAAGGACGATCAGGCAAATGGGCAGTTGGCTCAATGTACTGGATCCGCAATTCAACATGCACCTAAACGAAGATTTGATTGCCCACGCATTCGTTGTACACAAAAACACTGAAGATGGGTTGGTCTCTTCCTTGGAGCTTTTTGACCATGATGGAGAGATGATAGCTCAATTCTTCGGTCTTAGAAAACCTGGGTTGCCGCAGTTGGCAGCATGGAAGGATTTGATCGATAGCTTATAGTTCTACCCGCAGGCAGGATTGAAATTCCTGCCTGCAAAAAAATTTAAACATATGTTTAGAATTGATCTTAATAAACTTAATGTCATTATTCTTCTATTTCTACTTGTAGTCAATTTTTCGGTTTTGGCAGACCGAAAGGGAGTAGTAGAGGATATAGATGGGAAATCTATACCTTTTGCTTCCATTACGTGGAGCCAAGAAAGGGGAGTAGTCGCAGATGAAAAAGGACATTTTTCAATTCCTGATACACTGAAAAATCAAAAGATTAGGGTTAGTGCTATCGGATATGAAACAAGTATCATGGATATAAATGACTCAACATCCATCATAAAAGTTCAACTCTCGCCAAATACCACTGAGCTCACTGAGGTAGTCGTAACTGGATATATAGATCCCCAAAGTGCAAAGCAATCAGTCTATCAAGTAAGAACTATTTCTAAAGATATCATCAAAAATCGAGCAGTTGGCAACATACAGGAAGTATTAAATACTGAACTAGGGATTAGATTCAGTCAAGACAATGCAGTCGGAAGTAGTAATCTTGAGATGATGGGGATGGCTGGACAGAATATCAAAGTCTTGATAGACGGAGTTCCAATGGTAGGAAGGCAAGGTGTAAACAATGAAATCAATATCAATCAAATCGATGTAAATCAAATAGAAAGAATTGAAATTGTCGAAGGGCCTATGTCGGTAGTATATGGCGCAGATGCGTTGGCAGGAGTCATTAATATCATCACCAAGAGACCAGAGACATCCAAATTTTTGCTCAATGCCAGAATCCAAGAGGAATCAGTCGGGAGTGATTATCAGTTTGCTCAAGGCAAGGGAAATCATATCCGAAGTATTCAGTCGCAATGGGGGCTTTCTGAAAAGTGGAGTTTTGGTTTGGGGTACACCAACAATGCTTTTGGTGGTTGGAAAGGTGAAAATATAGGAAGACAATTTGCCTGGCTTCCCAGAAATCAGCACTTGGCCAATACTCAAGTCAATTTTAACAACAATAATGTAGAGCTTAACTATAGCTTGGATTATCTCAATGAGACAATCACAAGTTATGGGCCTGAAAATAGGGTTGAAGTGATTGATAGTGAGTTTCTGACCAAAAGGTGGATGCATAGATTGAATGGTACTTACACATTCTCACCGAATGTAAAGACATCTGTTCAGGCCGGATTTACAAATTACACTAGGGAGACAATTACAAAATTTACAAATATCAGAACCGGTGAACAAGGACTTGCAACGGGTCCTGATAGCCAAGCTAAATTGCAATATTCGGGGTTGAATTTCAGGTCAACTACTTATTGGAAACTCGCCAATAAACTTGCACTTTCCGGAGGTCTTGATTTAAACTACGAAGAAGGTCAAGGGGATAGGATTAGCGAAAATGAAGGTATTGCAGATTTGGCGGCATTTCTCAGTGCAGAGTGGAAACCTACCGATAAGCTTAGTATCCGACCAGGAATCAGAAGTACATACAATTCTGCATATACAGCTCCTCCAATTATTCCCTCTGTCAATGGACGGTTCAATATTACAGATGCGCTTAATTTTAAATTTGGTTATGCAAGAGGCTTTAGAGCGCCTTCTATCCGCGAGCTTTACTTTAACTTTTTTGATGCCAGCCATTCTATCATTGGCAATCCTGACCTGAAGGCAGAGACTTCCCATAGTTTCAATACCTCATTGGCTATGGATCGAAAGGTCTCCGATAAAGTGAAAGTTGAAAGCTCTTTGAGCGGATTCTATAATGATGTAAAAAATCAAATCACCTACGGAATCTCACCTGAAGATCCCAGATTGACCAGTTTATTTAATTTGGAAGAGTTCAAAACTGGAGGTTTGATGATTAGAAACAAGATTCTATTGGGTAAAAGCAGCCTTGATTTGGGAGTGTCAAGAATAGGAAGATTCAATAGAATCAGTAGTGAAATTCCAGCATTAGAGCCTATGCTTTGGTCTACGGAGATCAATTCCAACCTTGGCATTTACCTTCCATTTGCAGATAGTTATCTCAATGTATTTTACAAATGGACTGGAGCACTTCCTGCTTTTGTGTTGGATACAGAAAGTGAAAGTGGTGCAAGAGCTGTCCAAATGGACGGTTTTCATTGGATGGATTTTACTTTCAAAAAATCTCTTTTTGGAAATCTTGATTTCACTGTAGGAGTGAGAAATCTTCTGGATATCAAAAATATACAAAGCAATACAGGTGATGGTAGCGCCCATTCGGGTGGAGCAAGTAGGCCTGTAGGGTACGGCAGATCTTATTTTATTGGAATGAATTACCAACTATTTAAATAAAAACAAAAAATATGAAAAAGTATAATTACATCGTATTGCCATTTGTTTTGGCAAGTTTGGGACTAGGTTTTAGTTCTTGTTCAGAAAATGAGGATCCCATCGTCGAAGTTCCTCCAGTTGAAGAAGCATTTATAGAAATCAATGGAGGAGGAAGTACCTTTCCAAACATGGTCTTTGTTGATTTGAGTAAGGAAGTACAGACAGCAGTCAGAAGAGACTCTTGGGATTTGGCTTTCAACAGCGGTTCAGAGTTTCAAGTATTGATCAATGGAACGACTGGGGCGATGGCCTATGAGACTGAATTTACAGATTTTGCTCAGGTTGGAGCAGACTTGGAGCAAGAATTGAGAAGTGCTGGATCTCTTGATCTTACATTTAGTAATCTTGATGGAATAAAGTATGTTGACAATCCATCAAACCCTTTAGCTGAGTTCAATGTACTCGGTCAAGCAGCAACTTCTGCCCAAAGTGCCAAAGTATTCGTAATCAACCGAGGTGAGAGTGGAGCTGAGGCCAAGCCATGGAAAAAGATCAAGATTTATAGATCTAACAATGCTTACATCATAGAGCATGCAGAAGTCAATTCAAACCAAATCACCTCTGTACAAATCTCAAAAGATGAGGATTTCAATTTTGTCTATTTTTCTTTTGAAAATGGGAAAGTGGAGGTGGAACCAAAAAAATCCGAATGGGACTTTGTATGGACAGCAGGAACATCCTCAACACCTTTTCCTCAGGCATTTGAAGGGACATTGGCATATTTTTTCCAAGACCTTGCCTATCACAATATTTACGGTGGTGTTTCTGCCATACAGATTATGGAAGCCGAGATTCCATTTGATTCATTTTCTTTTGCAGCGTTGTCAGGATTGGAATTGGACAGTGAAAACAGGCTGGTATTAGGATCAAACTGGCGATCTGGTGGAGGTCCAAATTCAGAACCAAATATCAGAAATGATAGATACTACATCATCAAAGATAAAAATGGGAATCATTATAAATTAAGATTCCTATCCCTAACATCAGGAGGAGAAAGGGGAAGACCAAGCTTAGAGTATGCTTTGGTGAAATAATATTGATTGTATGGTTTATTGATTTGAAAAAGAGAAGCTCATTTGGGCTTCTTTTTTTATGAAAAAATAAATAGGTTAAACATAAAACGTGGTCACTTTACTCTGGAAAAGTCTTAGAATTTTCTTTGGATAAAATTAAAAGAAGAAAGGCAGGCAAGATTGATTTCTCACCTTTTACCTTTTTTCTTTTTTGTTTACATTTTTAATGTTATGCACTAGCGAATTGATTGCAACCAAAATTGGCTCCTGTGATGAATTCTATTGACTTTGCGTTGGCATCAAGAGGTTTTCCATCGTTGAGAACTGGAATAATAAAATCAGGATCCATTTTGGATTCAATGTGGCTTAATTTGTTGCATTCACCGTAATTTTCTTTTTGAGCTACTACTGGAGCTTCTGTTTCCCAGTAATTGCAATTTGAACATACCTTTTCCATTTTTCTATTGTTTTATTTTGTGTTAGTATTTTTAAATTTTGTAGTCACATAAATATACTCAAAAGCCATAAGTTAGTTACGTCAAAAAATTGATAAGCAGTAATTTGTAATTGATTCAAATAAACTTAACTAACAAAACGCTTAAGCATTTGAGATATTCACATTTACTTCAGGAGATCTAATATGAAGTTGTCCCACTATGGCTCGCAAAGGAATTGGTATGGCAATTATTTATAGAAACATCTCCTTTGCGCATCCTAGCGTCCCTAGCGGCTTATCTTACTAAAAAATGATTTAACCGCAAAGTTTCGCCATGGAACGCAAAGGAATTGGTATGGCAATTATTTATAGAAACATCTCCTTTGCGCATCCTAGCGTCCCTAGCGGCTTATCTTACTAAAAAATGATTTAACCGCAAAGTTTCGCCATGGATCGCAAAGGAATTGGTATGGCAATTATTTTAGAACTATTCCCTTTGCGCATCCTAGCGTCCCTAGCGGCTATTTTTACTAAAAAATGATTTAGCCGCAAAGTTTCGCCATGGATCGCAAAGGGTTTTGTACAGGAATTGTTTTTCATTAAATTTTTTTTGCGTACCCTAGCGTCCCTAGCGGCATATTTTTACTAAAAAATGATTTAGCCGCAAAGTTTCGCCATGGATCGCAAAGGGTTTGGTATTGCAATTATTTATAGAAACATTTCCTTTGCGTACCCTAGCGTCCCTAGCGGCATATTTTTACTAAAAAATGAT
>NZ_JAKZGS010000005.1 GCF_022549695.1 Belliella calami | reverse complement strand
ACTTTAACTATCTGTAATATAGCTATTTATAATATAATAAACCAGCATGTAACAGAAAGAAAATCAAGGATTTTAACCATTCTTTTTCAAGTAATTTTAGCTTAAATACTTTTCGGAGTGGACTCAAAATTGTAAGATTTTGGTTTTGAATGTCAAGTCCTGCATTTAGTTAATTAGAATATCCACAACTTTGCCAGTAAGAAAATTAATAAGGGATAATCATGCTGATAATCGTCAATAGTCGGCCGTCAACAGTCAACAGATTGGGTATATCTCCTTTTAGATATATTTATTATGGTTAGTGGCAAGAAAGCATATCATGACCCGATGCTTGGATCATAAGCCCTTTCAGGGCTATCTTGAGTCTTGCTTCTTGTGTCTTACATCTGTCTGAAATCTAACGCCTCACATCTCACATCTTAAATCAAAACCTACCATTCAGGCAACCCTCTTTCGGCTTTTTTGGTTGGTTTTTTACGGTTTTGTTGGATATAGCGGAGTTCTGCTGCATTCATGGCATCTAGAATTTGTGCGGCTTGTTCTGGCGTAAGGTTCATTTCCTTCAATCGCTCTTTAAGCTGCTCTTGTGCTTTTTCTCTTTCACTCAAGTCGCTATCGAGTTCACTTGGTTCTTGTGAATCTTTGTCGTTCTGTGACTTTTCACCTTCTTTATCATCTTTTTGCTCAGAATCTACATCTTCTTCATTATCAGCTTCTTCTTCACCCTCACCGTTCTTTTTGTTTTCGTCTTTTTTCTCCTGATCTTGCTCTTCTTGCTCTTGTTCATCTTTCTCCTGATCATCTTCATTCTCTTCGTCCTCACCTTCATCATCTTGATCCTGCTGATCTTCATTTTCTTCAAGCCATCTGGCTAAAAGTTCATAGTTGTATCGAGCCGATTCATTGTTGGGATCTTTGATCAGGGAGTATTTGAAAGCCTCTAGTGCTTCTTTATATTTCTTGTCGTTTGCTAATATCATCCCATTGTGGTTTGAGGCAAATGAAGCGATCATTTGATTCTCTGAGCTGAGTAAAGACATGAAGGTACGTTGAGCTTCTTCATTTTTCTCAGCGTATTGGTAACTCAATGCCAAGTTAAAAGTAGACGCTGCATTATTGATTCCAAATTCGGTACTTAATTTCAGATGATCCTCTATTGATTTTTCGTATTTAGCTTCACTATAGCTTTTTTCAGCTGCTTTGATGGCAGCATTTTTTTTAGAGATTTCCATCCAAGAACCTGGGATGAATAATAAAATTAAGAATGTTATTCTACTGATTATCAGCATATATTTTTATGATAATTAAATTAAAGATTGATAGTTCGCAATGGCAAAACCATATCAATTAATGCAAGACACAAAGCTGCAAGCAGAAAATAGAAATACTTATTAGCAGATGCTTCTACCATTCTGCTACCAGTGACGGATCCTTCTTGTCTTTCTATGGCTGCAATCAAATCTGATGTTTCTTGAACTTCGTCGCTGATTTCGAAATAGCCACCTTCAGTCTGTGCTGCTAGGTACTTTAGATTGCTAGTCTCTAGCCTAGAAATAGCTGGTTGATTGGTGGCAGGATCCATGATTACTGAATTACCTCGAGGAATGCTACTTCCCTGTGAAGTTCCAATTCCTAAACTAAAGATTTTTATTCCCGAATTATTGAGGTCATCAATTATTGTGCGAAAATTATCTCCAAAATCTTCACCGTCTGAAATCAAAATTACCGAGCGGCTATTTGTTTCTGGTCTTTCATCACTTTGAAATTTGGATAAAGCCATTTGTAAAGGAGCATTGATATCTGTTCCTTGGTTTGGTACCAGTCCTGTATTCAAACCATCAATGTGAAGCTGAAGTACGTTCTGATCAAAAGTAAGTGGACATTGCACAAATGCTTCCGAACTGAATATAATCAAACCAATCCTGTCCCCTGCAAGTCTTTTTGTGAGGTTTTTTAACTCAAATTTCACCCTTTGTAGCCTAGAAGGTCCAATGTCTGTTGCATTCATTGACTGCGACAAATCCACAGCGATAAAGATATCTTTGCCTTCCTCTTTGATTTCCTTCAATGAAGTTCCTATCGAAGGACCTGCAAATGCCACAATAAACAAAATGAAGTACGCAAGACGAAGGATCATCTTTATGAAAATCCGGTGTTTTTTGACCTCAAGTTTTTTGTTGATAAGGTAAAACCTATATAAGTAAACTGTGTATAGCAAACCAAAAATGATTGCCAACCATATAATCGTATTTCCTTCTGGATATGCCCAAACCATGCCTTGAAATTATAAAATTTAAACGTAAATTAATCAGTAGTATTTGATTTTGTCAAAACTATCGGAGATTTTCTGCCATGTTTTTGATTTCTGCCTTCGTCATTTGGATGATTTTTACTGACAAGGTAATAGGAGTTAGCGGTTCATCATTTGAGTCTCTTTTTACCAGGACAATTTTATCTACCACATCCATTCCTTTGATTACCTGTCCAAATACGGTGTAATTGTCATCCAAACGATGCAAGCCATTTTTGTTTTGTACGATGTAGAATTGACATCTTGCAGACAATTTTCCTGGGTTATCATCTCTGCCAGCTCCGACTGCCCCATACACATGAGTGATTCCTTTTACAAATTCAGGTTCAAGCAAATAATCAGGGTCATTGAAGCCCTCCTCAGTATCTGGGCATCCTGCTTGCGCTACAAAGTTTGGAATCACTCGATTGAAGCTCAGGGAATCCCAATATCCCTCTGTTGCAAGCTCTATAAAACTCGCTTTGTGCTTTGGCGTCTCTCCAAACAACTGAATGTAGATTGTGCCTTCAGTTGTTTCTATGACTCCTATTGGCTCTGTATTTTGAGCAAAACCTTGCACCGCAAATAAGAACATCAATAGGAAAAAAGGTGTTTTTCGGTTCATTTGGCTAATATAGGAAACTAGAATCAAATAACATTAAAAAGGAAGACCCCTCATTTTTTGTGACGATTAATGTCTTAAATCTGCAAACCTTTTTGGTTTTATTGATAATCAGTTTTTTGTAAATAGCGGGTAAATGAAATCAGGAAGGTTATCGGATTTCTGGGATTTATGAAATTTAGAAAATTATACAATTTAAACTATTCTAAAAATTAACAGTATTTTTTCGTGCCAAATAATGTCAATTAGCAAAAATACCCTGTAGTTGGTATTTTTTTTGAAAAAAGATAGTATTAGTTTAGGGATGTGATTAATTGAAGGGTAAATAAGGAGAAGAAATTGAGATCTTGAAGTGTTGAGGTAATGAATTTTCGTATTTGAAAAGATTGCTTGAAAATTTTTTCAATAAAATTAGAAACAATGACTTTTGATAAAATTATTTTCTGTGAAGTATATAAGCTAGCCGATCTTATTAACAGTTCGTGTAAGAAATTGCTATGTTATAATAAAAAAGACGACCTCGATAGAAAAATCTATCGAGGCCCTCTTAAATGTTTTCACAACGGAATAATCCTTATTGTGAATTGCTTCAAATTAGTATTTCAAAGATAGTAGATAAACTCAAAAATAAAAATATATGAAAAAGATTTTAGGATTGGATTTGGGAACTAACTCTATTGGTTGGGCTTTGGTGGAGCAGGATTTTGAACAAAAGCAAGGTAAGATTTTAGGAATGGGGTCTAGAATTATCCCTATGAGTCAAGATGTTTTGGGAGAATTCGAAAAAGGAAATTCAATATCTCAGACAGCGGAAAGAACAAAATTTAGAGGAGTTAGAAGGCTCAGAGAAAGACATTTACTAAGAAGAGAAAGGCTATTAAGAGTATTAAATATATTAAACTTTTTACCTATTCATTTTTCTAAACAAATAGATTTTCACGAAAAGTTAGGGAAGTTTATTGGAGAGTCAGAGCCAAAATTAGCATATGATGATAACAAGTTCATATTCAAAAATTCGTTTGAGGAAATGCTTTCAGATTTTAAATCTAGTCAGCCAGAGTTTGTTGAGGATGGAAAAAAAATCCCGTATGACTGGACTATTTATTATTTGAGAAAAAAAGCCCTTTCTAAAAAGATAGAAAAAGAAGAGTTGGCTTGGTTAATACTAAATTTTAATCAAAAAAGAGGCTATTATCAGTTAAGGGGTGAAGATGAAGAGGAGAAGCCTAATAAATTGGAAGAATTCTATTCTTTAAGGGTAATAGAAATCAAAGACGATGATAGTCCTAATAGGAAAGGGGAAACATGGTATTCATTAACCTTGGAAAATGGTTGGGTTTATCGTAGGTCAAGTAAAGTCCCAATGGATGATTGGTTAGATAAATCGAAAGATTTCATTGTGACAACAGATCTAGATGAAGATGGTAATGTGAAATTAGATAAAGAAGGAAATGAAAAAAGAAGTTTTCGGGCTCCAAGCGAAGATGATTGGGGACTTAGAAAGAAAAAGACTGAAAAAGAAATAAAGGATTCTGAAAAGACGGTTGGAGAATTTATCTATGATAACCTGCTTACAAACCCTAAACAGAAAATAAAGGGCGACTTAATCAGAACTATCGAAAGAAAATTTTATAAAGAGGAAATAAACGTCATTCTAAAATCACAGAAGCGATTTCATCCCGAACTTTCAGATCCAGGAATTTTATCGGACTGTATCCGGGAGCTATATAGGAATAATATCTCACAGCAAAATCTTCTTCTAAATCAGGATATCATTCACCTTTTGGTTGAGGACATTATATTTTATCAAAGACCATTAAGAAGTCAAAAGTCCTCCATATCAAATTGCCCTTTAGAGGCTAGAGTTTATAAAGAAGATGGCTTAGAAAAAGTGACTCCTTTGAAGGTAGCTTCAAAATCTCACCCATTATATCAAGAGTTTAGATTGTTACAATGGATTAATAATCTAAGGATTATTAGAATAAAAGATGAAAAATATGTAACCGAAAATTTTCTTGGCAACCTTGATCAAACTGAGGATCTTTTAAACTTTTTAATAATCCAAAAAGAAATTGACTGTAAAAGGTTAATGACTTTCTTTCTTTCAAAAGAAGGATTGAAAGGAAAGGACTTGAATAAAGAAAGTTCCAATTATAAATGGAATTACGTTTATGATGTGGAGAAAGGAGAGTCAAAAGTTTATCCTTGCAATCCAACAAGATATGAAATCCTAAAAAGGCTTGAAAAAGTTAAAAACTATAACTCAGAGATTTTTACAGTTGAATTTGAAGAATCACTATGGCATATAATATATTCTGTAACCGATAAGATAGAATTTGAAAAGGCTCTGAAATCATTTTCAAAGAAAAATGGGCTTGATGTTGAGTCTTTTGTAGAGAACTTTAAGAAGACACCTCCCTACAAAAGTGATTATGGAGCATATTCACTTAAAGCAATAAAAAGATTACTCCCATTAATGAGGTTTGGGTCTAATTGGAATTCAAAAAATATTGAAGCTTTAACAATAGAACGGATTGAAAAAATATTGAACGGTGAGTTTGATCTAGAAATTAAAGATAAAGTCAGAGAACTTTCGAAAGAGTTTACTTCTATTGAAGATTTTCAAGGACTACCTGTTTGGTTTGTGAATTACTTAGTTTATGGTAGGCATTCTGAAGCTTCAGAAATCACTAAATGGAATTCAAGTGAAGAATTAGAATGTTTCATTAAAGAATTCAAACAACATTCATTAAGAAATCCAATTGTTGAGCAGGTGATTGTTGAAACCCTTAGAGTGGTAAAAGATATATGGGTTAAATATGGAAAAGGTAACATGGATTTCTTTGACGAAATACATATAGAGCTAGGTAGGGATATGAAAAACCCAGCTAGTGAAAGAGAGAGGCTATCAAAAGTAATATCAGAGAATGAAAATACTAATCTTAGGGTTAAAGCATTTCTGGCTGAGCTATTACATGACCCAGATGTTGATAATGTAAGGCCATTTTCACCTATGCAGCAAGAAATCCTCAAAATCTATGAGGAAGGTGTTTTAAAATCCAATATTGAAATTCCAGATGAAATTTTAAAAATCAGTAAAACGGCGCAGCCATCAAAAGCGGATTTACAGAGATACAAATTGTGGTTGGAACAGAAATACATGTCACCATATACTGGTAAAGTTATTCCCTTAAACAGGCTTTTTACTTCAGCATATGAAATAGAACATGTAATTCCTCAATCGAGGTTTTTTGATGATAGTTTGAGTAATAAAGTCATTTGTGAAGCAGCTGTTAACAAGCTGAAGGATAAAATGATGGGGTTTGAATTTATTAAAAATTTCCATGGTCAAA
The DNA here is from genome assembly GCF_022549695.1 of Belliella calami. Lineage (GTDB taxonomy): Bacteria > Bacteroidota > Bacteroidia > Cytophagales > Cyclobacteriaceae > Belliella > Belliella calami. Next base: position 207,761 of record NZ_JAKZGS010000005.1, on the reverse strand, counting down.
GGGTTTCTTTAGGTATGGGAGAAGAAGTTGAGATTTTTTCTGAAAACGCATTTAAATCTTTTGTCCAAGAAAATTATTCAAAAAACCCTGCTAAGAAAAGGAAGTTATTGATGGATGAATTGCCGGAAAAAATGGTTGAAAGGCAATTGAATGATACGAGATACATAAGTAAATATATCACCTCTATTTTATCAAATATTGTAAGGTCTAATCAAAATGACTCTGGGTTTAATTCGAAGCATATTATTCCGGGAAATGGAAAAATCACCAATGAGCTCAAACATGATTGGGGTTTGAATGATATTTGGAATGACTTAATCCTTCCGAGGTTTGAAAGGATGAATCAAATTTCGGCAAGTACAGCCTTCACTGCATGGAATAAAAATCATCAGAAATTCTTACCGACTATTCCAATTGAGTATGCAAGGGGATTTCAAAAAAAGAGGATTGATCATAGACACCATGCTTTGGATGCCCTTGTTATTGCTTGTGCGACAATAGATCATTCTAATTATTTGAACAATGAGCATGCATTGGGTAAAAGATATAAAGGAAAGGATGAAAAAATGAAACGGAGATTTGATTTAAAGCATAAGTTATGCTACAAAAAGACTAACTCTGATTCAACTGAAAATTTTGAATGGGTTTTTCACAAACCTTGGGAATCTTTCACAATTGAAACAAAAGAACATTTGGAAAAAGTTGTTGTAAGCTTCAAACAAAACCTTAGGGTTATCAACAGAACCTCAAATAAATACAAAAGTTATTTTGATGAAGAAGGTAAGTTAAGAAAAGATAAGAGTGGCAATCCAATAAAGGCTCAGACCACACAAGTTAAAGGTGATGCTTGGGCTATCAGAAAGCCAATACATAAGGATACTGTATCAGGCTTGATTGAGCTTAGAAAAGTTAAAACCGTTGCTTTAAGGTTGGCTTTGGATAATCACAATGCCCTTCTGAATAAGAAGCTTAAGAAAAAAATAATTGAACTCAAAAACCTGAATTATGATAATAAACTTCTTATTAAATTTTTCAAAGACAGAGAATATCAATTTGAAGGAAAAGATGTATCCAAAGTAGATATTTATTTTTTTGAAAAGGATCTGGCTGCATCTAGAGTTTCCTTAGATACATCTTTTTCAGAGAAAAAAATTCAATCTATCACAGATACTGGAATTCAGACTATCCTTCTAAATCATCTTGAAAATTATAGAGGTATCAAAAATGATAAAGGTCAAATTATTGATCCTGAAACGCTAGCATTTACCCCTGAGGGTATTGATGAAATGAACAGAAACATTGTAATCTTAAATAAAGGTAAATTCCATCAACCTATTTATAAAGTGAGAACTTATGAACCAAAAGGAAATAAGTTCCAAATAGGACATAAAGGGAACAAAAAAGCCAAGTTTGTAGAAGCAGCTAAAGGAACCAATTTGTTCTTTGCTATTTATGTGAACGAGGAAGGAAAGAGAAGTTATGAAACAATTCCATTTAATATAGTAATGGAAAGACTTAAACAAGGCCAACGTCCAGTACCACTCTTAAATGAAAAAGGCGATACACTCTTGCTCCATTTATCTCCAAATGAATTGGTGTATGTACCTGAACTTGAAGAAAACATAAATACTATTGATTTTAATAATCTTTCAAAAGGCCAAGTTGATAGAATTTATAAAATGGTAAGTTCTTCTGGAACTCAGTGTTTTTTTATAAGGCAAGATGTTTCCATTAGCATTGTCAATAAATGTGAGTTTTCCACTTTAAATAAATCAGAAAGAGGAATTGATGGAACAATGATTAAAGAGACTTGCATAAAAATTAAAGTGAATAGGATTGGTAAAATAAAGTAGCTACAAATTAAAATTAAACTAGGTCCATATTACCAGATTTACGAGAATGCCAACAAAATAGAGAATCACTTCCATGAAGGGGAAAACTATTATTTTGGAATGTAGAGAAGTTAATATCCAAAAACTAATACTTAATGGAACCAGAACAATCTTACCATATCTACAACCATGCTAACGGAACGGAGAATATCTTCCGTGAAGAGGAAAATTATCGTTTTTTCTTACAGCAGTATGCTAAGTACTTGGGGGAGAAAGTAGATACCTATGCCTTTTGTCTGATGCCAAATCATTTTCATTTGCTTGTCTGTGTAAAGTCAGGTTTAGACCTGCCAGGTTTTGAAAACCTGGCAGGTCTTTCTCCTACCAAGCTCGGTCATGCCTCGAAAAATCCTGTCACCAAAGCTTTTAGCGATTTTTTTAATTCTTACTCTAAAGCTTTTAACAAAAGATTCGAAAGAAGAGGAAGCCTTTTTGTCGAACATTTTAAAAGAACTCCCATTCTCGACGAAAGACAATGGCAGGAGACTTTCTTGTATATCCACCTTAATCCAGTTAAGCATGGTTTTGTCAAAGATCACGCAAACTGGAAATGGTCAAGTTGGCATGCTTATCAGAATCCCGAAAAACCTTCAAATCTAGAGAGAACTTATTATAATAATTTCTTTGATGGCTGGGAGCATGTGAAAAATATGATGGAAATGAAAAAAGAATGGCTGATGAATAAAGAACTTAAATAGGGTAAAGGCTAAACTTTTCCAAAGTTCCAAAACTTTGGAAAAGTTTACTTCTACCAAAACCTACCAATCATGATCAAAAGAACCCTTTTCTTCGGTAACCCTGCTTATCTCAGTACTAAAAATGAGCAGCTGCATATTTCTTTCCCTGAGGCTGACAAGGCTGATAAGACAGTCCCAATAGAGGATTTGGGTATGATTGTGCTGGAAAACCAGCAGATTACCATTACCAATGGCTTGCTAGCGAAGCTTACCGACAGGAAAGTGGCTATAGTATCCTGCAATGCTCAACATCTTCCCGAAGGCTTGTTGCTCCCCATGCAGGGACATACAGAACAGACGGAGCGGGTGAGGTATCAGTTGGAAGCATCCCAACCACTTAAGAAAAACCTTTGGCAACAAACCGTCACTTCCAAGATCCGAAACCAATATGCTTTGTTGAAGGAGAAGGGAAAGGAATCCAAACGCATGGAATATTTATATAAAAATGTGACTTCAGGTGATGCGGGCAACCATGAAGCCCAAGCTGCAGCAATCTATTGGCAGGAATTGTTTGATGTACCTGATTTCAATAGGGGACAAGTGGGAATACCTCCTAACAACTTGCTCAATTATGGATACGCAATTTTGAGGGCAGTTATTGCACGAGCTTTGGTATCTTCAGGAATGTTACCTGGAGTAGGTATTTGGCACAGAAATAAATACAATGCGTATTGCCTTGCGGATGATATTATGGAGCCTTATAGGCCTTATGTGGATTTGGTGGTGTCGCATATTGTGGAAAACCAAGATGATTATTCCGAACTCAATACAGATCTTAAGAAAGAGTTGCTTAATATTCCTGCATTGGATGTGAAAATAGATGGTCAAAAGAGTCCTTTGATGGTTGCAGCTTCTAGGACTACAGCTTCATTGTTTGAATGCTTTGCTGGGATCAGCAGAAAAATCATATACCCCGAATATGGATGAAAAATATTTCTCGCGACTTAATCAATACAGGAGTTTGTGGGTATTAGTTTTTTTTGACCTACCAACAGAAACCCGCAAGGATAGAAAAGTAGCCACTTCTTTCCGGAAAAAACTGCTGGACGATGGTTTTGCAATGTTTCAGTTTTCGATTTACATGCGATTTTGCGCCAGTCGTGAAAATGCCGATGTCCATATAAAGCGGACTAAGAAAAATCTTCCTCCAAAAGGGAAAGTTGGTATCATGGCAATTACTGATAAACAGTTTGGGATGATGGAAATATTTTTCGGAACAAGTAAGCAGGAAACAGAACCACCAACTCAGCAATTGGAATTATTTTGAGTGGGGAAAGTAGGGAAGATCTGGCAGGTTTTTAAAACCTGCCAGATCTGAATATAAATTTCATTAAATCAATCATTTTTTTAATTTCTAAAAAAGTCCTTAAAAAACAGCATACCAGCCACTTAACGTGGGGTATGCTGTGATTCCCTAAGGAAGATACTAATTTGAAAGCAATTCACAACTCGCCTTCAAACATGTAATTTCCGAAAAGGGCTGTGATTCCCTAAGGAAGATACTAATTTGAAAGCAATTCACAACAGCAGGATTGTTGTTCAAAAGGGCGTCATTGCTGTGATTCCCTAAGGAAGATACTAATTTGAAAGCAATTCACAACTGTGATATCCAACTGCCACGCCGTGCTTAAGCTGTGATTCCCTAAGGAAGATACTAATTTGAAAGCAATTCACAACAACCTAAACAAAGTGTTTGAGTCGAAGTAGCTGTGATTCCCTAAGGAAGATACTAATTTGAAAGCAATTCACAACGGCGTAGGTTTTGGCATTGATAGAGGAGTAGCTGTGATTCCCTAAGGAAGATACTAATTTGAAAGCAATTCACAACGGGAAGCCACTTCTTACGGAGGGGCATTTCGCTGTGATTCCCTAAGGAAGATACTAATTTGAAAGCAATTCACAACTCAAGATGTTAAAGTCTTTAGGTTACACAAGCTGTGATTCCCTAAGGAAGATACTAATTTGAAAGCAATTCACAACCGAAATCGCAAATCCTGACTACGTAGAAGGCTGTGATTCCCTAAGGAAGATACTAATTTGAAAGCAATTCACAACTTTCTGGCTTGGACTCAATTGCTTTAGCCTGCTGTGATTCCCTAAGGAAGATACTAATTTGAAAGCAATTCACAACCATGACAAACAGGCCCTCCCCCCTTTCCACGCTGTGATTCCCTAAGGAAGATACTAATTTGAAAGCAATTCACAACCCAAATGTTCTTTGGTGATTCCAAGTTGTGCTGTGATTCCCTAAGGAAGATACTAATTTGAAAGCAATTCACAACACTATCATCTATTAGGTTTTGTTTTTTCAAGCTGTGATTCCCTAAGGAAGATACTAATTTGAAAGCAATTCACAACCAAAGTTGGATCTGGCGAAAAATGGAGAATGCTGTGATTCCCTAAGGAAGATACTAATTTGAAAGCAATTCACAACAAAAAATACGGCTATGGTTCAGAACGATAAGCTGTGATTCCCTAAGGAAGATACTAATTTGAAAGCAATTCACAACGATATGGTCTTGGGTGAAATAAAGCCCAAGGCTGTGATTCCCTAAGGAAGATACTAATTTGAAAGCAATTCACAACCCCAAGACCATATCTAAAATTGTTTGCTTTGCTGTGATTCCCTAAGGAAGATACTAATTTGAAAGCAATTCACAACTTGAAACATTGCTGTTTGTCAATACCTATGCTGTGATTCCCTAAGGAAGATACTAATTTGAAAGCAATTCACAACCCATTTTGAGAACCTAATCGAATTGTCACCGCTGTGATTCCCTAAGGAAGATACTAATTTGAAAGCAATTCACAACAATTAATAAATAGAGGCTTTAGATCATTAGCTGTGATTCCCTAAGGAAGATACTAATTTGAAAGCAATTCACAACCGTGTACGATTAAACAAAACAGCTCTATGTGCTGTGATTCCCTAAGGAAGATACTAATTTGAAAGCAATTCACAACCAAGTGAAGATAGTGAAGCAAAACCAGCGAGCTGTGATTCCCTAAGGAAGATACTAATTTGAAAGCAATTCACAACACGTTTTTGTGTCTTTTACTGTTTTTCAAAGCTGTGATTCCCTAAGGAAGATACTAATTTGAAAGCAATTCACAACGCTTTCATCACTTCTCAATTTTAATCTTTTGCTGTGATTCCCTAAGGAAGATACTAATTTGAAAGCAATTCACAACGCTTCAACAATAGACGAACAAGCCGACTATGCTGTGATTCCCTAAGGAAGATACTAATTTGAAAGCAATTCACAACAGGAAGTAAACAAGATAAATATCAATAAATGCTGTGATTCCCTAAGGAAGATACTAATTTGAAAGCAATTCACAACAAAATCAACACAGATAACATTCCAGAAGAAGCTGTGATTCCCTAAGGAAGATACTAATTTGAAAGCAATTCACAACGAGTTCCTACGCTTGAACCTGCAATTGCATGCTGTGATTCCCTAAGGAAGATACTAATTTGAAAGCAATTCACAACTTGAATGTGAATTATCAAATGGCGAATGGGGCTGTGATTCCCTAAGGAAGATACTAATTTGAAAGCAATTCACAACTATTCAAACTACCATGTTTTAGATTGTACAGCTGTGATTCCCTAAGGAAGATACTAATTTGAAAGCAATTCACAACACATGCAATTGCATACAGAAGTGCCACGACGCTGTGATTCCCTAAGGAAGATACTAATTTGAAAGCAATTCACAACTGAAAATAGAAGATGTTGGGATGACTAGTTGCTGTGATTCCCTAAGGAAGATACTAATTTGAAAGCAATTCACAACGATGGAAAAGTGTTGTTTACAAACAATTATGCTGTGATTCCCTAAGGAAGATACTAATTTGAAAGCAATTCACAACTATTTTTAAGTTAATTACTTTGTTGACTTGCTGTGATTCCCTAAGGAAGATACTAATTTGAAAGCAATTCACAACGCTCGGTGGTCACCTGATAACTGAGCTTCGCTGTGATTCCCTAAGGAAGATACTAATTTGAAAGCAATTCACAACAGACCCTTCAGATGGTGCAAGTAACTTGAAGCTGTGATTCCCTAAGGAAGATACTAATTTGAAAGCAATTCACAACAATACCTTGTTGATTGTGTCAAATAGGTAGGCTGTGATTCCCTAAGGAAGATACTAATTTGAAAGCAATTCACAACAACCCATTCCAATTTATCCCCCGAAACATCGCTGTGATTCCCTAAGGAAGATACTAATTTGAAAGCAATTCACAACGCATATCAAAGAGAAGAAATAAATATGGCAGCTGTGATTCCCTAAGGAAGATACTAATTTGAAAGCAATTCACAACAGGTATCAGATACTTATCAGTTGCTCACAAGCTGTGATTCCCTAAGGAAGATACTAATTTGAAAGCAATTCACAACTCCACTTGGAGAGTATAATCGACATTGATGGCTGTGATTCCCTAAGGAAGATACTAATTTGAAAGCAATTCACAACTCTAGTGTCAGCTGCCAAAATGCCCGAAGGCTGTGATTCCCTAAGGAAGATACTAATTTGAAAGCAATTCACAACAGTAGCGGTACCATCGTCATTTAGCTCTACGCTGTGATTCCCTAAGGAAGATACTAATTTGAAAGCAATTCACAACCATCACCTGTGCGATGCCTTTAACGATTCCGCTGTGATTCCCTAAGGAAGATACTAATTTGAAAGCAATTCACAACCAAATTCTTTAAATGATTATTCAACGCATTGCTGTGATTCCCTAAGGAAGATACTAATTTGAAAGCAATTCACAACAATTTGGGCGGACAAAATTTTAGAACTTCAGCTGTGATTCCCTAAGGAAGATACTAATTTGAAAGCAATTCACAACTAAAACGGTAAAGGTTCGTCATCTTCAGGTGCTGTGATTCCCTAAGGAAGATACTAATTTGAAAGCAATTCACAACATAAAACAGGATCCCGGATATTTGGGAAACGCTGTGATTCCCTAAGGAAGATACTAATTTGAAAGCAATTCACAACCTTTGAGCTCAGCTGCATTCATAGACTTAAGCTGTGATTCCCTAAGGAAGATACTAATTTGAAAGCAATTCACAACACTTTGAAATCAATCAATGAACCAAATTCTGCTGTGATTCCCTAAGGAAGATACTAATTTGAAAGCAATTCACAACTGCTATTTTATCTGTTGCCTCAGAAATCAGCTGTGATTCCCTAAGGAAGATACTAATTTGAAAGCAATTCACAACAATAGAAAGAACCTGAATCATGTTTCGGATGCTGTGATTCCCTAAGGAAGATACTAATTTGAAAGCAATTCACAACAGGGTTTAAGAGATAGCCAAATAGAGGATTGCTGTGATTCCCTAAGGAAGATACTAATTTGAAAGCAATTCACAACTATTTATCCGTCAGATCGTCTATTTCAATCGCTGTGATTCCCTAAGGAAGATACTAATTTGAAAGCAATTCACAACAAAAAGGTTTGGTGATTGATAAACTTAAAAGCTGTGATTCCCTAAGGAAGATACTAATTTGAAAGCAATTCACAACTTCAATCAATATTAATATACAGTTCAGGTAGCTGTGATTCCCTAAGGAAGATACTAATTTGAAAGCAATTCACAACGTCATTGGAAACCTCCTTTTCTTTTAACCAGCTGTGATTCCCTAAGGAAGATACTAATTTGAAAGCAATTCACAACCGCATGAGACTTACTAAGCGCAAGGGCTGTGCTGTGATTCCCTAAGGAAGATACTAATTTGAAAGCAATTCACAACTACCTCAGTTTCATAATTTCGAAATCCTCTGCTGTGATTCCCTAAGGAAGATACTAATTTGAAAGCAATTCACAACGTCATATCATTTGAAATAATATCATCCAAAGCTGTGATTCCCTAAGGAAGATACTAATTTGAAAGCAATTCACAACGACAGCGTCATTGTTAGCTACAAACTCAGCGCTGTGATTCCCTAAGGAAGGTACTAATTTGAGAGCAATTCACAACGATATCTCTTGTTCCCTATTTCCTTTTCCTGCTGTGATTCCCTAAGGAAGGTACTAATTTGAGAGCAATTCACAACAAAACATGGATTGAACGCACATGATTATGGGCTGTGATTCCCTAAGGAAGGTACTAATTTGAAAGCAATTCACAACAACACAAAATCAATCAAGTCATGAATAGAGGCTGTGATTCCCTAAGGAAGGTACTAATTTGAGAGCAATTCACAAATGTGCTCGGTGATGACACTAACCAAGGGATGTAGCAAATAATAAAACATTGTTGTATATAACAAATTGGTTTTGAATCCTTAAAGCTGCGATTGTTTTGCTCTGGACTGCAACGATCAGTAGAATTTACTGTTTTCTGCCATTTGCTCGTTGTTTTACTGTTTTTTTGGGATAGGAGCACAAAACCCCATTTTTTAACATCAAAAAAGATCAAAAAAAATTGAAAAATCACAAAAAATACCAACTAGTTGGTATTTTTTGTGATGTGTTTTGTCGCTAAGTTGCACTTTCGAAAAATATAGGTGAATAATGCAATTTTTGATCAAACTAAAAAAAGAAAGCAAAGGGAATAAAATATCTCAAGCTTATCAATATCAACTCTCTGCCGCTTTGGAAAATATCCTCGAACAGGCGGATAAGAATTCGATGAAAAGTATATATGGAGTGAAATCCGATACACAGCGATTTTTCCCGTTTACTTTTTCTAATCTGAATTTTGACTATTTTGAAGAGGATCAAGAAAAAATGGAGTTGACACATTTTGGTGACATTGCGTGGCTTGATTTGAGGATTTTGATTGATCAATCTACGATTAGTTATCTAACCGATTTGCTAAAAGGACAAAGGATTTCATTTGTCTATTCTGGAGAGGTGGTTGATTATAGCCTATGCGAAATAAACGAAGTTCCTCAAATGGTTTTCAAAGATGAAATGGTTTATAAAACAGTCACGCCTGTTTTTCTTGCAAATAAAACCAGCTCTGGAGAAATGGAATATATTCTGCCAAGTGAAGAAAAATATGCTATACTTTTCAAAAAACAGTTGCTGAAAAGGTTTTCCAGCTTTTTTCCTGAACTGAAAAAGATTCAAAAAATTGAAGATTTTTGTCCTGAAATTAAATTTGAGCCTATCTCCAAAATCGAAGAAAAAGGAGTAATCTTCAAAGATTTCGAAAACGAACCTATTGCGCTTACTGCTTACCAATATGAATTTAAGCTTAAAGCCTCGCCCTTACTTCAGGAACTTGGGTACTATGGAGGCTTCGGAACTCAGAATGCACTTGGCTTTGGCTGTGTTGCAGTAAAAATCTCTAATTGATTACTTTTCAAAAGAATATACTGATGCATTAAATTATTCTGTTGACAGTTTTTTTATTAGGTGGATAAGATTAGTTTAGAAGATTGATTTTAACCCATCACTTAGGAGTAAAAAATTTTTCACATTTATGAAAGAATTTAAAAAACTTGTCATACACAAAGAAGTGCTTCCTTATCTGAACATTTCAATGTATTTGAATAATAAAAAGCTCATTCGATCACTGCTGATAGAGAATTCTGCTGAAAATGATTCTCTATCAGTAGAAATTAGAATCCAGGCTGATATTGATTGTATAGAACCTTTTATCTTCTCTATTCCATATATCCCTGCCAAAAGTGATTTAAATATTCCTTTGGATTCTTTAATAGTCAATAGACATTTTCTTTCAGATCTCTCAGAAACAGAAAAAGCTATTTTTAAAATTGAGGTTTTTGAAGAAGGGGAATTTGTTCTAATGGATACTTTTTCGGTGGACATTCACCCTTTGGAATATTTTGGAGGGTTTCAGGTGCTGCCAGAGTTGATTGCAGCTTTTGTCACTCCTAATCATCCCTATGTATATAAGATCAAAAGAAAGGCTGTCGAAATTTTGGAAGAGAGAGGATTGAAAACGGCTTTTGAAGGATACCAAGGAAATGATGTGGAGCGGGTATTGCAGCTTATTTCAGCAATATACGCGGCAGTACAAAGTGAAAACATCATTTACAGTGCACTTCCTCCAGGATATGAGGAGCGGGGACAAAGGTTGAGATTGCTGAATACGATCCAAAATGAAAAGTTTGGAAACTGTATTGATTTAAGTTTGCTTTTTGCAGCATGTTTGGAAGCAGTCAGCTTAAATCCTGTTTTGATCATTTTGGAAGGTCATGCTTTTGTGGGATGCTGGTTGCATGATGATAAGTTCTCGGAAATCGTCAATGATGATAAAACAGCCATTACCAAACGTCTTTCTAAAGGAATTCGAGAAATGGTAGCCTTCGAAGCTACGAGTATTTGCTTTGGAAGTAACACTGGATTTGGCGATGCGTTGGCTATGGGAGAGTCGCAGTTGGTTCAGAATGAAGACTTTATTTTGTCGATTGATATCAAAAGAGCCCGCACTGCTTTCATAAGACCTTTGCCATTATCTTATGAAGGAGACGAACTGAAAATTGATGACACGGCAGTATTCAAACAGAAAAATACCACAAACCTAGAGGACAGATTTGAAATAGGGACTATCTATCAAGATGAATTGTTGGATAGTTCGCACGAAAAAACTAAGCAGAAAATCTGGGAAAGAAATTTACTTGATTTATCCCTGCGAAACAATTTGCTCAATCTGCGGATGACCCGCAATATGCTGCAGCTCGTAGATATTGACATTAGTCACTTTGAAGACACCTTGTCAGAAGGAAAATCATTTTCCATTCTGCCAAATCAACAAGCGGAAATTCTACGGAGATACAACCACTTTGCATCACCACTACATAGCTCATCTCCACTTTATCAGCAGGCTAGTGAAGAGTTGAAATTCAACAAGTTATTGACCCATTATCATCAGCAGGATTTAGACAATATCCTTACATATATTCACAAAAATGCCAAGCAGGCTATAGAAGAAAATGGGTCTAGTACGCTATACCTTGCAGTCGGCTTGCTGAAATGGTACGATAGAAAAACACCAGATCAGGCTAGATTTTCGCCTGTACTTTTGATTCCTGTAGAAATAAGCCGAAGATCTATCAATAGCAAGTTTGTCCTCAAAAGCCGTGAGGAAGAAACTATGATCAATATTACTTTGGTGGAATTTCTTAGACAGGAATATGAACTCAATCTAGGAGCGCTTGAGCAATTACCATATGATGACAATGGCGTGGATGTAGCCAAAGTGATGGGTATTTTGAGAAGGGCGGTTATGCAGCTGAAAGGTTGGGATGTAGAAGAGCAGCTCGTGCTGGGTAACTTTTCATTCAGTAAGTTGATCTTGTGGAAGGATATTGTAGCACATTCCGAAGACATCCTGAAAAGTGATATGGTGAGGAGCTTGGTGGAAGGAAAGTTGGTATTCAATGAAGGAAATATGGAAAACGAAGCCAAAAGCCTAGATACCATACGATCACAATCCATTGCATTACCGATTCCTGCGGATGTTTCTCAAATGGAAGCAGTACTGACTGCTAGTCAAGGGGAGAGTTTTATTCTTCATGGTCCTCCCGGAACAGGAAAGTCACAAACAATCACAAATATCATTGCTGATGCCCTTTTCAAAGGAAAGCGGGTTCTTTTTGTTGCTGCCAAAAAAGCAGCACTAGATGTCGTCCACAAAAGACTCGAACAGATTGGCTTGGGAGCATTTTCTTTGGAATTGCATTCCAACAAATCCAGAAAATCTGATGTCCTGGAGCAGCTAGGGAAATCCATGGAATCTGCAAGACTTGCCCGGACTGCGGATTTTGTCCAAGAATCAGAAAGGTTGGATAGTGCAAAGCAAGCCATCAGTGAATACGTAAATGTCCTTCATCAAATTCAGCCAGTTGGTTGGAGCTTGTATGAAAGTATCTCAGCGTTGCAAGAATTCGAAAAACATGCTTTTACAAGGAATTTGATTCCAGAGTTGATTCTTGAAAAGTTGACGACAAGGTTATGGCAGGAGTGGACTGACTGGTTGCCACAGTTCCAATCTTTGGCAAAAGTAGTGGTTCATCCACGAGAGAATCCTTTGGAACCTTTGAGAATCTCCCAATATTCTCCATCTATCAATGAAACCATATCAAATCAGATAAACTCACTGCTTGATTCCTTTCAATCCTTGCAAAAGAAGCAATATGAACTGGTCACTGCGTTGCAGTTTCCATTTTCCACTTCATCAAAAAAGGATTACAACCAATTTGTCCAAGTAGTTTCAATCGTTGGTGAGTTTCCTGATATGCCAATGGAATTGTGTATTTACCTCTCAAATAGAGGTAATTTTGAATGTTTCGAAGAATGGCTCAAACATTTCGGAAATTATCAAAACACGCTTCAAAGTATCTTGACTGATTATAATAGGAGTATTTTGGATTTGGATTTGTCAACGATGGAATTGCAATGGAAGCATGCAAAACAAAGTTGGTTCTTGTCCCAATGGTGGCAGAAAAACAAGCTGAAAAAACAACTCACAATTCATAAGAATAATGTCATACGCCAAGAATCTGAGGTAGAAAAACTATTTGCGCAGAGCAGACAGCTGAAGGAAGTTCATAGAACATTGCAGCAGAATAGGTTTGTGGATGTTACCAAAGTATTGGGCAATCTCTATAAGGAAGAACAAACTGATTTAGCTGATTTAGAAAAAAAGACAAATGAATTTAAGAAGCTAACACAATTGATGAAGCATTGGGGAAGCCATTCGCTGACCCAGTGGTTACAAGCATTTTCAGCTCAAGATTTTCAGTATTCTGGAGAAATTTTTTCTCCAAAAGCTAAATTGTTTCAGGAATTTCTAAGACTTTCTGATAATTCATCCAAAGAAGAAGTTGGTTTTGAAAAATTGGTTGGGATTGCATTCGATGATGAGGAAAATTGGCTAAAACAAGCGCAAGATCAATTGACCCAAATTCAAGTCCACTTGCCAGAACTGAAAACATGGATGAATTTTGTCCATATTACAAATCAAGGTAAAGAGCTTCAGCTACAATGGCTGATTGATGCATTTTACAATAATTCCTGTGAGTCGAATAATATCGATTCCTATTTTCATTACACCACCCACAGGTCAATCGCCGAACATGTCATTGCTCAGCATGAATCTTTGAGTCTATTTAATGTGGATTTGTTTGAGAGCAAGATTGAACAATACAAAAGGATAGCATTAGATTTTCGAAATTTGACAATTCAGGAATTGAGGATAAAATTGGCCTCCAATGTTCCCAACACTTCAATCGAGGCTATGCAAACTTCGGAAATTGGAATTCTTCAACGCGCTATCAAAAACAGAGGGAGAGGGGTGAGTATTCGACGACTTTTTGATCAGATTCCTACATTGCTCCCAAGACTAGCACCTTGCATGCTGATGAGCCCGATATCTGTTGCTCAATACTTTGATGTTGATTTGAATCATTTTGATTTGGTGATTTTTGATGAAGCCTCCCAATTGCCAACGTGTGAAGCAATCAGTGCACTCGCCCGTGCAAAGCAAGCCATCATCGTAGGTGACCCTAAACAGATGCCGCCGACATCATTTTTCAGTACTATCAAAGTAGATGAAGAAAATATGGACATAGAAGATTTGGAAAGTATCTTGGATGATTGCCTTTCCTTATCCATACCTTCGAAGTATCTCTTGAGACATTATAGGAGCAAACACGAAAGTTTGATAGCCTTTAGTAATGTGAATTATTATGACAACAAGCTTTTGACCTTTCCCTCAGCAGATGACCTCAATAGGAAAGTACAGTATCAGCATGTTCCGGGATTTTATGATAAGGGAAAATCAAGGACAAACAGATATGAAGCAGATGCAATTGTAGCCTACATTCAAGCGCATTTCAACGATCCAAAGAAGAGGGAATTGAGCATTGGCGTGGTGACTTTCAGTCAGACGCAGCAAAGTTTGGTTGAAGACAAATTGCAATTGCTCTTTATGTCAGATATCAAGCTGGAGGAATATGCAAATGAAAGTGCAGAACCATTGTTTGTAAAAAACCTTGAGAATGTACAGGGGGATGAAAGGGATATCATTCTCTTTTCCATAGGTTATGGTCCAGATGAAAATGGAAAACTCAGTATGAATTTTGGGCCTTTGAATAGAAATGGGGGTTGGAGAAGGCTAAATGTGGCGGTCACTCGGGCAAGGTATGAAATGAAGGTATTTGGCACTTTAAGGTCTGATCAGATTGACTTGAGTCGTACGTCTTCTGAAGGAGTGGCTGGTTTGAAGGCATTTTTGAATTTTGCCGAAAAAGGACATTTGATGATTCAACCTGAACAAATTCTAAATAATCAAGATAAGAAACATTTATCAGAAGCAATTGGGCGAAAGTTGCGGGAAAATGGGCTGAATGTGAAATGCAACATAGGTACCTCAAATTTCAAAGTGGATATTGCAGTCATTCATCCCGAAAAACCTCAAGAATACATTCTGGGCTTAGTTTTGGATGGCCACTATTATTTCAATGCACAAACGACCAATGACAGAGAAATGGTAATGCCTTCGGTCTTAAAATCTCTCGGTTGGAATATTCTCAGGGTTTGGACGATGGATTGGTATGAAAACTCCCCAAAAATCGTAAATCAAATTCTCAAAAGAATCGAGCTTCTGCTGGATGCAAATGAAGAAATTCCTTTTCAAGAGTCCTTAAGCGAAGACGAGAATTTAATTGAGGTTATTCCTGCCGAAGACATTTATGAAGAAAAACTTTATCAAGAAGTTTCTCTCCAAGTTCCGTATATATCGCATAAGATAGTACCAATGGCTTTTGCCAATAGTGAGACTATCTATGATGTCAAATACAGGGAAAAACTCAAAAAACAAATGCTGGAAACCATCGAAGTAGAAGGGCCAATAAGTAGGGCGTTTTTATTTAGGAAATTGTTGCTGGCATGGAATATCAGCAGGGCAGGAGCTAAGCTAGATAATCATCTGGAAGGTATCATTCAAGAGGTAAATACGAAAAGAATCACGCACCACCAGCCTTTCTACTGGAGAATGGGAAGTATTCCAAAAATGGATTTTTATCGGGATTTCGATTCCGAAAAACGAAATATGGAAGATATTGCTCCAGAGGAAATTTTGGTAGCATTGGAAGAAGTAGTGTCTCATAATCTGAGTATCGACGAAGAGGAACTCTTGCGCTACTTGTCAAGGAGATTTGGCTTCGCAAAAGTTGGAAAACAGATTGATGCCATCCTTAGGTACGTTGTAGATCTTGCAATTGAACAAAATATTGTCAAAAGAGAATCAGGTAGAATAATGTTTGTTAGTCAAAAACTGTAAGGATTGTGGGAATTGACCTAGAATAGGATTCTATTAAAATCTAAAAAAGAAATCTTGGAAGTTGAATCATTTACTAATGAATCAAGAGAGGAGATATTGATTCGATTTGGAAAAATTTTTAATGCTATTCTAAATCAAAACTCTTGATGATTTGGCAGATTTGATTGACTTCTAGTTCAGATATAAATGGATTGATTGGGAGGGAGAGCACTTCTTTGGCGAGTTTGCTACTTTGAGGAAAACTTTCGGTTGTCTGGTATGGAGCAATTTCTGGAATAGGCAGTGGGTAATGGATAGCAGTTTCGATTTCATTTTCTTTCAAATACGCTTTCAATTGATCTCTGTGTTGAGTTCTTATCACAAAAAGATGGTTATTGTGATCGGAAAGATCTGTTCCTAGCGGTAGTTGAATCCAATTCAAATCCTTTAGGTTTTGCATATAAATCTTGGCTAGACTCTTTCTTTTTGCTTGCCAATTTTCAAAATGATTGAGAATAACATTCAAAAAACCAGCCTGAATGGTATCTATTCTGGCATTTCTGCCAACACTGACGTGATGATCACGAATTTCTTGTCCGTGGTTTCGCAAAGTTTTAAGCTTTTCTGCCAGTGTTTTATCTTGGGTAATCAATGCACCTGCTTCACCTAGAGCCCCCAAATTCTTGCTTGGATAGAAACTAAAACATCCAATATCTCCATGAAGGCCGGCACTGATTCCCATTTGAAATGCCCCCAAAGCCTGTGCAGCATCTTCAATGACAAATATTCCTTTTGATTTTGCCCATTGAACCAACTTTTCCATTTTCAGCATTTTCCCATACAAATGTACTGGAATGATTGCTTTAGTTTTGGAGGTAAAAGAATGATCCAAAATCTCCAAATCCATCAAACCTGATATGTCTGTATCGATAAATATGGGTTTTGCGCCAACCATAATTACGGCTTCAGCAGTAGATACCCATGACATCGCTGGAATGATCACCTCATCATTTTGGCTAATTCCCAAAGCTCTCAAAGCCAATTCCAAAGCGTCAGTTCCATTCGAGCATGAAACAACAAAGGGGGCATCTAAGAATTGACTTAACTTGTGTTCAAACCGAATGACTTCATCTGAACCCGAGAAAATTCCATTATCCAACAGCTCAGAAAATTTCTCTTTGAGCTCCTCTTTAAGATGGTCAGGAAACTGCTTGAGGTCAAGAAAGGGGATTTTAGATTTCATTTAGGGTTTTTACCAACGTTTTTGTCAAATTTTTTCTAGAATATTGATCTACGGAATTTCCTTTCTCTTCACTTGAATCAGGGTCAAATTTATTTAGAAACTCTTGAATTCCAATCTGATCAGTGTGTGCAAATACTTGCCCAGCTTTAGCATCGTTCAATATTTTTGCAGAATCACCATTGACATCTCCAAGAGCCAATACTGGCCTTCCAGTTGCCATATATTCGAAGAGTTTGCCAGGTATATTTCCTTTCGCATTCTTTGTGTCAGTTAAGATCAATAACAGTAAGTTCGAATTTCTGTAGTAATCAAAGACTTTTTCATGACTAACATATCCTTCAAAAGCCACATGTTCGCTTAGCCAAATATCTTTTTTGACAAATTCTAGAACGGTAGAAGAAACCTTGCCAACAAATCTCAAAATAACTTCTTTTTGGTTTTGTTGAAAAACGTTCTTTAAAGCTTCCAAAAACGGAATTGGGTTTCTGATAGCATCAATCACACCCGTATAGACAATTTCTATTTTATCGGTTTTTGGACTTTCCAGAGACCAATTGTTCGGAAGATCATCTGGATCAAAACCATTGGTTAGCAGCTTAATCTTTTTTCCAGCTATTTTTTCCAAATCTTCCCGAAAAGTTGGGCTAATGGTTGTGACAGCATCAGCTTCCTCCAAAACTGATTTCTCTAAGGCTTCGTGTTTTTTTCTAACAGGTGCGGTCATGGGCAGGGTATCAAGAAACTCCCACTGCGACCAAGGATCTCTAAAGTCAGCGATCCAAGGGAGTTTGGTTATTCTTTTGAGATTACGACCGATCAAATGTAAGCTATGCGGTGGCCCAGTGGTGATAATGGCATCAATCTGATTGTTTTTGATAATGTCTTCCAGAAATCCAACTGCTGGTTTCACCCAGAAAATTCTCGGATCAGGGATCAGAAAATTAGCCCTTGCCCAGATTCCAGCTTTATCTAGCAAGGATTTTTCTTTCTTTTCCAACACTTTGGAAGTGTCAGCCAATTTTTCTTTTTTCAGTTTTCTGAATAATCCATATGGTTCCCAGATGGGGAATTTAATTACTTCCAGTTGCGGATTGATTTCTTTGAGCAAACCTTCATCTTTCAAGTCAAAATCTGGGTTTTCAGGTGTGAAAATCACAGGTTCCCATCCAAATTCAGGTAAGTATTTGGCAAATTTCAACCATCGCTGAACTCCCGATCCTGCAGATGGAGGCCAATAATAAGTAATGATCAGTACCTTTTTTGATGATTTATTTTGCATTGTGACTAGTTGATTAAGTTACTAGGTTATTTGTTTATTGACTTTAGTATTGGAGGGATTGCCTTGTTATGAATTTAAATGACACTTTTTTGTTTCAATTAGAGGAGTTCAACCCGCTTCGGGGTTGTTGTTTCCTGTATCATCATTAATCCCCGAGATGCGACCCGGGGCTATTTAAAGTTTAACCCCTTTCGGGGTTTTTTAATACTCTCACAACTTGTGTCACGTCCTGAAAATACTTGACACTTTTTTCTATTGATTAAAGAAGTATCATCATTAATCCCCGGGTTGCGACCCGAGGCTATTTAAAGTTTAACCCTGTCTGACGCCAGGCAGGCCCATTGGGGTTAGGACATGACACTCATATCTCAAATCCAAAATCTAAAATCTAAAATCTAAAATCTAAATTCTAAAATCTAAATTCTAAAACCCCCAAAACAACTACCACAAATGGTGTACTTCTTTTTTGATCAAGTCATCATATACTTTTTGGACTGCTTTGAGATTTTCGGAGGAGATTTGTGGAAGGCTTGCTGCATTTACATTTGAGACTATCTGTTCTTCACGGGATGCTCCAGGGATGACTGTGCTCACTTCGGGAAACATCAAGATCCATTTCAATGCCCAAGAAGCCAATGAAACATCTCCTTTGAAGATATCTTTGAGTGCATCTACTGCTTGAAGACCTATTTCATATGGCACTCCTGAGAAAGTTTCCCCTTTGTCGAATGCAGCTCCATCACGGTTGAAAGTCCTATGATCTTCAGGATCAAATGTGGAATTTGAATTCAGTTTTCCTGTAAGGAGTCCACTAGCCAATGGAACACGAACGATGATTCCTACATTATTCAATTTTGCTTCCTCAAATAGAATCTCCGCAGGCTTCATTCTGAACATGTTAAATATCACTTGAATACTGCAAACATTTTTGTACTTCAATGCATCCAAACCCTCAGAAACTTTCTCTACACTTACTCCAAGGTTTTGAATTTTCCCTTCTTCCTTCAATCTTTCAAAAAGTCCGAAAATTTCATCTCTTTGATAAACTGGAGTAGGCGGACAATGTAGCTGAATCAAGTCTAAAGTTTCTAATCCCATGTTTTTCAATGAAGCTTCAACGTATTTTCTCAAAGCTTCGGGAGTATATCCTTCATTGATATGGGGATTGATTTGTCTTCCGCACTTGGTTGCAACATATATTCTTTCCGAGCGCTCCTTGATAGCTTTGCCCACAGCTGCTTCGCTCAATCCAGCATCATAAACATCAGCTGTATCTATGAAATTAATCCCTTGGTCAATAGCCTTGTGGATAATTTTATTTGCAACCTCGTGATTGAAAGTTCCTCCCCAGCCACCACCAACTTGCCACGTTCCCAAACTTACTTCTGAAATGGAAAAACCAGTCTTTCCTAAGGTTCTAAAATTCATAATGTGTTATTTTAATTTTCTATAAAATTTCAAGGAGCAAGTTAAATTTTTATATTTATAACTTTCAAACAATCTAATATGAAATCAAGAAGAAAATTCATCAAAAAAGCAGCCTTGATTGGTGCTACAGTCTCTTTACCAGGTGCATTGATGGCAAGTCAGAAGAAAAAAGGAAAAATGATCCATCAAGTATTTTTTTGGTTGAATGAAAATGAAAATGTTGAAAATTTCCTAAAAGAAGCATCTGTTCTAGGAAAATGCCCTACTGTAGGAGAGTTTTTTATAGGCCAGCCTGCACCTACTGAAGCAAGAGATGTCGTTGATCACAGCTATCAGGTCGCTTGTACTTTATTTTTCGATTCTCTCGAAGATCAGGGTGAATATCAGGTAGATCCGATGCATCTGAAATTTATAGAAAGAAATTCTACCAAGTGGAATAAGGTGAAAGTTTATGATTTTATGATTTGAACCAACTGATTCAGTTTTATCGTTTATAGCACGTATCCATTATCCCAAATATGCAAATGAATATCAAGTACTTCCCTCGTGTTATTATTCTCTTTTGTCTTTTTGTAACTGTCCTAGCTTGCAACCCAGAAGAGGAAAACCCAGATCCCGTAAAAGTTGAAAATGTAGTCAAAGAAGCGATCGTTCAATCTATGAGAGATTGGTATTTTTGGAATTCAGAGTTGGCTACCAATATTGATGTCAGCCAATTCAATTCCAATGAAGAATTACTCGATGGAATCATTTTCAAACCATTAGATAGATTTTCATACATCACTACAAGGGCAGCTTTTGAGGCTTCATTTACAGGACAAGCTTCGGGTGTTCATGGTTTCGGATTTTCGCTTGATGCTGAAGAAAATATGTTTGTATCATTCGTGTATGATTTGTCACCAGCTGGAGTGGATGGATGGGAAAGAGGTTGGCAGGTATTGGAAATAAACGGGAAGCCTATTGCAGAATACAGAACTGCTAATGGCTACAATTTTCAATTGGGGCCAAATGAAATAGGTTTTACAAATACTTTCAAAATGAAGTTGCCTGATGGAAGTGAAAAAACTACAACCATTCCAAAATCAGCTTTCCAAACGAATTCGGTATTGTATAAAGATGTCATTGAGCAGGAAGGAAAAAAAATTGGCTATTGGGTTTACCAAAGTTTCCGTCAGACACCAGGCCTTACAAATCCTGTAAGAAGCCAAGAAGTAGAAGATACTTTTGAGTACTTTATAGGAGAGGGAATTGATGAAATAATCATTGACTTGAGATATAATGGTGGAGGTTCAGTGGCAGTGACAGAACAAATTTTGAATTATTTGGTACCTACCAATGCGGCAAGCAGCGTCATGTACACAAATAGACACAATGCCTTGAGGTCTAACAATAACAGAACGGTCAATTTTTCCAAGAAAGGAAATTTAAACCTCAGCCGAATTATTTTCATAACAGCAAGAGGGTCTGCATCCGCCTCTGAATTGTTGATCAATAGTTTGGATCCTTACATGGATGTGTTTCTTGTCGGAGACAATACTTTCGGTAAACCTGTAGGTTCTTTTCCTTTGAGTTCTCTGAATAGAACTTTAGCTGCAAATGATGTGGAAATTGTCCCAATTACTTTTGCCATAGACAATGCCGAAGGTCGAGCGGATTACTTTGATGGATTTCCTGTCAACATTTCTGCTCCAGATGCTCCTTCCAAAAACTGGGGAGATAGTGAAGAAACCAGGTTTAAAGTCGCTATGGAATACATAAGAACAGGAAATACCGGCTCAAGAATCTCCCCTAATGCCGCTAAGTCAAGATGGGAGATGATAGATAATTTCAAAGGCTTGGAACAAGAATTCCCTGTTTATTAATAGAATGAGCTAAGAGTAATTAGATGATCAGAACTTTTTCAGGAACAAGTTAGCTGAAGATTGGGTTGTTTATGATGACATAGGTGTCAAATTGACGTATTGGATCATTATCTGATAGGAAGTTCAGACCAGCGACAATAAACCTCTCGCATAATCAATTAAAAATTTCAAGGAGTCAAACTAAGTAAATGAATAAACATTGATTGTTTGTTCATTTACTTAGTTTTGCATTTGAAAGCGAGCAAATAAATTCAAATGAAGAATAAAAAAGTACTATATATATCCTTGTTTTTTTTGGTTCCCATTTTGATGTTTTCCACCTCAATTTGGGTAGTTTATAGTAAGCAAAAGCAGCTGACTCAGAATGTTTTGACTTCAATCAATAAGGAGTTTATTGGGGAGATTACAATAGAGGATTCTTATATTTCTCCATTTGCAAATTTTCCATACATCTCGATTGATTTGAAAGGGATTAAATTTTTTGATTCAAAAGCCAAAGACAATAAACCGATCTATGAAGCCGAAGATTTTTATATTGGTTTCAATGTTTGGGATATCATCAGAGGAAAATATCAAGTAAAAAAACTAAAAATCTCTGATGGTCATCTAGATATCGTCAAATTTGAAAATGGTGACATCAATTTGCTATTGGCAAAAGGGATTAAAGATGAAGAAGAAAATTTGGAAGAGGAGGAAACTGCATTTGCTTTTGATCTTTCCGGGGTTGTGCTGGAGAAGTTTGACATTACTTATTCAGATTTGAACAGCAATCAGGATTTAGTCTTTCACATCGATCAACTGATGTCGGATTTCAGTATCAAAGAAGGGCATGTTTTTGTTGATATAGTTTCTGACTTGATTTTTGATTTGGACCAAGATGGAGAAAATACATTTTTTGCTGACAAGAAGATGCATTTAGATTTGGAGTTGGATTATTTTGAAGAATTGCAAAAACTGATGATTTCCCCATCAAAAGTACGTTTAGAAGAGGCTGTGCTGGGTTTGGCTGGACAAGTAAAAGTAGTAGAAGAAGGTTTGGATTTGGAGTTGAACTTGAATGGTGAAAAGCCTGATTTTAATATTTTTGCAGCATTCCTTCCTAAAGATGCAGCCCTAGCACTCAAGCGATACAAAAATGAAGGGGAAGTTTATTTTTCTGGATCAGTAAGAGGAATCGCCGGAAACGGACAAAGTCCTGCGATTTCAGTAGAATTTGGTGCTGACAATGCTTATTTCCTCAATTCCGGTATCCAAAAGAAAGTTGATGAATTGAGATTTTCGGGTTTCTATACAAATGGTAAAGAAAGAAATCTTCGCACTTCGGAAATTCAGTTACAGAACTTCTATGCAAAACCTGACGAAGGGATTTTTCAAGGTAGACTTACCATTAGAAACTTTGAAGATCCTTATGTGAAGATCAATGTCAATGCAGATTTAGACCTAGGGTTTTTAGGAGATTTCTTTGAATTTGAAGGATTACAAGGAATTGAAGGACAGGTGTTGTTAAATATGGATTTCGATGAGTTGGTTGATTTGGATTTGACCACGACTTCGATTTCTAGTGTAGAAGGAAGTCTTCAAAGTGAACTGACTCTGAAAAACCTGAGCATTGAGATTCCTAACTATGACCTTCCTATCAAAAATGCAAATGGTTATGCATATATGCGTAGGGGCAAGGTCGTTTTGGATTCCTTAAGCTTTCAAATCGGACAGTCAGATTTGGCCTTTTCCGGTGAATTGAGTGATTTTCCTGTTTTACTTCATGGCAATAATTTACCGATCAAAGCAAATATAAATGCTAAATCCAAGTTTTTGAATTTAAGTGAGTTAATACCTTCTGATTCAATCAATGCTGGAATAGTAGAAGAGATTTCGGATTTTCAAATCAAATTAGCTTTCAAGACTACTGGTAAGGAGTTTTATGGATTTGATTATTTACCGAAAGGTGAGTTTTTCATTGAAGATTTTCATGCAAAGCTTAAAAACTACCCACATGAATTCCATGATTTTCATGCAGATATATTTATCCATGATGAATTTTTGGAAGTTATAGATTTCAAAGGAGAAATAGATGAAAGTGATTTTTTACTCACTGGAAAATTTCAAAATTACAAAAAATGGTTTGAGGATGAAAAGATAGGAGACAGTAGCTTTGATTTCAATCTCGTTTCTGACCAGCTCAAGCTTAATGATCTTTTGAGTTACAATGGTGTCAATTATCTGCCTGAAGACTATAGCAATGAAGTAATTTCCAATTTGAACCTAAAAGGTAAAGTGGACCTACATTATCAAGGGAATTTCCAGTCAGCTGATTTTTATCTTGAAGATTTGGATGGCAAGATGAAAATCCACCCATTAAAGCTGGAAGATTTTGCCGGAAGGGTGCATTATGAAGATGAATATCTTACGATGGAAAACTTCAAGGGAAAAATGGGTATTTCCGATTTCACAATTCAATTAGGTTATTTTCTAGGTGAAAAGGATTCCATCGCAGATCAAGCTGAGAAATCAAATTATTTCCATTTGAGATCGCAGGCTTTGGATTTGGATGCTTTGTTGGGTTTTGAGGGAATAGAAGTGGATACCAATCATCAGGAAGCATTTAATGTTTTTGAATTGCCATTTTCCAAAATGGAGTTTAAAGCAAATATCAACAAACTAAATTACCATACATTTTGGCTGGAGGATATCGTAGCCAAAGCCAGAACCAACGAGCAACATTTTTTGTATCTGGATACTTTGGGTTTTGGGATTGCCGATGGATCGCTTGGAATCAATGGATATTTCAATGGTTCAAATCCCCAAGAGATTTATTTTAGCAGTGAAATGGCAGCCAGCAAATTGGATTTGGACAAGCTCTTAATCAAATTCGAGAACTTTGGTCAAGACTATCTGATCAATGAAAACCTTCACGGAAAGGTCAGTGGAAAGATAACGAGTAAATTCTTGGTTTATCCAGATTTGACACCGATCATTGATAAGTCAGAAGCAAAAATGGACTTGACAGTTTACCAAGGAAGTTTGGTGAATTTCGCACCATTGGATGCGATGGCAAGCTATTTTTCAGATCGAAACCTGAAAAATGTTCGATTTGATACCTTGAGTAATACCTTTGAGTTGAAAGGAGGCGTTCTCAACATTCCTAAAATGAATATCAATTCGAGTTTAGGTTTTATCGAGCTTTCCGGCAGCCAAAGCCTAGATCTAAATATGGACTACTTCATCCGAGTTCCCCTTGCTTTGGTCACTCAAGTGGGATTTAGAGCATTGTTTGGAGGGAAAAACAAGGGCGAAGTCGATCCTGAACAAGAAGATGCAATAGTATATAGAGATCAAGATAGAAGAGTCCGTTTTGTAAATATCAATATGAAAGGTACACCGGATGATTACAAAATCAGTTTGAAGAAAGACGGGAAGTAGTTTTGGGAGAATGTCAAATATGTTTTCAGGTTATGATCGGCGATTTAAGGTTTGACTTAAGTCTCTTTCACAACTTGAGTTTGGTTGATACTTTTTTTTTGATTTCTCTTTATTTCCGATAGCCATTCAATTGCCTCCCGATAAGGATGCGGGACAGGCTTTTCAGGGCTATCTTGAGTCTTGCGTTTTGTGACTCTCGCCTCTCACCTCTAACCTCTCGTTTCTTCAAAAATCAACCTTCTAAAATCTTCAATCTCAACTTAAGTGCTTGACAGTTTCTTCTATCAAATCATTATGTCCGCATTCTAATTCAATTTGGATGATACTGGGGATTTTTGAACTGAATTTTTCTAGATTTTTAGAGGTAACCATCTTGTCAAATTTACCTGTGATTAAGTTAATTGGAGTTCGGTTGGATCGAATTGATTTGATGATTCCACCCAGATTTGGTTGAAGAGGTTTGAAAACATTCCAAGTAAAATACACTTGTGCTCTTTTGGTTCTTGTTTTCATCTGTGATTTGACAAATTTCACAATACTGCTCTCCAAAACACCAAGAGAATTGAGAAATGACATTGTTTTGAAGAATCTATTTGGATGTAACACTACATGCTTAAATATCCTATTGAGAACTCCTGGGAAAGTAGCCATATTGTACCAAAAGCCAGTTTTGATCCCATCTGGAGCCATGAGCAGGAGGGATTTTACTTGGGTTGGGAACAATTCATAAGTTACCAATGAGAATTTTCCACCCATGCTATAACCGATCAAATGAAACGAATGAAATCGTTCTTCATTCATCAACTGAATGATGATTTCTTTCCAAATGTTTTTTGTCAGCTTTTGGTTTACAGATCGCCAACTGCTTTGGCCATGATAGAAAATATCAAAGATGATAAAAGTGTCATCTTCTTTCCTTAAGTTTAAAAAAGAGTCATAAGCTTTCATATTTTGTCCAAATCCATGGAATAGGAGGTGAGTATCTTTTCCTAGACCATATCTTCTATATGCAAGAGTTCCAAAGTTAGTTTTCAAGTATTTCATTTCCCAAAATTAACTTTATAACGTATTGTATTTATATGTTTAGTGGGATTCTTGAAGATCGTCATATTTTTAATTATTAATTGGCTTAGCTGGGTCACAAGAATTTAGATTTATTGGCTTTGATAACTACTTTATTTATTTCTTTTTTTTGGCCACTCTCAATTTATTCAGACAATTGTGATTAAATTTTAATATGATTGAAAGTTTTGCCTTTGGAGTAATGTTAGATTAAAATTTGGGCAAATAAATATAATAGTAGTAATTATTTTGCATGGTACAATGTTATACCAGTTAGAAGAAATAATATTCTAAAATAAAACTTAAGAAACTTTGAACTTTCCGAAAGTTTCCTGAGTTTTGTCTGAAATTTATTAGAATTTGGACACAAAGGAAAAAATTATCGTAACGGCAATTGATCAATTTATGCAGTTTGGCATAAGATCAGTGACCATGGATGACATAGCCAGACTTTCAGGTGTATCAAAAAAGACCGTTTATCAGGAATTTGTAGATAAAAATCAGCTGGTCTATGAAACATTCCAAAGCGCATTGGAGCAAGATGAATGCAAAATGAAGGCTTTACCCAGCCTAAATGATGGAGTAATAGATCATTTGCTAGGGTTGTCAAGCTACGTCAGGAAAAGATTTTCACAAATGAACCCATTTGTGATGAATGAACTGCAAAGATACTATCCTCAATGTTGGCAGATTTTTGAAGAGTTTAAACAAAAGCATATTCATCAAGAGATCATCGATGTATTAATCAAAGGAATCGAAGAAGGTTATTTTAGGCCAGAAATCAATCCCCAGATAATAGCAACTATGCGGATTGAGCAAATGATGAGTCTATTTGATCCATTGAAATTTCCTCCTGCCAAGTTTAATTTGGGGGAGGTTCATGTAGAAGTGTTTGAGCATTTTTTACATGGGATTTTTACAGAAAAAGGAAAAGATACTTACCTAAAAAAGAAAAGTAAAGAAGAATGAAAGTAATAACAAAAATGATTCGGGCTGGGCTAATGCTTAGCCTGGTTACATTTTTCTTCAATGGACTGGTAAAAGCCCAGGAAGTGGTACAACTCACACTTGAAGAAAGTATCAAATATGCATTAGAAAATAATGTAGAAGCAAAAAATGCGCAATTGGAAGTGCTTATTTCCAAAGGGGTGATTGGTGAAAACAGAGCAACTGGTCTTCCTCAGATCAATAGTACTTTGGAGTTTACAAAAAATATTCAAGCACCAGTCCTTATTTTGCCAGGAGAGACTGGAGAACAAATTCCAGGTGGTGGTGGTGGTCCAGGTACTGACGCACCAGATGATATTACTGTTCTTCCATTTGCAGTAAATTATCAGTCTTCACTTACTCTTTCTGTCGAGCAGATGATTTTCAATGGCTCTTACTTTATTGGTTTGAAGGCTGCCAAAACATTGAAAGCATTGACTGAATTTGACAAAGAAAAAACAGAAGCTGATATCATCGAAGCTACAAAAAAGGCCTATTTCACTGTTTTGATCAACAAAGAAAGAAAAGAACTGGTATCTGCAAATTTGATTAGAATCAAAGAGTTATTGAAAGAAACCGAAGCATTGTATTCAGAAGGATTCGTCGAAAAATTGGATGTAAGTAGAGTGAAAGTTCAGCTCAATAATCTTCAATCCGAATTTGATAAAGTAGAAGCTGCTGAAGAAATAAGCAAGCAGGTTTTGAAAGTACAGATAGGTATGCCAGTAAATCTGGAAATTGACCTTGGTCAAAGCATTGCTGACATTCATTCGCTGTCTGAACTCGAGTCACTTTTGAGCAATCCAGGTTATAGAAGGGTAGAAGTAGATCAGATTAATAAAAATCTTGATTTGGCAAAGTTGGACCTCAAGAATAACCAAATTCAATATATGCCTGATATAGCTGCTTTTGGTACATTTCAGCGAGTAACAGGTGCTCAAAGGTTTAGTACATTAGGAGATCCTGATCGTTGGTTTTCTTCCTCATTTGCAGGCTTGAGATTGAATATTCCTATTTTTGATGGTTTGAGAAAAAGTTATAAAGTTCAACAGAATAGGGTACAGATCAGACAGCTCGAAAACCAAAAGCATTTTCTGGAAGAGAATATAGAACTAGAAAGGTATCAATCCAATATTACACTTCGAAATGCTATAAGAACACTAAATGTTCAAGAAGAAAATAGAGAATTGGCACTTGAAGTATTTGAAATGACAAAGATCAAATATCAAGAAGGTGTGGGATCTAACTTAGAAGTGGTGGAAGCAGATTCTGCATTGAAAGAAGCAGAGACAAATTACTTCTCAGCATTGTATGATGCTTTGATCGCTAAAGTTGATTTAGAAAAAGCATTGGGAATATTATAAATAGCAACAAAAATTTTATATAAAATAAATATGAAATCATATTCAAAACTTTTAATCCTTCCTTTCATTGCAGTGATGTTTTCATGTGCAAAAGAAGATGAGCTTTCCACAAAAAAAGCTGAATTGGAAGCCAAAAAGTCAGAAGCATCTGAACTGAGGGCAAGTATAGAATCTTTGGAAAAGGAAATAGCAGCACTAGATCCTGAATTTGGCAAGATGAATAGGAAATCTGTACTGATTTCTACAATTAAGCCTAACAAGGAGCACTTTCAGCATTACGTGGAAGTAACAGGATCTGTGCTTTCGAAGAAAAATGTCAATATTTCCGGTGAAGTGTCAGGGAGAATCCAAGAGATCTCTGCTGTAGAAGGTATGCGTGTCCGTAAAGGTGAAGTTCTGGCGGTAATCGATGCAGAATCGGTACAGAGAAATATCGATGAATTGGAAACCCAAATGGAGCTGGCCAACATCGTGTTTGAAAAGCAAGAAAGGCTTTGGAATCAACAAATTGGAACCGAAATCCAATATTTGGAAGCCAAAAACAGAAAAGAATCTCTGGAAAAAAACATGGCTGGTCTCAAAACCCAAATGGATAGAACAAAGGTAAAAGCGCCATTCAACGGAACTGTAGAAACTGTGAATGTCAGAATGGGCGAGTTGGTGCAACCAGGAACTCCGATGTTTCAGTTTGTTGGAGAGAGTGATTTGTTTATCGAATCTGATGTATCAGAAAGATATGTTGGTATAGTCAACAGAGGTGATTCGGTGGAGATCTCATTTCCTTCGATCAATGAGACTTTGAAAACCAAAGTAACTGCAATCGGTACAATTATCAATCCCAATAATAGAACTTTCAAAGTAGAAGTTGTATTGCCAAACTTGTCTTATGTCAAGCCAAACATGATCTCAGTGATGAAAATCAATGATTATGAAAACAAAGATGCTGTAACAGTCCCGAATTATTTGGTATTGCAAGACAGTAAAGGTGACTATGTGTACATAGTCGAGAATGACATGAGCAAGAAGAGATACATCAAGAGAGGCATGGTGTATAAGGAGATTACAGAGGTTTTGGAAGGTCTTGATGGATCTGAAACTTTGGTGGATAAAGGTTTCCGTGAAGTTGGAGATAATTTCAGTGTAAATATTTCGCAATAATTTCTTATGTCGAATCAAGAAGAAAAGAAAAAAGAAGTCACGAGGCAGTTTGGGATTAGTTCCCTTTCTGTAGATAATCAGACTTCCATAGTCATATTGGTTTTTATCATCAGTGTTTTGGGATTGATGGCATACAAAACGATGCCAAAGGAAAGCTTTCCCGAAATTGTAATTCCGACGGTATATGTCGGTACAGCCTATCCTGGAAATTCTCCTGTGGATATGGAAAACCTGATCACAAGACCAATCGAAAAAGAGCTCAAAGGGATCAATAACATCAAAGTGATCAAATCGACTTCTGTACAGGATTTCTCCTCGATCGTGGTTGAGTTTAACCCTGGAGTGGAAATATCCAAGGCGATTCAAGATGTAAAAGATGCAGTGGACAAATCAAAAAGCGAATTGCCGAATGATTTGGATAGAGATCCTGATGTGATAGAAGTCAATACTTCAGATTTTCCGATCATGAACGTGAATATTTCCGGAAATTATACTCAAGAAGAGTTGAAGAAGTTTGGGGAGTATTTGGAAGATGAAATAGAGAAACTTCCGGAGATCTCAAAGGCTGAGTTACGAGGTACGATAGAGAGGGAAATCAGGATAGATGCAGATATTTTCAAGATGGAAGCTCTTGGAGTTTCATTTTCTGATATTTCAGACGCAGTAAGTCAAGAAAACATCACTATTTCCGGAGGTAATGTCCTTGCAGGTGATTTCAGAAGAGCCCTGAGGATTACAGGGGAATTCGAGAAAGCAGAAGAAATCTTAGACATTATCATAAAGACAGAAAACAATAGAATTGTCTATCTAAGAGATGTAGCAGAGGTTCAAGATACTTTTGAAGAAAGAACAAGTTACGCTAGAAGCAAAAAACTACCTGTGGTCACTATCAACGTAGTAAAGCGAAGTGGAGAAAACTTACTAGATGCATCCGATAAGATCAAGGACTTGCTCGAAAAAGCAAAAGCCAATAGATTCCCCAATGACCTTCAGATAGACATTACCAATGATCAGTCCAAAGATACAAGAGCTCAAGTAAATGACTTGGAAAACAGTATCATCTTTGGTGTAATCTTGGTAATCTTGGTTTTGATGTTTTTCCTTGGGTTTAGAAATGCGTTGTTTGTTGGGATTGCAATTCCACTTTCGATGTTTATTTCTTTCTTGATATTGAATGCATTTGGGATCACTTTGAACCTGATGGTATTGTTTGCCTTGATCCTGGCATTAGGGATGTTGGTGGATAACGGAATCGTGGTAGTAGAGAATATTTACCGATTGATGCAAGAAGGGAAGTCACCAATAATTGCTGCAAAAGAAGGAGTGGGAGAGGTTGCATGGCCAATCATTACTTCTACGGCCACTACATTGGCTGCATTTCTTCCTTTGGCATTTTGGGATGATATCATTGGTGAATTCATGAAATATTTGCCTATCACTTTGATCATAGTATTATCTTCTTCACTTTTTGTAGCATTGGTAGTCAATCCAGTATTGACTTCCATGTTTATGAAAATCCAAGATTTGGATACTGTGAAATCCAAGAAGAGACCATTGTTGATTGCTTTAGCTTTGATGGTCATAGCCATTCTATCTTATATGTTTGGCTGGATAGCAATGGGAAATATTTCCATGTTAGCTGCTATTTTGACTGTTTTCAACGTTTTCGTGTTGAGAAATGCGATCAAATGGTTCCAGAATGTATTCTTGGTTAAGCTTGAAAATATCTATGAATCAATCTTAGCTTATGCCCTCAATGGTTGGAAACCTTACTTCTTCTTTGGAGGAATTTCTTTATTGTTGGTATTTTCGATAGCATTGTTGTTTATCAGATCACCAAAAGTTTTGTTTTTCCCAGACAATGAACCCGCTTTGGTGAATGTGTTTGTAGAAAATCCTATAGGAACAGACACCGAGGCCACAAACAGTTTTGTGTTGTCTATGGAAGATGAATTGATGGCAGTATTGGAACCCTATGATCATATCATCGAGTCTGTCATCACGCAAGTAGGTGAAGGTACTGGTGATGAATCTGAAGGGCCTAGCATAGCAAATACACCACATAAGGCAAAAATCACAATCAGTTTTGTGGAAATGCAGTACAGACAAGGAATCAATACCAATCAGGTGATGGAAGAAATCCGGGATTTGGTAGAGAAATATCCAGGTGTATTATTTACAGTGGACAAGCAGAGAAATGGCCCACCAGTGGGTAAAGCTGTAAACATAGAGGTAAGTGGTGAAAATTTCGAAGAATTGATCGCTTATGTGGGGGAATTTAGAGAATATTTGATTTCTGCTAATATTCCAGGTATAGAGGAATTGAAATCTGACTTAGAGCTAGGAAGCCCTGAGGTAGTTTTGAACATTGATAGGGAAAAGGCCAGGAGATTTGGACTTTCGACGTCCTCAATAGCCAATGAACTCAGAACTGCACTCTTTGGACTAGAAGTGTCTAAATTCAAAGATGGGGAAGATGATTTCCCAATTCAATTGAGGTTGAAGGATGAATACAGGTATGATCTTTCTTCATTGATCAATAAAAAGATCAATTTCAGAGACAAGTTTGGTAACCAGAAAGAAGTTCCTATCTCAGCAGTAGCAACTTTGGAATATGGGTCAACTTATGGATCTGTGAAAAGAAAGGATTTGAACAAAGTGATCTCTATTTTCTCAAACGTCACGGATGGATATAATCCAACTGAAATCAATGACAGATTGAAAGAGTTAGCTGCAAATTACAACACGCCAGAAGGAATCACTGTGAAGTTTACAGGTGAGCAAGAGGAGCAAGAAAAATCAACTGCATTCTTGATGAGAGCCTTGTTTATAGCAGTCTCTGTAATTTTCTTGATCATCGTTGCACAGTTCAATTCAGTAACAACTCCATTTATCATTATGGCTTCGGTAGTACTGAGTACCATTGGGGTATTCTTAGGCTTGGTGATTTTCAATATGGATTTTGTTGTGATCATGACTGGTATTGGGATCATTTCATTGGCCGGTGTAGTTGTGAATAATGCCATCGTATTGATAGACTACACCAATTTGGTAAGGCAAAGGAGAAGGGAAGAGTTGAACATGGCAGAGGATGAATATCTACCAATTGAAGAGTTGCTGAACAGTATCATTCAAGGAGGTAAGACAAGGTTGAGACCTGTATTGCTCACTGCGATCACCACTGTATTGGGCTTGGTTCCATTGGCAATTGGAATGAACATCAACTTTGCAACAATGTTGTCAGAATTTGACCCGCAATTTTATATCGGAGGTGACAATGCCACATTCTGGGGACCAATGGCTTGGACTGTAATATTTGGGTTAACCTTTGCTACGTTTTTGACGTTAGTAATCGTGCCTGTCATGTATTTATTGGCAGACAAATTCAACATGCTACTCCGTAGATTGAAATAGCATGATTATTAAAGGTTGGTGGTTTTAAATTTTTAAACCCTTGGGATTTTATCTCAAGGGTTTTTAATTTTGTATTTTTGAAGTAAATAAGATTTATGGCAGAATTAAATTGGTTTGTACTTTATACAACCTCAAGAGCAGAGAAAAAAGTAGCGCAAAGATTGGAAGAAAAAGGTTTGGAGGTATTCTTACCGATGATTGAGGAACTCAGGCAGTGGAGTGATAGAAAAAAGAAAGTTAAAAAAGCGCTTTTCAATGGGTATTTGTTTGTAAAGACAAGGAAAACGGAGCTTTGGGAGGTCCTTCAGGTGCCTGGTGCTGTCAAGTTCGTCAATTTCTCAGGAGAGCATGCCGTCGTCAGAGAAGTAGAAATAAATGCAATCAAGAGAATTCTTGAGACTGGTGTAGCTGTAGAAACTGATAATTCAGAAATTGAGCCCGGTGAAAAAGTCTCTATTATTGGAGGAGCTTTGGAAGGAATGTCAGGCGAATGTGTCAATAAGGCCAATAAAGATTATTTCATCATTCGAATTCCAGGTATTAACCAAAACTTAATGGTCAACATCCCAAGAAAATATTTGATGACGGTTTCTTGATAAGCCACTGTTTTATATCCCTTCATGGGGCGACCGATGATGAAAATCAAAGATCGGAAGAGCACTTTACAAAGTGTTCTTACTCTTAACTCCTACACTTTAATATTATTTCAGAACCAAAAAATAAATTATCTTATTCTAGATGAGGGTTTTAGATATCTTTTTATCATTATTTGAGCTTGCCAAAGATGGTCCCCAAGTCTGTTGAAATTTTCATTTCCATCAATATTATCAGTAAAACTAAATAGGAGTGAACCCTCCAACATGATGTCTGTTTTGTCATTCAGCTTGTAAGATATCCCAGCTCTGCCAGGAATATACATTGTTGTTATTTTATGGTCTTCAATAATTGGTTCATTTTCAAATTCCAAATCAACTTTTGACATCATTACACCAAGTCCAAGCCCGCCATAAATATTAAATCCAGTTCTCAGGTAAGCATGGTCTGAAGGAAACACATTGAAAACGGGCATGATATCTAGGTAGTTTACTCTACCTGAAAAATTATTTGCAGACATTCTCGATTCCCAAATATCTAAAATTCTAGCATTTGTTGTTTTAAGTCCTTCGACTTTTTGATGACCAACATTTGCTCTCACATCAAAGTATCTATTCACCTTTCTGCTGTATGCGCCAGTAATAGATGGGTTTAATTTGAATTTCAATTTGCTGTAGATACCTCCATTGTCAGCATAGATAAAAGAAGGTCCTGCACCGATGATAACAGCGTGTTCTACGGGAATTTTATACTCATAAAAACTTTGTCCTTTTCCCTCTTTTGGTACAAAAATTAATGCGAATAATATCAATAGAGGCAGATACTTCTTTTTGATGATAAACATTTCTTTCTAAGTTTATTTAAGTAAGAAAAATCAATTTAACCTTCTTTAACAAATTGCCTGCCAGTTTGCTCCTATTAAAGTTTAAAATCAAGTTTGAAATTAAACTTGATTTTAGTTGAAATTTACTTTTCTCATCAAATAAGCATGATTATCCGCAGAATCATGGTTTTGTATTTTCACAATGACAGGATTTCGGATAATTCTATTTTTTCAACATCTACCTGTACAATGTGCTGATTGCCTCAGTCTTCAAAAGCTTTATTGATTTCTTCTTCGGTCAAACGCAACTTGATCTTACATCGCTTTACCAAAACAGCAGCTTCCTTTACTAAGGAGGAAAGCTGATCTATCCCTTCTTCTCCCGATTCCAATTTTACAACAATCTCTTCTATTCTCGCGAGTGCTTTGTCATAACTTAAATTACTGCTTTCCATTTTCTTCAATTTTTGTGATTGTACTTTTTATTTTCTGTATGTGGCTGAAAGTGACCATTTCCATACCCTCTTTCAATTCAGATTGATGGATTGGTTTTCCATCAATTTCCGATCTGGTGTAGCCTTTTTTCAAAAATGAAAGAGGATTCAAATTCTGAATTGATTTTTCCAATGAACTTAAATTATTTGCTGCAGATTGCAGTTTTGTTTTAAAGTCTTTTTTTATTGTTGCTTCAAAGTTTTCAACTTTAAAGACTTCCATCTTGAGCGTATTGGAAGAAAATTGGAGTATTGTTTTCTTTTTTTGTTCCAACAATTCAAAAGACCTGTTGATCCTTATGCTATTCGCATTTTTTATTCTTGATTGAGATTCTGTCAATCTTCTTTCTTCCCACACAAGCCTTTGTGATACATTTCTTTCTATCTTTTTTAGATTGGTAAGTAGATTTTCTTCAAAACCCATAAACCCAGATAAAATAAATTCTGCCGCAGCTGTTGGTGTTTTTACTTTGGTATGTGCGACGAGGTCAGCGATTGTTTCGTCACGCTCGTGACCAATTCCCGTGATGACTGGGATAGGATATTTTGCTATTGACATGGCCAAATGGAAGTCATCAAAACAATCCAAATCCATCTGAGCTCCTCCTCCTCTAATGATAACGACCATGTCAAAACCAATATCTTGCGATTCTTCCTCAATTTGTTCGAGGGCTTTTATCATGGTTTTTGCAGCTTCTGTTCCTTGGAGGATTGCTTGAAAGAGTTTGAAATGAACCTGATAGCCATATCGATTGGATTGTAATTGCTGAACAAAATCCCCATAGCCAGCAGCAGACTGACTACTGATGACAGCTACTCTTTGTGGAACTGAAGGTAGGTCAAATCTTTTGTTCAAAGCCATCATGCCTTCGGCAGTCAATCGATCGATTATTTCCTGCCGAATCCTTGCCCTTTCACCCAATGTGAAGTTAGGGTCTATATCTTTGATGTTTAGGCTAATTCCATAAAGCTCATGGAATGTGACAGTCGCCAAAGCAAGGATTTTCATCCCTGCACGGACGTCTTGACCAGTTGTAGCTTTGAATTTTCCAGATACTGTACGAAAAGTATATTGCCAAACATTGGCCCTGATTTTTGCTTTTACCTGATTTCCATTTTTTTCTACCAATTCCAAATAAGCATGTCCCTGAGGAGCAAGTTTCAACTCTCCAATTTCTGCTACTACCCAATAACTAGGGGATAGGTTGTTTTCCAAAGAATCCCGGATAATATTATTCAAGTCTAAAAGTGAAATTGCTTGTTGCATATTTGAAATTTAAAGAAATATGATTATCCGCAATCATGCCACTAATCAATTAAACGATTGTTTTTTGGCAAACTGGTACTAATAGATATTGGATATTTATTGAGATTGGTTCGAAATCACAGGTTAATTCAATTATTTAGATTCTACTGGTATGAAAACGGATATAAATATAAAGAAATATCAATAATGATATATTAAGATTGAAACACCTTCATTCTATATAGAAAGCCCGGTCAATAGAAACTGAACAACATTGCGGATAATTAATTACTTTTTTAAACCTTCGGGGTATTTGAAAACCCCAAAGGTTTATTCTTGTTCTAGCTTTTAATTTTTACTGAACCATGGTAGCTTTTATTTTTTCTCTAAGATCGTCAGAAGCTTCGACTAATGGAAGTCTTACTGCATCTTGACAGATACCCAATTCCTTCAATAAATACTTCAATCCTACAGGATTGCTTTCTTCATACATTAAAGGGTTCAGCGAAAGGAGTTTGAAAGTAGCTTTTTTGGAAGCTTCTATATCCCCATGGCAGATTGTTTTGAAGATAGCAGGATATGCGTTTGCTAAAACCGAAATCACACCAGATCCTCCAAGAGCACGGAGAGCCGTTGTCATCATATCGTCTCCAGAAATCAGCATAAAATCAGATGGCATATTTGCTGCAATATTCATGCATTGTTCCAAATTGCCACTAGCTTCTTTCATTGCGATGATATTGGGATGGTTCGCGAGGGTAAGCGTCGTGTTAGCAGTCATATTCGTGACTGTTCTTCCAGGTACATTGTAAAGTATCACAGGTACTGGACTGGCATCTGCTATAGTGGTATAATGTGCTACAATTCCCGCTTGCGAGGGCTTGTTGTAATAAGGGCATACAGAAAGTATGGCGTCAATTCCCGAAAAATCAGTAGATTCTATTTCTTCAAGAACTCCATAAGTGTTGTTTCCTCCCAGGCCATAAACGATAGGTAACCTTCCAGAATTTATTTTTAGGCATGCATTCAAAACCTGTTTTTTCTCTTCTTTGGTCATAGTCGCTGATTCACCTGTTGTCCCTTGTACCACTAGATAATCAGCACCTTCGGATATTACATGATTGATCAACTTTTCCAAACCTAGAAAATCAATCGAATGATCTTCATTCATAGGTGTGACCAACGCTACTCCTGTACCAAATAAGTTTAACATGCTTCTTTAATTTTAATATAATAATCCAATAAATCTTGGATACTTTCTTTAAGGTTATTGTCTTTATAGTCTAGCATCAAATCCAAATATTTTCGATTCTCAGATGAGTGAAATCCGATTTTTATGGCTGTTTTCGAATGCAGCAACAAATAAAGTAAATAAGGATTAAGGTTTAAAGTGGGAACCAATATAAAATCTGTTTTTTTTTCGAGAAACCTTTCGATTCGAGCGTTGGGCTTACCCCATAAATTGAAATCCCGTGATGAAATCCCATGTTCCATGTCCCTACTGGAATCGTAAAACCCCGATATTTCAACAGATTCTCCAAAGACTGACTCTAGTTTATCCTTGCATGTGACAAACTCCACTTGAGTACTTGCCAAGATCCCAATGGAGCTTATTTTTTC
Organism: Belliella calami; assembly: GCF_022549695.1. Lineage (GTDB taxonomy): Bacteria > Bacteroidota > Bacteroidia > Cytophagales > Cyclobacteriaceae > Belliella > Belliella calami. Next base: position 169,878 of record NZ_JAKZGS010000005.1, on the reverse strand, counting down.
GGGAAATGACAGTTTTTCATTCTTGGTGAAATTGTGCTTTCTATAACTTCTTTTTACATAATGCCTTTTAATGATATCCATAATCAAAATTCTTTTCCCATCATTTTCATAAAATCCTCTTCCGATATCAATTTCACACCAAGTTTTTCCGCTTTCTCTTTTTTGCTTGGACCCATATCTTCGCCTTCGATGATGAAATCAAGACTTTTTGAAACAGATTTTACATACTGACCACCATTTGCTTCTACAAAGTCAATAATTTCATCTCTCTTGAAATGGTTCAATTTTCCTGATGCTAGAATTTTTTTGCCTTCAAGGACATTACTTTCCAAAGCTCTTTCTATTTCCTCAATCTCAAAATTCAAACCTTGTGCCTTCAATCTATCAATGATTTGAATGTTTTCCTCTTCTGAGAAAAACTCCTTGAGGCTATTGACCAAAGTCTCACCGACTCCATTTACCTCCAAAAGCGATTCTGAACTTGCATTCTTCAAATTGTCAATGTTTTTGAAGGATCTTGCCAAAATCTGGGCAGTATTCTCACCAATGTTTCTAATCCCCAAAGCAAAGAGCACACGTTCGAAACTTTGTTCTTTTGATGCTTTGATCCCTTCAATCATATTTGTGATTACACCTTCTTGAAAAGTGTTTGCTTTAAGCTTTTTGATTCGATCCTCCTGTTCTTTGCTTAAGTCCAAGTTGAGTTTCAAAAGGATTCCATGCACTGTGCTTTCATGGATTGCCACTTCTTTTAAGCGACTGATTCCAGCTTTTTTTCCAATTAAAAGTGAAAGAACCAAAGGCAATGGCAAAAAATCTTCTACTTTGGGAAAAGGATAAGACTGAAGCAATCCTTCTAGTAATTGAATCGTTCCTACATTTTGTGCAACTTTCTTTTTGCTTTCACGGATATATGTCAGAAAGTTTTTGAGAGTTTCTTCAAGTGCATTTTCTATGTTTTCTTCCAAAAACTTACCAATAGCAGACAATGAAATTCCCTCAGTCAACGCAAAAAGTGCCTTGTGAAGGGAAATGTATAGCATGCCCTCGTCGGTTTTCTGATATTGGTCTTGATTCATTTCCAATCCAAGGAGTTCATCACTTTTGGATTCCAAATCATAGATATCTGCAAAATTTGAAATATATCCTTGATCGATCAATGCCCTGATTCTTTCGGTTCCCAAAGAGTCAATGTCCATTGCTCTCTTGTGAACGAAATGTTCGATTCTTCCCAACAATTGAGGAGGACAGCTTTGGGTGTTCGGGCAATAGTGCTTTGCTTCGCTTTCTCTTCTGATCAATTCTGTACCACATTCTGGACAATGGGCAATGTATCGAACTGGTTGAGCCTCAGAATTTCTTTTTTCTATCGAAACTGCCGTGATTTTAGGAATGATTTCTCCTCCTTTTTCCACAAAAACATAATCCCCTTCGTACAGTCCCAACCTTTCTATTTCATTTGCATTGTGTAAAGAAGCTCTTTTCACGGTGGTCCCAGCGAGCTGCACTGGTGAAAGATTTGCTACTGGCGTGATCGCGCCAGTTCTCCCAACTTGATAGGTAATCGATAGTAGTTGACTTTCTGCACTCTCTGCTTGGTATTTGTATGCAATGGCCCATCGGGGAATTTTTGCAGTGAATCCCAATTCTTCTCTTTGATCATAATCATTTACCTTCAACACTACTCCGTCTGTGTCAAGGGGCAAGCTATGTCTTTTTTCTCTCCATTCTTCAATGTATTGTAGGACTTCTTTGATAGAATCACATTTTTTGTAAGTAGGAGAGACGTTAAACCCCCATTTTTCCAACAAAGCCATAGCACTGTCATGCTGATTGACTTCCGTTTCATTTGTGATCAACTGATAAAAGTAGCAGTTCAACCTTCTTTTGGCTACAATGCTGCTGTCCTGCATTTTGACAGTTCCTGAAGCTGCATTCCTTGGGTTTGCAAGCAGTGGATCACCGTTTTCTGCACGTTCACTATTTATTTTTTCAAACTCTTTCCTTGGTAGGAATATTTCACCTCGAACTTCAAACTTTGCAGGAACTTCCTGGTCAGAAAAAAATATAGGAATATTTCTGATCGTTCTGATGTTTTCGGTGACTACATCGCCTTTGGTTCCATCCCCTCGAGTGACAGCTCTCACAAGCTTACCATTTTCATAGACTAGACTGATAGCCACTCCGTCGAACTTGAGCTCACAGAAATACTCAAAATTTCTATGCTCCAAGCCTTTGGCTACTCTTTCATCAAATGCCAAAAGTTCTTCTTCCGAGTAAGTATTCCCTAAGGAAAGCATCCTTGTTTCATGCATAGCAGTTTCAAACTCCTTCGTGATAGTTCCACCAACTCGCTGGCTTGGACTCTGTTCGGTGAGGAATTCAGGAAAGTCTGTTTCAAGTTGGATCAATTCCTCAAGCAATTTATCAAATTCATAATCAGAGATTTCAGAATGGTCTTCCTGATAATACTGGTGATTATAATAGTTGATTTGCTGAGATAATTCAGCAATTCTAGCTTCTGCTTGCGATGGAGTCATTGAGTTTTTGCTAATTTTTTTGAAATAATGCCAAAGACCAAAATTAAGCTATGGCAACGAAAGCACAAAGCTTTTCAAAAGGACTAAGTTTGGAAAATGGGCAGGTAAATTAATCGGATTGTATATATTTGCTCCCTATTCCACAAAAATGAGCAAAAAAACTGAAATAGAAGCCAAAATCTTAGATCGAGCTTATAAGCTTTTCTTGAAGCAGGGGTATAAGAATACAACAATGGATGATATCGCCCAGGTGCTGTCTATGAGTAAAAAAACACTCTACAAGTATTTTCCTGGAAAGCTGGAATTGCTGGCAGCGTCTTTTGATCTATTGAAAAACACGTTATCCATCAAAGTGCAGGCACTTTTTGACAACAAACATATTCCCTATACAGTCAAATTGAAATCTTTCCTCACGATAGTAGCGCGTGATTTGGCTCCGATCAATCCAGAGTTGTTGGAGGATTTGAGAGACCATGCGCCAGATATCTGGTCAGAATTGCAAGATTATATTCGAGATTCAGCTTATCTAAGATTTCAAAAATTGATCGAAGAAGGAATAGAAAAGGGGTTTGTCTCTGCAAAAATGAACAAGACAATGATTGTACTTCTCTATGCATCTGCCATTCAGAGCTTGATTGATCCCAAATTTTTGTCTCAATTTCCAAAGGAAATGCGTAACGAAATGAATCTGAGCACTTCTGAGATTTTCGATCAGGCCATCCAGATTATCTATCAAGGAATATTGACTGATGAAGCTAGAGAAGAGTTCCAAAAGGCTTGATATATCCCAGATTTTCTCAAACAAAACTTTCCAAAAAAGCTATCTTTGCACCATATGAATAATAAAGACTTTAAAAGATATACAGTTACTTCTGCTTTGCCTTATGCCAATGGCCCACTTCACATAGGTCACATGGCTGGTTGTTATATTCCATCCGATATTTATGTTAGATACCTTCGGTCTATGGGGAGAGATGTGGCTTATGTTTGCGGTTCTGATGAACATGGAGTAGCGATTACCATCAAAGCCAAAAAGGAGGGGATTACGCCACAGGAAGTCGTGGACAGATATCATGAGATGATGAAAGGGAGCTTTGAAGCTTTCGGAATTAGTTTTGACCATTATTCAAGAACTTCTGCAAAAATCCATCACGAAACAGCTTCTGCATTTTTCAAGGATCTTTATGAAAAAGGAGAATTCTTGGAACAATCCACAGAGCAGTATTTTGATGAAGAAGCAGGGCAGTTCTTGGCTGACAGATATATTGAAGGCACTTGCCCTAAGTGTGGACATGATGGAGCATATGGCGATCAGTGCGAAAAATGTGGAAGTTCTTTGAGTCCTACAGACTTGATCAATCCAAAATCAAAGCTAAGTGGGAACACACCTATCTTGAAAGAGACTAAGCATTGGTTTCTGGATTTGGCTAGATATACTGAGTTTTTACAAAAATGGATTCTTGTTGATCATAAGGATGACTGGAAGAATAATGTACTTGGGCAATGTCGCTCTTGGTTGGAGGCGGGTGATGGATTGCAGGCAAGGTCTATGACTAGGGATTTGGACTGGGGAATACCAGTTCCTGTAGAAGGTGCCGATGGGAAAGTGCTTTATGTTTGGTTTGATGCACCTATTGGCTATATCTCTTCTACTAAAGAGTGGGCAAATGAAAAAGGTAAAGACTGGGAGCCATATTGGAAAGATGAAGAGACCAAGTTGGTGCACTTTATCGGAAAAGATAATATTGTGTTCCATTGTATTATTTTCCCTGCTATTCTAAAAACGCATGGTGAGTATATCCTTCCTGAGAATGTACCTGCAAATGAATTTTTGAACTTGGAAGGTGAGAAGATTTCAACTTCCAGAAATTGGGCTGTTTGGTTGCATGAATATTTGGAGGAATTTCCTGATAAACAAGATGTCTTGCGCTATGTATTGACGGCAAATGCTCCAGAGACAAAAGACAATGACTTTACTTGGAAGGATTTTCAGGGAAGAAATAATTCCGAGTTGGTAGCTGTGTATGGCAATTTTGTAAACAGGGCAGTTGTACTTACCCATAAGTTCTTTGGAGGAGTTGTACCTGCCAAATCTGATTTGTCTCCTTATGATGAAGAGGTTTTGGAGGCAATGAAGGCATTTCCGGATAAAATTGCGGCTTCAATAGAAAGATACAGGTTTAGAGAAGCACTTTCTTTTGTAATGGATTTTGCAAGATTGGGTAATAAATACTTGGCAGATACTGAGCCTTGGAAGACGATAAAAGAGGACAAAGATCGTACAGGAACAATCTTGAATATTGCTTTGAATATTGCTTCAAACCTAGCAGTGGTTGCAGAACCCTTTTTGCCATTTACCTCGGAAAAAATATTCAATATGTTCAACCTAACTGGTTTGAACTGGAAGAATGCAGGTGAGTTTGATTTGTTGAAAGCTGGTGTTAGAATCAATCCGGCGGCATTGTTGTTCGAAAAAATCGAAGACAATGTGGTAGAAGCACAAGTAAATAAATTGTTGGAAGCCAAAAAGAAGAATGAATTGGAAAATGCAGTTGTAACCCCAGAAAAGGAAACAATTACTTACGAAGACTTCGCCAAGTTGGATATGCGTGTAGTCACCGTGCTTACAGCAGAACCAATGCCCAAATCCAAGAAACTCTTAAAGTTGACTGTAGATACAGGCTTAGGAAAAAGGACTGTTTTGAGTGGAGTAGCGGAGTTTTTCAAACCAGAAGATTTGATAGGTCAGCAAGTCACGATGTTGATCAACTTAGCACCACGCAAGATGATGGGGATAGATTCTGAAGGAATGATTTTGATGGCAGAAGATAAAGACGGTAGTTTGAGATTGTTAAAGCCCGGTGCAAATACAGCCAATGGCTCGATGATAAGTTAAAAAGAAGATTATACTCACTTTAAAAAAGATTGCTGATTCATTTTGGCAATCTGTTTTTGTTTAGTCATCGATTAAAAAATCTATTTTCTAAATTTTTTTTAAAAATAAACTTAGTTCTACAGGATTAGTCCAGATATAAAACAAAACAATTTTTTAGAGTAAATATTGAGCACCTTAAGATCAAAATTATGATTGTCAACTTCTTTTCCAGCGGTCTCAATTAATATCAAATAATTAATATTCGAATTATTTAAACACTAATAGTTTGATTTTTTTAACTTTTTAATGGAAAAGAGATTGAAAATTTACCTTAATGAGTTTTAATTTATAATGATTTTATAAAAATCAGTTTGAATTTTAAGCTGTTTAAATATTTTTGATAAGTTAACTAATTTAAAGTCAATATTTTGTGTTTATAAAACTTTGAGAAAACGAAGTGTGATCGTAAAAAATCTTTATTTGAAAAGCATAATTTTTGCAATAATGACATATTTTACTTAAATTATAAGTCAGATTTTTAACCTATTAAACAAAATTTTATGGAAACAGTGAATTACCAAATCAATGGTAACTTTGATGAGATGTTCAATCCAGACGGTGCTTGCCGTCAACATTACAATTCTTTTTTGAGCTTGGTCAAAAAGACAAGTCCCAAGAAGATGTCTCAATTGCAGTTTTCGGCAAACAAGACCCAGATTGCAATGGGGATGACTTTTAATGTCTATCATGACAATCAAGGAACGGAGAAGATATTGCATTTGGATATTGTACCTCGGATCATCCCAAATTCGGAATGGAAATTATTGGAAGCTGGATTGAAACAAAGGATACATGCTTTGAATCTTTTTCTACAAGATATTTACAATGAAAGAAAGATCCTCAAGGACGGAATAGTACCTGAGGATTTGATACTGAAGAGTAAGGATTATTTAGAACCATGTATTGGCCTGACTCCTCCTAAGGGAATTTGGTGTCATATTACGGGTACCGACCTTGTGAGGGATAAAAATGGCGAGTATTATATCTTGGAAGACAATCTTAGATGTCCATCAGGAGTGTCCTACATGCTTGAAAGTAGGGAAATCATCAAGAGAGCTTATCCTGAGCTTTTCAATTCGATGGGTGTGATGCCAGTGTCGGATTATCCAGCAAAATTGCTCAAAATGCTTCAATTTCTATCCAATAAAGAAAAGCCAATTGTTGGCGTTTTGACGCCTGGGATTTATAATTCAGCGTACTTTGAGCACTCTTATTTAGCATTACAAATGGGAGTAGAGCTGGTATCTGGAATCGATTTGGTGACAAAAAATAATAAAGTCTATATGCAGACTACCAAAGGTCTCCAGCAAATTGATGTTCTTTATAGAAGGATTGATGATACATTTATGGATCCAATGGCATTCAATCCAGACTCTATGCTTGGAGTTCCTGGCATTTTTGAAGCTTACAAAGCAGGAAACATTGCGTTCGCAAATGCTCCTGGGACAGGTGTAGCTGATGACAAAGCTGTGTATGCTTATGTGCCAAGGATCATCAAGTATTATTTGAATGAAGAACCAATATTAAATAATGTCCCAACTTATTTATGCAGGGAAGAAGATGATAGAAAGTATGTTTTGGAAAATATCCATAACCTGGTTGTAAAAGAAACCAATGCAGCCGGAGGCTATGGAATGCTAATCGGACCAAAAGCTGATGCTGCAGAACATGAGAAATTCAGAAACTTGATCAGGAACAATCCAAACAATTATATTGCTCAGCCAACACTTTCATTGTCAACTGTCCCCACTTTGACAGAGGATGGCTTGGAAGGACGCCATGTAGATCTTCGACCATACATATTATATGGCGAAGAGATCGAAGTGATTCCTGGTGCACTCACAAGGGTAGCACTCAAAAAAGGATCATTGGTAGTCAACAGCTCTCAAGGTGGGGGTAGTAAAGATACATGGGTTTTATATAATTAATCAAGAAATATGTTAAGTAGAGTAGCAAATTCAATATATTGGTTGGGTAGATATTTGGAGAGAGCAGAAAACTATGCCCGATTTATAGATGTAAATATCAACTTATCGATGGACTTACCTCCTGATATGAATGAGCAGTGGGAACCACTTGTGCTGGCAACAGGAGATCATGAGCTTTTTGTAAAAAAGAACTTAAAGTTTGACCGAAAAAATGTCATTCATTTTTTGACCTTTGATTCAGACAATCTGAATTCTATTATATCCTCCATTACTTTTGCGAGGGAAAATGCAAGGATCATAAGAGAGAACTTGACGAAAGAAACTTGGGAAAAGTTGAATGAGCTTTATCATTTTGTACAAAAAAAATCCACAAAAAAAGAATGGAAAGCTGAAGATTTGAGAGAGTTTTTCGAATCGGTAAAGAATCAGGTATTATTGCTTTATGGACTTGCAGAAAGCACTGTAGCAAGGACTGAGGGGTGGCATTTCAGACAGTTGGGAATGTATCTCGAAAGGGCAGACAAAACAAGTCGGATTCTTGATGTCAAGTACCATATCATTCTTCCATCCCCCACCATGATAGGAACTCCATTGGATTTTTTGCATTGGACAGCACTTTTGAAATCAGTGACTGCATTCAATACTTATAGAAGAATATATGGGAATATTGATTCCTCCAACGTTGTTGAGTTTTTGGTTCTCAATAAGTATTTCCCAAGATCCATGTTTTTCTGCCTGGTAGAAGCTGAAAAATGTCTTCAAAAGATTACAGGAGAAGGAGCTTCGGGTTACAGAAACAGCGCTGAAAAAGCAATGGGTGAATTAAGGTCTAAATTGGAATTTGATGATGTATCTGATGTGATCAATTCTGGACTTCACGAGTATTTAGACGATATGCAATTGAAGATAAATAAAATCTCAAATGAGATTGACCAAAATTTCTTTCAAATAAAACATAATTTTGTATCTCAAATTAATGAACAATAATGACATTTTGCCTAGGTATTAAAACAAAACACGGTATAGTAGGTCTATCCGATACAAGGATCACTTCTGGCAGCGAAACCACTACTTCCAAAAAAGTATATACAGTCAATAAAAAGAAGCATTCTTTCTTTATCATGACTTCAGGGTTACGATCTGTTAGGGATAAGGCCATTACTTATTTTTCTGAAATCATTGAAGAAAGAGATGATAAATTCAACAAACTCTACAAAGCTGTAAATGAATTTGGAGATCAGATAAAGCGCGTCGCGCAGGAAGATAAAGAGCATTTGGAGTCCGCAGGGTTGTCTTTCAATCTGTTTTCCATCATTGGTGGTCAGCTTGAGGAAGATAAATCTCCAAAACTCTATCTACTTTATCCTCAAGGAAACTGGATAGAAATCAGAAGAGGGACCCCATTTGTGATTATTGGGAATTCTGGTGGAGGAAACCCAGTTCTAAAACGCTCCTTAACTTATGATGAGCCTTTGGATTATGCTTTGAAATGTGCTTTCTTATCATTTGATGCAACAAGAATTTCAGCGAATGATGTAGATTTCCCTATTGATACAGTTGTGTTGGAAAACGACACCTATAACATCATAGAAAAAAGATTCAGTCAGCAAGAACTTCAGCATATTTCTGAATTTTGGAATGGAAGGCTACGGGAAGCCATCAAAGAACTACCTGCTGATGTATTGAAGAAAGCATTTGAAAAAGATACGCTTATTCCAGATGTGATTTTATGATACTGCTTGTAGATCATTTGTCGAAGTATTCGTATGATGAAAAAGTAAGTCTAAATCCACATAGTTTGTTATTGATTCCTCAACAGAGAAGTTACATCAAGATTCTTGAATCAGAGTTGCTCATTGCTCCAAACCCGATGGGGAAAAATGAAAGAATCAATGCAGAGGGCAATTCTTATTTTCAAGTTTGGTTCAATGAGACAACAGCAAGCCTTCAAGTTCAATCAAAACTAAAGTTGGAAATAACTGCTTTTAATCCATACGGATTTATACTTCAAAGTGGTTTGGTATATCCTTTCGATTACTTTGGTTATCCAGAGGAGTTATTGCCAGCTTTGCATCTATTTAGACAGGTTGAAGATGATCATGATGAACTTCTGACTTGCATCAATAATGCAAAAAGTGTTTCAGGAGATCATATTTCTTTCTTGGCAGCTCTTGTGGCTGATGTTCATAAGGACTGGAAACACATTATCAGGGAAGAAGAAGGTTTGATGACCTTGCAAGAGATGTTTGACATGAAAGAAGGCTCTTGTCGGGATTTGTCTTGGCTTTTGATACAGATGCTGAGGAAAGTGGGAATGGCAGCCAGATTTGTAAGTGGTTATGCCTTCAATCCCGAATTAGCAGAAGGGCATGAGCTTCATGCTTGGGTAGAAGTCTTTTTACCAGGAGCTGGCTGGGTAGGGTTGGATCCCAGCTTGGGTTTACTTTCTGACCAAAATTATATCCCCCTTGCTTGTAGTTATCATCCATTGAACACTTTGCCTATTTATGGAACTTATGGTGGCAAAGGAAAGTCAAGATTGTTTTCTGAAGTGATCATCAAGCAACTAGAGTAATTATTTCGCTTCTGAAATTTCCAATTGAGAATTTTCAGAAGCGTTATTGTTTTCTTTTAATTAAGATTAAAAATGTTTTTGCTCCTTTAGTTTTAAAATATGTTTTTGCCATAACTATTGACCTTTCGGTGTTTATCTAAAATCATTTCAGATTGATTTGCATTCAAAAGCTCTTTTGGCTATTCTCAAGAAAGCGAATACATATTTTTTTGGGTAATTCAAATGTTCCAAATGGATATAGCTGAACTATTTTATGGCTATTGCTGTATAAATCAATGTGATTATCCGCAAGCATGCCGATAGAATAGTTTGAAGGTTTTCTAAAGAGGGTAATCGAATTCGGTTATCATTTACTTTTGATGTTTCAAGTAAAACTTGGGTTAATTAAATCTTTGGTTATTGGTAAAAATACGGATATCCGGAACCATAAATATATAGAACAAATTCATGAATCAAATTGGAGGTTTAATTTTCCTTATTGCCGTTTTCTTATTTTCCACTTTTCTAAATTGGTATGTTTTTCAATCATTGAAGACATTGATTGGTGATTTGGAATCAATAAAAATCAAAAATTTTTCCTATACTATATACTGGGTTGTTTTCACCGGGATCAGTTTTTGGGTTGTTTTTACATTTTATAGGATCTTCAAAGCTGGAGAGATAAGTAATGAACATCAGCAGGTTTTAAATGTATTCCTAACACTCGTAGTAACTCAATTGGTTTGTGTAATTTTTCTGTTTGGGGAAGATGTTGTTAGAAATTTTCAAGCAGGTTTATCTTATATTTTCAATGGAAAAGAAGTAACAACATTTCCTGCTAGGGTAAAATGGTTGAGTATAGTTGCTCTAACTGTTTCTTTGGTTCCATTGACGAGTTTTGTATATGGAATCACCAAGGGCAAATACAATTTTACAGTCCATAAAGAAACCCTATATTTTGACGATTTGCCAGAAGCTTTTGATGGTTTTACAATCACTCAGATTTCTGATATTCATGCAGGCAGTTTCAAGAATTATGAAGCGGTCTAGAAGGGAGTAGATCTTGCCATAACTCAAAACTCAGATTTATTTGTGTTTACGGGAGACTTGGTCAATCATCATGCTGAGGAAATCGAGCCGATGTTATCAATTTTCAAGGAGATAAAAGCTCCTTATGGTCAATTTTCGATCATTGGGAATCATGACTATGGTGATTATGTGAGTTGGAATTCACCTAAAGAAAAGGTGGCTAATTTTGAAAAATTCAAAGACCAACACAAAAGATTGGGCTATAGGTTGTTGTTGGATGAAAATGTAAAAATCCAAAAAGATGGTCAAGAGATTACTTTGGTAGGAGTAGAGAATTGGGGAGTTGGATTTCAGTCCAAAGGAGATTTGCAAAAGGCTTTGGAAGGAACAAGAAAAGAGGAGTTCAAAATCCTCTTGTCACATGACCCTTCTCATTGGGATAGGGAAGTGAAGAATAACGCAAGTAAAATTCATCTTACTCTTTCTGGTCATACACATGGAATGCAGTTTGGAATAGAAACGCCAATTCTAAAATGGAGCCCCGTACAATATAGATATCCAAATTGGGCAGGTTTGGTCGAAGAGTCAGGAAGGTATCTTTATGTCAATAGAGGGTTTGGTTTTCATGCATTTTCTGGCAGAGTAGGGATTTGGCCAGAAATAACAGTGATTGAGTTAAGAAAGAAGTAAGTTAATTTCAAATATTAGTGTTATGGGTTTATTGATGTTTTGTTTTTTGATGTTTGATATTCAGCCGCAGGATACAATTAGAGACTTGGATCACCTGAGGTGGAAAAATAGGATTGTTCTTTATTTTCCAAAAGAAAATGATTCTACCTACGAACTTCCAGACAGTCTAATGGTAGAAATTGAAGAAAGGAAGATTGTATATTTTATTTTTGGTGAAGAGATCAAATCAAATAGAAAAGTTGATTTTTCCGGAAAATACCTGGACGAATTAATCTCCAAATATAAAATGGGGTCAAAAAAAGATTGTTGGGTTTTGATTGGTTTGGATGGGGGAGTAAAATTAAAAGAAGACTCTAAATTGAATTGGGGAAAGACAATGAGGAAAATAGATACAATGCCTATGCGGATTAGGGATGTAAGAGATAATTATTAAAAATAAAGAGTTTTTTATGTAATTTTTTTATTAAAAAATATAATTAATTTTATTTTAATTTAAAAAATACCTACTAGTAGGTATTTTTTTGGGGTGTTCGATGATGTACATTTGGCCGGAATACCAATTTTAGATATGAAATTCTTTTATTTAAGTTCGAATTGTAATGTAGAGGGCGTTTATTTTGTCCATGAAAGAGAATGTCCAAAAATACCTGATCCTTTAGACAGAGATTATTTGGGTCCGTTCAATAATGGAGATGAAGCTTTGAGAAAAGCCTTGTCAGTTAATCCAAAAGCTGAGAAATGCCAAGTTTGCTGTGATAAAACAGTGTCTTCACTTCTAAAGAAGCCTAAAGAATAAATTTGAACATATCATAACTTAGGTTAAAAGGTATTCGTTAGGTTAGGATCCACTATGCTTTTGAATTCCAATTACGAACATGAAGTTAAGTTATAAGTTTATATTGTTATTTTTAATTCAGGTTGAACTTTCCACGAGTGCATTTGCTCAAGGTTTGGAAAGTGATCTCGCCAATGTAGTGCCATATGTCACAACTCCTCAGTCTGTCTTGAACAAAATGATGAAGTTGGCTGACTTATCTAAAAATGATGTTTTATATGATTTGGGATCAGGAGATGGGAGAATTCCAATTGCAGCTGCCAAAGAATTTGGAGCTAGAGCAGTAGGAGTGGAGCTCGATTCTGAATTGGTAATGATGGCTGATTCTTTAGCTACGCAAGAAGGTGTTTCAGATTTAGTAGAATTTATCCAAGGAGATTTATTTGCCGTTGATTTTAGCGAAGCGACTGTTTTGGTCTTATATCTCTGGCCAGACCTTAACCTCAAGCTGAGACCCCTAATCCAAAAGATGAAACCTGGAACAAAATTGATTACCCATAATTATGATATGGGAAACTGGAAGCCTGATGAGATGGTTACAATCGAAGGTGAAGATGGCCGAGTGCACAAGCTTTTTTTGTGGATCATTCGATGAAGTAGGCTGTTCATTAGTTTTAAATCGCTTAGCATGCATTCGCGTTACTTTCCTATAGACGGTAATTTTTTTATGTGTATCCGCTTTCTTGCACATAGCCAATCAATAGAATGATTGATGAATGTTTTGAGGTTCTGTTGACTGTTGTCCCGTGACGAGAATCCGCAACACAAAAAACCGCTTCTTAGCCAACGTGCAACATTGCGGATACTCATATTTTTTTCCAACAATCCTTTGTTTGATAGGTGCTAGAACCTGAACCTTCTAAAGTTTTTGATACTCAAATAGTGCTACAAATTCTTGTATAAGAGAATTTTCAATCAAAAAATTTGTGATTAGTTTATTAAAATAATGGATGTTATAATCAATACATAAAAAAATTAGATTAGTGTATATTAATAAATAAAAAAATATATATTTGAATTATTGATGTTTATAAAAATTATCAATGTATTAAGACTTTGTGTTTTTTTTATTTTAATTATATTTTACTATGAAAAGTATTAATATCTTAAGAATAAATTTATTTTTGAAATTAAGACTCATTAGTAGTTTGAATATCAACTGGAGGAAGTTAAACATTTTCTATTTTACTTCCCTGTCTATGAGTTTTGATTTTTTCAACTTTAGAATTTGCCGAGCAGATAAAAAATCTGATTATAATTTTATTTTAATTTCCAACCCAAAACAACTAGCGTATGTTAAACATTTTCAAGAAAACAATTGTGTGTTTGGTATTCCTGATATTTTCAGGAACTACCCTGTTGGCACAGCAGAAATTGATCAAAGGGGTCGTATCAGATGATTTTGGTGATCCTTTGCCAGGAGCGACTGTAGTGGTAAAAGGAACCTCTACAGGTACAGTAACCAACATTGATGGAGAGTTTGAGATAAATGTCGTCGATGAGAATTCTGTTTTAGTTTTTTCATTTATAGGATTTACGAATGTAGAATTAAGAGTGGGAAGTCAGTCTACTATCAATGTCAAGCTAGACCAATCTATAAGCGGCCTTGAGGAAGTTGTGGTAACTGGATATGGAACCCAGTCAAGAAAAGACATTACTGGAGCAGTAGCATCAGTAAGTTCTGATGATTTACTCTCAATGCCTGCTACTACATTTGCGCAGCAACTTCAAGGTAGAGCGGCAGGAGTGACAGTAGTCAATGATGCTACACCAGGAGGTGGGGCAACTGTTAGGATTCGTGGTTTTGGCACAATCAATAACAATGATCCACTTTATGTAATAGATGGAGTCCCTACGCAAAACCAAGGCAATCTCAATCCTAATGATATAGAATCTATTCAGATTCTGAAAGATGCCTCATCAGCATCAATCTACGGATCAAGGGCAGCCAATGGAGTAGTAATTATTACAACCAAAAGGGGGAAAGTAGGCAAGCCTACGATTTCATTTGATGCATTTTATGGTTCTCAAAAAGCAGATAGAAGTCCTGACCCACTAAATGCGGAAGAACTAGGAAGGTACCTTTATCTATCCAATACACTTCATGGAAGAACTCCAACCCATGGTCAATACTCTTGGGGTGCTAATGGTGAAGTTGGGATTCCTGATTATGTATTCCCAAGTGGAGCCATGGAAGGAGACCCAAGGGTAAATCCAAATTTGTACGCATTGGAACCTGGTAATATATATCCCATAACAAGGTCAGCTGATACCAATTGGTGGAATGAGGTAACACAGACTGCTCCAATACAAAGCTATCAAATCACTGCTACCGGTGGTACAGAAAATGGCAGATATGCGCTTTCGGTCAACTACTTTAATCAAGAAGGTATTGTCAAAGACATTGGTTATGATCGGTATTCTGTCCGTGCAAATACAGAATTCAAAGCTTTGAAAAACAAGCTTACTATCGGTGAGAATCTTTCTGTCACAGTTGGAAATCGAAGAGGTGGATTTGGAAATGGGGTTGCAGGAAACAATGCAGAACAAAATGCTGTTTTTAGCTCTTCTTTACAGCATCCATTGCTACCAGTTTATGATATTATGGGGAATTTTGCAGGCAGTAGAGGATCAAATCTTGGAAACAACTTCAATCCAGTAGCTGTGCTTGCAAGAGCGAGTGACAATAGGAATCTCTCTTTGAGAGCTTTTGGTAATATTTATGCCTCTTATGAGATCATAGAAAATTTGGAAGTCAAAACAAGCTTTGGTGTTGATGCCAATACCCATCGCGGGAGATTTATTGGAAGACCTCAACCAGAATATGTGGAGGGAAATTTTGTAAACAGTTCTACCTCCGAACATGATTACATGTATCAATGGGTTTGGTCAAACACAGTAAACTATTCCAAAACCTTCAATGATATCCATAATTTTGATGTGTTTGTAGGAATTGAAGCAATCAAAGAATTTGGGGAGATTTTTGGTGGCCAAAGACAGCGCTATGCGTTTGAGACAGTCCCTGTGATTGGGTACCTTGATTTGGGAGATCCAAATACAGCTACAAATTTCGGAAGTGTGCTGAACGATTACAGACTGTATTCCCAATTTGGCCAGATAAATTACAATTATGATGGAAAATATCTGGTTCAGTTTATACTTAGAAATGATGCTTCCTCAAGGTTTCTACAAGCATCAAGAAATGCGACTTTTCCTGCATTCAGCTTAGGTTGGAGGCTTTCAGATGAAGAATTTGTAAAGAATTCCCTTCCCTTTATAAGTGATATGAAACTCCGATATGGTTGGGGAAAGACGGGGAATCAGCTAATTGGAGATTACAATGCTTATACAACTTATAGGACAAACATATTTAACTCAGGCTATCCTCTAGATGGTTCATCATCTACTCCGATTCTTGGATTTGATGCAGCTAGATTTGGTAACCCAAATGCAAGATGGGAAACAACTACATCAAACAATATAGGGCTTGATGCTGAATTTTTGGATGGAAAATTTTTCTTTGAATTTGATCTATGGAATAGAGTTACAACAGACATGTTGTTTCAAGTTCCTATCAGCTACGGACATGGAGATGCCATTGCTCCATTTGTTAACATTGGACAGATGACCAATAAGGGAATTGATTTGAACCTCGGATATAGGGAGACTTTTTTGGGAGGAGATCTTCGATTGGATGTCTCTGCAAACTATTCGATGTATAGAAACAATGTTGATAGACTCACTGACAATGAAGATAATGTCCTATTTGGAGCATCTACAAGAATTCCAGCTGTCACAGTTACACAACAAGGGTTCCCAATTTCCTCATTCTTTGGTTACAATAATTTGGGGATTTTCCAAAATCAAGAAGAAGTATCGGCGCATCCTCCATATGGTAATTACAATGCTGTCGGTAAATTCAAGGTAGAAGATGTAAATGGTGATGGAATTATTACTGATGCTGATAGGACAATAATCGGTAATCCTCATCCTGATTTCATCTATGGTATCAATGTCAATATTGGTTATAAAAATTGGGACTTGACACTATTTGGAAATGGTTCTGTTGGCAATGATATATTCAACTATATGAGATATTGGACTGATTTCAATACGTTCCAAGGAAATAAGTCCAAAAGAGCTTTGTATGATGCATGGACTCCGACAAATCCAAGTGGAACAGTTCCAATAATGGATTCCAATGATCAAGTAAGTAGTAGGCCTTCTACCTATTTTATCGAAGATGGATCTTTCTTCAGATTGAGAAATCTACAATTGACTTATAATCTTCCTTCTGATAAATTGGCAAACTTGGGAATGGGCAGAGCATCTGTGTATTTCCAAGGACAAAATCTGTTTACTATCACCAATTATTCAGGTACCAACCCGGAAATTCAAACAAACAGCAATAATACGCTAGGATTTGACGGAGGTTTTATGCCGGTTTCACGGAATTTGATCCTTGGAGTTAATGTGACTTTCTAAACTTAAATATCGAAAAAATGAAAAATATATATAGAAACATATTTGTAGTCAGTATTTTGATTGGGGTAGTTTTCTTCTCTTGCAGCAAAGATTTCTTAGAAACAGATCCACAAGGGCAATTTAGTGAAGAAGGGTTGACAAACCCAGCAGGTGTAGAAGGAATTCTATTGGGAGCGTATTCTATGTTAGATGGATTTGGATTGGAAAATCAATCAGGATGGAATGGCACTATAGAAAACTGGGTTTTTGGCGGGGTAGTATCTGATGATGCATATAAAGGAACAGATGCTGGAGATCAACCTGAGCAATCTTTTCTGGAGACTTTTGACTTTCAAGCCACAAATCTTCACATTAGAAACAAATGGCGTGCAATTTACAAAGGTATAGCAAGGTCTAATGACGCCATCAACACACTAAAGCAAGTGGAAGATATCTCAGATGCCAGAAGAGCTCAAATCATTGCTGAAGCAAGGTTTTTACGCGGGTTTTATCACTTTGAAGCGCGAAAAATGTGGAGAAAAGCTCCGTATATCGATGATGAAACTTTTGATTTGGGAGATTTGGAGAGTACAAAAGTTCCCAACGACAAGGAAATTTGGCCAAATATCGAAGCTGATTTTGAGGCAGCAATGAATGTATTGCCAGAGTCTCAGACCGAAGTCGGAAGACCCACAAAATGGGCTGCAATGGCTTTTTTGGCTAAAGCCAAAATGTTTCAGGGCTGGGATCCTCAATCAGGAGCTGCAAACATTGGTAAATTGAGCGAAGCCAAACCTCTATTGGAAGATATAATTACTTTGGGTGGGTATTCATTGGTGCCAACTTTTGAAGAAAACTTCCTTGTAGGTAGAAGGAACAATGAAGAATCAATTTTTGAAATTCAATATTCAATTTCTTCCGCTACTACCCAAGCAGCCAATGAAGGAACTACATTGAACTATCCTTACACTGACCCTTGGGGATGTTGTGGATTTTATCAACCTTCCCAAAACTTGGTAAATGCCTATCGGACAGATGCAAATGGATTGCCTTTGCTGGATACTTTCAATAATGAAGATGTGACCAGTGATGAAGGAATAGCTTTGAATGCCACTTTTACTCCATACCAAAATCCTCTTGATCCAAGACTAGATCATACAGTAGGTAGGAGAGGGATTTTATTTAAAGGTTATAAGATCCACAACAGGGATTTTATCAGAGATCAAGCCTATGCAGGTCCGTATTCACCTAAGAAACATATAGCAGAACCAGCCTTTTTTGGCATAGGACCAAACCCTAGGCTATCTGCAAATAACTATAGGATTATGCGATTGGGAATGGTAATCCTTTGGTTGGCTGAAGTAGAGGTAGAGCTCGGAAATCTTGAAAGAGCAAGAGGACTGGTAAATCAAATCAGGACCAGAGCTGCAAATCCTGATGGGTTTGTTCCTCGTGCTATTCAAGGTACTGATAGGAATGATTTTACAATAATAGATGGCGAACCAGCTGCAAACTATGTGATCAACACATACAATTCATCATGGACAGACCAAGATGTAGCCAGAAAAGCAGTTAGAATGGAGAATAGATTGGAGTTCGCAATGGAAGGTCATAGATTCTTTGATCTACAGAGATGGGGGGTAGCGGAAAGTGTGATGACTCAATATCTCTCTGTTGAGAAAACCAAAAGATCTTATTTGTCATCAGCCCAGTTTCAAAAAGGAGTTCACGAGTTTTTTCCAGTCCCTTTGGAAGCAATAGAGCGGTCATTTAAGGATGGGCAACCTACTTTAGTTCAGGATCCGGCTTTTCCATAACTAGCTTTTTCAATAAAAAAGAGACAGGTTTTCCTGTCTCTTTTTTTAAATTTAAAGTTATTCCAACCTATTTTTTTTATAGGAAATTAGTCCGATCAATCAACTGCCTCAACAGTATATCCTGCATCTCGCAATAGCTGAATTACACCAGTGTCTGAACTTAGATGACCTGATCCAACTGCTATGAATGCGCTGCTCTCTTTTATGAGCTCTTCTATTTTAGGAATCCAAGCTCTATTTCTATCTTCCAAAAGCAAATTGCCATATTCGCTGAATAATTCACTTGCAGTGATCAAGTCATAGAGCGTATCGATATCCTCACTTACATATGCTTCAACTAACTCTTTGAACTCACCCATGCCACGATCTTCTTCCAGCATCATTTTTCCAAGTTCATCTATTTGTAGTTTCATCGGAATCTTATCAAATATCTCCATCTGCGATTTAGCAGTTTCCAAACCATCTACTTTTAAATCCAGAGTTTTGGATTTTTCTATAAAATGATTCTCATAGCTAATTTGATTTTCACAAGGCAAGCTCTTCATCAAGACCATAGATGATAAAATAAAAGGCTTTAAAATCCCCAATTGATCCAAGCCTGCACCATAATTCTCTTTTAGGAACTCATCTAAAGCAGCAGCTTGAGCTTCTTCGAATTGACCTTTTATATTTTCAAAATTTGGATTCATAGACAATTGTTGCAATTGTCCCATTTGCTCTTGATCTGTCATGTCAAATTCCAAGACCAAAAGCTTGGACGATTCGAGGGCTGATTCGATTTTTTTATTCATCAGAAATTGATCTTCGCAGATGATATGGATGGTACCAAAAAGGAATGAATCTTCCTGAAGTCCATTTCCGCTTATCTTCCAAAGAAGTGACTTTTTCTCTACTTCAGAAGCAAAAAGTACAGTTACACTAAGGAATAGATACAAGCATGTGATGAGTGGTTTAATAATTTTTTTCATGGAGATTATATGGTTAAAAATTCAATTTGAAATTAACAATTGGTGCTGAAAGTTGTGAATAAGAACTGAAAATAGTCGCTTTGGCTTGAAGCTGTTGATTGACAAAGTAGTTTTCCGGATTGAATTTCAAAGAATAATTGATCGATTCCTCTTTGTTCTTTCCTGAAAGGTCAAAATTCATGTTCTCTTTTTTGTATTTGGAAAAAAGAATTTGCTGAGTAATCAGGGCAAAACCAGATGGTAAACCGATTATCACAGCAGGAGATCCACTTTCGGCCAAGGCAGCCACACCCAAACCGACTAAAGCGGCTCCACCTGAAGCGTAATTGATGGTACTACCTTGCTTGTTGGTTAGATTTACCCCTTTTACTGTTTTTTGGCCGATACTTGTACCAATCACACTAAATGCAGCAGGAATCAATATAACGCCACTACTATAATTGTCGATTGTGGCTTGGGTAGCGATCGCAAATCCTATTCCTGTACCAATTATGCTCATATTGGTAATATAATTACCATCACCTTTTGAATATGGGTATTTTTTTGAAGCGATATTTCCCAAAGCAAGCCCTGTCGCTCCACCTACCAAAGCACCCAGTCCATAGATTCTCCCATTGTCAGAATTTAAGGCGGAAATTGTAGAAATCCCTACAAATGAACCTAGGACTCCATGATGGCGCATAACTTCTATATGTCCTTCGGAATACCTTCTTCTTTTTTGCATCTGAAAAGCTACTTCTCCAAGGGCTATACTTCCAACAGTGGAAAAAGCAAAAGCAGTCTTACCTTCATTGTAAGTATTTCCACCGATCACCAATCCCAATGAACCCCCATAAATTAAACCCAGAAAGCGACCCGCATTGTTGGCTCTAATAACTGACCTGTCTATGTCATCAAACTTTTTTGGGTTGATTACAGGACCCAAGGCCCACATCCCTCCAGTCATTAAAGGAATTCCCAAAACACCAAAATTGTCCAATTCCAAAACTGAAACCAACGATGCTCCATAGTATATACCATAGGTAGTAGCGATTACCCGATCTATGCCTCTCCATTCAAATTCTGTTGGTGTTGGTTGAACGCTAGTCGGTTGAGACACCTCTCTATCCCACTGATTTCGCATCTTTTCATATAAGTTTCTTTCATTTTCAGATAACTTTTGATAGTAGCTATTCAAAAAATCTTCGAAATCTAAGAGGTAAGACATTTCCTCATCAGTGACAGGATCACCTACAACCTGTTTCTTCTTGATCGTTTTGTAGGTCACTTTATTGGTCTCTTCCCAATAGCCTCTAGCTGTATAGATTCCCTGTGCTGCAGCGAAGTGATGAAAACCAAAAAACATTAGCAAAATTGAAAAGATGATTAAGTTTCTAAAAGAACTCATCTCATTTTTCGGAGAAGTTGATTGCTGGATCATGTTAAATATTTATGGGTGATTTTCTATCAAAACTATCACTATTTATTGATTTTCAACTAGGTCAAGAAAATTAATTGAATTAGGTTTAGTTTCTAAATCTGATCCTGATGTGTATTCAATCAATTTTATTTCCAAATCCAAGGTCTCAGGGATGATTTGAAGCATCCAAATCTCTAATTTTTACCATGGATTTACTCAGTTTTCATAGCTATCGGTGCGGCAATGCAGCTTTCTGGAATGTCAAAAGCATTTATTAAAGCAGAAGCATTTTTACGGACCTCCCAACAGAGCTGATTTACTTCTTTTCTGATTGCTTTTGTCTTTACACCCTCCATATAGCCTTGTTCCAAATACCACCCTCTATTTTTCTCTATTGTTTGTAAGGCATACAGTTGGCAGAGTTGGGTTAAGGCCATTTTACAATCTTCGTCAGTCGTTTCGTTTACGATTTTTTGAAATTGCTCTAGGATAACCCTTTCTATATATGCCTGACCTACATTCTGCAAATGATGCTGTGCCACGTTAGTTGCATCAAATGAATCCATTCCTTCATCGATATGTCTCTTCAATCTTTGGGCGGCACTGCTGAGAATTGCTTTTTCTCTGTAAACAAAAGCATTGAGATGAAAATCAAAATCCAATAAATGTTTTGAGTCTGTATTTCTCACAGTAATAGGATTTTTTTCGACAATTGAGGTTTTCGCTTGGGCAGTTATATAATTGAAAATGGTGAACATGTTCATGTGACCAAATTCCTGCCTGAACTCTGTCAGCCTATTTTTGGCTACAAGTTGCATCAAGACGACATTGTCTCCTTCGAATGTTGTATAGACGTCCGTATCATTTTTTAAGGCATCGATTCTGTTTTCGGAAAGATAGCCTTTTCCACCACACGCTTCTCGGCATTCCTGAAGAGTAGCTGTCGCAAACCATGTTGTATAAGCTTTCAATCCTGCTGCCAAAGCTTCAATTTCCTGAGCTTCTTCTTCTTTTCTGTCCAAAAATCTTTGCGTAAGGTATCGCAATGCGAAATGTAAGGCATATGAAGTAGCTAATGGCGGCATCAATCTTCTCTGATGAAGTCTATAATTCAAAATAGGGACTTCCTCACCTCCTTCAGGGCCAAATTGCTTCCTTTTTTCTGCATGGCGAATGGCAATGGTCAGACCCGTTTTACTCGCTGCAAGTGCTGATCTTGGGATTCCAATTCTACCTCCCACCAACGTACCAAGCATGGTGAAAAATCTCCTGTTATCTGAGCTTATAGGACTTTCGAATTCTCCCTGTTCATTGACAAAGGCAAATTTGTCCAACATATCTTCTTTTGGAATGACAACATTATCAAAATAGATAACACCATTATCTACGCCATTTAGCCCCATTTTTCGACCACAGTCCTCGATGCGGACACCTTTCACCAGTTTTCCATTTTCCGATCTTAGGGGGACTACAAAAGCATTGACTCCATAATCTTCACCATCTATGATCAACTTTGCAAATACTGTCGCCATTTGTCCATGAAGTGCCGCATTTCCTATGTATTCTTTTCGTGCATCAGGATTTGGCGTGTGAATGGAAAATGTTTTTGTTTCATGATCGTAAGTCGCAGTTGTTTCCAGTCCTCTTACATTCGAGCCATGTCCTGTCTCTGTCATCGCAAAACACCCCGGAAGCTTGAGACTTCCTATATCTTTGAGGTATTTTTGATGATGTTTTTCACTTCCCAAAAAGAACACACTCATGCCCCAAAGTCCAAACTGAACACCAAATTTGATCACCATACTCAGATCATGATAACTCAAAGTTTCCATAATGGTGAAATAGCCTTCCATATCATCTTTTCCTTTTGCAAATTCGGGGAAAGCCCAAGCACCAAAACCTTGATCTGCCAAAGCTTGGCACCATTGAAGAACCTGCTCCCGCTGATCCAATAAGCTGTCATACTCACGATAGGCAAAACTTGGGTCAGAGATTACGGCTTTTACTTTTTTGATCAGTTTTGCTTGTTCACCATCCAAAATCCCCGTCATTTTTTCTGTAGCAAAATTTTGGTCACCTCTATGCTTGGTAGTGATGGTTTGGTGGCCGGATTTGAAAGTAAATCCAGCTTCTTTACTCAGCAGCCCAAGTGCTTTCTCTGCTTCTTGAAAGTCAATGTGGATTTTTTCTTCTATACTGATGTTTGGATTTTCCTGCTTGACAAGAGATTCACCAATCTGCGATAGACTCTGTGTACGGTCTAGATCTATGGATTTTATTTTTTTCTTCCAACTTTTTAGTTCTTTGGAATTTGGCCCTTCGGCAGGATTTAGTTTACTTAATAGGTATTCTTTTTCAGTACCTGAAATCCAATCTTGTTTGTTAATCAGCTTATGCATTTCGCTGATTTCTGTTGGTGTCAAGACACTATCCATCCAAAGTGTATAATACAAAGGAAGGAAAATATAGAGTTTTGGGTTATTGTGAAGTTCTCCTGAATGTAGCATAAGATCAAAATTGATTTATCTAAATATACTCAGTTTAATCAATTTGGTTCAAAAAATTCTTTGATTAAGGATAAACAAACCTACAAATTGGTATTTAATTGTAAATTTATAGCCATGAACAAATCATCGGAAAGAGAAGTACGCTGGGGTATTATTGGAGTTGGAAATGTGTGCGAGGTCAAATCAGCGCCTGCAATGAACTTGTTGGAAAACAGTAAGTTGGTAGCTGTAATGCGGAGGAGCGAAGAAAAGGTAAGGGATTATGCCAAAAGGCATCAGATTCCCAAATGGTACACAGATGCTGAAAAATTAATCAACGATCCTGAGGTCAATGCCATTTACATTGCGACACCACCCAAACCACATGCTGAATTGACTAAATTGGCAGCAAAGTCAGGAAAGCCAATCTATGTGGAGAAACCAATGGCAAGAACCTTTCAAGAATGTATTGAGATGATGGAGATCTGCAAAACGTATAAGAGTCCCTTGTTTGTTGCTTATTACAGAAGAGCGTTGCCTCATTTTGTAAAAATCAAGGAACTCATAGAGAAAGGTGTGATTGGTGAAATCCGAACTGTTCACATTGATCTCAAGCAAGAATTGGTGTCGGATATCATCGCCAATGTTTCTGAAAATTGGAGAGTAAATCCAGAAATAGCAGGTGGGGGTTATTTTTATGATTTGGCTTCCCACCAAATGGATTTAATGGACTTTCTGTTGGGAAGGATAGTGGATGCAAATGGATTTTCGACAAATCAAGCTGGAAAGTATGAAGCTGAAGATCTTGTTGCAGGGATCTTCAAATTTCAATCAGGGGTGATTGGTACTGGCAACTGGTGCTTTACAACTGGGAAATGTGCTAAAATTGATCAGACTATTATCTATGGTAGTAAAGGTTATATAAAGTTTGAAACTTTTGGGAAAGGTGAATTTGAGCTGTTTACAGATGAACAAGGACATCAACATTTTGAATTTGATCTTCCCAAGCATATTCAATTTAACTTAATTGAAAATATTGTAAATACGATTTTGGGAAAATCGGAGGCAATCAGTACAGGTGAATCAGCAGCAAGGGCTAATTGGGTTCTCGAGAAAATTGTCAAATAATCTTTATACTTTTGACGTCAATTTGTATAGAAAAGTATAGTGGCAGACAGATTTATCCCATTCCAAAAATCAACAGGAGGACTAGAAATTCCAAAGGAGTTCACTTTCCCATTTTATTACCAACCTAATCCGTTGGCAATAAATGCGGCCATTCAGCTTAAGGAATATCTTACCAACCAAACAGACTGGATTCATAATTTTGGTTTGAATCCAGAAGACAAAACTTTGGCAATTGGAAAGATGTTCGGTGTGCTTGTAGTGCAAAATGCAAATTTGGAACTGGGATTCTTGGCTGGTTTTTCAGGAAAGCTAGCAGACAGCAATGAGCATCAGTTTTTTGTGCCACCAGTATATGATATGCTGAGGTCAGATGGTTTTTTCAAAAATGGAGAAAAAATCATCAATAAGATCAATCAGGAAATTGAAACTTTAGAAGCGAATGAAGAATACATTTCTCTAAAATCAGAATGGCTGCAACTTAGTAAAAAAGCTCAATTGGAGATCGAAGAGAAGAAAGATGAAGTCAATAATGCTCGAAGGCTTAGGAAACAAAGGAAAAAAGAGTTACTTAATGTTTTGAGCTCTGAGGATTACGACAAGCTCTTAGCAGAGCAGGTAGATGAAAGCCTAAGGAATAAATACTTTTTCAATCTATTTGTCAAAGAGTGGGACGAGAGGTTACAGGGTTTGAAAAGAAATTTAATTGTCTTTGAAGATCAGTTAGAGAAACTGAAAATGGAAAGAAAAGAACGATCCAACGCACTTCAACAGCAACTTTTTGATAATTATAAATTTCTGAATGCTGAAAAAGAATGGAAAAGTTTGAGGGAAATTTTTTCCTTGGATTTGAATATTCCCATTCCTGCAGGATCAGGAGAATGTGCTGCTCCAAAGTTGTTGCATTATGCTTTTCTCCATGATTTGAAACCCATTGCTATGGCGGAATTTTGGTGGGGACAATCCCCAAAGTCTGAGATCCGAAAGCACGGTGAATTTTACCCAGCTTGTAAAAGCAAATGTGAGCCGATTTTGGGACACATGCTCAAGGGACTTGAAGTAGAAGAAAACCCATTTTTGAAAAACCCTGCCGAAGGCAAAGCGCTTGAGGTGATTTATGAAGATGATGTGCTGATGGTTGTGAACAAGCCTTCAGAATTTTTGTCTGTTCCAGGTAAAAATGTGAGTGATTCAGTCCAAAAGAGAATCGTTGACCTTTATCCAGATGCGATTTTGGTTCACAGACTAGATCAGAGCACTTCGGGAATTATCTTGGTTGCGAAGAATAAATTTACTCATCAGGAACTCCAATCCCAATTTGTCAAGAGAACAGTAGAAAAAAGATATTTAGCCTTGCTAGATGGTGAAATTCAGGATAAAGAAGGCTTGATCGATTTGCCAATTAGGGTTGATTTAGACAATCGACCACATCAGCTGGTTTGTTACAAATATGGAAAACCATCTCAGACCAAGTTTAAAGTTTTGGGGGTAAAAGATGGGTTGACAAGAATACACTTTTTTCCAATTACGGGACGAACCCATCAGCTAAGAATGCATGCAGCACATCCAAGTGGACTGAATACACCGATTTTGGGTGATGATCTTTATGGGAGAAGGAGTAGCAGATTGCATCTTCATGCTGAGTATTTGGCTTTCACACACCCAAAATCACAAGAGTGGATGCATTTTGAAGTCAAAGCAGAGTTTTAGAAGCCACGGAAATTTTCATACGCTTAAATAATTTTATGATTATCCGCCTCTTTGCCACTAGCCTTAATTCTATTGTTGATTGTTCGCTTATGTTCAATGTCTATGAGTATCTAATATCAATAAATATCGGATCTAAGCTAAATCAGACTTTTCTTTAATTAGTGGCAAAGTTCCGTATAAACATGAATAATTTTTTCCTTTGGTATAAAAGAAATTTTCACACTGTGTTTTTTGATTAATTTAGCTTCGATATCCAAAACAGAAAGTATGAAATTGAGAAAAATTTGTTTAAGTGTTTTACTCACAGGAGTATTTGGGCTTTCTATGGCTCAAGGAGCCCCAAAATGGCTTCGTTACCCAACGATTTCACCCGATGGAAGTAAGGTAGCCTTCACTTACAAAGGTGATTTGTTTACGATCCCAACCACCGGTGGAAAAGCTACCCAAATTACATTCCATGAAGCACATGATTTTATGCCTGTATGGAGCAAAGACAGTGAAAAAATCGCTTTTGCTTCAGATAGGTATGGCAATTTTGATGTCTTTATCATGGATGCAGCAGGTGGAGCTGCCAGCAGATTGACGTATCATTCCAATGACGAGATGCCTTATAGTTTTTCCTCAGATGGAGAATCAGTGATTTTTGGAGGAGTGAGACAAGATCTTGCAGAACATAGACAGTATCCTACTGGCTCACAGCCTGAATTATATAAAGTTCCAGTCAAAGGTGGGAGGGTAGATCAAATTTGGACGATACCGGCAGAATATATCAAAGTAAGTGCTGATGGCAAGAAAATGATCTACCATGACAAAAAAGGTGGTGAAAATGAATGGAGGAAAAAGCATCAGTCAGCCATCACAAGAGATATCTGGATTTATGATACAGAGACCAATTCCCATAAGATGTTGACCACTTTTGGTGGAGAAGATAGAAACCCAGTGTTTGGACCTGGGGAAAAGGAAATTTACTATCTGTCAGAAGAGGGAGGAAGTTACAATGTTTTCAAAATGGATGTTGAGAATCCTTCTCAAAAGAAATCACTGACAGACTTGAAAGATTTTCCAGTAAGGTTTTTATCTATAGCAGATAATGGTCAGATGTGTTTTTCTTATGATGGAGAGCTATACCTTCTAAAAGAAGGAGGTTCGCCAGAAAAAATTAAAGTTGAAATCAAAACCCAGTCCATTTCAAATCCTGATAGTTATATAGCTATTAATGGAGGTGTAAGGGAAATGTCGATTTCACCTGATGGAAAAGAGATCGCATTCATAGCAAGAGGAGAAGTTTTTGTTACTTCTGTAGATGGTTCATTGACCAAAAGAATTACCAAAACACCAGAGCAAGAGCGCTTTGTTCAATTTGCTCCAGATGGAAAATCGATAGTTTATTCGAGTGAAAGAGACGGGAAATGGTCGATCTTCCAAGTGAAAAGATCTAGGGAAAAAGAAGAGCCATTTTTCTATGCAAGCACTTTGATAGAAGAAGAGCAATTGGTCAGCAATGAATTTGACAATTACCAGCCATCGATTTCTCCGGATGGAAAAAAACTGGCTTATATAGAATCCAGAAAGAAATTGAAGGTGATGGATTTAGCAAGTAAAGAAACGGTCACATTGATGAATGAAGACCAATTGATGCACATGCGTGATGGAGATCAATATTTCACTTGGAGTCCAGATAGCAAATGGCTTTTGGCTGAATACAGTCCTACCATGGCCAATGGTGAGATAGTTTTATTGGATGCCAGTGGCAAGAAACCAATGGAAAATCTTACCCAAAGTGGCTATGGGGATAGAAATCCAAAATTTGTCAATGGAGGAAAGCAAATGCTTTGGTTCTCAAATAGAGATGGTTTGAAAAGCTTTGCTACAAGTGGCGGATCTCAAAATGATGTCTATACAATGTTTTTTACCAAAGAAGCTTTTGAAAAATTCAACCTTAGTAAGGAAGACTTCGACTTGATGAAAGAAGTGGAAAAATCCAACAAAGGTGAATCTGACAAAAAGGACGAAAAGAAAGATGACAAAAAGGATGATAAAAAAGTAGAAGATATAAAAATCGATTTGGAAGACATCCGAGAGAGAAAAGCAAAGCTGACAATTCATTCAGCTTCACTCGGTGATGCTGTGTTGGACAAAGATGCAGAGAAACTATATTATCTAGCTCGATTTGAGAAGGGAATGAATTTATGGAGTACGGATCTGCGAACCAAAGAAACCAAGATGGAACTGAAGCTTGACGGTGGGGGAGGAAGTCTGGAATGGGACAAAGAGATGAAAAATCTTTACCTTCTGAGTGGTGGAAGTATTTCCAAAATCACCAGCAATGGAACTAAGAGGGAAGCCATTAAAATTGCTGGTGAGATGAATATGGATACAGAAGCGGAAAGAGCACATGCTTTTGAACACATAAAAATCAGAACAAAGGGGGCATTTTACACACCTGATATGCATGGCGTGGATTGGGATTCTTTGACTGCATCTTACGAAAAATATCTTCCTCATATAGGGAATGGATATGAATTTGCAGAGATGGTTTCGGAGTTGATTGGAGAATTGAATGTATCACATGCAGGAGCGAGGTATAGCAGAAATGTTCCTCAGTCTGACGCTACAGCTTCTTTGGGGATTTTCATGGATTATTCTCACAAGGAAGATGGAATCAAAATAGCTGAGATTATCAAGGGTTCGCCACTTGACAAGTCCAATTTGGATGTAAAAGCGGGGATGATCATCGAAAAAATCGATGGTGAGACGATCTCAATTGATAAGGATGTAGCACAGTATTTCAATAGAAAAGCTGATAAGTTCACTCTCTTGGAAGTATTGGATCCAGCTTCGGGAAAAAGACAACAGATTACAGTAAAGCCAATTTCTATCGGAGAAGAAGCTAGGTTGCTCTACACAAGATGGGTGAAGAAAAATCAAGAGGAAGTAGAGAAAATGTCAGATGGCAAACTTGGGTACGTTCACATACCAGGCATGTCAGACGGACCATATAGAACTACTTATGAAGAAATGATGGGCAAATATCATGACAAAAAAGGAGTAATCGTGGACACCCGTTTCAATGGAGGTGGTGATTTGGTAGCTGATTTGGCTATGTTCTTTACAGGAGATAAGTTTATCACTTATGCTACAGAAGAGCGTGATCTTGGGTATGAACCTACATTCAGATGGACCAAGCCTACTTTGGCGATGTTCAATGAATCAAATTATTCGGATGGACATTGTTTTGCTTGCGGATATACAGATTTGAAAATTGGAAAGACTGTCGGTATGCCAACTCCAGGAACTTGCTCTTTTGCTGGTTGGGAAGCACTTCCTGACGGGACCCGATGGGGAATAGTGCCAGTTTCTGCCAAAAACAAAGCTGGAGAATGGATGGAAAACAATGAAACTAAGCCACAGTTTCAAGTGAAAAATATGCCTGGGAAAATTGATAAAGGGATTGACGAGCAATTGGAAAAAGCTGTTGAAGAACTGCTCAAAGATGTAGAGTAAATAAATTAATATGATTATCCGAAATTACACCAGAAGGTAAATAAAACAATTGGATCAATCGTCGACGGATGATAGTCAACAGTCGACAGCAGCTGAATTCAAAGTTTGCACCTAATTAAATATGGGTACTGGTGTGAAAGCAGATATTCATATAAATTAAAATCTTGTCCTTTTGGTTATTAAAATCTTGTTTCATTATTGAATGGTAAAAAACAAAGTTTGCCCAGTTTGACAACCTGTTCCAATAGCCAATTAGTAAAAAAGCCTGACATTTTTGTCAGGCTTTTTTACTATGATCATCAACTTTCTTTCAAGTAGCCAAAAATAATATGTGAGCTGAAACGATTCTGAAATTTTTCCTTTAACCCAGAACCAAACAGTACTAAAATATTACTCCTTATTTAGCTGATATTTTTCAGCTAAATCACCTTCGATTTTGTTTCCTTCCAAGTCAAGATGAAACAATACATTTTCTCCAACAAAGTATTGATTTGGTTCTTCTTCTTCGTTCAAGGTGATGGTGTTTCCAGCATCATTCCATGTGAAAGTTCCCGCTGATTCGAATACTTCTTGATCATCTTTTCCAAGGTAGATCACTTTTTTTGTATAAGAATTTCCACTTCCAAGTTCTACTGTTGTCTGAATTCCCTCACAATCTGCACAAGGCAAAACACCTTTATAGATTCCGAAATAATCCAATGAATTCAAAGCGTTATGATGATCTAAAAATTCTTCAGTTTCAAATACCTCATCATCTACAACTAAATCATCTGACTGATTTGATTTTTGACAACTTGCCAACGAAACAAGAAAAGATAAAGACAAGGCAATTTTTAAGTTTTTAAACATAAGTGTTCGGATTTTATTCTGTAAAAATAACATAAATATTATAATCGGTAAAATATTGAATTAACTACTGCAAAAACGAAAGAAAAACGGATCGGTTTCTGAATTGTTTTTTTCAGAAGAGATTGAAAATAGCCTTTCAAATCTAGTTTTAAACCAATTAAATAAACAATTATAGTTGCGATTGGGTATTTGACTAACGGTTTGCTTGTGGACACAAGCAAGACTAATTTTATAATTATTTTGTCAGGCAATCTTTCTGACCAAATTCAATAATCTTAACTATTAAAAATAATGATTCGAGTAAGTGTTTTTCTTTTGTTTTTTATGTCTTGGGTGCATTTTGCATATTCCCAGTCTGAAATTTCAGGAAGGGTAGTGGATAAGGTGACAAATGAGTCTCTTCCAGGTGCTTATGTTTTTATCAAAACTGAGTTTGGTGAAACTATCTCGTCAACTTTTACAGATGGTAATGGGAAGTTTTCATACAAAAGACCAACCATCAATACTTACAATATTGAAGTAACTTTTATAGGGTTTTCAAAATTTATCAAGACTGTAGAGAACTTTGATGGTAATGATATTGGTGATATAGAAATATCAGAAGATGGAGAACTTCTAGAGACTTTTGAGATAAAAGCGCAAGTGCTAACAGGAGAAGTGAAAGGCGATACGATAGCCTTCAATGCGAATGCATTCAAAACACGCCCACAAGCAAATGCAGATGATTTGATCAGCAAAATGCCAGGTGTGGTCATGCGTGGTGGGACGATTGAAGTACAGGGAGAAGTCGTTGGGAGAGTTTTGGTAGATGGAGAGCCATTCTTTGGAGACAACCCAGCAATGGCAATGGCAAATATTCCAGTGGAAATCATAGATAAAATAGAATTTCTCGACCAAAGAAGTGATCAAGCCGTGCTTACTGGTTTTGACGATGGTAATACCACAAAGACAATCAATATTATCACCAAGAAAGAAGTCAAATCGGGAATGTTTGGTAGGATTTCGGGTGGTTATGGAACTGACAACAATTATTTGGCTTCCGCATCTTTGAATTTTTTCAATGGAACCAGAAGAACTACTGTTCTAGGCTTGACCAATAATATCAATCAACAAAATTTCTCTTCAGATGATCTTTCTGGAGCTTTGGGAGAAGGTGGCGGTCAGGCTGGTGGTGGCGGTAGAGGTGGTGGTGGCAATGATGCCCTGCAAACAAGAGAAAGAGATGGTATTACCATTACCAATGCTGTTGGATTGAATTTCTCAGACAAATTTGATCAGGGTAAAGCCAAAATCACGGGCTCTTATTTCTTTAATGACAACAGAAATGTACTCAATAGGACATCTTCTAGAACTTATATCTTGCCTAGTGATAGTTTACAGTTATACAATGAAGAAACTAGAAACGTCAGAGAATCCAAAAGACACAGGTTGGATCTACGCTTGGATTATGATATTTCAGAAAGATCGGCTCTTATTTGGAGACCAAGATTGACTTATGCAATAAGTGAAAATAGAAATGAAACTTTTGCTCAAAACCTTTTTGACCAAAATACGCCAATCAATGATGTAGAAAATGTTACTGTTGGAGATAACAAATGGATGAGTTTTGACAATGATTTCACTTATCGATATAAATTTGGAAAAGAAGGAAGGGTAATATCTACAAATATCACATCGAGATTTAATGAAAATGTAAGGAATTCTAGGTTGACATCGGTAAATACAGATTATGGTACTTCACTTGTTGATAGTTTGATTCAAAATTCATTTAGTAATTCCAACAGTTTCAACTATAGAGTTGGGATAGATTATAATGAACCATTGACAGCAAATTCCCAATTGAGATTTGAGTACAGGATCGGCAATGACCTAGGAAAAACAGATCAGGAAGTTTTGCAGAGAGAAGCTGAATCGACACAGTTTGTATTAGACAGTGCACTTTCCAATCAATTTGAAAACAGATATCTTCAACAGCAGAGTGGAGTAGGGTATAGGTTCAATAACGAAAAGTGGAGGATTTTTACTTCTATAGACTATGAAGTTTCAAAATTGAACAGTGATAGACTTTTCCCAGGATTTGAAAATACCCAAAGGACATTTGAGAACTGGATTCCACGAGCTGTCATCAATTACAATTTGACCGAACAAACAAACATCAGATTGGACTTTAGAACGAGTACCGACGCTCCTTCGATCAGGCAATTACAATCTTTGATAGATAATAGAAATCCTATTCAGATTTTTGCTGGTAATCCAGATTTGGTCCAGGAATATCAACAGAGGTTGTTTGCACGGATCAGAAGAGTCAATACTGAGACTTCTAGATCTTTCTTTATGTTTGTATCAGGATCTAGGAGGAATAATTATTTGGGAAATTCCACTTTCATAGCAACCCAAGATACTTTGATCAATGGAGAAGTTTTGCTTAGACAAGGTGGGCAATTCAATAAGCCGATCAATTTGGATGGTTTTTGGGATGCTAGATCTTATATGTCTTTTGGTTTTCCTGTGTCATTCATCAAAAGTAATATCAATCTAAGTACAAGGGCTAATTATTCCAATCGTCCAGGTGTGATCAATGATCGTCTGAATATCAATAAAAACACCACATTTGGTCAAGGAATTGGAATCAGCAGTAATATCAGTGAAAGGATTGATTTTAATTTCAATACTGAGGGGAATTACAATTTGGTGAGAAGTAGTTTGCAGGAAAATCTGAATAATAACTTTTACACCCAAAATACAAGAATAGATTTCTACTGGCAATTTCTGGGAGGATTGTTTATTAGCACCAACATCAATAATCAGATTTATTCGGGTTTGGGAGATGCTTTTGACCAATCGATTTGGTTGATGAATGCAGATATTGGATATCGATTTGGAGCTAATGAAAAATTAGAAACAAAACTCACGATTTTTGATTTGCTGAATCAAAATACCAGTATTGCAAGAAATGTGACAGATGTGTTTATCCAAGATGACAGAACACAAGTATTGACTCAATTCTTTATGTTAAGCTTGACTTATAACCTAAGGAGTTTCTCAGGAGCTAGGCCTTCGCAGGATTAAAGATCAATAAAAAAGTAAAATCACAAAGCCATTCCTATCTTACAGGGAATGGCTTTGTAATTTTTTCTCGAATCATTTCTTTAAGAGATTCACCTGTGAGAATCAATGCCGCAAAGAAAAGGAGGAGGTCCTTGATGATATGGAGGAAAATCATGCTGAAAGGAACACTTTCTCTTAATTCCAAATAGCCCAAATAAAATACTGTAACCAAAAAAAGCAAAGCTGACACTCCACCGCCTATGGCTCCAAGTTTTGGGATTTTGAAATGCAATAACAATAATATAGATGTTCCGACTACCAAAAGTAACAGCACTGCTTTTTGGACAAGGTCACCATCTTCCACAAATCCATTATTGAAGTTAAGTGTACCTATGAAAAGGAAGTAAGCAATCATTCCAAATCGGAGTAAGATTTTCCCTATTTTTTCGATTTTAAGGATGTTATTTATCATTTTTTTTGTTTTACCAATCGTTTTCTCTCTTGACATGATTCCATTCTGATTTCAATATACTAAAAAAAATGGTATCCCTTCGTCTTCCCCTTGTCATCAAAGTGTGGCTTCTCAATACACCTTCTTCGATTGCAGAGATATTTTTCAGTGCTGATCTAGCTTGAATGTTCAAGACGTCAGTTTTGAATTCTACCCTTTCTATCCCCATGACCTCAAAAGCATAACAGACCATCAACCCTTTTACTTGGCTATTGATTCCTGTACCTTGAAAATCTTTTCCTAACCAAGTCCATCCGATTTCAAGCCTTTGATCTACAAATGAAAAATTTCCAAAAGCAGTCGTGCCAATGATTTCATTTGTTTTTTTATCAATGATGACAAATTGTAACCTTTCACGATTGAAAGCAGGAGCAAACCATGCTAAAAGCTCTTCGTGATCTGATAGGTCATGGGTAAAAAATCTCCACATAGCAGAGCTTTCAGTCATCAAGCTTAATTTTCCTACGTCACCTAACTGAATTGGTCTGAGTATTAAATTTTCATTTTCTAGAATTAGATCAAAATTTACATCCATGGTTATTTAAGAGTAGAGTTCTGTTAATGCTTGGTTGAAGTAATTAACTTCATTAGTCAAACTTGATTTTTTAAACCATTGTCTTCGGGTTACTTTCATCTTGATCGTAGTATGTTTTCTAAAAGTTAATAATATCAATATTTTATTCCTAATTAAATAATTAAAGCTGTGATAACCTTGGAATAAAGGTTATCACAGTTTTGCTTTGCCATTTTCATATTTAGTTAGAAAAAATACGGTTAAAAATTATTAAAATAAAAATAATATTCTTAAATTTTAACAAAACCATATCAAATGACATAACCCAAAAGATAAATAGCCATGAAAAAATCAATTTTATTACTGATCCTCGGAATATTCTTATCTAGTTTATCAATAGCACAAGATTCCAGATACCTAGTTTTTGAGTTTATCAAAGTAGAATCTACTCAAATGTATGATTTCATTGAGTATAAGGATTTTATGGAAAAGGTATATCAATCCGCAGTTAATGATAATAAGATTGCAGGTTGGGATTTTTGGTCTTTGCATTCAGGAAATGATTCAGGAGAATTCCAATATATAGCGATTACCTACTTTAATGATCCTGTATCAATGATGAATAGCTTGACGGAAGAAGATTTGGTAAAGTATGCCATGCTAGTCAATCCTGATATGAAAGAGGATCAAGTAAAAGAAAAATTTGAACTAGCTTTAGGGACCCATGATTTGGCTCAGCGTGCATATATGCAGCAGATTTCAAATACAAATGATAATTTCAATATGAAAAAAGGTGTCTTGGCTTCTTTTGATTTGATGAAAGCAGTGGAAGGTAAGTTCCAAGATTATGAAAAAGCTGAGAAGGAAGTGTTTATGCCAATTCATCAAAGTAGGATCGAAAAAGGGTTGATGGGAAGCTGGACTTTGTTGCGAACAGCTTTGCCTTTTGGTAGTGAAGCCAAATCAACTCATCTTACTATGAACATGTATAAGGATTACGTGCAGTTTTTTAATGCAATGGAATATGAAGATATGGAATCTACTGCTGAGCAAAGAGTTGCAGTAGAAAAAGGACTTAAATCGAGAGATCAAAAATGGGTATATCTTGCAACTTTGGAAAGTGCTGTTAGGTAGGGTTTAGCCAACAGTTCAAAAAAACATAACTTCTGCTGAGGAAAAAAAATGGCTTTTTGAATATCCAACTTTAACTGCACTTTAGTCACCCTGGTAAACAAAAATAGGCGAACAAAAAGGTGAATTTTTATTTACCTATTTGCTCGCCTCGTGATCCGTAATTATGAAGCGCTGTAAAGAAGGATCTCTTCAATTGCCTTGATTTCTTCCTCGTTAAATTTGATGTTATTTATTGCACTCACATTTTCTTTCAATTGTGAAGCCTTGCTAACGCCTATTAGAACTGAAGTTACTCTTGGGTCTTTTAGTAACCAGGCGATTGCCATTTGAGCTAAGCTTTGATTTCTACCTTTAGCAATTTTGTTCAGAGCTTTGACTTTAAAGATTAGCTCATCTGAAATAGTTTCTTTCTTGAGATATCTTCCGTCTTTAGCTATTCTGCTGTCCTCAGGGATTCCATTCAAATATTTATCTGTCAAAATTCCCTGTCCAAGTGGAGAAAATGCGATAGCGCCAATACCTTGATTTTCTATTGTATCCAACAACCCATTTTCGACCCATCTTTCCAACATGTTGTACCTAGGTTGGTGAATAAGGCAAGGTGTTCCCATTTCTTTCAAAATTTGGGAAGCCTTAAGTGTATCTTCAGCGCTGTACTGTGAAATACCAACATACAAAGCTTTCCCTTGTCTTACAATCTGATCCAGAGCACCCATTGTCTCTTCAAGTGGGGTATCTGGATCAGGTCTGTGGTGGTAAAATATGTCGACATATTCCAGTCCCATTCTTTTCAGGCTTTGATCAAGGGAAGCAATTAGATACTTTTTTGACCCAAAATTTCCGTAAGGACCTGGCCACATATCCCATCCAGCTTTGGTGGAAATGATCAATTCATCCCTGTAATTCTCAAAATCTTTCTTCATTATCCTGCCAAATGTCTCTTCTGCAGAACCATAAGGAGGGCCATAATTATTTGCCAAATCGAAATGCGTTATTCCTAAGTCAAATGCATCCCTCAGGATAATTCGCGCATTTTTGAAATCTGAATTATGACCGAAATTATGCCATAGACCAAGAGAGATTGCAGGAAGTAATAATCCACTTCTTCCACAACGTCTGTAGGGCATCTGCTCATATCTTGATTCATTGGCGAAGTAGGTTTGTAATGGTTCTTGATCGTTAATCTTCATAGGTTTGATTTGCAATTAGTTTATCTACAAGGTTATTGATTTTTTCGGGATTATCCTTGACATATTTTATTGCAGCGTCTCTTAAGGCGTTCATGTTACTTTTGCTTGCATCATCCATTGTAGGTTTTGCTTGGTGCAATTCTGGCTCTATCCGAATGAAGCCATCTCTATTGTTTCCCGCATCAAACAACCATTCTAGTTGATGGGAAACTGTCTCGGAATTGCCTGACATCATTATATCTATGAGAGGTTTGATCCATTGTGCCAGGCCATAATTTTTGGCTTTATTGTAAGAAATTTCTTCTTTGACGTTACCAGTACCCAAAGATAGGAGCAGCATATCTTTGGAAGTAGGATTGGAGATGTTTCCAAAAGTACATTTTCGTGCTTCTGCATAAGCACACATAGCAGGGTTATTGGCAAATACTCCACCATCTATTAAGGGGTATTTGGAACCAAACCTTGATTGTACCAATGCAACTTCAAAATAAGTCGGAGCAGAGGCAGTAGCCAAAGCTACGTCTTTCACATAAAAATCATATGTCTCATCGTTGCAAGCGTAGCCATGTTTAAAAAATTTCGCCTTTCTACTCTCAATATCGTATGCAGTAAATAAACTTGGTTTCAGCAATTCACTTAAATAAACACTACCAAAGTATTTTTGAAGTGCATTTTTTAAATTTGTATTTGGATACTTTTCATCTCTCAAACCAAAAACTGATTTTAATTTGTGTCCAAGACTTTTGCTGAAAATTGAAGCACCATTTTCATGGTATAGATTTACCACTTCCTCCATTTTGTACCTTGGGCGTGTTGGATCTATTGGATCAGGCACAAGCATGGCACATCCTAAGATACCTCCAGTACTGGTGCCAGCCACAAAATCAATAAAATCTACAAGCCTTGTCTGAGGGTTTTGTGTTTTTTCTTGAATTTTTTCTTCGATCAATTGTAAGATGGTACCAGGAATAATCCCTCTTATTCCACCACCATCTATGGAGAGAATTGTAACTTGTTTCATGGGTATTAAGCGATTGGTTGTAGAAAATATAATTTCAATAGCTTAAAGTTAATGAAATACAGAATAATATTGGTATTAAATGCTAATTATTAAGTAGTTACGACGCTATTAGTTGGGTTTTTAAAACACATAAATTCCCAAAACCACTGAAATGGATGCTATGGCAAAAATTATTAAAATAGGTTTCCATGCATATTGAATCCATTCTTTGTAGGAAACCCCTGCTGCAGCTAGGATAGCCATGAGTCCCCCATTACTTGGCGTCACTAGATCCATGATCCCAGCTCCATACTGATAAGCTAACACAACCACTTGTCGTGACATTCCAATCAAGTCAGCGATTGGTGTGAGCAGTGGCATAGTCAAAACAGCCTGTCCTGAAGTACTCGGTACAGGGATATGTAAAATCGCTTGTGCCAACATCATCCCAAATGCAGATAGTCCAAGTGGCAAAGTTTCTATCGGAGTGAAAAGTGCGTAAATTATGGTGTCAATAATCTGACCCTCTTGAAGAAGTAGGTAGATACTTCTTGCCAATCCTACGATGATCCCAGCAAAGATAAGCTCAGCAAATCCTTCTGAATATGCTTTTGCAGTTCCATTGATTCCAAGCTTTCCAATAAATCCAGCTAATAATCCCATGGCAAAGAAAATGGCTGACATTTCGTTATAATCCCATCCCCAATTGGTCAATCCATAAATCATTACAATAAATGTGATTGCTACCAAAATCAATATAAAGCTATGGGATGAAGAAATGTTGGCTGGTTTCTCAGCATTTGAACCAGCTTCAAGCGTAGAGTCTTTTCCCGTTTTGATCACGTAGACTACCCAAAACACCAAAGCGATTGTCAAAAAGATCATTCGGTATATTCCTGCCGAGAATAATGGGACTTCGGCAATTTTTTGAGCAATAAGCACTGAGAATGGGTTCGTCGGTCCAAATGCACCACCGATCAATGCTGATCCCAAACTGATCGCTATTCCAGCAACTTTCTTATAGCCAATTCTTTGGGAAAGGATCATTAGAATTGGAACCATGGCAATAATCTCCTCTTGTAACCCATTCAGCGCTCCAGCTGTAGCAAAGAGAACTGCTATAATGGTTAAGAGGTATGATTTGGCGTTTTTGAACTTGTAAATCAAAGACTCAAGTCCAGTTTGAAAAGCTCCTGTCTTATCAACTACATAAAAAGCACCACCAACAATGATAATCAAAACCACTATCTCTGCACCTTCAATAATCCCTTCGGGTACGCTCAAAAACATTTTTCCAATACTGACAGGACTGTTTTCTATAGTTTTATAACTTCCCTGAACAACTACTTCTCGGCCAGTATCCTCATCCATGACCCGATCATATTCTCCAGAAGGAATCATGTAAGTGCATACTGTCGCCAAAAGCACAAAGGAAAGCATGATAATCATGGGATGTGGAAAAGAGAATTTCATAAGTTTTGTTTGGATATAGTCAAAGTTAATATGCACATTTCAAATGTTCTATAATTGATCCTATTGTTTATAAATTTAAGAAGGATAAAATAATGATAATTTATATTTAATGAACATGCATCTTTTTTTTCGAATTTAAATTACTAGATTTCGTGATAATTTAAATTTGTTATAATCTTAAAGATTATGGTAAATACCAATAAACCCTATATTGATCATTTTAAAAGTAATTTAGATTCAAAACCCAAAAATAACACTTCAGATACTGAAATTTGGGATTCCTTTAGATCGGGGAGTGAATCAGCTTTTATTACGATTTATCAAAACTTTTTTGATAAGCTCTATGCTTATGGCTGGAAAATCTCAAATTCGGAAGACTTAGTTAAAGATGCCATCCAAGATCTTTTTATTGAACTGAGAAAAAATAGAGCCAAATTAGGCCAGACAAATTCAATTAAATTTTACCTATTCAAAAGTTTAAAAAGGAAACTGATCAAAGAAGAAGGTAAATGGTATTCAAACTTGGAGTCAATTGATGCCAATTATTTTTTTGATTTCAACTTCTCTCCCGAACAATTGTTGATTGATAGACAAATGGATGAGGAAAGAACAAAGAAATTGAATCATGCAATCCGGCATCTAAGTCCAAGAAAAAAAGAAGTGATATATTATTATTTTTATGAAGAGTTGAGTTACAAAGAAATTCAAGAAATCATGAATTTGGATAACATCAAGTCTGTAAGGAATTTGATTTATAAATCTATATCATTTTTGAGGGAAACTTTTTGAGGTTTTTGGTCATTGTTTTTTTAAAGAATCACACAATAAAATCAAAAAGAAAGGAACAAAACAAGAATGGGCAGGACTACCTTTCTCATTTCGTCAAAAATTCTTTCCATCCAAATAGGGGCGTAGCCCTTCAATCTTCGTAGCAAAATGGAGCCATCCTCATCCACGAGGGGCTTTAGCCCTGAATTCTCAATCCAGATCGTGGTTTTTTAAGAAATCAGGGCTATGCCTCTCAGGATTTCAATCGGTTCGAATTTTTCTAAGAAGAAAAGTGGGCTATGCCCCCGATGCTATCATAAAACATTAATTTTCCTACAAAGAAATTATGGCTTCAACCTCAAAGTTAATTCTAAGATGTTGATCAAGTTTTATATTTAATTCAGTTTAAGCCAGTCCAAAGAATTTTTAAAATCAATAACTTAAGCTTCCAAATTAAGAGGCGTAGCCCTGCAATCTTCGTAGCAAAATGAGATTCCCGTACACCAAGAGGGGCCTTAGCCCTGAAATCTTGCCTTTTATTAAAGTTTTGAAAAAAATCTTAAAATTTCTTAAAAAATAGAGGTGTCATTTCTGGCTTTTTTGTCTTTACTATTTATAAGATAACTCAAAGCCTATTTATAAATGTATACTAAAGAAAGTTTTTTGATGAATCCCGAATTTGTTAAGTGGGTCAGATCACCTAATGAAGAGCTGGAGATTTATTGGAAAAATTGGTTGGAATCGAATCCAGAAGCATTACCTGCTTTCAAACAAGCAAGGGAGTTGATAGGAGGGTTGAGTTTTGCAAACAAGATACCAAGTGAAGCGCTTAAAAAAGAAATTCTAGCACAAATATTAAAAGAGAATACAAATGATGACTTTGAGTTAAATGAGAAAAGTGGTTTCCAAAAATGGATTGACTTTAACCAGTTTTTTAAAGTCGCTTCGATTTTTATACTAGCCACATTAGTTTCATGGGCTTTATATCTATTGACCTTTTCTGCTCCAGAACCTGAACAAATCACATACATAGAAAAGAAAGCAGGTATCGGAGAGAAATTAAGTTTTTCGTTACAAGATGGCACAAGAGTTTGGTTGAATACAAACAGTAAATTGATTTTTCCTGAGAATTTTTCCGATTCTACTAGGGTGGTAGAACTCATTGGAGAGGGATTTTTTGATGTGGCCAAAGATGAAGAGAAACCTTTCAAAGTAATTTCTAAGAGTAGCATTACAACTGCCCTTGGAACTTCCTTTAATATCAACACCAAAGAGGATGGATATGTGAAAATATCGCTCATAACTGGAAAAGTAGAAGTGGATGACCTGAAAACAGAGATTGAAAAAATGATTTTATACCCAAGTGAAGAAATCATCATCAATTGGTTTGAGAACATCTATGAGGTGAAAAGTTTTGA
The DNA here is from genome assembly GCF_022549695.1 of Belliella calami. Lineage (GTDB taxonomy): Bacteria > Bacteroidota > Bacteroidia > Cytophagales > Cyclobacteriaceae > Belliella > Belliella calami. Next base: position 127,989 of record NZ_JAKZGS010000005.1, on the reverse strand, counting down.
GTCTTCGGCAGTATTGTCTTGGAAAGAAGGAAGGTTAGTATTTGACAATAATTCATTAGAGGAAATAAAAGGAAAATTGGAAGAATGGTATGGAGTAAATATCAAATTGATCAATTCTAGAGGTGTAGTATGGAAATTTTCTGGAGAATACCAGAATCAATCCTTAGAAGTAGTACTCAAAAGCATGTCCTATGTGGAGCATTTTGATTTTAAAATAAAGGATAAACAAGTGGAAATAAAATTTTAAGACTATGAAAAATTAATATTTTACTAAAAAGGAGGCCAGTAGATACAGGTATCTACTGACCAAGATTAGGTTTAGCTGATAAGCAACATTGGGGAATGGAATTATCAGCAAACCGAGTTATCGAATCATTCAATTCAATAAACCTTGAAAAATATGAAAATAAATTTAACAAATGTCATTTATATGTTTTCCAAATATTTTATATATGGATTTGCATTTCAATTGTTGACGCTCAATTTTGTTCTTGCCACAGCAGCCAATGGACAATATAAATCCATAGACAAAGTGAGTATCGAACTCAAAAATGGAGGTCAAAGTCTTGGTCAATTTTTCGACCAAGTGGAAAGTCTCACGCCATATAATTTTTCTTTTGATAAGAAAGATATACGGCTTGAAACAGAAATCACAATATCCAAAAGAACAGGAACAGTAGAATCTTTTCTTGTAGAAGTAGCTAAGCAAACTTCACTTTCCTTCAGACAGGTCAACAACAGTATTGATGTCAGAAAGGACAGAAAAAATTCAAGTTCTGTAATTCCTATCCAAGAGTTGATTTCAGTGACAGGAAATGTTGTTGATGCCACAGGTGAACCATTGCCGGGAGTGACAGTAGTCATCGAAGGTACATCTAAAGGAACGGTTACAGATATAGATGGAAATTATTCCATTGAAGTAGAAGTAGGCCAAGCTTTAGTGTTTTCATTTGTAGGTTTCGAAAAGCAACGTTTTGTTGTTGGAAATTCGAATGTCATCAATGTTGAAATGAATGAAGATCAAAAATCTTTGGATGAAGTGGTCGTGATCGGTTACGGTACTATCAAAGAAAGGGATTTGACGTCTTCCATATCTACTGTAAAGACAGATGATATTGTAAAAACTCCAAACGCTCAAGCTATGCAATCTTTGCAAGGTAGGGTAGCGGGTGTACAGATCGTTTCCAATGGCGCACCTGGTGCTTCACCAACAGTACGGGTCAGAGGTGTAGGTTCATTCGAAGGAGGTGGAGCACCGCTTTATGTGGTAGATGGGATGTTTTTTGACAATATTGATTTCCTTAACCCTGGAGATATTGAGACTATCAATATTTTAAAAGATGCTTCTGCTGCTGCGATTTATGGTGTGAGAGCAGCCAATGGTGTAGTTTTGATCGAAACCAAGTCTGGAAAATACAATCAAAAAGCCGAAATTATTTATGATGGCTATGTTGGGATTCAGAATCCTCAGAATGTATTGAAAATGGCTAATGCACAACAATATGTTGGGTATGTTAATGAGACTGGCAGTGCAGCAGATATTGCTTTTGTAAACAATGCAATCCAACGATATGGAAGAAGTAGGATTGACCCAAGTCTTCCAAATGTAAATACTGATTGGTATTCTGAAGTCATGAGTCCGGCATCTATTCAAAATCATTCATTGACTTTTAATGGAGGTGGTGAAAAAACCAGATACTCGATTGGAGGTAGTTATTTCGAACAGCAGGGATTGTTGAATGAAACAAGAAATGAATATAAAAGGTTGAATTTCAGGGTTAAATTAGATTCTGATTTAAGAGATTGGTTGTCGGTGGGAGGGAATATAAACCTTAGCACAGCCAGACAATTCAATGGAGACAACAGTGCTTGGTTTAGATCATATTTTGCTGTACCAATCCTTCCTGTATTTGATCAATTGAACACTGCCGCAGAACCTTTTGGCCTTTCCAATGCCCAGAATTTAGCCTACAGAAATAACCAAAATCCATACTATAGCTTACTGTATTCTGATGATAGAAATCATGTTGCTAAAGTAATGGGTAATTTCTTCGCAGATTTTGAAATTATTCCAAACAAATTTAAATTCAGGACGGCCTACAATTACAATATTGACATTGTAAATGCAAGGAAGATGAGGTTTTCTTACAACGATGGAGTGACTCAAAATCCATCCAGTATGGAAAGGGAAAATATTGCGGCATACAACCAGATTGTGGATAATTTCTTTACCTATACAGATGGTTTTGGGAAGCATGATTTCACAGTTGTTCTAGGTCAGTCCTTTAGATCAGAATATCAAGAAGAAATTTTTGCACGTGGTCTTGCTTTAAATCCTGACCCATCAAGAGACCAAGAAGAGTTTTGGTATTTGTCAAACTCGACAAACTTTGACTTAAACCGGATTGGTGATAAAGGTGAAAGATATAATTTCCTATCCTTTTTTGGAAGAGTTGCATACAACTATGACGATAGATATTTGCTCTATGCAACATTAAGAAGAGATGGGAACAACAAGTTCCAAGAAAAATGGGGTAATTTCGCAACTTTTGGTGCAGGATGGGTTTTGACCTCAGAGAGTTTTTTCAATGTCAGAGGTATTGATTTCTTGAAGCTTAGAGGTTCATGGGGGCAATTGGGGAATGATGCAATTGACCCAGCTGTAGGAAGACCTACTTTAGAGGTAAATAATGTAGCAATCAACAATGCTCTTATTTTTGGAAGAAGGCTCAACCCTACTTTTGATTTGATAGACAGGTGGGAGACCACAGTTGAAACCAATATCGGGATCAATGCAAGATTCTTAAATGACAGATTAACCTTGGATGCAGATTACTTTATTAGAGATACTAGAAATCTTGCAGTGAATATTATTCCTCCGGTATTTAGAGCAACGGAAAGAAGAAGTGTTGGAGAAATTCGAAACAAAGGTCTTGAAGTTACTTTAGGATGGAATGACCAAGTGACAGAAGACTTCTCCTATTATGTCTCAGGTAACTTGGCTACTTTGAAAAACTCAGTTTTAAGCCTTGGCGGACCTCAATATTTGGATGGTGGATCTGCTGAGTTCCGTCAAAGATCGATTATTGGTCAGCCATTTGAATCATTTTTCGGATATGAAGTAGAAGGCGTATTCCAAAATCAAGATGAAATAAACAACAGTGGGTACACCCAGGAATTTATTGCAGAAAATGGCATTCAACCAGGTGATTTTAGGTTTAGGGATTTGAATGGTGATGGAATAATAGATGATCAAGACAGAAAAGTGTTGGGCTCTTTTCTTCCAGAATTGACTTATGGCTTTAATGCGGGCTTTAGATATAAGAATTGGGACTTCTCGGCATTGTTTCAGGGTCAGTCAGGGTTTAGTATTCTAAACAGAAAAAGAGGGGAAATGATCTTTACCAATGATACCAATATCGATGCGAATTTAGCAGACAATCTTTGGAGAGGTGAAGGGACTTCAAACATTTATCCTTCTGCAGCAGGACTGAGAAGGGGATGGAACCAAAATATGAGTACTTACTTCGTGGAGGATGGATCATATTTTAGAATCCAAAATGTCCGAGTTTCATATTCAATAATTGATAAACCTCTTTTCGGGTTGCAGATGCCTGAAACAAGAATATCCTTTACAGCAGAAAGACCATTGACATTATTCAATTATAATGGTTTCAATCCAGAAGTTGCAAATGGTTTAGATAGAGAAGTTTATCCAATCCCTGCAGTTTATACAGTAGGATTAAATGTTAAATTTTAAGAAGGGAGACATATCATGAAAAATATTAAATATATAAAAAGTGGATTGGTAATGATCATAGCTGGCCTATTCAGTATTACCTCTTGCTCAGATCTCTTGAACCGACCATTAGAGAATGAAATCATAGCAGAGGAGACCGATTACTCCCAGACTGAAAATATGATTTTATTAATGTATGGAGCTTATGCCGAATTGTACGACTTACAATGGGAAACATTTCCAACAATAAGTGTAAGAGGGGATGATGTAACACCTGCGGGAGATCAGTTTCCTCTTACCGAAACAGATTTGTTTAGATATGACAGGAATTTCTGGATGTACAATTCTTCTTGGTTGAACCTTTACACAGATATTCTTTATTGGAATGGTGCAATGGAAGAAATCAGAAAGTACCAAGAAGCAGGTGCAAGTTCCGCTACTGCTGAGCAGTATATTGCCGAGATCAAGGTGATGAAATCTTTTGAGTTGCTCCAATTGGCCAAACTTTGGGGAACGATCCTGATTCCAGAAAGTTCACAGCCAAGTGCATTGTTCAATGTTGACTTATCGAGTTTTGATGAGGTAATGACTTATATCTCTACACAAATGGATCAAGCAATTCCTTTGTTGCCGAATGTACACCCAAACCAAAGATCTGATATCAGAGGAGGAATGACAAGGTCAACTGCATTGGCGATCAAGGCACAGGCAAACTTGGAAATGAAAAATTGGCAGGGAGTAGCAGATGCTACCAGTCAGATTATCAGTTCAAACCAGTTTGCCTTGGAAGCTGACTATTATGAATTGTTCAAGATTCCAGGTAAGCTGAACAGAGAGAATGTTTTCGAATTCCAGTATTCAGACTTTGGTACTGCCACCGGTACAGTGAAAGACTACAATTTCGCCTTCTTTGGACCCTCCAGTTGGACTCCAGCAGTTGCGGGTGCTTCTCAAGGATGGGGGTTTTGGTCACCAACATCCAAATATATCAAGTTTATGCTTGATAGAAATGAAAGAACTCGATTGGAGACGACAGTGATCTTTACGCCAGATGGAATTGCTGAAATCGAATCGGATCCAAACTATGCAAATTTACCTTCTTGGATTTCCAATGTGACACCTGATGGAGACAGGTTCAATAACCATCCTAGATACAAATTTATGAGTGGCAAACATTACTTGCCAAGCAATCAGCTGACACCAGGAAGATTTACTTATGGGACTAATAAGAATATGACAGTGATCAGATATTCAGAGATTCTTTTGATGCATGCTGAGGCTTTGGTAAGTGGAGCAAATTCATCTGGACTCTCGGCACTTGAAGCCGTAAATCTTGTAAGAAGTCGAGCAGGATTGAATACAGTATCTACAGTGAATATAGATACGGTATTGGACGAGAAATTTGCGGAGTTTGGAATGGAATGGGGGATTAGATTTTATGATTTGATCAGACATAACAAGACTAATGAGCTGAACTTTGGAGGAAGAAACTTCCAGCCAGCTATTCATAGGTTCTTGCCTTATCCATTGGAGCAGATCGATATCTTGCCTCAGTTATCTAATGAAACACCTCAAGGTTGATTATTTACAATCTTTAAATTGAAATCATTATGAAAAATTTTAAATATACAATCATTGCACTTGGGCTAGTAGCCTTTGGATGTGATGGAACATACACTGATGATATCGTAGCAGTAGCTCCAGGGCCTGATGAGGTAGCACCTTCAGTAGTGATAAACTTTCCTCTTGAAGGTACTTTGATCAGAGTACCTGAAGAGACGACTACCTTGAATATCAATTTTGAAGTCTCTGATGACATCGAATTAGAGTCAATAGTAGTAAGGTTGAATGGAACTGAGATATTCCAAGCTAGCGAATTCTTGGATTACCGAAGATTGGTAAAGACTTACTCCCACGAGCAATTAGGTAATGGTGAGCATGTCTTGACAATTGAGGCTAAGGATCTTTCAGGAAAATCTACCACAGAAACTGTCAACTTTGAAAAAGTAGAGCCATATGTACCTGTGTATGATGGGGAGATATTTTATTTGCCATTTGATGGCGAATATTTAGAGTTGGTTAGAGTAAGAAACGCAACAATCAACGGCTCTCCGGGATTTGCTGATGGTGTCAAAGGCAGGGCTTACAGAGGAAGTAGCAGCGGTTACTTGACACTTCCTACTGACAATCTTAGAAATGGACAATTTTCAGCTGCATTCTGGTACAAAGTTAATCCTAGTCCTGATAGAGCGGGTATCTTGGTGATGGGACCACCTGACACTGCAAATCCAACCAATCAGAACTTTAGAAACAATGGATTCAGATTGTTCAGAGAAGCGGCAGGAGCTAATCAGCGAATCAAATTGAACGTAGGAAATGGTACTGGAGAGAATTGGTTTGACGGTGGAGCCGCTGCCGATATCAATCCAAGTTTGAATGAATGGGTGCATATAGCAATTTCCATTTCAGGATCTAATGCTGCGGTATATTTGGACGGAGAAGTAGTGAGCCAAGGTTCTTTCGCAGGAATTGATTGGACTGGATGTGATATTCTTTCCATAGGTTCTGGAGCACCGAGATTTGCTGGATGGGGACACCTATCTACCCAAAGCTTGATAGATGAATTGAGAATATTCAATAAGGCATTGACGCAAACTGAGATTCAGGCGATCATAGATGCAGAACGTCCCTAATCAAAATTCTTGATTTGAATGAATGGGAGGGAAAGGTATAGCTGACCCTCCCATTTTTATTAATCATTTACATAACTTGAATATGAAAATCAATAAACTTACATGGCTGGTATTATTTATAATGCTAATCCTCTCGAGTTGTAGCGAAGAAAGGGAAATGCCTGCTATCAATGTCACTTCTTTTTTAGTAGGGGGTAGTTCACCTGAGTTAGTCAATGATATTTACCAAGATGTACCCTTGGACCAGCCTTTGACATTCAGATTTTCTGGAGCCTTAGATCAGGCGAGTATTCAAGGTGGGATTGTATTTAGAAAAATAAATGACGGGGGGAATGAAGATGTTGATTTTTCACAAAGCCTTATTGCCCAGAATAGAGAATTGGTAATTTTTTCTCAAGGACTTCTTGAGTCAAATTCAAGGTATCAGATCACCTTTAATTCATTTAGAGGAGCTGAAGGAGAGCAAGTCACGTCTTACGAGCTTAACTTTTCTACGGCAGGGGCAGGTTTAGAAGTCGTTTCTGTAGAAGTGGTTGAAGGGAATCCTGTACACTCCAACAGGATCTTAAACACACCTTTGAATCTAGTCGGAAGAATAACATTTACAAGCTCTATTGATCAGAATCAAAACTTTGCGAGTAAAATTGGGGTCACTGGACCTACGAATGTTAGCTTGACTTTCTCCATTTTGGAAGATGGCAAGTTGGAGTTTAGGAGCAATTCTCCATTAAGAGATTTTTCAAAATATATATTGACCATAGAGACAGGCATATTAGGGCCTGACGGAGAAACAAAAGAGAAGCAGACCAGAGATTTATTTACAATGCCTTCTGAGCAAGATAAATTTCCAAGAATTCCTACAGAAGAACTTTTAACCAAAGTTCAGCAACAGACATTTAGATATTTTTGGGATTTTGCACATCCTGCAAGTGGTATGACAAGAGAAAGAAATACCTCTGGAAATTTGGTAACAGTAGGTGGTTCAGGATTTGGTGTGATGACAATAATAGTTGGGATAGAGCGGGGATTCATCAGCAGAGAGCAAGGTGTAGAAAGGTGGAGAAAAATAGTTGATTTTTTGGAAACAGCTGATAGGTTTCATGGAGCATGGTCTCATTGGATTGATGGCAATACCGGAAAAATGTTGCCTTTTTCACAGTTTGACAATGGTGGCGATTTAGTAGAGACAGCCTTGATGGTACAAGGACTTTTGACCGTAAGGCAGTACCTAAATGAACAGTCACCAGAAGAAAAAATAATCATAGATAAAATAACCAAACTATGGGAGGAAGTAGAATGGTCTTGGTACACTCGTGGCAATCAAAATGTATTGTATTGGCATTGGTCACCAGAGCATGAATGGGCCATCAATCTTCAAATAAGTGGCTATAATGAATCTTTGATTGTTTATGTTTTGGCAGCAGCTTCACCAACTTATCCGATTGATAAAATTGTCTATGACAATGGATGGGCTAGAAATGGAGGGATGAGAAATGGAAACTCCTTTTACAATATTCCACTGCCCTTAGGTGTAAACTATGGTGGATCACTATTCTTTTCTCATTATTCATTTTTGGGTCTAGATCCAAGAAATATGGTGGATCAATATGCCAATTATTGGACACAAGGAGTAAATCACACTTTAATCAATAGAATGCATGCCATTACAAACCCATTGGGATATGCTGGATACGAAAGATACTCTTGGGGGCTTACAGCAAGTGATAATCATGAAGGATATTCTGCACATTCTCCAACAAATGACAAAGGTGTGATCACTCCGACAGCTGCACTTTCTTCCATGCCTTATACACCTGAAGAGTCTATAGAAGCGCTTGAGTTTTTTTATTATCAATTAGGTGACAGATTATGGGGAGACTATGGATTTTATGATGCCTTTAACCTGACAGAAAATTGGTTTGCAAACTCTTACCTGGCGATTGACCAAGGTCCAATTATATTGATGATTGAGAATCACAGAACAGCTCTGCTTTGGGACTTATTCATGAAAGATGAAGAAGTCAAAGTCGGTTTAGATAAATTAAATTTTAATTATTAAAACACCCATATAAAATGAAGAAATTAAGTTTAGCAATACTATCAATTCTATTTTTTGCTGCTTCTTGCAATCAGAAGAATAAAGAGCAAGAAGTAATTGAACTTGAAACGACTAAGATTTCCGATGATTCATTAATGACATTGGTTCAATACCGTACTTTCCAATATTTCTGGGAAGGAGCAGAGCCGACATCTGGTTTGGCAAGAGAGAGGGTTCATCTGGACGGAGACTATCCTGAAAATGACGAAAATGTAGTTACCACAGGAGGTTCTGGTTTTGGAGTAATGGCAATTTTGGTTGGTATTGAGAGAGGTTTTATTACTCGAAAAGAAGGATTTGATAGATTAAATCATATCGTGGATTATTTAGGGAAAGCAGAAAGGTTTCATGGAATTTGGTCCCATTGGATTCATGGAGAAACTGGAAAAGTCAAACCGTTTGGCTTTGATGATGATGGTGGCGATATCGTGGAGTCAGCTTTTTTGATACAGGGATTATTGACAGTTCGTCAATATTTCCATGATGGAAATGAAGAAGAAAAAGCGATGGCATTGAAAATAACCCAACTATACGAGGAAATGGAGTGGACTTGGCATAAAAAGAAAGATGAAAATGTACTACTATGGCATTGGTCACCTCAATATGATTTTAAAAGAAACCATGGATTGCGAGGATATGATGAAACGCTGATAGCCTATATTCTTGCAGCTTCTTCACCTACATACACCATCGACCCTGTATTGTACCATGAAGGATGGGCGAGAAAAGGAGCTATAAAAAATGAAACAGAACCCTATGGACATCTTTTGGAATTGAAACATAATGGAGCGGAAGAATTAGGAGGCCCACTTTTTTGGGCACATTATTCATTTGTAGGGCTGGATCCACGTGATCTGAAAGATCAGTATGCAGACTATTGGAGGCATAATGTAAACCACACTTTGGCAAATCGTGCTTGGTGCATCGAAAATCCCAAGGGTTACAAAGGCTATGGTCAAAATTCTTGGGGATTGACAGCAAGCTATTCTGTCAATGGATATGCTGCACATGCACCCGGAGAAAATAAGGACAAAGGGGTTATTTCTCCTACAGCTGCACTTTCTTCATTTCCATATACACCTGAGCACAGTATGGAAGCGATGCGATTTTGGTATGAAGAATATGGAGAAAAGTTGTTTGGCAAATATGGTTTTTATGATGCATTTAGCGAAACAGAAGATTGGTTTCCTCAAAGATATCTAGCTATTGACCAAGGACCAATAGTGGTAATGATAGAGAATCACCGTACTGGCTTGCTTTGGGATCTGTTTATGTCATCTCCTGAGATCAAAGTTGGGTTGGAAAGATTGGGATTTGAAAGTCCACAATTGAAATGAAAAAAAATAATTAAATAAGGTACATATGAATATTGTAAAGAATAGATTTCTTTGGGTGTTTTGTTGTTTAATTCCCAAACTGCTCTTTTTAAATACATCCTATGCCCAAACCCTAGCTCAATCTACCTATTGTAATCCAATCAATTTGGACTACACCTACATGATTTATAATTCACATCAAGACAAATCCTACCGATCTGGCGCTGATCCTGCTGTGGTAGAATTTAGGGGAGAATATTACATGTTTGTCACTAGATCTATGGGGTATTGGCATTCTACCGATTTGACCAATTGGACATTTATTGAACCTGAAAAATGGTACTTTGAAGGGTCAAATGCCCCTACTGCACACAATTACAAAGATTCAGTGTTGTATGTATCAGGTAATCCTTCAGGAAGTATGAGTGTATTATATACAGACAATCCTAAGAAAGGGGATTGGAAAGCGGTGCCTGGAATCATCAACAATCTTCAAGATCCTCATATTTTCATAGATGATGATGATCAAGCATATGTGTTTTGGGGTTCTTCAAATAAGTACCCGATCAGGGCTAAGAAATTGGATATGAAGAAAAGATTCAGACCTTCCGAAGAGACTTACGAACTCTTTAATTTGGATATGGAAAAGCATGGTTGGGAAAGGTTTGGAGAAAATCATGCTGATACTGTATTGGGAGGTTATATGGAAGGTCCATGGCTGACAAAGCATAAGGGTAAATACTACATGCAATATGCTGCTCCTGGGACAGAATTCAATGTGTATGCAGATGGTGTTTATATGAGTGATGATCCATTGGGGCCATATGAATATGCTCCAAACAATCCAGTTTCCTACAAGCCAGGAGGATTTATGAATGGAGCAGGCCATGGAAGTACAGTAATTGGTCCAGGGAATTCATATTGGCACTTTGGAAGTAATGCGGTCTCAGTCAATGTCAATTGGGAAAGGAGAATAGCGATGTTTCCCACATTTTTTGATAAAGATGATTTGATGTATGTGGATACTTACTTTGGTGATTATCCTCATTTTTCACCTTCAGAAACATCCAAGAATGGAGAGTTTACGGGGTGGATGTTATTGTCTTTGAATAAGCCTGTCATTGCTTCTTCCTTTGTTGGAGATCACAAACCAGAGCAAGTAACTGATGAAAATGTCAAATCTTTTTGGCTAGCCGAAAATGAAAATAAGGGACAATGGTTAGAAATAGACCTTATGGCTCCAAGTACCATCAAAGCTATTCAGATAAATTACCATGACCATGAATCAAATATGTATGGCAGACTTCCCGGATTATTCCATAGATATAAATTGTATGGGTCTAATGATAGAAAAAATTGGGAGGTTATTGTAAATAAAGAAAAGAGTTTCAAAGACACACCTAATGATTATGTGGTGCTTTCCGAAGAAAAGAAATACAGATATGTGAAGTATGAGAATATCCATGTACCTACCCCTAATTTGGCAATTTCTGGTCTGAGGATTTTTGGAATTGGATCAGGGAAATTGCCTTCTTCCGTTAAAGATTTTCAGATTGAGAGGGAATTGGATGATAGGGATGCATTTATTTCATGGAAAAGAGATTCTACAGCCCAAGGATATAATATCTTGTGGGGTATTGCACCAGACAAGTTATATAATTCTTGGATGGTGTATGGAGATAATGAACTTGATCTGAAAAGTCTTACTAAAGATCAAATCTACTACTTTACAATTGAAGCATTTAATGAGAATGGAGTTTCAGAAAGAAGTGATATTATTAAAGTTAATTAGAGTTTTACCTATTTTATTTATTGATAAACAGTTTAATATGATTTATAAATATTTATTTTCATTTCTAATATTGGTATGCCTATTAGGATCATGTAGTCCTTCTACCAAAGATGAGTCAGGGCAGGATTTTACTTACAGAGCAGATTCCGTTCTATCTCTGATGACCTTGGAAGAAAAGTTGGGTCAATTGAATTTGCCTGCAGCTGGAGATATTACCACAGGACAGGCAGAAAGCTCCAACATAGCCGAAAAGATCAAACAGGGAAAAGTAGGTGGCCTGTTTAATTTGAAATCAGCAACTAAAATCAGGGAAGTCCAAAGAATTGCTGTTGAGGAAAGTAGGTTGAAGATTCCATTGCTATTTGGGATGGATGTGATCCATGGTTATGAAACGCTATTTCCAATCCCTTTGGGTTTATCAAGTTCATGGGATATGGAATTGGTAGAGAAAAGTGCTAGAATAGCTGCTATAGAAGCAAGTGCAGATGGGATCAATTGGACATTTTCGCCTATGGTAGATGTATCCAGAGATCCAAGATGGGGGAGAGTATCGGAAGGAAATGGAGAAGATCCATTTCTTGGTGCTCAAATAGCCAAAGCAATGGTTAAAGGCTATCAAGGTGATGACTTGACTTTGGAGAACACCATCATGGCATGTGTGAAGCATTTCGCTTTGTATGGAGCTCCAGAAGCTGGTAGAGATTATAACTCCGTAGACATGAGCAGGCAGCGAATGTTCAATGAATATTTTTTACCATACAAAGCAGCTGTAGAAGCTGGTGTTGGTACTGTGATGACTTCATTCAATGACATAGATGGAATTCCTGCCAGTGGTAACAAATGGTTGATGACAGACTTGTTAAGAGATCAGTGGGGCTTCAATGGATTTGTAGTCACAGACTACACTGCAATCAATGAAATGATAGATCATGGAATGGGAAATCTGCAGGAAGTATCAGCTATGGCTCTAAAAGCCGGGGTTGAAATGGACATGGTAGGGGAAGGTTTTTTGACCACTTTGGAGAAGTCCTTTGAAGAAGGTAAGATCTCCCAAAATCAAATTGATGAAGCAGTGCGGAGAATTTTGATCGCAAAGTTCAAACTTGGACTTTTTGATGATCCCTACAAATATGCTGATCCAGAAAGGTCAAAAAGAGATGTGTTCAATGCTGAACATAGAAAAATAGCGAGGGAAATTGCTTCCCAAACATTTGTGCTGCTAAAAAATGAGGGTAATATCCTTCCTATCAAAAGAGAAAGTACAATTGCCCTGGTAGGTCCTATGGCTGACAATAAAGAAAACATGGCTGGAACTTGGAGTGTAGCAGGAAAGTTTGATAAGGCGATTTCCCTCAGGGAAGGTCTTGAGAATGCAGTTGGAGACAAAGCAAAAGTAGTCTATGCGAGGGGTTCAAATATTACTTCTGATTCTATTTTGGAATCTAGGGTTAGTATTTTTGGGAAACCTACTTATCGAGATGAAAGGTCGGAAGAAGAAATGATCAAAGAAGCTCTAGCAGTAGCAAAGAATGCAGATGTCATCATTGCAGCTATGGGTGAATCTGCCGAAATGAGTGGCGAGGCATCAAGTCGATCGGATATCGAGATTCCCGAAAACCAAAGAAACCTTATGAAAGCCTTGTTGAAGACTGGTAAGCCAGTGATCATGGTGATGTTTACAGGTAGGCCTTTGGCGATCAAATGGGAATCTGAAAATGTACCAGCTATCTTGAATGTTTGGTTTGCAGGAAGTGAAGCAGGAGATGCGATTGCTGATGTGCTTTTTGGAGATGTAAATCCATCCGGGAAATTGACTGCTACATTTCCGCAGAATGTAGGTCAAGTACCTATTTTTTATAACCACAAAAACACTGGTCGCCCGTTGCCGGAAGGAGAGTGGTTCCAGAAGTTTAGGTCAAATTACCTAGATGTTTCAAATGATCCTCTTTATCCATTTGGTTTTGGGCTGAGCTATACTTCGTTCGAATATAGTGATGTCAAATTAAGTGCAGCAGCGCTAGAAGGTGAGCAAAAGCTAACAGCTAGTATTGAATTGAAGAATACGGGGAAATTTGATGGTGCAGAAGTAGTGCAGCTCTATGTGCGCGACATGGTGGGCTCGATTACACGCCCAGTAAAAGAATTGAAGGGATTCCAAAAAGTCAAGTTAAAGGCAGGAGAATCAAAAACCATCACTTTTGAGCTGACTAATGAAGATTTGAAATTCTACAATTACGATATAGATTTTGTTTTTGAACCAGGTGAATTTGAGGTCATGATTGGTGGAAATTCAAGAGATGTCAAATCAGCAAAGATAAATTGGAAATAGGATTTAAAGGAAAAATAAGGGGGCAAGCTTGATTTGCCCCTTTTTTTTGCTCTTCAGTTTAAATATTGGAAACCTTCTTGTCTTATTGTCCAAAATTGGTTTTAGGTTTGAATTTATTTGATTCTGTGATCTTTTGACAAATCATTTTAGAATGAATCAATTTTATGAAAAATTTTTACATTTAAGTATAAAAGTAAAAATTATGAAAGGGATAAGTTATCTAACTGACAGCAAAAACAGAAAAGTTGGTCACAGAAAAGATATTTATGAATGAAAATCCAACTTTTAATTTAACATCAAATGAATTTTTCGATAATCTCTTGTGACATTTTTTTAGTTCCAACAGAAGCAAGTCCTTCAATCGGATAAAGCTTATGGATATTGCCTAAATCCGGGGTTTTTACATCAATGATAAATTTTATACATGATTTTGGAGCATATTGAATCAAGCCAGCAGCTGGATACACAAGAAGTGAAGTGCCTATCACTGCAAAAATATCCGCTTTGCTTACGATGTCGATGGCTGGTTCTATCATTGGTACCATCTCCCCAAACCAAACTATAAAAGGTCTCAATTGGCTTCCTCTCTCACATTTGTCTCCAATATTTAATTCCCAACCATCCATTTTATATACCAATGAAGGATCCATAGTACTTTGCGATTTGAACAACTCTCCGTGGAGGTGGATCACATTGTTTGAACCAGCTTTTTCATGTAAGTTGTCTACGTTCTGAGTGATGATCGTGACATCAAAGTATTTTTCTAACCTGGCCAATTCCAAATGGGCTTCATTCGGTTTCACACCTAGCGCCTGCTTTCTTCTTTGGTTATAAAAATCTAAGACCAATGCCCGATCTTTCCTCCAGCCTTCTGGGGAAGCTACATCCATGACATTGTGACCTTCCCATAGTCCATTACTGTCTCGAAAAGTGGCTATACCACTTTCAGCAGATATACCTGCACCTGTAAGCACTACTAATTTCTTTTTCATTTTGGATTTGGATAGTAATCTAAGGGAAGCATATCTCCAATTTTCATCCAACCCATGTACCCTTCAAACAAAAGATCATAAGGAGGGGAAAAACTCCCATTTTCGTAAATTTCAATCTTCCCGTTTATAAAATGGATTAAACTTTCTTGGTTGGGTAATTTGTGTGCGTCGGGATAGTTTTGGTTTGGTTTAGCTTTTTGATATATCACTTGAAGATAATCATCAAATTTCAAAATCATTTGTCCTTCTTCGCCTTCTTCTATAATTTGGCTTAAATCGATTGGGTCTTTCTCCAAAACATCAATCGTTTTTGGCAGTTTCCTTAGTCTTGCAAATTCCTCAAAAGTATATGGTGTTGGACGACCTAGCCTGAAGTTCTCTGCCACAGCATTCAACTCCTCGTCATCAGGTCTGTTAATATTTGGTATCTTCCTTAGCCTTCTTACCAAAAAGCCTTCTTCTTCAACCTTATTTTGATAAACAGCTCTTAGAAAATGCATCGAGCTTCCAAAGTAAGCGATCTCTCTATTTTTTTCTACTTGTTTATTTTTCCTCCTGGAAAGTGTAGAGTCAGATGTGAAAAGGGCATAACCTCCATAAAAAACCCGAAAATTTGATTTTGAATATTCAAAACTCTGCAAAATGTATTTAATCTTATAACCCAAGTTGACATTTTCAATCACTATCGCTTCATTGGCTTTTGCTAATAGCGTTCTCGGAATTGATTGGTCATCCAATACAAGCTTGGTCGGGTTTTCAAGCATTGTTTTTTCTGAATTAGAACTTGTGCCAATAAAATACCTTTTGAAGATTTCTAGATTACTGTACCATGCTTTGTCTCTGATTGAATTTACTTCTAATTCGGAAAGTTCCATATCATCTGCTGCCAATCGAAACCGATACAGTTTGTTTTGGAGAGCATTGTGATCAAACTCAAAGCTCAATGTCGTAAAACCTAGAGTTTTGATAATCAACTCATGTTTTCCGTTGGGGATTTCTAAAGAAAATCTACCTAGTGAATCACTTAATGTTCCATTGCTTGTATTGGTCAAGAAAACCATTGCGTAAGGAATTGGTGTTTGATTTTCCACATTTTCTATAATTCCCTCCAATTTGGTTTGACTGTTGGAGATAGAAATGCAAAAGAAAAAAATAGCACTTAGTATTGCTTTTGTAACTTTCATAAGTTGGGAAACCTTGGCTTTATTTTTTTTGAATGATTCCTATATGAATATACACTACTTTGCCAGTAGACTATGATTCTCGTATTAATGTTTGTTTTAGGTCAATATCTATAAATATCTAATATCAATTAATAATTTGTGCGCTTTAGGCGGATCTAAATGAATCAAAGAGAACTCTCGACTTAAATTATTGGTATCATTGCGGATATTTATATTCCATAATCCCCAAAGATCCTAAATTTTATCTTTTAGTTTCAAATTAGACAAAAAAAAGCAGGAAATAAATCCTGCTTTAAATTACTTTTTCTTGGTAAACCTACCTTTTTTCTTTTCAGGTTGATTTTCTATAATTTCAATAGTTTCGGCATAGCTCAATTCAGCAGCTTCTTTGTCTTTAGGGATTTTGAAATTGTTTTTACCAAATTTGATGTAAGGACCCCATCTACCATTGAGAATTTGAATTTCCTCGTTTTCCTCAAAGGTCTTTATATGTTTCTCAGCATCTGCTTTGCGTTTATCTTTGATAAGTTGGATAGCTTCTTCTTCTGTGATGCTCAATGGATCATATTCTTTTCCCAAAGAGACGAATTTACTGTCATGTCTAAGGTATGGACCAAATCTTCCAATTGCTGCTACAATTTTTTTGTCCTCAAATTGTCCTACATCTCTTGGTAATTTGAACAATTCCAAAGCATCTTCCAAGGTAATGTTTTCGATGAATTGTCCTTTTTTGAGACTGGCAAACTGTTTCTCCTCGTCTTCCTGATCACCGATCTGTACCAATGGCCCAAATTTCCCGAGCCTTGCAATGATCATTTTTCCAGTTTTTGGATCGATCCCAATCTCCCTAGAGCTATTTACATCAGCTCTCGCCACATTTGCTGTTTCCTCGACCCTGGTATGAAATGCCCCATAGAAGTTTTGAATCATATCTTCCCAATTCTGATTTCCATGGGCGATTTCATCAAATTCTTTTTCTACTCTTGCGGTAAATGTAAAATCTATCACATTTGGAAAATGTTCTACCAAGAAGTCATTCACGACCATTGCGATATTGGTCGGGAATAATTTATTCTTGTCAGCACCGGCAATTTCAGTTTTGTTTTCTTTCTTAAATTCGCCCTTTGCAATTTTCATTTCTACATACTTCCGCTCATTCCCATCACGTGATTCTTTGATCACATAATTTCTCTTTTGGATAGTAGAAATGGTAGGAGCATAAGTAGATGGTCTACCGATACCCATTTCTTCCAATTTCTTCACAAGAGATGCTTCTGTATATCTTGGCGCAGGTCTTGTAAATGTTTCCCTGCCTTTCATTTCTATCAATCCCAAATTTTGCCCAACTGTCAAAGGAGGCAATAGTCCTTTTTCTGTACTTTCCTCATCATCCGGCTCTTCGTCCGTACTTTCAAGGTACACTTTCAAAAAACCTTCAAACTTGATCACCTCACCACTTGCAGAAAGTGTCTGCGGCATTGTAGAAATAGCAATACTTACATTTGTTTTTTCTAGGATTGCATCGGCCATTTGGGAAGCAATGGCTCTTTTCCATATCAATTCATATAGACGCTGTTCGTTTCGATCCCCGGAAGTATCATGCTTAGAGAAATCAGTCGGTCTTATAGCTTCGTGAGCTTCTTGTGCACCTTCAGATTTTGTGGTGTATTTTCTGGATTTATGGAATTCTGAACCATATGCCGAAGTGATTTCATTTTTAGCGGCTGTCATGGCATCATCCGAAAGGTTGGTGCTATCAGTCCTCATATAAGTAATCTTTCCAGCTTCATAGAGCTTCTGTGCTACAGACATTGTTTGTGCTACAGAGAAACTCAATTTTCTACTAGCTTCTTGCTGTAGGGTAGAAGTAGTAAATGGTGCTGCAGGGGTCTTTTTACCTGGCTTTTTCTCCAAACTCTTGATGCTAAAGTCAGCACCAATACATTTCTTTAGAAACTCCTCAGCTTCCTCTTGGGTATCGAATTTCTTGGGAAGTTCGGCAGATAGCGTTTTTCCTTCTACATCAAAAAGCGCAGTGATTTTGAAGGAAGACTTGGTGTTGAATTTCTCAACTTCTCTTTCTCTTTCTACAATCAGCCTAACAGCTACAGATTGTACTCTACCGGCAGAGAGACCTGCTTTGATTTTCTTCCAAAGTATTGGCGATAATTCAAAACCAACCAATCTGTCCAAAATTCTCCTGGCTTGCTGTGCATTGACCAAGTCATAATCGATGGTTCGTGGATTTTCTATAGCTTTTGTAATCGCATTTTTGGTGATTTCTCTAAATACAATTCGCTTGCTGTTGTCATCCTTCAATTTGAGGACTTCTTTTAAGTGCCAGCTAATGGCTTCTCCTTCGCGGTCATCATCACTCGCCAGGTAAATCATTTCTGATTCCTTCACAAGCTTTTTCAATTGTTTGATCACTTCCTTTTTATCGGCAGTGACTTCGTAAGTTGGTTTGAATTTATTTTGAATGTCTATTGCTTTGTCACCTTTTGGCAAATCCCGTACATGACCATAACTAGAAGCCACCTTAAAATCTTTTCCCAAGTATCCTTCTATCGTCTTTGCTTTGGCAGGTGACTCTACTATCACTAAATTTTTTGACATATTTTCTATATATTTATGAATAGAGTCTTTACAAAAGATCCATTTAAATCCTAAAAATAGATGCGATTACATTCTATTCCAAATTATGAAAGATACTATATTAGAATTGGCATGATTATTTCAAGTATTTCGGTAGCTGGAAAAGTAATTAATTTATGCAAAAAAGTAAAATATTAGTTGTCTTAAGGCACGGAGAGGCCGATTTTAGTTTTGGGAATAGAACAGATTTCCAAAGAGAATTAAATCAAAATGGGTTGAATCAATTATCTCGCATCAAAGAGCTTTTTGAAAAAACAGGAGTCAAATTAGATAAAATTGTGTCAAGCTCTTCTTTGAGGACAACACAAACTGCTGAAATTATTGCCTCGGATTTGCCTGATTCCATCATTCAATTTTCTGATGAAATTTATGAAGCTGAATCTTCTATTCTCTTTGAAGTGATTTCTGGAGTCAACGATGATATAAATAACTTGATGATCGTTGGACACAATCCTGGTGTCAGTGCTCTGGTATCGACAATCGCGGATCAGGGCTATTTGAATATGCAACCTGGTATGCTAGTCATAATTGAACTCGCAATCGAAAAATGGAGCCATTTGGGAATTGGTACAGGGATCGTTAGGGAAGTGATGCAATAAACAAATCAGCTATATTCTTTATCCATTCTATTGAATTTCTGTTGACAATGTAGAATCACATAATTGTGACCTGTTGTCTTTACTACTGAGCACACGTTGTTGACTAGTATCCTCAATATTTAAAGTGTCTTTTTACTTCTCTTTTAACCCTACAGATGCCAATATTTTATATGGATATACGGAACTTTGCTACTAACTAAAGACAAGCATGATTTAGCATAGATCCGATATTAATTGATATTAGATGCTCTTAGATATTGAACATAAGCAAGCAATCGACCATGGAATTAAAGCTACTGGCAAAGAAACTTATAATCATAATATTTTATTTTGATAATGAAAGGCTTACCGACACTCATTAAATAAAGGATCATTAATTTTCCTATCATTTTTCAGCTTTCTTTACTTTGCAATTTAATATTCCGAATTGATACATGTATTCGTGAAATCATAAAAGTTATATTTGTATATTAAACTTAAACTAAAAAATATGTCTATTAAACATCAGATCATTGATAATTTTGATCCAAATGGAGTTAGTACGCACAATTCTCTTTTTGGGCTTCCTTTTGATGAAAATACAGCTGAAATGATCATAATCCCAGTTCCTTGGGAAGTAACAGTTTCTTATTCCTCTGGAACAGCAGATGGACCAGAAGCAGTCCTGAATGCTTCACTTCAAGTTGATCTTTTTGAAGATGATATTAAGGATGCATGGAAAATGGGTATTTACATGCTTCCAATTCCGCAAGATATGGTAAATACAAGTTCCAACTACAGAATCTTGGCTAAAAATTATATAGATTGGTTGGAAAGAGGATCACCAGAAGAGGATCTAGAGCGGTTTGCAGCAGTCCCTGATTTGATCAATAAGGCTTGTGCAGAAATGAATGATTGGGTACATGAACAGGCAAAGAAATACAGAGCACTTGGAAAAATGGTTGCCTTGTTGGGTGGAGACCATAGTACACCGCTTGGCCTAATCAAAGCGATAGCGAATGATCATGATAACTTCGGGATTCTACAGATTGATGCACATGCTGACCTAAGAGTAGCTTACGAAAACTTTGAGTATTCTCATGCTTCTATAGCTTATAATGCTTTGAAACTGCCTCAAATAAGCAAGTTGGTGCAAGTAGGAATCAGAGACTATTGCGAAGCAGAGTATATCATGGCTAAGGAAAACAATAGAATTACGACTTTCTATGACAAAGTACTCAAAAAGGAATCTTATGAAGGCAAAGCATGGAAAATCATAAGTGATGAAATCGTAGATCAATTACCTGAAGAAGTCTATATAACCATAGATATTGATGGGCTAGATCCGAAACTTTGTCCGCATACTGGCACACCTGTAGCTGGAGGTTTTGAACTTGAGCAAGTGATGTATTTAATGAAGGAGTTAGTTAAATCTGGTAAGAAAATTATTGGTTTTGACTTAGTGGAAGTAGCACCAGGTCCAGAAGGAGATGAATGGGATGGAAATGTAGGAGCAAGAATACTTTACAGAATGGCCAATCTCTATGGTGCATCACAAGGTAGATTGAGCTTGAAATAAAAATTATAATTATCAGCTATGATATCGGTACGCATAATTTTCCGGAAATGATCATTCTGATAATTGTTATTTACGCCTCACCGGACAAGGGTTATTAGTGGACCAATTGCTTTAAAACTCACCACTTTGTTTGGTTACTGGTATGGAATCGGATAAACATAAAAAAAGTCCTCACAATAAGTGAGGACTTTTACTTTTAGATACTAAGCGTGTTTAAGTTATTTATTTTTAGTCTCTACATAAATAATGCCTTTTTTTGATTCTTCACCAAATTTACCCAATTCATCTATACTTGGATTTCTTACTATATTCAAGTTTTTGATATTGGTTGGTTCTATTTTATTCATGGAATCGCGATCTCTTATTTTACCATCCAAAACATAAATAGGATCAAAAGTCTTACTTTTTGAAGATGAGTCAAATTTTCCAAAAATAGTAGAGTTCACTTGGTTGTTTTCAAAATCATTAATTACTTTTTTGGATTGGAGAGAAGTACTGCTACCATAGCCTACTACGACAATTTCATTTTTCATTCCTTCTCTTGATCTAGATTCACTGTTTACATCACCTAGTCTAAATGTTATAGGTAGGATTGTCTTGAAACTATTGCCATTCAAAGGGACATTCCAAGATGGAGCAGAGGTGTTTACAACTCTATTGACCTCTTCGTCTATTTCTTTACTTACTCCTTGTATTATCTCTGTATTTGAAATTTTGCCTTTGGAGTCTAATTCTAGTTGAACAAGCACAGTTCCTGTATTCTCATTTTTTCTTGCTTCTAATGGGAATTTAATGTTTTTGGTGAGATGTGTGTTAAAAGCTTTAGTAGGAGAGACCTCTTCTGAAGCTGCCGAAGATTTACCAAGGTTAAAGCGAATAGGAAGTCTCATCCTTACATTAACTGGATTTCCATCGTGCATTCCCGGAGTCCACTTTGGTGAATTTTTAACAATTCTCATTGCTTCTTCATCACATCCAGCACCAATTCCTCTCAAGACATCTACTTCTCCAATTGAGCCATCTTTTCCTACTACAAAAACTAAATAAACAGTACCTTCTACACCTTGCTCTTTAGCGGAATTTGGGTAATTTAAGTTTTCTGTTAAATACTTTTTCCAACCTTCCATTTTGCCTTGTGGTGAAGGAGGAGTGTCTACTTTATCATATGCACCATCTTTAAAAACAACTACTTCACCAACTTGATCTTTTGAAGAGGCTGTAGCATTTTTACTATCATTATTAAATCGAATAGGAAGTCTCATCCTTACATTGACTTCTTTACCTCTTTGTTTGCCAGGCTCCCATGCTGGTGATGCTTTGACTACTCTGATTGCCTCTGCATCGATTGCAGGACTTACTCCTCTTAAAATATCAACTTCGCTTATAGACCCATCTTTATTTACCTCGAAAACTACATAAACTGTTCCTTCCTCTCCATTGGCTTTGGCTACTTCTGGATACCTTAGATTCGATTTCAAGTATTCATTCCAACCTTCCATTCCTCCTTGAGGATTTGGTGCCGTCTCTACTACGTCAAAAACAGTATCATCGTTGATGACAGTGTTCTTGGATTTATAAATTGGAATATCTATTGTTTGTGGGAAAAAATTAAGGTCGTCTTTATTTTGGCTGATTTTGGAAGGTAGTGAAATATTGAGACTGGTGCTATGCACTACCTCCACTTTTTCACCATTAAGCTCTCCAGGTGTCCATTTTGGCAAATCTGAATTGGTGAGCATATCTAAAACTTTTTTATCTACACCTCCACCAAAACTTTGTTTGATAATAGGATCTTTGATTGACCCATCCTTGGTGATAACGTACTCTATTTCAATTCTTGAAATCAAACCAAGTTCCATTTCTTTTTCGGGAATAAACTCGGCTATGGATTTTGCCAAATTTTTCTCCCAAACTTCTTCTCCTTCTTTTGGAGTAGGCTTTACAGAAACCTGACCATAAGTTTTTACAGGACCGTAGTTTTTCACAATTCTCGAATTGCTCTTCAGGCTATTGATAAGACTTCTTACCTTCACATACTCGTCGTCAGAGGATATTTCGGAAAATTCATACATCAATTCACCTAGCTGCGCTGTAAGCTTTTCACCTTCCAAAGGCCCAATAAGTTCGTAATGATTTGGGTTTTTTATTTTCTTGACTTTGATAGCTACTTCAAGTGAATCTTGAGAGGCAGTCAATTGATCTTTAATAAATTCAATCTTTTGTGTACTTGAACTCAAGAGGTCGTTCAGTCCTACTTTTGTTTTCATGGATACCAATGCCAATAACATCAAAGTCAATGGAAGTATCATAATCATTTTAAACCTGTTAGGTTTTTTTGAATTTTTCATCATTAAAATTCTTTTAAGGGTTGTTGATCTAATAAAATAGTTACCAATAGGAAGATCCATTCCCTTAAATGCGATTTTCACGATTAATTTCGGATAGTTTTCTTTGTTTGCTGTTTGTTTTAAAACATTTTCATCAGCTAGGTATTCGTGTACATCAACAAGTGCAGAGCGCATCAAATGCATTGCCGGATTGAACCAAAATACCACACTCATAATTTGGTAATATAGAATGTCCCAAGAGTGACCTTGTCGGATGTGTTCTATTTCATGCTTGATTATCTGATCTTTTTCTTCATTGCTCAAGTCTTGTGTTTCATCCCAATACAATTCGTTGAAGTAAGAGAAAATAGGGGCAAGACCAAATGTTGGAATCAGAAAATACTTTTCTTTCAGTTTGAAAACAGTCTGATACCAGCCTTTTTCTTTTAAGAGTCGTAATTGGATAAACTGCCAAAAAACTTTCACTGCCAATAAAGCAAAAATCAGAAGATAAAAAATAATAAAATAGTCTTTTAACTCTAATAGCATTGGTAGCTTGGTGCTCTGTACCGTCACCTCTGGCAATCCATAGAAACCAGCAACATCTTCGGGCACTTGCTCAATGGAAAGTGCCCGAAATAGTTGTGATTGTTCTAACGATATATCTGGCTTGTAAAAGCTAACTGGTATTTTTACTAAGGGAAACAGCAGTCCCAAAATGGGGGTGATTAATAAATAAACCCTTGTAAAAACAAATACTTTTTCATTTCTAAGAAATACCCAATATACTCCAAAGAAGAAGAAAAGGCAGAAGGTGCTTTGCCAGATATAATCTATTAGAATGGCCATATGAAGGTTATTTTACATCTTCTTTGACCTCATTCATGATTTTTTCTAGTTCTTTGATGTCAAGATTTTCGTCTTTGGCAAAGAATGATGCCATTTTCGTGAAAGATCCTCCAAAATAACCTGAAAGTAAATTCTTGATCGAATGGCTCCTGTACTCGTCTTTGGTGACGATTGGATAATATTCATGGGACTTTCCATAAGCTTTGTGCTGTACGAAACCTTTTCTTTCAAGTATCCGGATGATGGTAGATACTGTGTTGTACGCTGGCTTTGGCTCAGTCATTCTTTCTAAAAGATCCTTCACGAATCCTTTTTCTGCTTCCCACAGAATTTGCATCACCTGCTCTTCTGCTCTTGTTAGATTTCTCATAATATGTGTTTAAGTTTAAATTACGCTTCAAATTATTCACTTAGTTTCGAAAAAGCAAATATTAAAGAACGAATCTTTTCTATTGGTATCTATAAATTTAGTAATAAATAATTAGGTGAAAAAATATAATCTTAGTTATTTTCAATTTGAAATAAAAAAAGAGCCGATTTAATCGACTCTTTCAGTTTTAAGTATTTGGATTACAATTATGTAGTTCTGAGTTTGATAATTCCACTAGCATGCAAAAGCTTTACAATAGGGTAGGTAGGATCAAATTCATACCATTTCACAGCAAAGTTTGGTCTATTCGGTAATTTGTGGTGGTTGTTTTGGAATAATTCACCCAACATTAATACATCCAATAATAAGCTGTTCTTGGATTTATCGTTGTTGTCAAAATTGGCGTATCCGTATTTGTGACCGCTCCAATTCACAATGGCACCATGAACTGGCCCCATCATCAAATGTATTGGAAGCAAGAAGTACATCCACCAGTGAGTACCTGCAAGTTCGAATACAGAAATTGAAAGGACATAAATCAAGATATAAACCAAAGCCCAACCAACTCTGGCAATCATGGAATCTGCAAAAAGATCAAACTTGTTCCAGTCTGGAACATCTTTGGAAAATCTTTCCTCAGGCTTTAATTTGAAACTGAAGTAGTCGTTGTAAATGTTTTTTGTTTTCCACATCATCGTGAATAAGTTCTCTGTATGGTGAGGACTATGTGGGTCTTTGGGTGTATCACTGTAAGCGTGGTGCATTCTGTGAAGAATCGCATAGGCTCTTGGTGATAGGTAACTGCTCCCTTGGGTCATCCATGTAAATATGTAGAAGAATTTTTCCCAGTATTTAGACATGAAAAACATCTGATGGGCAGCATACCGATGAAGAAAGAAACTTTGGCAAAACAAAGAGAAATACCAGTGTAATAAGAAGAAAATTATTAAAATCACTTTTTATGGTTATTTTGATTAATGCGTAAAGATAAAACCTAATTTTCACAATTATATTTAGAATGTTATTTTTCTTCAATTATTACCAAAATTCAAATTTATACTATATTAGTATGGCGTTAATTTAAATTTAAAAATCTATCTAAATATGAGTAAAGCTTCTGAAACTTGGGGGATACTAGTGCAAATATTGTTGGGAGGGCTATCGGTGTTGATCACCAGCTATTTACTTCCAGGTGTAAGTGTGGATGATTTTCTCACAGGGATAGTCATCGCAGCATTGATTGCACTATTGAATATAACTGTAAAACCTATACTTGTCATTCTTACTATCCCAATTACGATTGTCACTTTAGGGTTGTTTTTGATCGTAATCAATGCATTATTGATTTTGATTGCAGCAAAAATTATCAATGGATTTACTGTCGACGGATTTTGGTGGGCTGTTTTGTTTGGTTTGATTCTCGGTTTGATCAATTCGCTACTAGGAGTGTCCTTGGGAGCAAAACAAGCTTAATTTATTCAAAAGATACATCAGGAAAGTTGCTGTCGCCCCGCCTGGTGTATTTTGTTTTTTTTTCGCTTTTTGATGTCAAATAGTGGGTGTCTGAAGATTTTTCGACTTTGATTATAAGGATGTAAAGACTTTCTTCTAGTTTTTCATCTTCCAAATAATCAATCTCATAAATATAACTTTCGAAATTCACTTTGGGTACGCAAAATTCAATAGCTGCTTTTTCAACCATATATAGCTCTTCATCAGGGTCGATCCCTTTGATGACTTTTTGGTCATTTATTCCGATGGCTACAATTCCTCCTTTGGTGTTTGCAAAAGCCACAAGTGTTTTAGCGAATTTCAGACTGTCCGAAATGTTCAATTTAAAGTCCAGTTCATCAGATTCATTTTGTTTGATTAAACTTTTTACAAAATCAGGGTCATTTATCGGGTAAAACATTTTTTTTTAAATTATTTGATTGTATTTTAAATACTTAAAATTATATTGAATGTGATATCGCTAAAACGTTTTCAAATTACCTTTTAACATTGTAAGTTGTCAAAATAAATCAAGAATTTTGAAAAACATGAATTATCCAAACGAAGGATTTGATCCAGAAATAGTAAATGCACTCAAAAAAGAGCTTGTGTCTTCAAATAAGTCCTTTAAAGTGATAGAAGGTGAAGAAGAAAATACAGAGGATTTTGTAAATTTTCTTTTCATTGGAGTATTTGAAGGCAAAGAAGTCATATATGATGCAGCACTTTATACATTGAGGCTCCATCATTCTTCCGAAGTGTACGAGCTTGCAGAACACGAAGCAGCCAAAAAATTCCCGAATTTTAAGGGTATCAAATATGAGGAGGATGAAAATGGAAATTTGAAACCACTTTCTAGTGAAGAAGAAGAGATCGGATGGTTTATAACTGAAATCATTATGGATATAGAGGAAGAGGAAACTGTTAAAGTGCAGGAATTTATTGATATTGATACACACCATGATTATGGAATCGGGGTGGATGCTGCTCTGAATGTCGAGTTTATTGATGAAAGTGTGATTGAAAAATTCATTAAGGAATTCAATGATGATAGTATCAAGCTTGATGATACACATTATTCATTTCAGTCTGCCGAAGAAGATTATGAAGAAGAAGATTGATTTATATTTTCTTTCCAACAATATTTTAATTCGCTTGTTATCTAACAAGCGTTTTTTATTATGTTAAAGATTGCCCACTCGTCCATCTATGCACACCCGCTTCCACAAGGCCATAGGTTTCCTATGGAAAAATATGAATTGCTTCCAGAGCAATTACTGTATGAAGGAACAGTAAATACCGATAACTTTTTCGAACCGGGCATTCTGGATGAAAAATGGATACTGAACACTCATGATACTAGCTATTTCTCTAAGCTAAAACACCTCTCCCTTACAAAATCAGAAATCAGGAAAACAGGTTTTCCGTTGAGTGGAGAATTGGTAAACCGAGAGATCCACATCATGGATGGTTCTGTTCAAGCAGCTTTGTTTGCTTTGGAATTTGGGGTGGCTATGAACATTGCTGGAGGTACACATCATGCATTTACCGATAGAGGCGAAGGTTTTTGCCTCTTGAATGATATTGCCATCACTGCTAATTATTTACTTGGTAATAATTTAGCAAGAAAAATTTTAGTAGTTGATTTGGATGTTCACCAAGGAAATGGAACCGCTCAGATTTTCGAAAGTACAGAGGAGGTTTTCACATTTAGTATGCATGGTGCTTCTAATTACCCAATGCATAAGGAGAAATCTGATCTAGATATAGGGTTGCCGGACAAAATTGATGACTCTGGATATTTAAAAATCCTTAAAAGTAACATCTACCCACTTTTGGAGACTGTTCAGCCCGATTATATTATCTATCAATGTGGAGTAGATGTACTGGAATCCGATAAGTTGGGAAGATTGGGTTTGTCAATACTTGGCTGCAAAGAACGAGATCGGATAGTTCTTGAAATGGCCAAAAAAAATAGTATACCAGTAATGTGTTGTATGGGTGGTGGTTATTCACCCAAAATAAGCAATATTATCGAAGCTCATGCCAATACATACAGATTGGCACAAGAAATATTTTTCTAAAATGAAAAATATTGCTAAAAAAATCAAATAAAGTAAAATAACCACCTCCATCTTATCTATCAATAAGTTAATGTAATTTGAGTAGTAAAATTATCTTAGATTTAACTCAAATTAACAATTAGGAATTCCATATTAATTTGAACAAACAATACTTTGTTTATATTTGCGCCAAGTACAAATAATAAGCAAACAAACGTGAAAAAATTATCGAAAGTATTGGGTGTTCTAGGATTTGCAACAATTGTATTCTCCTCCTGCAATAATTCAGGTACCGCCCCAGAATCAAACCCAAGCACAGAAGAAAACTCTGAAGTAAGTATTTCCGATCTCAAGATCGCATATATCCTCACAGATAGTGTAATAGCAAATTATGATTTCTTCAAAGAGCAATCAGGTCAAATCACTGAAAAGGGTAAAAAATTCGAAACTGAATTGGGAAGTAGAGCTAGAGGTTTTGAGCAAGAAGTAGCAAACTTTGAGCAAACTGCAGGTTCAATGACCCCAAATCAAGCCCGTGCAAAGCAAGAAGATCTGATGAAAAAAGAAAGAAATCTTGTGACTTACAGAGATAACTTGATGCAAGAGCTTCAGACTGACGAATCAAAACTATATAGTGATGTAATCGATGAGATCCAAGAATATCTTACTGAATATGCTGAAGCAAATGATCTTGAAATGATCCTTTCCTATACAAGAGGTGGAGCAGTTTGGTATTCAAAAAAATCATTGGATATTACGGATAAGGTTACAAAAGGATTGAATGAAAAATTCATTGCTAGTAAAAACCAACCGGAGACTCCAGCAAAATAATTAGTCAAATTATACATATTATAAAAAGAGCCCAGTCCACTGGGCTTTTTTTGTGTCGTTTTAATTGATAATTTTAGGGTCTCAAAAAAAATACATTCAAATTTGATGAATTTCAGCATTCGGTCTGCTAATTATTTTAATAAGTAGTTAGTCTGGAACGCGAGAACCTTCATTCAATAAGAAAAACAAATCATTTACTTATGAAAATAACTGAATTTTTAAAACATAATTACAGACATTTCAATGCGGCTGCATTAATCGATGCCGCAGAAGGTTACAAAACTCACCTTGATAACAATGGAAAAATGATGATCACTTTGGCTGGTGCAATGTCAACAGCTGAATTGGGAATTTCTCTTGCCGAAATGATCCGCCAAGACAAAGTCCAAATTATCACTTGTACTGGTGCCAACTTGGAAGAGGATGTTTTCAACCTTGTAGCTCATGATTATTACGAGAGAATTCCAAACTATAGAGACCTGTCTCCAGAGCAGGAAAATGACTTGCTTGCCAGACACATGAATAGAGTGACTGACACATGTATTCCTGAGATGGAAGCTATGAGAAGGATAGAAGATGTCATTTTGGAAGAATGGGTCAAAGCTGATCAAGCAGGAGAAGCGTTTTTTCCTCATGAGTTTTTCTATAAAATTCTTCTCTCAGGAAAATTAGATAAATCTTTCCAGATAGACCCTAAAAATAGTTGGTTGCTAGAAGCTGCTAAGAAAAACCTCCCTATAATTGTTCCAGGATGGGAAGATTCTACACTGGGTAATATGTATGCTGGTCATGTGATTTCAGGTGATATCAAAGATGTACATACTGTCAAAGGAGGTATTCAATACATGATGTTCTTGGCAGATTGGTACACGAATAACGCCAAGGAAGACAGCACTGTAGGTTTCTTCCAAATTGGAGGTGGGATCGCTGGAGACTTCCCGATTTGTGTCGTGCCGATGCTTCATCAGGATCTTCAAAGAGACAGTATTCCACTTTGGGGTTACTTCTGCCAAATTTCAGATTCTACAACTTCTTATGGCTCATACTCCGGTGCTGTGCCAAATGAGAAGATTACTTGGGGAAAACTTGGGATTGATACACCAAAGTATATCATAGAATCTGATGCCACTATCGTCGCCCCTTTGGTGTTTGCGATAGTTTTGGATCAATAATTGATAAGAATCAATTATGATGAATTTTGATTTTATGAATAATATAAAAAAGGCAAGCGGGTTTCTCCTGCTTGCTTTTTCATTAACGACAATTGCTCATTCTCAAAGTATTTCTACTTTGAAAAACTTAAACTCTCCTTATGACGAGCAACATCCCGTGATCTCTCCAACAGAGGAGATTTTTTATTCAGTCGGTTACCATCCTGAAAACTTGGGAGGAGAAACTGACTTTGGAGATATCTGGATGACCAAAAAGACACCAAATGGAGAGTGGGGAACCCCGGTTCATGTCAAAAGTTTGTCCACAGCAGGAAATGACGTAATTGTTGGCTTCCCAGATGCTCTCACTGCCTACGTTTACCATAGCGGAAGTGGTAATGGAAAAAGTCAAGGAATCCACCAATATTCAAGGTTTGGGTCTGAGTGGAATTATGTCAGACCTTTGGAAATGGGCAACTTCAGAAATCAAGGTTCCCATTTTAGCGGTAGACTCAGCCAGGATCATTCGGTAATCATCATGTCAATGAACTCTTTTGGCTCGTACGGAAATGAAGATATTTATGTTTCCAGACAAATTCGAGAAGGGAGTTGGTCATCTCCACAAAATTTGGGAACAGACATAAATACTTTTTCGCAAGAATTGACACCTTCACTTTCAAAAGACTTGAAGACTTTATATTTTTCCACCAATTCAAATACATCCAATTCTGGAAGAAACATATATTCTTCCCAAAGATTGGATGATACTTGGGAGAATTGGTCTAAACCAAGCCAGATGGAAAAAGTGAATTCATCAGGTGCAGAGTTGAGTTATGTAGTTTTTGAAGAATTGGGAAATATAGCCTTTTATACTTCAACGCAAAATTCCGAAGGTTTTGGGGATCTCATGATGGTAATTCACCAAGATGAAGAGAAATCTGTGGAAGAAACTTTAGCGATTTCCCAAAAGAATGCAGAACCCCAAACTGAAATAGTAGAAACTATAGAAGAGGAAAAAGCAGAAATCATTGAGGAGAAAAGTGAAACTGTAGAAGAGAAAACAGTAGAAAACATTGAGGAAAAAAGTGTCGCAATTTCTACCGAGAAAGTCAAAGAAGCTCCAGTGGAAGTAATCGAAGAAGTAATCGATTCGGCAATGGTAAGTGCTGAGGAGAGTAATTCTACAAATTATAAAGTTTTGGATGCAAACACCTCAGAAGCTATTCCTTTCATAATCACATACACCAACAAGCAAGGAATCAAAAAAAATGCAGGTGATTTCTCGATTCTTCAAAATGAAATAGAAAATAATTCACTAGATAGATTTGTGGTTTCTTCGAATGGCTATATACCAAAAGATTTTGGTTCTGAAGAATGGTCGAAATACAATTCAGAATCAATTTTGCTGATGCCTGTAAAAGCAGGGGCAAGTATCGTTTTGAGCAATATTCAATTCAATAGAGGAACATCAGATTTTGCCGATGCCAGATCTATCCAACTTTTGGATGACTTGGTAGAGTTTATGAAAATAAATTCAACTCTACGCGTGAGACTCGAAGGCCATACAGACAATGTGGGAGATCCCCAGCTTAATAAGGAGTTGTCTATGAACAGAGCTTCAAAAATCCGAGGTTATTTGACCCTGAAAGGGATAGATTTTGAAAGAATCAGAATAACAGGCTGGGGAGGTTCCAAACCTATAGCAGATACAAATACCGAAGAAGGTAGAGCACAGAATAGAAGAGTTGAATTAGTAATTGATAGGTTACAGTAATTTAGAGTTATCATGTTTGAATTGAATCCGGATAAACATTATCCAAAAGAAACTGAAAGTAGGGTAGTCGTCCGCTTTCAAGATTGTGATCCTTTGCAGCATCTCAATAATGCCAAATACTTTGATTATTTTTTCAATGCAAGAGAAGATCAGGTTCCTAAGCTTTATGGTGTAGAAATGATCGATTTTATACAGAAGTATAAGGCAGCATGGGTTGTTTACAATCATAATATAGCGTATGTCAAACCTGCCAAAGTCGGAGAATGGGTGAGGATCAAAAGTAGAATCCTTTGGTATAATCAAAATACAGTCGTAGTAGAGTATTATATGACTGATGATAATATGAAAGAATTGAAGACCCTGCTTTGGACGACAATGCGATACGTAACAATTAAAGATGGGATTTCGACAAATCACTCTGGTGGTGTGGAAGATTTCTTAAAAGCCACATCAGAAAATATAGATATCTCAAATATGACTATTGCCGAAAGGGTGAAATATCTTAAGAATAAGCTTAGAGAAGATTAGCAATGCATCAAAATTGTTCGATTTGACCCAAAACCTGTACGCTCCTGTACAGGTTTTTTTTGGCTTTTTATAAAAATCAGGAGCGTTGAATTTTTTTCAAAATATATTTTTAAAAACTTTTTAGTTTGATGCAACCCTCAGAAAGCTTCAATAACTGAATTTTCATTAAGAATTTGTTCATTTTTGAAACAGTCGTACAGTGTTTTGATTGTTTATGATACAGTTTTGATTGGGTTGTAACCTATTAGTTTTTAGATAAATAAGGTTTGTTTCTTCAGTTTTGTCACAGGAAAATTTTCTTCAAAATTCTTGGTACAAATCGTGAATAAATCCTGACAGACAACAAAACCAATAAACATATAAAATTATGAAAACGCTCTTAACATTCGCATTAGCATTAAGTCTTAGTACAAGTACCTTCGCCAGAGAAGGAACATCAAATGTCGCAGCATCTTCTTTTGTAAAAACTGAAGGGAAAATAGTAAAGCTTTCTCTTGGAGAAGACCTGGGTAAAGTAAGATTGACCATCAAAGATGTCAAAGGAAAGACGCTTTATAGATCTACAATCTTCGTGAAATCTAACGTGATCGTCCCCTTTAATCTAACTGATTTTCCTACAGGTACTTTCAATATAGCAGTCGAAAGCATGGATAAGAAGGATGTCCTTGGAAAAACGAATTTTGAAGTAGAAACAAAAGAACCTAAAAGTGAAATGGTACTACCATTGATGGCGTCCGGAAAAATTGAAGATCAGAACAAAGTGAAGCTCACTGTTTTTGGTCTAGAAAAACCAGGTCTAAAAGTGACGATCAAGGATGAATTTGGTAAGCTACTTTTCAAAGAGACCATCAACGAAGAAAATGGCTTTATAAAGTATTATAAATTCAAAGATTCTTCTGCAAAAGGTAAAGTCATGATGCTTGAAGATATCAAAGGGAGACAAAAAACCATTCAGCTATAAAATCACAAAATTTATAAACTATATCCTTGAAGAGAAAGTCTCAGCCAAACCTGGGACTTTTTTTATGCCCTTATATTACACTAGCGGTTCTTTTAGCTTAATTTTTTTTCACATTTTTGATTATTCAATAACACGTTTTTTTAAAAATTCAAAAAAAAATAATCAATCCAATTATGATGAAATACAAATACCAATTTTCATTAATCCTCTTTGTTGCTTTCTTGTTTTCTGCCCCTGCTTACAGCCAAGAAAACACAGATTTGGAAATGATCTATAAGATCAAAACAGAAGGGATTAGAAATTCTCAAATTCAAGACCTAGCATATAACCTTACCGATTTGATGGGGCCTAGGCTATCAGGTTCTACAAATTTAAGAAGAGCAAGGCAATGGACAGCAGATAAATTCACAGAATGGGGTTTGTCAAATGTCAAAATAGATACTTATGGAGAATTTGGAAGAGGTTGGGATGTGAAGAAATCATACATCGCCATGAAAGATCCATATTATGCGCCACTGATAGGCTATCCTAAAGCTTGGACTGATGGAACTGGAGGATTGATAAATAGTGAAGTCATCCTATTGGATATTCAATCAGAAGCAGATTTTGAAAAATACAAGGGGACGCTTAACGGAAAAGTAATCATGCTTCCTACTACTTTATCAACTTCTCCAGCTTTTGAGCCTGAAGCTAGAAGATTGACCGAAGAGGATTTGTCAAATAGAAAAGAAGTATCAATAGGTGGGGGAGGAGCAAGATATTCACCAGCCCAACTTCAACAAATGAGAGATCAGCGTGCTTTAGACCAAAAGGTAAATGATTTTCTTTTGGAAGAAGGAATAGCATTGCGTATCTCTGGTACTAGAGGTAATTTTGGTACAGTATTTCATACTAGAGCTGGATCTTATAGTACAGCAAAGAACAAGACTATTCCAGAGATGGAGATTGCTTTGGAACATTTTGGAAGAATCGAAAGGCTTCTTAAAAATGGCCAAACCGTAACTGTTGATGCAGAGATTGAAGTGGAATGGTTGGATGATGATTATAAAGGTTACAATGTGTTAGCCGAAATCCCTGGAACTGATAAAACTTTGAAGCCTGAGCTTGTTTTATTGGGGGCTCACTTGGATAGCTGGCACGCCGGAACTGGTGCCAATGATAACGCCGCCGGTGTAGTAGTGATGATGGAGGCCATTAGAATCTTGAAGACTTTGGGAGTTCAGCCTAAGAGAACTATCAGGATTGCATTATGGGGTGAAGAGGAGCAAGGACTTTATGGGTCAAGAGGTTATGTTCAGAAATATGTAGCAGATAGACAAACATTTGATAAAAAAGGTGAATGGGATAAAATCTCAGCTTATTATAATGTAGATAATGGATCTGGAAAAATCAGAGGTATTTATTTGGAAGGAAATGATCAGCTTGTTCCGATTTTTGAAAAATGGTTTGAGCCATTTCACGAAATGGGCGCCAAAACAATCACGAGAAGAAATACTGGTTCTACAGATCATGTTGCCTTTGATGCAGTAGGGGTGCCTGGATTTCAATTTATCCAAGACCCTATCGATTATGGAAGAGGTTATCACACAAATATGGATCTTTACGAAAGGATGCAGCAAGGAGACATGACCCAAGCAGCCATCATCGTGGCAGCCATGGTTTACAACACTGCCCAAAGAGATCAAAAACTCCCAAGAAAACCTTGGGACAAATAAAAGAGTTAATAAAAGAGCTGGTATATTATCAGCTCTTTTTTATTTATGTTGTATAAATTTAAAAAGTTTGGCAGTCTAGCTATTAATTCAGAACTATGGTTGGTAAATATTTAAAATACATTTACATTTAATTGTTCAATCAAGTATAAGTTTTGATAACATTATATAATTCTGAAAATTTACATAAACCCAAATAAACAAATATGAACGGAATTCCAAGAACGATTTTCACAGAAGAACATGAGATGTTTAGGCAATCGGTGAGAGACTACATAGCCAAAGAGATTAGTCCGAAAAATGCCGAATGGGAAAAAAACAAAATGGTATCTAGAGAATCATGGACAGACCTTGGTAATAATGGTTTTTTATGCATCCAAGCTCCAGAGGAATTTGGTGGGATGGGAATAGATGATTTTAGATACAATGCACTTTTTATTGAAGAGTTGGGATTGAGCGGATGCTCTGGTCCGGCTATAGGCTATCCACTTCACAGTGACATCGTTTTTCCTTATATCCTGCATTATGGTACGGAAGCCGCTAAAGCCAAATACATACCCGGCATGGTGTCTGGAGAGATGATTTCAGCGGTGGCGATGACAGAACCAGGTGCTGGAAGTGATCTCCAAAACATTAAAGCTAGTGCCATAGACAAAGGAGACCACTATTTGATCAATGGCTCTAAAACATTTATCACGAATGGATTTTTGTGCAATTTGGTAGTAGTAGCTGCAAAAACTGACCCAGGCCTTGGTGCAAAAGGGATCAGTCTTTTTATTGTAGATACAGACATGGAAGGATTTACCAAAGGGGTTCCTTTTGAAAAAGTCGGACTTCATGCCCAAGATACTTGTGAGCTTTTCTTTGAAGATGTGAAAGTACCCAAAGAAAATCTCTTGGGGAATGAAGGAGAAGGATTCAAATACTTGATGACTGAATTGGCACAAGAAAGATTGGTAGTAGCCCTTGCTGCTTTGGCGCTTGCAGAAGGCACTTTTCTTTCTACCGTGAATTATGTCAAGGAAAGACCAGCCTTTGGGAAGACAGTTTCTGACTTCCAAAACACAAGATTTAAAATAGCTGAAATGTCAGCAAAACTTGAAATGGCTAGGATATATTGTGATCAGCTTGTATTGCTTCACAATGACAAAAAAGTAGATTCTGCCATGGCCTCAGCAGCTAAATACAGCATGACTGAACTTCAATGCGATGTAGCCGATGAATGCGTCCAGCTTCATGGTGGCTATGGATATATGTGGGAATATCCCGTGGCAAGAGCTTATGCAGACGCAAGAGTTCAGAGAATCTATGCAGGGACAAATGAAATCATGAAAGAACTAATAGCAAGAAAAATCCTTAAGAAAGATTGATTTGGTTTTGGTATTTTAGATTGCAGATTGTGGATATTAAATTTAAAATATGACTATCCGCTTTCTTGCACATAGCCAAACAATGGATTGTTGGATGAACGATTTGTGTTTCTGTTGACTGCGAGCTGTTGTCTGCTGACGAGTATCCGCAACTTAAAAAGCTACTTCTTACCTAACGTTCAACATTGCGGATACTCATAATTTAAAATCTACAATCTAAAATTTAAGATCTAAAATCTAAAATATTCTCTGCTAAATGAGCTTTCTTTTTTTAAAAATGCAGATTTATTTTATATTTAACCGTATCAAAATAAAAATCAATTCTTAACCCAAAATATTTAGATTTTCATGCAAGACTATCCTTGGTATAAATTTTATCCGCAATCTGTAGAAAAAAATATCGATGTAGAAGCCTATTCTTCAGTTGTAGATCTTTTTGAAGAAAGTGTAAAAAAATACGGCGATTCTGTGGCATATGAATGCATGGGAAAAACACTTTCATTTCATGAAGTGGATCATTTTTCGAGAATTTTCGCATCATATCTTCAGAATGAATTGAAAATGAAAAAAGGAGACCGGGTGGCCATCCAAATGCCTAATTGTCTCCAATATCCTGTGGCTATGTTTGGAGTGTTGAGAGCTGGTATGGTTGTAGTAAATACCAATCCACTCTATACCTCTAGTGAAATGAAGCATCAGTTCAATGACTCAGGTGCCGATGCCATCGTGATTTTGGCCAATTTTGCCGTAAATCTTGAAAAAATAAAGAAAGACATTTCTGCAAAACATATCATCGTTACTGAGTTGGGTGATATGTTAGGAGGCCTGAAAGGTGGGATCGTAAACTTTGTGGTGAAGTACATCAAAAACATGGTTCCATCATATAATCTCCCTTCTGCCATCAAATGGAAATCTGTTATGTCAGGTGGTAATTCCAAAGAATTTAAGCGTGAAAATATGACTTTGGGCGAACCGGCCTATTTGCAATATACAGGCGGCACAACGGGTGTTTCGAAAGGAGCAGAATTGACACACGGAAACATTGTTGCGAACATGCAGCAGATTTCTGCTTGGATGAAGCCAAAATTGAAGGAGAGAGAAGAAGTGGTGATTACAGCTTTACCACTTTATCATATTTTCGCTCTTACGGTAAACTGTCTCGCTATGATGAAAATAGGTGCACATAACGTCCTGATTACCAATCCTAGAGATATGCCTGGATTTATCAAAGAGCTATCAAAGCATAAGTTTACGGTATTCACAGGAGTAAATACACTTTTCAATGGTTTACTAAATCAGGAAAATTTCCAAAAGCTTGATTTTTCTTCGTTAAAAATAGCAGTAGGTGGTGGTATGGCTGTGCAGCAAGCGACTGCAGAAAAATGGGTAAAAGTAACCAAAACTCCATTGGCAGAAGGGTATGGTTTGACAGAAACCTCCCCAGTTGCGACCTGTAATCCAATAGATGGAACAGAAAGAAATGGTACTATTGGGGTTCCTCTTCCTATGACGGATATTAAGGTAATTGATGATGATGGAAACCAATTGGCAGTAGGTGAAAAGGGTGAATTATGTATCAAGGGTCCGCAAGTCATGAAAGGATATTGGAACAGACCAGATGAGACAGAGAAAGTAATGGAAGGGGAGTGGTTCAAAACTGGAGATATTGCCGTCATTGACGAAGATGGTTTTGTGAAAATTGTAGATAGAAAAAAAGAAATGATTTTAGTTTCTGGATTCAATGTCTATCCCAACGAAGTAGAGAATACATTAGCATCACATCCCAAAGTACTAGAAGTAGGTGTGATTGGTATGCCTGATCCCAGATCTACTGAAAAAGTAGTAGCATATGTTGTGCCTAAAGACAAGTCAGTTACCGAGGAAGAACTAATCGCTTACACAAAAGAAAACTTGACTAATTACAAGATTCCAAAGGAGATTTATTTCTCAGATGAATTGCCAAAAACAAACGTTGGGAAGATTTTGAGAAGGAAAATCAAAGAAATGCACGAGAAAAATGTAGGAGCTTAAATCCTCGTTTATTTTGGATTCACTCACGAGATTCAATACCTTCGCATATTAATGAAAAATAAGATTAATCGATGGATTTAAACAAACTTGATCAAGAACTAACTGCAATTGTTGAAAAGAGAATCGCTCTGAGTAAGATCACTTATGCTGACGAGAGATATGATGATATTGAAGAAGAGCTACATGATCTTGAAGATGATTTTAATGAAGAATATGGCGATGAATTGGAATCTGAGTTAGAAAAAATTTACGCCAAGCTCAAGTCTGATAATGACGTTTTGCTTCCTTCAGCATACCTTGCCAATGCTTATACTCCAATGTTACCCGATGCAAACGGAGTCATTTCCTATGAAGTAAAAGGAGCAGAGGGTGTGCCAATTGAATCTGAGCAGTTTGATAAGCAGGATGTTAGAATCGTATTGATCCCAAATCCAACTAGATTCGTGATGCAAATCAATGGAAGATCACTGAAAGACCTTTGGAGGTCAAGATAATAGTTTGTTATTAATAGTGGGATAATTTGGGATCGGTTTTCCGAAATTGAATTATAATTTCCTTACATAAGAAAAAAAAAACGCCTGAATTTGATTCAGGCGTTTTTTTATTAGAATCCCAATTTTTCTCTGATCTTAGCAAGCATTTCTTTCGCCACAACTCTGGCTTTAGCTTCTCCTTCTGCAAGCTTTTGCTCCAATTCTGATTGGTTCGTCATGTAATAATTGAAAAGCTTTCTTTCCTCTGCATATTTTTCGAGAATCAAACTTAGAAATTCTTTTTTAGCATGACCATAGCCAAAATTACCAGCCAAATATTTTCCCCTCAATTCCTGTGTCTGTTCTTGGTTTGCCACTAATGAATATAGTTTGAACACATTACAAATATCTGGATCTTTTGGATCTTCAAGAGGGGTACTGTCTGTCACGATACTGTTAATGTTCTTTTTCAATTCCTTCTCTGGAAGAAATATGTCAATGAAGTTGTTGTAAGATTTGCTCATCTTTTGACCATCTGTCCCGGGAATAATCTTCACAGATTCGCTAATTCTTGGTTCAGGTAAAGTCAGTATTTCTTCTTCTAATCTTCTGTTAAAAGTTGAAGCGATATCTCTTGATATTTCAAGATGTTGAAGCTGGTCTTTACCAACAGGGACTAGATCTGCACTGTATAATAAAATATCTGCTGCCATCAATACTGGATATGTAAACAATCCTGCATTGACATCTGACAGTCTGTCAGATTTATCCTTGAAACTATGGGCGTTGGCCAGCATAGGAAAAGGAGTGAAGCAACTCAAGTACCAAGTAAGCTCTGATACTTCAGGGATTTGTGATTGCCTGTAGAAAATGGTTTTTTCGATATCAAGCCCAAAAGCAAGCCATGCAGCAGCAACAGCCAGTGTATTCTCTCGCCTTATATTGCCATCTTTGATGGTGGTGAGAGAATGCATATCAGCGATAAAAATAAAAGACTCATTTTGATCCTTTTTGGTTA
Source organism: Belliella calami (assembly GCF_022549695.1). Classification (GTDB taxonomy): domain Bacteria; phylum Bacteroidota; class Bacteroidia; order Cytophagales; family Cyclobacteriaceae; genus Belliella; species Belliella calami. The sequence goes on along the minus strand of NZ_JAKZGS010000005.1, from coordinate 88,085 downwards.
ATTCGATTGCAGGGACTATTGCACCAAGGATATTTCCTAGATGAGGTCGCCCGGAACTTTGAATACCTGTTAATACTCTTGCCATTATTTAGAATTTTGGTGCAAATTAATTAAATATGGGTACAATTCGATTGATTTTTGACGTTATTTGCCATTATGAATAAATTGAATTTCACCCTATTCCTTTTCCTAATTACCTTATTTCATTGTGGACTTGCTGATGCTCAGGAGATTGAGCGAGAATTGCTGTTTTGGGAGAATCGAACTATAAATATCGGGACAATTTTAGAAGAAAATGGAGTCGTCGAAGTTGAGTTTTTGGGATTAAACCAATCAGACTCTGTCATTCTAATCAAAGACATTGTGACAGATTGTGGTTGTACCACTGTAGACTATAGCCAAGACACGATTTACCAAAGTAAAATTGGAAGCATTAAAGTGAATTTTGATCCAGATCATAGAGGTGGGGCTTTTACTAAAATGATTATCGTGAGAACCAACCAGGATATCTACGGGGATACACTATATCTGCAAGGCTTTAACATTCCTTTTCCAGAGGATTTACAAAATGCCTATACACATAGGGATCAAGATATCGGTTTCAGACTTTCAGCTATAAATATGGGCAATGTTTATACAAATGAACCCAAAAGTAAGTTTATAGAAATTTTTAATTTCAGCTACGATAAGCTTGTACTGCCTGATAGCATCAATAATCAACCCGAATTCCTCAAAGTCAGTCTGATTCCCCAAATTGTAGAACCAAATCAACGAGGATTGATTTCGTTGGAATACGATGGGCTTATTAGAAATGATTTTGGGTATGTGGAAGATCTATTGATTTTGAATTTTAACAATAAGCCAGAACCTGTAGGATTGAGGCTGATGGCGAATATATTTGAACATTTTGAACCTGTACCTAAAACAATGGAAATGATTGTACCTAAATTAGGGATCAATGAAGTTGATATAGATTTGAAGGAAATTAATTCGAATAATGTTGTAAAAAGAAAAATTAAGCTTTCAAATCAGGGACAAGAGGAACTGCAAATTAGAAAAATGATTTCAAACTGTGAATGTCTGACCGTTGTGGCAGACGATGCCATATTGAAAAGTGGCGAATCTACAGATCTGCAAATTACCTTTGATCCAAAGGGGAGGCGTGGAATTGATCATAAACATATAAGTATTTTTTCCAATGATCCATTAAATCCAATTAGAACAATAGTGATTAGAAGTATGATAAAATAATGTAGAAAGACCTACTTTTTTAACTTTGTGGCACAGTTTTCGTTGGTTATAAAGTAGTTTGATATTGAATTATACGAATTCGGTATTTATAAATTTTATTTTATTTCCACTCAAAACCAAAATTATATGAGTTCTACAAAATTTCTTTTAGGTGCACTTCTTGGTGCAGCAGTCGGTGTACAAGTAGGTATCTTAATAGCTCCTGACAAAGGTGCTAACACAAGAAAAAAAATTGGTAAAAAAGGCAATGAGTACTTAGACGAGGTAAATGGAAAAGTAAACACTTTTTTGGATGGCCTTAATAAGAAAGTTTCAGAAGCTTCAAGTGAGGTTGATAAGTTGACCAAAAAAGCAAAAGCGGAAGCTGATAAATTGACCAAGTAATTTGTAAAAATCAAATTACCATAAAAAAACGTGATAGCTGTTTAGCTATCACGTTTTTTTTTATCTACATTATTTGAATGCAGGAATACCTGTTATTTCATGCCCCAAGATCAGTAAATGTATATCATGGGTTCCTTCATAAGTCACTACAGATTCTAAATTCATCATATGGCGCATCAAAGAATATTCACCAGTGATTCCCATACCACCATGAATTTGTCTCGCTTCACGAGCGATATCCAACGCCATGGCAACATTATTTCTTTTAGCCAAAGAAATATGTGCAGTCGTTGCCTTCCCTTCATCCATCATTTTTCCAAGCTTCCACACCAAAAGTTGTGCTTTAGTGATTTCTGAAAGCATTTCTGCCAATTTTTTCTGTACCAATTGAAATGATCCTATAGGTTTGTCAAATTGGATCCTCTCAAGAGCGTATCTCCTTGCAGAGTCATAACAATCCATAGCCGCACCCAAGGTTCCCCATGCAATACCATATCTGGCAGAGTCCAAACACATCATAGGTGCTCCAAGACCAGATTTACCTGGGAGTAGGTTCTCCTTAGGGATTTTTACATTGTCAAAGACCAACTCACCTGTGCAAGATGCGCGGAGAGACCATTTGTTATGTGTCTCTGGCGTTGAAAATCCTTCCATGCCTCTTTCAACTATCAATCCATGAATTCTTCCATTTTCATCCTTGGCCCAAACCACCGCAACATCAGCTTTTGGTGAATTTGAAATCCACATTTTTGCTCCATTTAAAAGATAGTGATCTCCCATATCCTTAAAATTGGTGGTCATCCCACTAGGATTGGATCCATGGTCAGGCTCTGTCAGACCAAAGCAACCAAGCATCTCTCCAGATGCCAGTTTAGGTAGAAACTTTTTCTTTTGCTGCTCAGAACCAAATTTGAATATTGGATACATTACCAACGAGCCTTGTACTGATGCAGTTGAGCGCATTCCAGAATCACCTCTTTCTATTTCCTGCATAATCAATCCATAGGAAATATAGTCAAGTCCGCCACCACCGTATTCAGATGGAATTTGAGGGCCAAACGCACCTACATCACCAAATTTTTTGACGATTTCATAGGGGAAATGAGAATTTTGTGCCCAGTCTTCGATATAGGGACTTATTTCTTTTTTAACAAAATCTCTAATTGAAGACCTAATAAGTTTATGTTCTTCAGTCAAAAGATCATCAATACCATAAAAATCTACACCTTCAAACATGTCTTTTTTGGTGGATTTGGTCATTGTTTCATTTGGATTCATATCTGTTTTGGTTTATTGCCAATTATAACGGATTTTTGCACCGCCATCAATTCTTATTCCTACCCTGAATTAAATAAGAACTAGGTAAAAATACTACCTATTTCATAAAATATTACAACATGAGCCCAGCACAAACTCAAAAAGATATTTTTGATAAAATAGAACTACTCCAAGAGAAATTTAAAGCCTCTGGTCAAGATCTTTCATCTTACCTAGAGGGTTTGCTTTACGCAGATTACCTCAATTATTGGGATTATATCAACTTGGATATTTTGCTTTCTCTCCAGCAACCCAAAACTTCGATGAAAGATGAGAAAATCTTTATAATCTATCACCAAATTACAGAATTGTATTTCAAATTGATCATCTGGGAGCTTGAGCAAATATCTGAACAAGAAGAAATCAAAGCTGAATTTTTCAAGGCCAGACTTGAAAGAGTCATCATGTATTTTGATCACTTGATTTCTTCCTTTGCAGTGATGTGGAAAGGAATGGAAAGAGAACAGTTTTTGAAATTCAGAATGTCTCTGTTGCCATCAAGTGGATTTCAAAGTGCCCAATACCGCATAATTGAGATACTTTCCGCAGAAGTGAAGAATTTAGTCCATATTGACAAAAGAGCTTCACTCAATGATAACGCAACAATCGACGACTTGTTTGACAACCTCTATTGGCAGCAAGGAGCTATCGAATTGGCCACGGGTGAAAAAACACTCACACTAAAAACCTTTGAAGCCAAATATGGAAAGGAGCTCAAAGAATTGATAGAAAATTATAAGTCCGGCAATATTTGGAAAAAGTACCAATCTTGCAAAGACAAAGATCAGGACCTTATGGAACTGATGCGTTCGCTAGACTTGAAAGCCAACGTTTTTTGGCCTCTCGCACATTATAAATCTGCCGTTCGTTATCTCCAAAAAGACCCAGTAGATATTTCAGCTACAGGCGGGACAAACTGGCAAAAATACTTGCCTCCAAGATTTCAAAAAGTAATTTTCTATCCCGAACTTTGGACAGACTCAGAAAAAGATGATTGGGGCAAAGGCTGGGTAGTAAAGGAGATATTTGGAGAAGAGTGAGATGTGAGAGACTAGAAGCGAGATGCGAGAAACAAGACGTGAGATTTGAGTTATGAGAAGTAAGAATGAAGAACAGCCTGTCACCTCGATCCCGAAAGCATTCGGGAGAAGCTTGTCCCGCAGACTTGCCGGGAGGTCTCGTCCCTATTTGCCCTGAAACGCCTGTCCCGAGGATATCGGGAGGCTTTTGACATTAACATAGGGTTGTAACCCTATGCTTGGATAAAAAGATATATTCATCTCTGCCCTGACAGGGCAATTGAATAGCAATCGAAAATAAAGAAAAATCAAATAAAAAAGTGTCAACCATTTTCAGAACGAGAAAAGGATTAAAGTAACACAATTTAAAAAACCAAAAAAAAAATACCTACCAGATACCCCTATCCTAATCCACCACGACTAACAATTTCTTACAATCTTACAATCTTACAATCTTAAAATCTTAAAATCTTATAATCTTCCAATCCACCACGGCGGACAAGTTCTTCTAAACTCCCACAACCTTCTAACTTTCCAACTTTAAAACATTCCAACCATTACCCTTAAGTCTTCCAATTCCCCAATCTCACATAAAACCTTTAAGGATAAAAACCTTACACTAAAATGAAAAAAGAAATCCAATTACAACTCACCCCTCAACAAGCTTATGATGAGGTAGTTTTTCAACAAACAGTCAGCAAAAAACTGGGGGTATCTTTACAAGATTCCAAAATCCAAGCAAGGCAAATCAAGCGATCTATAGATGCTAGAGGAAGGCAAGTGAAGGTAAATGTAACCGCAGAAGTTTTTATCGATGAGCAGGTGCCACCCATGTTGGATGCCTCAAAACCTTATCAAAATGTCAGTAATGCAGAACAAATCATCATTGTTGGTGCAGGCCCAGCTGGGATGTTTGCAGCATTGAGGGCAATAGAACTTGGAGTGAAACCTATTTTGATTGAAAGAGGAAGTGATGTCCGTGCCAGAAGAAGAGACTTGGCAGCGATCAATAAAGATCATATCGTCAATCCAGAATCAAATTATTGCTTTGGAGAAGGTGGAGCAGGAACGTATTCTGATGGAAAACTTTATACCAGATCCAAAAAGAGAGGTGATATCCGAAGGATCATGGAAATATTTGTTGCCCACGGTGCTACTGAGGAGATTTTGGTGGATGCACACCCACATATTGGTACTAACAAGCTTCCAAAAATCGTTACCGAACTTAGAGAATCCATTATTCAAGCAGGAGGAGAAGTCTTGTTCAATACCAAAGTTGTGGATTTTATTTTGGAAGACAACGAAATGAAAGGCGTAGTCACCCATGATGGGGAGAAAATTCTAGGATTGGGAGTCATCTTGGCTACAGGGCATTCAGCAAGGGATATTTACCATTTGCTCCATCAGAAGAAGATTTTGATTGAAGCAAAACCTTTTGCACTTGGTGTTAGAATAGAGCATAGTCAAAACTTGATAGACAAGATTCAATACCATTGCGAGGTTGATAGAGGGCCATATTTGCCAGCATCAAGTTATTCTTTGGTGCATCAGAGTAAATTCAAAGGACAACAAAGAGGGGTTTTTTCGTTTTGCATGTGTCCAGGTGGGTTTATCGTTCCTTCGGCTACCGCTCCAGGAGAATTGGTGGTGAATGGCATGAGTCCAAGTAGAAGAGATAGCAAATTTGCCAATTCGGGGATTGTAGTGTCTGTAGAACTTGAAGATCTTCCACAATACGCCAAACATGGGCCTTTGGCTGCGATGATGTTTCAGGCAGAGGTAGAGAAGAAAGCATGGATTTCAGGAGGAAGTACACAGACGGCACCCGCTCAGAGAATGGTTGATTTTGTCAATAGAAAGCAAAGCCAATCGCTTTTGGATACTTCGTATCAGCCTGGTTTGAAATCAGTCAATATGCATGAAGTACTTCCTGATTTTATCTCCAATAGATTGGCAGATGGATTTAGGGCATTTGGAAATAAGATGAAAGGTTATTTTACCAACGAATCTCAATTGATAGGGGTAGAAAGTAGAACCTCATCGCCAGTGAGAATTCCAAGGGATAAAGAGTCATTTGAACATCCAATTGTAAAAAGGCTCTATCCTTGTGCGGAAGGTGCAGGCTATGCAGGAGGCATAGTTTCTGCTGCCATGGATGGGGAAAGATGTGCAGAAAGATTGATTGGAGAATATTTGAAAAAATAAATGTAAAAAATACACTTAATAAAATTTTACTTGCTTATATTTATGATCATAAGAGCTTGTTTAAATTTTGTTTTTGAAGCCGAGATTGATGCATGTTTTGTTCAATCGAGGCTCGTTTTCGGGGTCGTAGCTTTGCTACATCTCCGAAAATAGCCGAAGAGTGAGCGAAAGAGGCGCAATCGTAGACCAAAGGATAAAGTTTAAACCAGCTCTAAGCAGGTTGAGTGATTAACCAAACTAATTTAACCCAAAATGAAAGTTATTGCAATAGGTAGAAATTATGTTGAGCATATAGAAGAGCTTCAAAATGAAAAACCAACTGAGCCAGTTGTGTTTTTGAAGCCAGACACAGCGGTTTTGAAAAATAATATGCCGTTTTTTCATCCTGATTTCTCAGAAAATGTCCATCATGAAGTGGAGCTTGTATTGAAGATCAACAGAGAAGGGAAATATATCAAGAGAGAATTTGCCCATAGATATTTTGAAGAAATCGGGATCGGAATAGATTTTACAGCAAGAGACCTTCAAGACAAATGTAAGGCAAAAGGCCTTCCTTGGGAAATCGCCAAAGCCTTCAATGGCTCAGCGCCGATTGGTGAGTTTTTGCCAACCAGTGAAATCAAAGACATGAAAAACATCAATTTTCATCTTGAAATCAACGGTGAACAAAGACAAAAAGGAAATACTTCAATGATGCTATTTGATTTTGGGGTAATTATAGAATATGTGTCCCAGTTTTTCACATTGAAAAAAGGAGACCTTATATTTACAGGCACTCCGGCAGGAGTAGGTAAGGTAAATATAGGGGATCGTTTGGAAGCTTATATTGAGGATCAAAAACTACTGGATTTTGAAGTTAAATAAAGCTGTAATCGTTTTTGTCTATTTTTTGAGCATTCAGGTTTCCGCTCAAGATTATCTTTTCCCAGTAAAGCCTGGGCAGAGGAATTTTCTTTCGGGGAATTTTGCCGAAATCCGACCCAATCATTTTCACAGTGGAATAGATGTGAAAATAGGAGGGGTAGATGGAGAACCGATCAGAGTAATCGCCGACGGCTATGTCTATAGGGCAAAGGTTTCTTCTTATGGATACGGAAATGTTTTGTACATCAAGCATTACAATGGACAATCATCCGTGTATGCACATTTGCAGAAATTTTCCCCTACGATTTCGGAGCGAATGCGACAGGAAATGTACCAAGCTCAAAAAAACGAGCTCGAGGTATATTTTGACGAAGATGCCCTTCCAGTCAAGAGGGGAGACATTATTGCAAATGGAGGAAATACCGGTAGCTCAGGTGGGCCGCATTTGCACTTCGAAATCAGGGATAGTCTCGATAGGGCTATAGATCCATTCCAATTCAATTTCCGCAAAGAGATAGTCGATAACACACCTCCGATCCTATACAAGGTCGCGCTAAGACCTTTGGATTATGAATCTAGGGTCAACGGGAAATTTGAAAGGCAGGAGTTTACGCCAATCTTGGAGGGAGGAAATTATGTGATTCCCCAAACTGTAAAAATCTCAGGAAACGTAGGTGTTGAAATCTATGGAGTTGACAAGCAAGATGGTGTGAATAATATCTTTGGCATCCCAGTTTATGAATTGCTCGAAGATGAAAAGCCGCTTTACCGAATTAATGTCGATAACATAGACTTCAACAAGGGGCGATTTTTGTTGAGCCATACTTATTTGAATAGGTTTACTAGGCTTTACGACTATCCAAACAACCAAATTAAACTCTATGAAGCAGATTCTATCAGCAAAGGTAAAATCACTGCAATGATTGGTACGAAGAAAAAGCTTCAAGTGAATTTGAAGGATTATTTTGGAAACACGAGGGTATTGAATTTTGAAGTGGAAGGAGAGGCGCCAGCATACCAGCAGGGTGGAGCGTTTTCAAAAGACCAAAAGACAAAGGTTTACTACCAACGGGAAGTCATGGTCATAGAGACGAAGCAATCCAATGAAGGGAATTTGGCAAAAATATATACCGATGCCAGGGTTATGGAAATTCCTCCAGCTTATGAAGAAAACGGAAAGAGGATATATCTTTGGGATATGGATTTCGGTGTTCCTGATTCAATAGATGTATGTACAGAGGTGATTGTACCGGAAGTCTTGACAAAGATTCCATTTGGTCAGGAACTTTCTTTTAGCAATAAGGATGTAAGAATAGATTTTGAAGAAAACACCTTGTTGGATGATTTATTTCTCAGAATGACAAGAAAAAACACCAGTGGAAATGTAGCTATTACCATCAATCCATCGGGTGACTACCTTCAGAATAATATGACTGTTCACGTAAATAATACGGACTATAAAGGTGATAAAAGTAAGAGTCACATCTATTCCTTAGCGAACAACGGTAGAAAAAGTTTTGTCGGAGGTGAATGGGAAGGTGAAGATATTCGTTTTAAAACCAGAAATTTTGGTACTTTTGTAATCGACAGCGATTTTGTCTCCCCTAATATTTATCCAATTCAAGTAAATGCCAATGAAATCAAATTCAAAATATCGGATGACAAATCTGGTATCAGGGATTTTGAAGCTTTTGTTGATGGCAAATGGATATTGATGCGCTATGAGCATAAGCAAGCTACTATATGGTCCGAAAAATCAGATAAACAACCTTTCAAGGGAGAGGTTTTATTGAAAGTCCGAGATATGGCTGGTAATGAAGCTGTATGGTCTGGCACTATAAAATAATTAACCTTAAATATTAAATTATGTCGTTAGAAGTTGGAAATTCCGCTCCACAGTTTGAGTCAAAAGATCAAAATGGGAACACTATCAAACTTTCAGATTTCAAAGGAAAGAAAGTAGTACTCTACTTTTATCCAAAAGACAATACACCGGGCTGCACCGCCCAAGCTTGCAATTTGAGAGATAATTATGAAGCCTTGCAAAAAGCAGGATATGTGGTATTGGGAGTCAGCACAGACTCTGAAAAATCCCATCAGAAATTTATCGAAAAACAAGAGCTTCCTTTTTCATTGATTGCCGATGAAGACAAGACAGTTCATGAAGCTTATGGCACATGGGTAGAAAAGTCTATGTACGGAAGAAAATACATGGGTACGGCACGTACGACCTTTATCATCGATGAAGAGGGCAAGATCGAAGAGATCATAGAAAAAGTAAAAACAAAAGAACACACGAATCAAATTCTCAAATAACAATATTCCAACCAATGGATAAGCAACCTTTAGCACAACTTACTAAAATTTCGAGCCAAGTCAGACGAGACATTCTCCGCATGGTTCATGCCGTTCAGTCTGGACACCCAGGAGCCTCTTTAGGCTGTACAGAGTTTTTCGTAGCGCTATACTTCAATCAAATGAAGCATGATAGCAACTTCAACATGAATGGCGCTGGTGAAGATCTTTTCTTCCTTTCGAATGGCCACATTTCTCCAGTATGGTATTCTGTATTGGCAAGAAGTGGTTATTTCCCAGCAGAAGAATTGAAGACTTTCAGAAAACTGAATAGCCGTCTTCAAGGACATCCAGCAACTGAGGAAAACCTACCAGGAATCAGAATTGCATCCGGTTCTTTGGGTCAGGGACTTTCTGCAGCGATCGGTGCTGCACAAGCAAAAAAAATCGATAAAGACGATAGCACAGTCTATGTATTGATGGGAGATGGAGAGCAGCAAGAAGGTCAGGTATGGGAAGCTTGTATGTATGCAGCACACCACAAAGTGGACAACTTGATCGCGACGATTGACTTCAACAGACAGCAAATCGATGGACCAACCAAAGATGTGATGGATCTGAAAGACTTGAAGGCAAAATGGGAAGCATTTGGCTGGGAAGTGATCGAAACCTTCAAAGGCAACGACATGGAAGCTGTACTTGAAGGATTGGAAAAAGCAAAATCTCTGACTGGAAAAGGAAAGCCTGTATTGAATCTTTTACACACCGAGATGGGATATGGAGTTGATTTTATGGTGGGTACACACAAGTGGCACGGAATCGCCCCAAGCGACGAGCAACTTGAAAATGCACTAGGTCAATTAGAAGAAACTTTAGGGGATTATTAATAACAGGAACAATGGATAAGACATTAGATTTAAAATATACATATACAGAGAAAAAAGATACACGTTCTGGATTTGGGGATGGTTTGCTGGAAGCAGGAAGAAAAAATCCAAATGTAGTAGGGCTTTGTGCAGATTTGATCGGTTCCCTAAAGATGGGTGCTTTTCAGAAGGAATTTCCTGAAAGATTCTTCCAGGTAGGTATCGCTGAGGCAAACATGATTGGTTTGGCAGCAGGGATGACGATTAATGGTAAAATCCCATTCACAGGAACATTCGCTAACTTTTCTACAGGTCGTGTTTATGATCAGATCAGACAGTCAGTAGCTTATTCTGACAAGAATGTGAAAATCTGTGCTTCTCACGCAGGTTTGACATTGGGAGAAGATGGTGCTACGCATCAGATCTTGGAAGATGTGGGCATGATGAAAATGCTTCCTCACATGACAGTGATCAACCCATGTGACTACAACCAAACAAAAGCAGCCACGATGGCGATCGCTGATTTTGAAGGTCCAGTTTACCTAAGGTTCGGACGTCCTAGCTGGCCGATATTTACACCAGCTGACCAGAAGTTCGAGATCGGAAAAGCATGGCACATGATCGAAGGAACAGACGTGACCATCTTCGCCACCGGCCACTTGGTATGGGAAGCAGTAGTAGCTGAGGCAATGCTTAGAGAAGAAGGCATTTCTGCAGAAGTGATCAATATCCATACAATCAAGCCTTTGGATGAAGCAGCGATCATCGCTTCAGTAAAGAAAACAGGTTGTGCAGTATCCGCCGAAGAGCACCAACTGAATGGTGGGCTAGGGGATAGCATCGCACAAACCCTTATCAGAAACAATCCAGCGCCATTGGAATATGTAGGTGTAAATGATTCCTTCGGAGAATCAGGAACCCCAACCGAACTATTGGAGAAATACGGCCTCAACGCTGAGAACATTGTAAAAGCAGCTAAAAAAGCGATCGCAAGAAAGTAAGGTTTAGATTTTAGATTTTAGATTGTAGATTTAAGATTTTAGATCTAAAATCTACAATTTCTTTAAAAACAAGCCACAGTTTAGAGATAAGCTGTGGTTTTTTTGTGGAAAATACTTATGTCATTCTAATCAATTAAGGGACAAGATTTTGTATGAAATTCAAGACGAAGATTTAGGAACACAAGCACTGAAAGTAGCAGAGATAAAAGCAAATCAACAAAATCAATCTACTATTCATCGAAACACAAAAATTAGTACAGGAGAAGTTACCTAGAATCTATTCAAAAGATTTGATAGAGCAGCTATTTATCCATCCTTACTGCAAGATTGAGTTTTTGGTAGAAAATCTAAAGATGAATAGAAAAACCGCGGGAAGTTATTTGAAAAGCCTTGAAGAATTGGAGGTTTTAACAGCAGAGATAAAGGGAAAAGTAGTGATTTACATGAATATCAAGCTATATAAATTGCTAAAAAGAGGATCTTGAGAACATGGGTAAACATTACCCATGTTTCAATAACATGGGTAAAAAAGTTCAAAAAACGGACACGTTTTAATAAGGTTCGACATTTTGGAATATATAATAATCAACTATAGCTACACAAGATTTATCAAAACCTAGAAGGCAATATCAAAGTAGATGTTCGATTGGAGGTAGAAACTGTTTGGCTTACAAAATCACAGATGGCGGATTTATTATGAGAAAAAAGCCATTCTAAAAGAACTGGAAGCAGACATCGAGAGACTTAGGCAATTTTGAAATAATAAATTAAGTTTTATTTACTAAATTCTCAAAAAATACCCTGTAGTTGGTATTTTTTAAAAGATGGGGAATGAGTAGGTTTGGGGTATTAGTAAATTACCCTATCCAATTCTAGCGTATAACCTTCGCATATTTTCCTATATTGAAGTTTACTATGCGAAAGATGTATCGGGTATATTGGAGTTGGCAGTAATATTACCAAAAAAATCGCTGAATGAAAAATTACGATAAAACGATAAAAAATTTAGAAAGCCTAGTAAGTAATGATTTTGAAAAAAAGTTACTTCACGCTTGCTTTAAGAATTTACAAACCGAAAATGAATTAAAGTTCAATAATTTCGCATATAGTATTAGAGAATTATCTAGACATTTTTTAAAAACTTTATCGCCAGACAATGATGTTAAAAAATGTGTTTGGTACAAAAATGAAACAAAAGATATAAATGTAATTTCAAGAGGAGAAAGAATAAAATATGCAATACAAGGTGGCTTAACAGATGTTTTCTTAAATAGAGAAATTGTTGAAATAGATTATATAAATGATTTGAAAAGTAAGTTGGTTAAATCTATTGAGCTTTTAAATAAATTTACACACGTAAATGAAAATACATTTGACATTCCGCAATCTGAAATTGACAAGCAATGTTTACAAGTAATAAGCGCATTTGAAAATTTTGCAGAAATGATAAAAGAATGCAGACAAATTATATTAAGTACTTTAGAAGATAAAATCACTAATGAAGTTATAGAAAAAGCAATGTGGGAAGTTAGTGATGAGATAGATATTTTAGCAACTCATCATACAATAAACGAAATAGATGTTGAAAATCATAAATTAACTATAATTGAAAGTGATGAAATTACAATCGAAGCAAATGGAACAATTCACGTAACGTTACAATATGGTTCAGATGGAGATTTAAGAAGAGGCGATGGACACGAAATGGAAGATAATTTTCCGTTTTCTAGTATTCTCAAAGTTAAACTTGCAAAAAAGTTAGAAAAATCAAAAGTTGAAATTGAAAGTTATAAAGTAGATACAGATAGTTGGTATGAATAAAAATACTACTGCCAACACACGCTACAAGCAATTTGGGCATTTGGCTTAATTTGAAGTTGGTTTTGTGTCAGGAAGATTGGGCAAATCCGAAGAATAAGCTTAATTTAATCCCAAACTGCTTGTAGCGCGAGAACGTTATAGCCAATTATAAAATGACAACAGAATCGGAAAATATCGTTGCAAAAATCAGTTCAAATGTGTTTTATAAAGAATTCACTTTTGACAAGAACGACTTTTATCCAGAAGATGGAAAGAAGGAACTTGCTGACACAGTCCTTTGGCTGGGTGACTTGTTATTTGTAATACAGGTAAAGGAAAGAAACGTCAATGAAATAAAATCTGAAGCCGAGGAAAACGATTGGTTTGATAACAAGGTTATAAAAAAAGCAAAAGAACAAATTGCTAACTCAATTGAATACTTAAACAGATACACGGAGATAAGAATTAAAAATGTCAGGAATCATTCAATTGATATATCTAAAGCTAACAAAATAGGAATTAATAAAGTCATTGTTTATATGCCTAATAACTCACCGATTAGTCGTGAGAAAAGGTCAATGAAGTTCTATGAAAGTAAAAAATCGGGTAATATTCATATTTTCAATATCGAGGATTATTTATGGGTGTGTAAATTTCTCATAACACCAACTGAACTTGACGAATATTTGAAGTTTAGAGAACGTATTTACCTAAAGCATAAAGAAACAATAACTCTTTACCCAGAACAATATATTTTAGGACATTTTCTTAATACAGAGGACGATTCAAATATTCAAGAAAAGTATGTAGAGACTTTTTCAAAATTAGCAAATGATATTGACGACTTTGATATTTCAGGATTCTTAAATAATTTTTTAGAAAAAATTCGTATTGCAGAACAAAAGGAATCAAAGGACTACTATTTGATTTTAACAGAAATAGCAAGTTTAAAGCGCTATGAATTGCTAGAGTTTAAAAAAAGATTCAAACAAATAATTGAAGATGTAAAATCTCAAAATCTTTCTTTGCCATATCGTTTCACAATTTCAAGAACAGGTTGTGGGTTTGTATTTATTCCTCTACTTCAAGATAAAATAGAATATTGGGAAAATGCGCTACTAAATTTTACAACAATTTATAAATATAAACGCCAATTGAATAAATGCCTTGGTGTATTGGCTTATAAAACAGGAGAATATTTTGATATTAATTGGACTTTTATTAAAGACGATTGGTCTTATAATAAAGAGTTAGAAGAAGCTCTAGAAAAAGAGACTGAATTTTATGGTCAGGGAGAAATTAAACAAGTTGAGAGATACAAACTAAAAAAATAACTGGCTATAACAGGCGTTTGGCTCAATGGCGGGTGACGTGGTTAATTGAACATTCTACCTCGCATCAACTTTTGTGGTATATTGACAGTTTTGTGCTCCGAAATCCGCCACTGCGCCAAGCGCCAAAACGTTAGCAAACATTTAAAAATATGACAGCAGTAATAGGAATATTGAATAAACACGGAGTTACTATGGCAGCAGACAGTGCAGTAACAGTAACAGGCGGTAATCAAAAAAAGATTTACAATACTGCCAATAAACTTTTTACATTATCAAAACATCACCCAGTAGGTATAATGATATATGATTCCTCAACTTTTATGTCAACACCTTGGGAAATAATTATCAAACTTTATAGAAAAGAACTAAAAGATAAAAGTTTCGACACGATTGAAGAATACAAAGATGACTTTATAAAATACTTAAAGGGAAAAGATTATTATACAACAACTGACTTTCAACTATTAAACTTAAAACAATTTCTTTATTGGCAATTAGACGTTTTAAAAAACAGAACAATAGGAAATTTATCAGATGGAAAAACCGAGATAGAACTATCAATTGAATTTCAAGAATTAATCCTTGAAGATTTAAAAATTAATATTCAGTCCTATGAAGGTGCAACAAATATTCTCAATGATTTTTCAGATTATACTTTGGAAAATTTCAAAGAATATGCAGAAGTCGGAATAAAAGAAGTTACTGATACAGTATTTGAAGGCATAGAAATCAATGATGAAATTTTTAATTCTATAATTGAATTATACTTTAACCATTTAAGAACAACAAACTTCATTGGTATAACAACAGGAATTGTGTTTGGAGGCTTTGGAGAAAAAGAGATATACCCATCAATGGTTTCTATTCAAGTTGCAGAAGTTTTCAACAATAGATTACGTTATTGTGATTTCGATAAATGTGAAATTTCTGATTACAATAATGGTGCAATAATGCCATACGCTCAAATTGATGTTATAAATATGTTCATTAAAGGGATTGACCCAGAAATAGACCATACTTATATTTCTGTATTCGAAAAATTACTAAAAGAGTATACAAGCACAATTGTTGGATTGTTAAATGGAGAAAATGATGATTTAGCCCAAAAAGTAAATGATTTTGATTTATCAATACTTGTTGATGAATTTAAAAATCAATTGAACCATTTGAAAAGAGAAAAACAAATATCACCGACTCTTGACACCGTTGCTATTTTATCAAAAGAAGACTTGGCTGAAATGGCGGAAAGTCTTATTTATCTAACTTATCTTAAAAGAAGGATTTCATCAACAGAAGAAAGCGTTGGAGGACCTATTGATGTTGCTATAATTAGTAAAGGAGATGGATTTATTTGGAAAAAAAGAAAACACTACTTTGAAGAAAGTTTAAATAAACAATTTATGGCTAACTATTTTAATAAATAAAATTATGCTTACAAAATTGAAAAAAGAGTTAACAATTAAAGAAACTCTAATCGTAAAAGAAAAAAAATCAGAATTGAAAATTAAAACTTCGATGGATTATGATACAATATCTGACATAATAACAAAAAAGTTGATGGATAAAATCAAAAAAAACGTTTGCTAACATCATATTTGCAAAAGCGGGGGTTTCGTGCTTCTATGAAAGTTTAGTGCAAGGTTCAAGTTCAGTTTTTCAAATGAACATTTGTGCTAAAAATCCCCGCCTTCGCAAATATGCAAAACGTTAGCAAATATTTTAAGACAAATGACACTTTAAAAGATATGATTAGCAGAATAACAGATGAAAAAATCCCTTCAATACTCTTTAAATACAGAGATTGGACTAATAAATTTCATCAAAAGCTAATTACAAATCAAGAAATTTACTTACCCAGACCATCAGAATTTAATGACCCATTTGACGGAAATATTCCAGTAAGATGGGATTTAATGACCTATGAAGAGTGTTTTGAAAAAAATCTAGAGTTAATTAACACAGTCCATAAAGACAAAGACCAAAAAATGGTAAGAGAATATGCCAAAAAGGTTACAGACGAAAAGACTTTATGGCATCCTGAAAAGCTTAGAAAAGAACGACCAGAACAATTAGAAAAATGGAATTCAATCATTGGTTTATTTTCGCTTTCCAAACTGAATGACAATATTTTAATGTGGTCACATTACTCATTGAATCACACGGGATTTGTTGTGGGTTTAAGAACAGAATCCTTAATCAACGATTACGATTTTGATTATTTAGAGCCAATAAAATATCAGGAAGAATATCCAATCATTAACGGGACAGACGACACGACTATTCAATTTTACAAAAAGTTTTTTCATAAGTCTGAATTATGGGAATACGAAAAAGAATGGCGACTAAGTAAAAATCATATCGAGAAGAGACTAGTTAAATTAAAAAAAGAAACGATAGACCAAATTATAATTGGTTGTGGTGCAGATGAAAAGCGGACAAAAGAGATAGTGGGAAAAGCCAAAAAACATCTTTTACCATCAACTAAAATATATAAGGCAGACAAAAGTGAAGAAAGCTTTGAACTAACAATTAATGAAATCGAATAAAAAAACATTTGCTAACATTTAGCCCACTAGTGAAAAGCCCTTTGAAAAAAAGCCCTGATAGGAAAAAAAATCTATCAGGGCTTTTTGCTAGTGGCTGCTGTGTGCGCTGCGGCGTATTGACTGACAACTGGAGGGTGAAGTGTTTGCTAGGTGTATTAGTACTCTTTTTATGGGTTTAATTATTTTTCATTAGTTACGATTTCTACTATTATTTGACCAATGCCTGTGGAAAAGGCATAAAAGCCCCTACCCAAAATTGGGGTATTCTGCTTTAGAGATGTCTTGGATCCAACCTTTGATTTCTTAGATCCTGTAACTGGATCAAGAAGGTGGGGGATTTGGTTTGAGAGGTTTTTGTTATCTTAGATTAGAAAAGAATATTGGGCTTAGTTAAGAGAATAAATAAACATCCCGAGGATCGGAACGGTCTGACTAATTAGGATTGGAAATCAGCCCAAATTAAGCGATTTTCTTTGCGTCAGTCAAAAGTGTAAAAAAGACAACCCAGCAAGGAACAAACTATCTGACAAATAAAGGTTTTTAAAGCAAAGGATTGTTTTGCGGTTTAAAAGCAGTATTTTCACCGCATACTTTGCGGTGGTAATTATGTACATACACGAAAAAGAAAATTGGACAAACTTCTTTTGGGATAACGATAAGTTATCACCAATCTTGGCTTCTGTAAGGCATTTACAAGGACGTTTATTGGGCCGTATGGAAAGTTTAGGTTTCGATTTTATAGAGCGTGCAACTTTGGAGTCGCTTATATTGGATGTTGTAGATACATCAAGAATTGAAGGTGAATTTTTAAATACCGAACTTGTTCGCTCGTCTATAGCTCGAAAATTAGGTATTGAAAATGCTGATTTTATAAAGACACCGCGAAATATTGAAGGAATTGTTGATGTCGTTTTAGATGCTACACAAAATTTCGACAAAGCACTCTCAGAAACACGCCTTTTAGGTTGGCATAACTCACTTTTTCAAACAGGTTTTAGTGGTTATCAGCAAATAGATGTTGCCAAATATCGTTCAGGCGGCATGAAGGTAGTTTCTGGCAATTTTGGTAGGGAAAAAGTACATTTTGAAGCACCATCAGCCGACAGGGTTCCTTACGAAATGGAACAATTTTTAAATTGGTTGAATAATGATACAAGTATAGATTTAGTTCTAAAATCTATCATTGCTCACTTTTGGTTTGTTACAATTCACCCTTTTGATGATGGCAACGGACGAATAGCGAGAGCAATTTTAGATATGTGGCTAGCAAAAAGCGATAATAGTAAAATTCGTTTTTACAGCTTATCAAACCAAATCTTCAAAGAGCACAAACACTATAACAAGATCATTGAAGAAACACAAAAAGGAACATCGGACATCACAAAATATTTAGAATGGTTTCTTGGTTGTTTTGAAAGAGCATTGTTAGCAAGTGAACAAAATTTGGAAATCATTTTGGACAAAGCACACTTTTGGGACAGACACAAGTCTACAAACATTAATGAAAGACAACGGCTTGTAATTAATTATCTTTATGACAATTACAGTAAAGAAGTTGGGTTTTTACGAACATCAACCTACGCTAAACTTACCAAATGCTCGACAGACACAGCTTTGCGAGATTTGCAAGATTTAGTTGCAAAAGAAATGTTGAAAGCAGAAGACAGCGGAAAGAAAACAAATTACGTTATTATAAGTCCGAAAAAAATAAGAATACCGAAAATAAATAATGAAAAAACATCAGCAGCCAACATTTAGCCCACTAGCCAAAAGCCCTTATGCCGAAGACTATTTCTAAGCTCTGATATTAGAAAAACTCTATCATTGTTCCGATAACCATCGGAATAGTGGCGTATTGAATGTCATCCATAGGGTGAAGGGTTTACTAGGTGGAATAGTAGGATGATTTTTGGATTTTAAGAAGTAGTTTTTTTAAGTAACGATAGTTATGACGTGGTTTTTTTTGCATTGGGCATAAGTTACTTACCTATTATTTGGGAATTTAATTTTTCAGCACGTCTTGGATCCAACCTTTGATTTCTTAGATCCTGTAACTGGATCAAGAAGTTGGGGGATTTGGTTTGAAAGGTTTTTTAAAAAAAAAGTTGGGCTTAGTTAAGAGAATTAAAAAGGAAATGGATAAATTCGGTCTGACTAATGAGGATTGGTAATCAGCTCAAATTAAGCGATTTTCTTAGCACTAGTCAGAATTAAAAATAAAAACAAATGAAAAAAACAAAAGTGTTCCTCACTATTTTTATATCTCTATTATTGATAGTATCGATATTCTTGTTTATTAACAGAAATAAATTTGCTTATGTTGGTTCTGTGGATTACGTTGAAGTTGACTGCAATAAGAAGAGAGAAATACTTAGTGAAGTCTATATAAGTGACCAAAAAATAAGACAAGAGAAAAATCTAATTAAGTATGCAAAAGAAGACCATAGGAATCAAGAATTGATCATAAGTATAATTGAAAAATGCGGAATGCCGACCTTAAATGAAGTAAATCAACAAGAAATGAATGCAATCTGGCTGGGCTTGCAACATACAGAACATAAATATAGGGTTAAGTATTTTCCTCTTATTGAAAAAGCTGTCAAAAATGGCGACTTAAGCAATGAACAATTCGCTTTAATGAAAGATAGAATTTTAATGGATGAGGGTAAACCTCAAATATTTGGAAGCCAAATTAAGAATGGCAAATTATATGATTTAGAAGCTCCAGAAACTGTCAATGAAAGAAGACAGGAGTTGGGGTTAGAACCAATAGAAGATTATCTCAAAGGATTTGACATCACGTTTGAGGCTAACTAGATATACCACACACAAGATTGAGCCCACTAGCCGAAAGCCCTTGAAAAAAATCCCAGATTGATGTGAAAACCTATCATAGTTCCGATAGCGATCGTATTTGTGGCTGTTGTGTAGGCCTGTGACGCATTGACTGACTTGTGTTGAGGCGTACATCCACAGGGTAAAGGGTTTGTTAGGTGAAGGTGACCCGTTTTACTTTTTGCTTCCGATTGAATCGGAACAAACATTGAAACAAAAAGTAACTAAATGATGCGTTTTTAAGTTATATCATTCACAAATGAACCATAACTTTTTAATTACTTTGTATTTTTCTAATTTTACAACCTAACATTTAATTATATGAAATCACTTTTGCCTTTTTTATTCATATTAGTTTTTGCAGGAGGGCTTCCGGAGGGATGCGAAGTGAAACAGATTACTCAAGATGATACAGGTATCAATCCTGATGGTGGAATCAACCAAAAAGATGAAAGCGATATTCAGGGGATTGGTGCCAGAACAGTCGCTTCTTCAAGTGAAGCCATGGTAGGGGTTTATTTTATGCCTTCTTGGAATGTCTCCTCAGATCCAAATAGGGATGTTGACAGTTTTTGGCCATGTTTGTATAAGCCTGAAGACTGTGGTTTTACTAAAAATACTGGAATGTGGGGGCCTAGAGGCCGAGTTTACAGCAATCGTTACCCTTATGAAGGGCCTTTTTTGGAAAGAAAGCCACATAGCAGTTTGGGTGGATTTTATAAAAGAGATGATCCTAAAGTTGCCAAAAAGCAATTGGAATATATGAAAAGCTACGGGATAGACTTTTTTGCTTATAATTGGTTTTTTGGCAGGCACTATTATTACCATTTAGGCTTTGCCCCACAGGCTAATACATATTATCCAAAAGGATGGAAAGTAGATGATTCCAATTACAAGAGAGTGGCAGTACCAGGGATTGAGCAGTGGGAGGATCAGTTGACGGTTTTGTTGCGCGAGAATGAAAAACTTCCAGAGTCTAAGCAAATGAAGTGGGCAATCAACTGGTGTGATGACGATGATGCCAAATGGTTGCTTTGGTTGGATGTTGGCTCACCAGAAAGTATAGCAGCCAAAAGAAATGTAGCTGGTGAAAAAGCTGATAAGGCATCCTATCTGCAAGTTCATGACAAAATCACTATGCTTTGGATTGATAAGTATTTTAAAAGAAAAGATTATCTGAAAGATCCAATTGGAAGACCTATTGTCTATTTTTATTTCCCACACGATACAGAAGCGAGGGCTGCTTTTTACGGGATTAGCATGAAAGAACTGCTCGATAGGTCAAAGGAATTGGCTAGAAAGGCAGGATTTCCAGGGATCAAATTTATAGCAACTACCTCTGGTGCAATGACACAGGCAGAAATGCCCTATGCAATGCACACAAAATGGGTCGCCAATAATCCTAGAGAACCTTGGAAGGGTGGTAGATACACAGACAAACTGCTTTTTCAAGATTACGCCAAAAGGCTAAAAGGAATGGGATTTGAAGGAATGACCGCTTATATCTACCATACCTATGAAAATAAAGCAAATTGGAGCTATGATGATATGAGGAAGAATTATAGAAGTCATTGGGAAAAATGGACTCAAGAATTTAAAAATGACCCTAGCTTCGAGTTTCAGCCTCCAGTAGCGATGGGTTGGGATATGAGACCAATGGGAGGGACGTGGCCACAGCAGAGCGGTGTACCAAGTGAGCCTGGCAAAGACAAAGTTCGTAGCAACAAATCTACTTTTAAAGCTAAGCTAGAAGAGGCGAGATTGATTGCTGACCAGAATAAAGCTACGAATGGGAATACGGTAATGGTGTGTTGTTGGAATGAGTATTTGGAAGGCAATTACATTGAGCCTACCGAAGGTCATAAATTTGATTATTTGGAGGCTATAAGGGAGGTTTTTAATAAAGAGTAGTAAAGTAAGCTGGATAGGTTTGGTGCTGCAAAACATGGCTTTTGAACTCGATAGGAAAGATACGGTATTTGATTGGTGTCCTATGATTGAATTTTTGCTTCAAAACAAGTGATTTTTACATGTTGTCAGATGTAAGTTTTTAGCGCTATAATTTTTCAAAGCTGATAGTTTTTACGAACCTTTTGGATTCATAAATCTTGAGAAAATGGTTGATTTCTTTGTTATTTGAACTATTTTTTCATTTATCACTTAAGCGCAATAACACAATTTTGAAAAATTGCGAAAAAGGTTATAAAACGATATTTATAAGGTTTAATAGGTAGAATTGCTAAATTTCAGCAGATTTTTTTTCCAATATCTAAACGAAATTCAATGACCAAAATCAGGTCTTTTGGCCAAAAAAGAGATTTTTAGTAATAATCTTTTTTATAAATTCAATAGTTAATTAATCCAAACCCGACCAATTTGCTTTTGGATTGAATTAAATTATGAAAATTTATAAACCAAAAAATCAATGTTTAAACTAATTTACCCAAAAAAATCAAACATCTTAAGGAAATGCGCTGCACTATCGGTGTTGCTTTTTCTTTGGCAGACAATTTTACCAACTGATACTTTTGCACAATCAGGAGATCAACAAATTCAGGTTTCAGGAATTGTAAAAGATGGTGATACAGGAGAAACGCTTCCGGGAGTCAATGTATTCATCAAAGGAGAAACGACAGGAACAGCAACAGATATCGATGGAAGTTTTAGTCTGACTGTTCCTTCCTCCAGATCAGTCTTGGTTTTTTCTTTTATTGGCTACACGCAAGTGGAAAGAACCGTTGGCAACACGACTATATTCGATATAACACTCGAATCTTCGCAAGAATCATTGTCAGAGGTGGTAGTAGTAGGATATGGTACACAGAAAAGAGCAACTGTGACCAGTGCCATCACTTCTATATCATCTGACCAAATTACAGAACTACCTGTTCCAAATCTTGCTTCAGCGATACAAGGTCGTGCAGCAGGGGTGAACATCACAAATGCTGGATCACCAGGAACCAATCCTGTAGTAAGAATTAGAGGAATCGGTACTGTTGGGAATAATGATCCATTGTACGTAATAGATGGTATTCCAGCAGGCGGTTTGAATCAAATCAATACTGCTGATATTGAGTCCATAGAAGTTCTCAAAGATGCTTCCGCTGCTGCGATATATGGTTCTAGAGCGGCAAATGGTGTGATTCTCGTAACGACAAAAAGAGGTAAAATCGGCAAGGCTGTAGTATCGGTTGACTCGTATGTGGGTACCCAAAGCGCATGGAGAACATTAGATCTTCTTGATAGGGATCAATACATTGCATTTGGTAGAGACCTTCTCGGCAATGCAGGCGAAGCAGCACCTTCAAGGTTTGATAATCTAGGAGATTTGGCTGATGTCAATACCGACTGGCAAAGGGAGATGTTCAGACCGGCTTCTATCCAAAGTCACAATGTTGGAATATCAGGAGGAAATGAGTCTATTGTTTACAATGTTTCTGCGGGATATTTCGGACAGGAAGGGATTATGAGAGGTACTGATTTCGAAAGGTTCTCATTCAGGGCAAATACCGAAATGACGATCTCCAAAAGAGTGAAAATCGGTCAAACGCTTACCATAGCATATTCCAATAGAAATGTGGAACCATTCACCAGTGGAAGAACACAGCTCGAACACATGGTAAAATCCGTGCCATACATCCCCGTGAGAGATGAAACTAGGCTTGGTGGGTTTCGTTCTCCAGATAGGATAGATGGTTCAGATCCTGAAAATCCAGTATTGAACGCTGTTTTGAGAACAAACAGGCAGCAAGAATACAAAATTCTGGGGACAGCCTACATCGATATCAATATTTATGAAGGTTTGAAATACAAGTTTTTGGTAGGTACTGATTTAGCCTTGGGAACGGGTAACGAATATACACCAAGATTTAGGTCTGGAGATTTTCATGAACAGCCTTTTGCTGTTATTGATCAAAACAGGTTTAGTTTTTTCTCTCCTTTGATATCTAATCAATTATCCTATTCCAAGTCTTTCGGCAAGCATAATCTTGACTTGTTGGCAGTAGTGGAGCAGCAAACATTCTTAAGCACAACATTGGCAGGTTCTGGTCAAAACTTCCTGACAAATGAAATCAGGGAACTTCAGGGTGTGCAAAACCAAACTGCAAACAGTTCAAAGTTAGAATATGCTTTGATCTCTTACCTAGGTAGGTTAAACTATGATTACGATCAAAAATATTTATTCAGCGCATCTTTAAGAAGAGACGGTGGGTCTAGATTTGGTCCAAATAGTAAATGGGGGACTTTCCCATCCATTTCAGCTGGTTGGAGGATAAGTGAAGAGTCGTTTATGCAGGATTTGACTGCTGTAAGTGATTTGAAATTGCGAGCAAGTTATGGAGAAACAGGGAATGACCAAATCGGAAATTATGTTTACCAAGCTACTATCAACAGTAATTTCTTTTATCCTTTAGGTGGAAGTATGGCAGCAGCAAGTACCATTTCGACTTTGGCCAATCCTGATTTAAGGTGGGAAACTACCGTGATGAAGAACATCGGATTTGACTTAGGATTGTTCGAAGATAGGTTAAACTTTTCGTTTGAGTGGTTTGACAACACGACTGAAGGAATGATATTAGGAGTTCCTATTCCTCCATCTTTAGGCTATGACGGTGCTCCAGTAGCCAATGTTGGAACTGTGGCCAATAGAGGTGTTGAGTTGACCTTAGGTTACAGAAAGTATTCTGGAGATTTCCAGTTCTCAGTTGACGGAAATATTGGTTTTGTCAGAAATGAGTTGGTTTCATTGGGTTCAGGAAACACAATTTTTGGACCTGAATTCCAAGGAGATCCTTTGACCTTCACTGAGGCAGGAAGACCTATCGGGTATTTCTTTGGCTGGCAGACAGAATCAATATTCCAAAGTAATGAGGAGGCAATTTCTGCACCTAGACAAAATTTACCTGCAGAAGGTGAGCCTTATGATCCGAGAATTCATACTGCAGCTGGAGATATTCGATTTACTGATTTGAATGAAGATGGTGAAATCAATGCAAATGACAGAACTTATCTTGGACACTATATGCCTGATTTTACTTATGGTCTAAATTTTTCGGCAAGTTACAAGAACTTTGATTTCTCGATGTTTTGGCAAGGTGTTCAAGGAAATGAAATTTTCAACCTTCTTAGATTTCATACAGAAGGTATGACTAGACTATTCAATTCAAGTACAGAAGTCTTGGATAGATGGACTCCTGTGAATACCGTGACTGATGTGCCTAGAGCCATCAATGGTGATCCTAACAGAAATGCAAGGGCCAGTTCTCGATGGATTGAAGATGGTTCCTTCTTAAGGTTAAAGAATTTGAGCCTAGGATATAACATCCCAAGCTCGGTAATAGAACAAATCAGCAAGGGCTCAATATCTAGAGTTAGAGTGTATGTCTCAGGCCAAAATCTTTTGACATTCACCAAATACACTGGATATGACCCAGAGATTGCAGCAAGAACAGACATAAATTCTACACTTGGACAAGGTATTGACTTTGGACAATTCCCAGCAGCTAGAACAATAATAGGCGGTTTACAGCTTACTTTCTAACCCAAAATTAAAAGAATAAAAAAATGAAAATCAGATTATTAATTACAGCGTGCTTGCTAATGGTGGGGATCGTATCATGCGACGATGAAAAACTCAGTCCTGTGAACCCCAATCAACTATCCGTAGAAACATTTTTTGTTTCCGGTCCGCAATTGGTGGCGGGAATTAATTCCGCATATTCAGCTTTGCAGGGTCTTGATCTTTACATTAGGGAATATTTTTTCCTTCATGACCTTCTTTCTGATGATGTGGCTTCAGGTGGTGGACAATTGGAAGCCCATAGAAACCAGGTTTTGCAAGGAGCGATTGACCCTTCAAACCCTTTGATTATTTCTAATTGGAGAGGTTGGTACAGGGTGATCCATCGTGCAAATATTGTCATCGACAATGCTGAGAATGTCACTGAAGAAATTACAGAACCGTTGAGAGAAAGAATTTTGGGCGAAGCATATTTCCTTAGAGGTTGGGCTTATTATGAGCTAGGTTCTCTTTGGGGTGGTGTACCATTGATGACAACAATGGCCACATCCATAGCAAGTGCTACACCAAGATCTACCGAAGAGGAAACGATGCAACAGGCTATCAGTGATCTCACTATGGCGATCAGTAAACTTCCAAACAAAAGCACTTATGGAAGTGCGGAACTTGGTAGGGCTACCAATGCTGCAGCAAGAGCCATGTTAGCAAAAGTTTATCTTTTCAAAGGAGAATTTGAAAATGCAAGACCATTGTTGGAAGCAGTCATTAATTCTGGAGAATATGAACTTTTACCGAGATACCTTTCAAATTTTGAGGAAGAAAATGAACACAATCAAGAGTCTATTTTCGAGGTGAACATGACAAGGGATTTTGGAGATGCAAATGTTTGGGATGGTGATGGTTCAGGAATTTCCTTCTCCACCTTCAGAGGTCAAGAGTATAGTCCAACTGCTTGGAGAAATCTTGTACCAGGTCCAGGTCTTGTAAATGCTTTTGAAAAGGTAGCCAATGGAGCCGAAAAAGATGATCCTAGATTCTCTTATAATTTCTACCGAGTAGGTGACACTTATAACAATGGTAACAATACACTCACCCCTGACGCAGTGCAAGGAGATAGTGAAAGACCTAGCTGGAGAAAATATACCATGATATATAAGCAAAGTGCTGAAAATATGGCTTCTGGTATTAATTTCCGAGTTATCAGATATGCAGATGTGCTTTTGATGATGGCAGAAGTAGAGAATGAGCTTGGGAATAGTGCCTCAGCTTTAACTTACCTCAACACTACAAGACAGCGTGCTGATGTTGATATGCCTCTTTACCCAACTTCTCAATATCCTGTAGGTTCTCAAACACAAATGAGAATCGCTATCCAGCACGAAAGACAAGTGGAGTTGCCTGGTGAACAGATTAGGAATAGAGACGTAAGAAGATGGAGAAGGCTTGGGTATCTTCAGAATGAACCCATTCCAAATTTCAGAGCCAACCATGATTTGTTGCCTTTGCCATTTGCTGAAATTGATAACAATTCGGCTCTAACAAATGCAGATCAAAACCCAGGTTATTAATATTTAGCGTAGAAAAAAAAATATAATTAAAACCATAAAAACCCAAAGTTTTTCTTTGGGTTTTTATGGTTATTATTGTTCTTTTCTTAAATTAATAATTTCTTGAATATGATTATACGCTTCTTTGCCAGTAGCTTTAATTCCAAGGTTGATTGCTTGCTTATGTTCAATATCTATGAATATCTAATATCACTAAATATCGGATCTATGCTAAATCAGGCTTTTTTTAGTTTGTGGCAAAGTTCCGTATATCCGTATTCTTGAATGTCCTTATATTCAAACCCAATAAGGAACTTGTTAGATCTGTTTAATCCAACTGATCTGTCATATAATACAAAGACCAACATAGCCTCCAAGTGAAAAATCAGATCCTAATTATAAAAGCCAAAGTCACCAAATTTTTATATTCCGTTTGTTCTTTGATTGTGGTCATTTTTTCGACAGGATTGATGATTTTTGCTTGTAACACAAAGCAGCCAAAAGACACCTTGTTTCAGCTACTCCCTTCGGCAAGAACAGGTGTGGACTTTAATAATTTTATCGAAATCAATGAGGAGTTTAATATCTTGGATTTTGATTACATCTACAACGGTGGGGGGATTGCAGTAGGGGATTTTAACAATGATGGGCTTCCAGATCTCTTTTTTACAGGAAACAAAACTTCCAGCAGACTTTATATCAATCAAGGCAACCTCAACTTCAAAGATGTCAGTGAAGCTTCAAATGTCACAACTTCCCACTGGGCAGAAGGTGTCACGCTTGTGGATATCAATCATGATGGATTACTGGATATTTATATTTGCATATCAAATAGGGATGAAAATAATCCCAACCCAAACCTGCTTTTTGTCAATCAAGGAATAAATGATGATGGAATACCTGTTTTCAAGGAAATGGCCGCTGAATATGGGATAGACGATCGTGGATACAATACCCAAGCTGCATTTTTTGATTATGACTTGGATGGTCATTTGGACCTTTACATCCTTTCAAACGCCATGGAGTCTTTTCAGAGAAATACTTCGCGACCTAGAGAAAAAACGGGGAAAGGTAAAAGCAATGACAAACTGTATAGAAACAACGGAGACGGAACTTTTACCAATGTGACAAAAGAATCCGGCATTCTGATAGAGGGATATGGACTTGGTCTCGCAATCAGCGATATCAATAATGATGGCTACCCGGACATCTATGTCGCCAATGATTTTATTACCAATGATATCCTTTATATTAACAATGGTGATGGGACTTTTTCCAATCAAATCGAAAACATGCTAAAACACCAGAGCTTTAATGCAATGGGTGTGGATATTGCTGATTTCAATAATGATGGACTTGTGGATATCATGGTATTGGATATGCTTCCTCCTGATAATTACAGACAAAAAACCATGTTTGCACCTACGGCAAACTATGACCTATTTACCAATAATTTGGAAAGAGGCTACGAACCGCAATATGTCAGGAACACCTTGCAGTTGAATCAAGGAAATGGGCTATTTAGTGAAATTGGTTATTTGGCAGGTGTCGCACAGACAGATTGGAGTTGGAGTCCACTTTTTGCTGACTTTGACAATGATGGCAACAAAGATCTATTTATCAGCAATGGTTATGGCAAAGATGTAACAGATTTGGATCACATTAATTTCAAACAAAACTTGAGTACTTTCTCAACTAAGGAAGAACGAAGAGCTTTTTTACTTGAAGGAATGTCCAGTTTGAAAGATGTCCGCTTGGAAAATTATTTTTATATGAATAATGGAGATCTAACATTTACAGATAAAAGCTCAGACTGGGGGATGAATCATGCCTCCATCTCCAATGGAGCTGTGTATGTGGATCTAGATAATGATGGGGACTTGGATTTGGTACTTAACAATCTCAATGATGAGGCACACATTTATCAGAATCTTCTAAGGGAAAAGAATCCAGAGAATTCAGATTTTTTAAGGTTTAAATTGATAGGATCCGAACTTAACTCCATGGGCTTGGGTACCAAACTTTTGCTTGAATATAAACTCAATGGTAAATCAAAGAAGCAGTTTTACGAGCATTATCCTACTCGTGGATACAAATCTTTCGTTGAAGCGATAGCGCACTTTGGGGTCGATAGTAATAGTCAAGATATCAACCTTACAGTTACTTGGCCAGATGGCAAAAAACAAATCCTCAACAACCTCAATGTAAACCAAACCATACAGCTCGAATATAGAAATGCTGAGCTAGTTAAAACTCCATTAGAAGAGAAAGTTTTTTATAGTTACGAAGAGGTTTCTGAACAGATTGGTATTTTACATGCGCACCAACACCGCAACTACAATGACTTCAACAGACAAAGAATTTTGCCTCATAAGCATTCGGAAAATGGCCCCGGTATGGCCGTTGGAGATATTAATGGCAATGGTCTTGATGATTTGTTTATAGGTGGTTCAGCAGGATATCCAAGATACCTGTTTATTCAGGATCAAACTGGGAGATTTATCAAAAAGGAAATCTTTACCGAAGAGAATGTAGATGACATGGGTTGTCTTTTGATAGATATAGATCAAGATGGGGATTTGGATCTATATGTAGTCAGTGGAGGAAGTAGATTTCCAGATGAAGATCCAAGCTACACAGATAGGCTTTATCTAAACGACGGAAAGGGTAATTTTAGAAAATTTGAAGGAGATATTCCCAATACCAACTTTAGTGGTTCGTCTGTTATTGCTGCAGATATTGATGGAAATGGAGACTTCGAGCTTTTTGTTGGAGGCAGGGTCAGGCCCGGGAAATATCCGCTACCGCCACCATCAGTATTATTGACTTTCAAAGAAGGGGATTTTATGGATATAACGAAAGAAGTTATTCCTGAGATAGTGGATATTGGGATGGTTACTTCTGCGATATGGACAGACTTTGACCAAGATGGCTTAATCGACTTGCTCGTGGTCGGTGAGTGGATGCCGGTGACTTTTTTTAAGCAGATTAGAAAGGAAGGCAAACTATTATTTGAGGATGTTTCCAAAAATTACATTAGTGAAAAATCACATGGCTGGTGGAACAGTATCCATGCTATAGGTTCAGATGATAAAGGGGATCCACAGTATATCCTTGGCAATGCAGGGAAAAACACGCGCTGGGATGTGGACAAGGATAGACCTTTGATATTGATAGCGGATGATTTTGATAACAACCAAAGTATAGATCCAATTATGTTTTCTTACTTGATAGATGGACATTATCCAGTAGAAGGTCGAGACAAACTAATCAGCCAAGTGCCTTCATGGAAAAGCAGGTTCCTCCAATATTCAGAATTCGCAAAATATAGTTTGGAAGAATTTTTTAGTAAGGAGCAAAGAAAAAATGCCATTGAACTGAATGCTTATCAGTTTGAAAGTGCATTTATGAAAAAAGATGGATCCGGAAAATTCACGCTTCATCCTCTGCCAAATGAATCGCAGTTTGCCCCAATTTTCGGTATCTACTATGACCAAAAAGAAAATAAGGTTTTCACAATTGGCAATTTCTATGGTAATGAATCTGTCACCGGTAGATACGATGCAGCTATAGGTAATGTGATTGTCAAAGATGAAAATGGAGATTTTACAAAAAGAGAAAATGAAAGCGGTTTTCTGGTAGATGGAGAAGGTAGGTCTATGGTGGGCCTGACACTTCAAAATAAAGAATCAGTAATTATTGCAAGTCAGCATCACGGAGCTGTCAAGGTATTCAAAAAGAAGGAAGCAACTCATAATTCAAAACAATTACGTTTAGAAAATGATGATTACAAAGTAGTTTTTGGGCTTGATAATGGAAAAAATATTGAATTGGAATTTGCTTATGGTAACGGGTACCTTTCCCAGTCAAGTAGAGTTGTCCCAATACCAGAAAATTGTATCAAAATGAATATTCGAAAATTTGATGGATCTACAAGAGATATAAAACTTACGGATGGTACATTTTGAAAGATGTCTTTTTTTGATTCTTAAAAAATGAGAAACTAATTTTTTTACCTCAATTTAAAATT
The DNA here is from genome assembly GCF_022549695.1 of Belliella calami. Taxonomy (GTDB): domain Bacteria; phylum Bacteroidota; class Bacteroidia; order Cytophagales; family Cyclobacteriaceae; genus Belliella; species Belliella calami. The sequence continues at coordinate 57,270 of NZ_JAKZGS010000005.1, read as the reverse complement.
TTTTGAAGAGTTTTTTTAGTGTGGATTTTTTCAATCAATCTAATTCTTTTAGAAAATTGAATACAAAAACGCCCTCCACTCAGCGTCAATCCATCATGTAACCAAATTGCCTAGTTTTTGAAACAATTGGATTGGTTGATTTTGGAATGGAATAGACAAATTTGTTGCGTAATCAAAAACCAACATGAATTGAAATTTAACAAAATTCCAAATTCGAAAAAGCTCAAGCTATATCAGTTAAGGGAAGTGCTTTTTGGCATTCTCTTCTTGGTGTTCTTGTTACTGTTAACCCTAATGTTTTAGCCCAAAATATGAATCCAAAATTACCCTTGCTTATTTTATTGATAACTATGATCCATAGTTTATCTTTTGCTCAGTCATCATCCCTGAAAGGGAAAGTAATTGAAGCGGAAACTGGAGAACCACTTTTTGGTGCAAGTATTATCTTGGAAGGTTCTGCAAGTGGAATTGCTACTGCCGCTTCAGGAGAGTTTTTCTTTCTTACCACAAGTACAGGGAAACAGGTTTTAATCATTAGTTATTTGGGGTTTGAGACAAAGAGAATCAACATTGACATCAATTCCGAAGAACTAGACTTAGGGATTATCCAAATGGGGTCGGATGCACAAAACCTTGCACTTTTTGAAGTGAGGGCAAGTCTCGAAGGGCAACAGCGGGCATTTAACCAACAAAGGACTGCAGACAATATCAAAAACATCATCTCTGCCGATTTGATAGGGAGATTTCCAGACCTGAATGTTGCGGAAGCTATGCAGCGTGTTCCAGGGGTAAATATCCAACGAGACAAAGGGGAAGGATCAACAGTTTCCATCAGGGGGACTCCGCAGCATTTCACCTCAATACAAATAAACGGGGAGCAGATCCCATCCGTGCAGCAGGATGGTTCCAGAAATGAGGCTTTGGATTTGATACCTGCGGATCAGCTTGCAAGTATGGAAATCACAAAAGCTCCAACACCAGACATGGATGGTGATGCCATCGGCGGTGTGATAAACTTAAAAACCCCCGTGGCCAGGAAACTTGAGTTGGGGATTAGGGCAGAGTCTGCACTTGGGTACAATGACATTTCGGGTGGACTCAATGGAATTGGTAAATTGAGGCTAGACAAAAGATTTTTTGTGACAGATAAGGCTCCTGAGGGGAAATTGGGGTTGATTTTGGGAGGTAGTTATTACAGCACCAATAACTCCGAAGATAGAATAGATGCTACTTGGCAAGGGATACCAAGACCAGTAGGCAATCTCGAGCAGCCTGAAATCGTAATGGCAAATTATCAGTATAGGAGCACAATCAATGAAAGAGAAAGGATTGGTGCTACAGCAACCTTGGATTATAAATTCAATGACAACAATGAAATCGTCTTCAACTATATGTATAACAGAAGGGAAGACAATGATTTAAGAAATAGGTTGAGATTTGATTTGGATAGGAGTGGATCAATTTACCAATCACTTGATTCGATCACCAATGGAAGGATCAGAAGGGATATAAATATTTTCGACGAAGTCAAGACAAACCAGAGTTTCAACCTTCAGGGTTTTCATACCTTAGGGCTTTGGAAAATTGATTGGTCGGCATACTACACACTTTCAAATAGAACCTTTAGCTCAGATAGAGGTGATTTTTCACAAGACTTAGTGGGAATTGTAACAGATAATCCAAGTGGTATTTACAGTGATGTGCCCCTTTTCCGACAAGCAGCTGGCGAACAGAGTATGTATGATCCTTTCTTTTATAATGATTTTAGGAGATATGAAGAAGATTATGAAACTACGGATGCCACCAATGTAGTCACTCGGATTGATATACAGAGAAATTTCAACTTTTTAGGTGACAATCAAGGGTATTTCAAGTTTGGAGGGAAAATCAGGAAACAGACTAATTCCAAGTTTAGGGATAACAATGTCCTTCGGTTCAATGACCCAAATGGTCTGATCAATACTTCCGAAGCTTTTCTGAGGGTCTTGAGCGGAACCCAGCCCATTTCGTTTCTGAATGACAGTTATAGATTCGGGCCATTGATTGGAAGGAGCCCTTTTCAAACCTATATCGAGTCAAACAGGCTTTTGCTGACAGAAGGAGATGATGCTTGGGATTCGAGAAGGCTTTCCCTGAGTGACACCTACGATGCTTTTGAGGATATTTATGCGACTTATGCCATGGGGAGATTCCAAATAGACAAATGGATGGTTTTGGCAGGAATTAGATATGAATTCAACGAGGTGGCTTATGATGCATTTGAAGTCATACGAGTTGGGACAGAGGTTCGCGGAACACCTTTGAGAGGAGGTACAGATTATGGCTTTTTATTGCCTAATCTGCATGTAAAATACAGTATAGACAAATTCAAGGCATTGAGGTTTTCGGCAGTATTTAATTATGCCCGTCCAAATTTTGTGGATATTGTGCCTTTTGTAAATTATGATGCAGATGCAGTAACCTTGATTCTTGGAAATCCAGATTTACAACCTGCAAAGGCTTTCAACTTAGATCTGATGTACGAACATTATTTTGCAAACGTCGGGATTTTCTCAGTAGGGGCTTTTTTCAAGAATATCGATCAATTCCAATTTAGCAGGATTGATCCATCATTACTCCAAGATTTCCCAGGCTATCCAAGCACACAAGGCTTTAGGTTTCAGCAAGAGCAAAATGGTGAGGTTGCCAAAGTAGCTGGAGTTGAGGTTAATTTTGTTAGGGCATTGGATTTTTTGCCCGGAGTACTTAAGAATTTGAGTGTAGACGCCAACTACACCTATGCCTATTCGGACGCCTTTACCCAAGACAGAGAAGGGATATCCTTACCCGGCCAGGCAGCCCATACATTCAATACTGCTCTTTCGGGTGATTTTGGGAACTTTACAGGAAGGATTATGGCCAACTATAATGGTGACTTTGTAAACTCCCTTGCTTCGCAAAGACAAGATGATATCATTCAGGAAGCTAGGCTTCAATTTGATGCAAATGCAAGTTACAATATTTCAAAAAGATGGCGAGTATTTGGGGAATGGGTCAATTTCACAAATTCCCCAAGTGTAAGGTATCAGGGAGACCGGTCTAGGATATCAAGAATAGCATATTTTGGATGGTGGACAAGAATTGGTGTAGGCTTTAGATTTTAAATAACTATGAAAAATATCCAAATATTGACCTTTGTTTTCATTGTACTTATCATTTCAGTGGCTTGTGATAGGGAAGAGGCCTTTGATCTTCCAGCACCTTCCTTAGTTTTGAGAACCCCTACAAATGATTTGATTGTACAAGAACCCGGAAATGAGATTTACCTTGAATTCGATGTTTTGGCATCAGCTGGATTGGCAAGTTTCATTGTATTGAAAGACGGTGAACTGATAGATGAAATCAATTATACAGATGAAATTTCATCGATTTATGTTTTTGACTACGTTGTTCCACTTGATCAGGAAATAGGTTCGCAAAATGAATTTGAATTTATTGTTACTGATAGAGAGGAAAGACCTGCAAGATTTGATTTAAGCGTTTTGGTCAGATCTACTTTTTCTGAAATTGTCGAAGAAATCAATGGGCAGGAGGTTACTGTGGTCAAGGGAAAGTTGAACAATGATTACAGATTTGAGGTATCAAAAACTTACATGATTGACAGTGTCCTTTCCATAGAAAATGGAGCAACACTCACCATTGATGCTGGATCTACGATATATTTTAAAACCTACAACAATCCAAATGAATTTTCACAGTTGGCGATTTTGAGGGATTCTAGAATTATCGCAGAAGGGAACAAAGACCTGCCGATAGTCTTTACTAGTGACAAGGTTTTATATGGAGAAACTCCGCAGCCCAACGATTGGGGAGGTATTTATATTTTGGGAAATGCACCATCCAATGCCGGCAGCACTTTGATCAACGATGGCTACAGATATGGTGGAAATAGACCCAATGACAATTCAGGTATTCTTAAGTATATACGAGTAGAATATGCAGGGAAAGCTGGTTTTCATGCGATGAACTTTTTTGGTGTAGGTGCTCAGACTACAGTTGAAAATCTTCAGATCTTTAAAAATGAAAATATTGCACTAAGGGTTCGTGGAGGTCGTGTCAATTTCAAATATTTGGCTGGGATAGGCCATGGGGGTTACGGCATCTGGTGTGATGAGGGATGGCAGGGAAATGGACAGTTTTGGCTCTTCCAAACTGATCGTGAAGCGACACTGGTGCCTGTGAATTTTTGGAATATTGCCAGGTCACTGGAAATGAGAAGCAATGATAGCTTCTTCGAAACCGAACCAAGAACCACCTTTAGGATTTCAAATGTCACTTTGATCGGAAATGGTTTTCAGCAAGAAGTGAACAGTGGTTCGAGAAGAGGGGTAAGGATTAGAACAGGAGCTCGGGGAACCCTCCAAAATATGCTGGTGACTGAGTTCCCAGATGATGGCGTGAGGATAGAGGATTTGCCAGTTACAGATTTTGGTCAACAAATGGTTTTGTCTAATACATTCTCTTTCAACAACAGGAGAAATTTTGAACAAGATGCTCCGATTTTTGCCCAAAACCCAAGCAACAATGTCAATACAAACCCTGTGGCAGGAATTAGTCTAAATAACTTCGTGGGAGTTGAGCCAACCAGCTTCAACCCAAGCTCCTTGGGAAACTTCTTTTCCTCAGCACCCTATGCGGGGGCGGTGAATCCTTCAAATGATTGGACTGCCGATGGATCTTGGTTCAAGAACCTGGATGGGACAATTCGATAATCAATATTCATACTAAAATAAAATACATTGCCATGAAACATTTAAATCTTAACCGTTTAAGAGTGCTGATTTTCAGCCTCTCAATGCTCTCACTAGGTATGTTTTCCTGTGGGGATGATGAACAGCCAAACTTGCCAAACCCCACAATTTCAATAGAGGGTGGTAATAGTTTCGAGGTAAGAAGGGGACAGACAATCACTGTTAACCTGAATATTGCTACAGATGGAAATAATAGAGAATTGGTTGTGTATAGGGATGGCGGCGTTTTGGAAGTAGTCCCACTTCAAGCTGCAGCCACGACATACACCTATACAAATCAGACAGTACCGGCAAATGCAATAGAAGGCCAAGAGTTTGATTTTGAATTTGCGGTTTTTAACACGCAGGGTACGAGTTCTGAGAGAGTAGCATTGAAAGTCATAGCATTGGCTTATGATACGATTACGATTGGCGGAGAAACATTGTACAATGTCGAGATTCCGGTAGATGGATTGGTGGAAAATGACATTAGGTTTATTGCAGGGAGGAAATATTTTATTGAAAGCACATTAAGCTTTACTGCTGGATCTTCCTTGACCATTCAGGAAGGGGTTGAAGTATATCTGGGAACTGATGGTGATCTGCTGACCGACATCGTGATCAATGAAGGGGCAGAAGCTGAAATTATAGGCTCAGCCGAAAAACCAGTTGTATTTACGTCGGTGAATGTCTTGACAGAATCTCAGGATTCTGGAGATTGGGGTGTATTCAATATTAGGGGAACAGGTGATGGATCGAATAGTGGGACTTACAGCTATATTAGATTTGAATATGGAAATGCCAGAAATTTCAGGTTACAGAATGTGGGTAGTGGTACTACAATAGACCACATCCAGGTATTTAGGGCAGCAGGAGAAGGAATTATGCCTACCAATGGGGATGTTAATATGAGTTACATTGTGACTACCGATTGTGAAGGTGGAGGATTTAGGATCGGAGATGCCTACTCGGGTAATCTTCAGTTTGGAATTTCATTGATTAGCCAAACTTGGGGTGATAATTCTGAAATGGATATCAGAGAAACAGCTTCCCCAACAATCTCAAACTTTACCGTAATAGGTCCAGGAATGGATGCTGAGAACACATCGGGTATAAGAATGAGGGCAGCAAGCAGTGGGAAGATTTACAATACAATCATTGCGGATTTCCCAAGAAGAGGGCTGAGGTTGAATGACAATGTGAATATCAGTGATCTAAACGGTGAAACAATCTTTGCGTACAGCTTTATATTCAATGTGGACTCCGACCCCTATAGGGATGATACTTCAAATGGAAATCCATTTAGAGGTTTTATCGATGATCAGGGAGTATTCCAGAACCCATTCTTCAACAATGTTACAGGTTTGGATGGTAATACTCCTATTTTGACTGAAATACCAGGAATAGCAACAAACAATTTTATACCTACCACAGCTCAGGTTTCTGAATTCAATCCAAGCACAATCACAGGGTTTTCATCAGCTGCTTTTGTTGGTGCAGTTCAAAATGCCTCAAGTGACTGGACAGCAGGATGGGTGAAAAATCCAAATGGATCTATCAGATAATAATATAAATTCACTGAAACTGGTCCGTCTTAGGATAGGCCAGTTTCTGCTTTTATGTTGTATAAAATAATTGAGCATGCAGATCCATTACATAGCTATTAGTCATAATTGTTTTTCCAATTAGGGAATTTTCTAACCCTTGAAAATTGAGGATTATTAGCATCTTGATGGTTTGCTTGATTTATTAGTGTTAAAAAAGCGGATAAGCAGCTGTTAGATTGATTCAATTGGCAATTTTATACTTTGCAAATATCAAAGTGTTTGTATTTCCTGTATTTAAACTCAGGTCAAAATCAGTGAATTTAAACTCCCAAAAAAGACAGGATATCAATGTTTAAAGAAATCTTTATCAAATCAGCCATCTTTACCTACGTGGTATTTTTTTATTCACTGTCTTTTTCCCAAAGTCTGGAAAAGAATACACCTACAGAAAACCCACAGATTCCATTTAAAGCTTCTGCTATCCCAGACAGGTTGATCATGGGTTTTGGGGAAAATCCCTATTCGGAAAGAGTGTTTACTTGGCGTACAATTACAGCTGAAGCTACTCAAGAACTGCAAATTGCCCAAAATGATGGCTCAGTTGATTTCTATAAAGACCCAGATATTTTTAATGCAAAGAGTGTTCTTTTTGTAAGCCTCCAAAAAGATTCGGCACGCTACCATTCTGTAAAGATAGAAAATCTGATTCCCAATTCGAGCTATTCATACAGGGTAGGAAGTGGGGATAACTGGAGTTCTTGGATTGATTTTGACACCAATATTCTAGAGGAAAGTTTTAAATTTATCTACTTGGGAGATGCCCAAAGTGATTTGTACAGCCTATGGTCAAGGGTGGTGCAGTCCGCATCGAAAAAAGCCCCTGATGCAAAGTTTGTCATGCATGTTGGGGATTTGATTAACCATTCCCAAAATGACTATGAATGGGCTGAGTGGTTTTGGGCAGGTAGTTCCATGATTAATTCTGTCCCACAGATTATTGTTCCGGGCAACCATGAATATGTTAAAAATGAAAAAGGTGAAAAAATAGGGATCAGTCCCTTATGGAACCCACACTTCAATTTCCCACAAAACGGACCAAAAGAATTGGCAAATACAGCTTATTCAGTGGACTATGGAAATTGCAGATTCATCATGCTCAATTCCAATGAACAGATCGAAAACCAAGTATCTTGGCTTGAGGGAAAATTGAAAGATAACCCCCATACCTGGACTGTTGTCATGTTTCACCATCCGGTGATTTCTGCGGCCGAAGGAAGGATCAATGAAGGAGTCTTGAGAAATTGGAAGCCTTTGTTGGACAAATACAAGGTTGACTTAGTCCTCCAAGGCCATGACCATGTATATGCAAGGGGCAACAAAGTCGATTCAGAGCTCAATGAGTGGGATGAAGCATCTGGGACTGTCTATGTGGTATCTGTGGCTGGTAGAAAAATGTATCCCATCAGTAACCACCCATGGATGCAAAAAAAAGCACAAAATCTTCAGACATTCCAGGTGATTTCAGTGGAAACCAATAAGATTGTCTTTGAGTCCTTTAAGACAGATGGATCCTTGTTTGATAAATTCGAAATCAAAAAAACATCCTCAGGTATTAACGAATTGATAGAGAACCTAAACTATTGATTCCATGCAAAATCCTAATGTCAAATTTTGGCTTTATATCTTTTTCTTTTTTGTCAATAGTCAAATAAATGCACAGAACCCCCAATTAACTTGGAATGGAGATACCTTGACTATTTCAAATGATTTGGCTGCCCATCATTTTTTATGGAATGGACAACTCCATTTACTTGGGATAGATAGTTTTGAGGAAGGTATCTTTTGGAAAAGCAAGGCACCAAAACCTGATCTTTTTTTATCGCATGTAGCTGATCAAATAGAAAATGTATCCGTTAGAAGTGCCTACAAAAAAGATTTCCCTACAGAGCATGAATATTTGGAAGTTATCTTGGAATCAACTGAAGATTCATTGGCGATTAGGTATGCATTGAAAATGTTTGCAAATTCAGGAGCACTCTATCAAAAGTCATTTATAAAAGGTAACAAACAAAATATTACCTGGGAATCAAGTATGAATGAAGACTTGATGATGATAGAAGAATTAAAGGAGTCTGGATCCAATGACAATAGGGTTGGGGTCTTTTCAGGAAAGCCTTACCATTTGGATTATGAAGTCATTAGCTTCAAAGAGGCCACAGACTATCATGATGATCCTGTAAGTGTAAAAGTCATTAAGCCATTCCGACAGCCTCAAAAGGTTGATGGAAACATTCTTTATGCTGTAGATAAACATGCAGATAATGCAATTTGGTTTATCAAAGACTCCCCAATAGCAGCATCTCAGGCCAATTACCCCGGATTTGATTTTACCATCTATCCTTGGGGAGTGGCAGTAAATGGACTTGGGATCGGTGAAAAAGAATATGATCCGCAAAATTGGAATGAAGTATATGGTTTTGCAAGAGGGATCAGCAAATCAAATCATTGGTCTAAACAAAAGGCGATTATAAAATACCAACAACAGTTGCGAAAATATGATGCTAATAGGGACGAAATGCTTCTTGCTAATACATGGGGAGATAGAAGCAAAGATTCAAGGATGAATGAAAAGTTTATTTTGGAAGAAATCGAAATGGCTTCCATTCTTGGAATTACACATCTTCAGCTTGATGATGGTTGGCAACAAGGCTTGTCCCGAAATTCAGCTTCAAAAGCTGGGAAAAAGTGGGACGATTGGAATAGGGAAGACTGGAATCCCCATAAAGAACGCTTTCCAAATGGGCTATCAAAGATCATCCAGGAAGGCAATGCAAAGGGTGTTGAAATTTGTCTGTGGTTTAATCCAAGCAAAGCAGAAGAATATAACAATTGGGAAAGGGATGCGGATATACTGATTGGATTTTATCAAGAATATGGTATCAAGGTATTTAAAATAGATGGATTAGCTCTTGGGAGCAAAAAAGCAGAAAAAAATATCAAAAACCTTTTCGATAAAGTCATGAGACACTGCAATGGAAAGGTTGTATTCAATCTTGACGTGACTGCGGGAAAAAGGACTGGATACCATTTTTTTCAGGAATATGGAAATGTATTTCTTGAAAATAGATATACCGATTGGGGAAATTATTTTCCATATAGAACCTTGCGGAATTTATGGTTGCTTTCAGGATATATGCCCGCTGCTAGGCTTCAAGCAGAATGGTTGAATGTAGGTAGAAATAAAGACAAATATGGAGAAGATGATCCCCATGCACCATTTCATGTGGGGCAAAGATATGCTTTTGCGGCTAGTTTGGTTGGACAGCCTTTGGCATGGATGGAATTGAGCGGTCTTGAGGATGTCAAGGATTCCCTATCAACCATAATTTCTGAATACAGAACATTTGCCCATGATATTCATTCAGGTTTGGTTATACCAATTGGAGAGGAACCTTCTGGTAGCTCCTGGACTGGGTTTCTAATAGAAGCGGAAGAGGTTGACTACCTTCTTGTCTACAGAGAATTGACAGACACTGACAGTCATACCTTCCCTCTGCCAAGGAAATATGGAAAAGCTTCCATTCTTTTTGGTGATGAATTTGAAACGCAAATTTTAGAAAATGGGATTCAGGTTAAGTTTCAAAAGCATTATTCTTTCTGTGTTTTCAAGTTGGAAAAGCAATAAAATGATCCTTTTTCAATTTTCTTGCAAATAAAAATTAGAGATCCAAATTGATGAAGCAACATAAATTTAACACAAGAATTTTTGAGTCGAGATTTGTTCGTTATAATTTCATGCTCATTTTTAATTAAATTTAGCAATGTCACCCAAAAACCAAAGCATAAAGCAACTGATTCTTCCAACTTGTTTGTTGATTTTCCTTCTTTGTAGTACTGTGTATAGTCAAACAATGCAAGGTAAGGATCTCAAATTCGACAGAATAGGGATCCAAGAGGGCTTGTCCCAAGGTTCTGTTTTGTGTCTTTACCAAGATTCATTTGGCTTTGTTTGGGTAGGGACAAGAGACGGGCTCAACAGATATGATGGATATGTTTTTGAAGTTTTCAAACATCATGTTAGGCAGAAAGAAAGTATAGGAGGAAATATTGTCTCAGATATAAAGGAGGATAAACTGGGTAATATCTGGGTAGTCACAGAGAATGGATTAAGTTATTTTGATAGGAAATTAGGGTTTTTCAAGAATTATTCACTTCCCAAAAACCAATATGATGTTACAGCATTCAATGCACTTTTAGTAGATGAATTGGGAAGGGTTTGGATTGGCGGAAAGTATGGGTTATTTCATTTTGACATAGAAAAAGAAACTTTTTACCGTGAAGAAAATCAAGATTTTCAATTGATGGGAATGGTAAGTGCTCTTGAAGGTGATTCTGATGGAAATGTATATGTAGGGACGACAAAACTGGGTCTTTATAAAGTCGATAAAAGACTGAAATCTGAAAAAATTACGATCAAGTCTGAAAGTTCCCTAAGTTCTAGGATTGAAACAATCCACATAGAAGGGGAAAATATTTGGGTTGGAACATATGGAAGTGGCTTGTTAGAGATCGACAAAAATGGAAATGTATTAAATCATTATTCTAGCAATTCCTCCGATCCAAACATGTCTCTTTCAAACAACAATGTGAGGGATATTCTCACCGATTTGGAAGGAAATACTTGGGTTGGAACCTTTGATGGCTTGAATATCATTGACAAATCAGGAAGAAACGTGAAGATTGAGCCTATTGAGGCTGATCCCAAAAGCTTGGCTCACAGCAGTGTAAGGTCTTTGCTTTTAGACAGGAAAGGTTCTATTTGGGTAGGTACTTATATGGGTGGAATCAACTTTTTTGATCAAAACAACCAACGTTTCAAACATGCCTATTATCGACCATCGATGCAAGGTTCTCTCAGCTATAATGTCGTGGGGGCTTTTGGAGAATCAAGTGATGGGGAGATAATTATTGGTACAGAAAGAGGAGGGCTGAACCTATATGGACCTGATGGAATGCACCAAGTATCTGGAGATGGTCAAGCTACCATCAAATCTCTCCATGTAGCCACAGATGGAAGGGTTTGGTCTGGTGTATTTAGGAAGGGGTTAAACCATATAAATTTGAATTCAGGAAATTCCAAATCCTATCCCAATGGAGTTCAGAAAGAGTATAATTTTTTGAATAAAGCCATTATCAATTCAATAATTGAAGTGCCGGAAGGGTTGTGGATTGCAACAGATGATCGTGGAGGATTGTTTTTTTTCAATGCCAAAACCTTACTTTTTGAAAATTTCAAAGGAGGGGAAGAATTACAGGAATATTTGGGCAATTATTCCGTAAAAAACATAGCAACATTAGCGGATGGCAAACTTTTGTTGGCTACAAAGGGTAGGGGAGTTGTGTTTTTTGATTCGAATACTGGAGCCTTTACAAGCTACAGCAACATTGAAATAGATGGAGAAGTGATTCAGGCGGATGAATTCAACCATTGTTTTGTCTCAAAGAGTGGCGAGTTTTGGCTTTCTTCAAATGGAGAAGGGGTCTTTAGATTTGATCCCAAGACAAATGAATTTTTCAGATACCATGCCGAAGATGGTCTTTCAAACAATATCGTACTCGGTACAATGCAAGATGACTCAGGGGCATTATGGTTCGTTTGTTACAATGGTCTTACGAAAATGGAACAAAATTCCGAAAACAGCCTTTTTAAAAATTATAATTATTCTTCCGGTTTTCCACTTGAGGAAATCAACGAAGGAGCATTTTTCAAGACAAAAAATGGAGATTTTCTGATCGGGGGAAGTAATGGATATGTAAGCTTCAATCCTAAATCACTCTTTGACAACGATTTTATTCCCCCAATCGTCATTACAGATCTTAGTGTTTCTAATCAGCGGGTTTCTCCTCTGGATGAAACTAAAATTTTGGAAGAAAGTATCTATAAAACCCAAAAAATAACACTGAGTTATTATCAATCTATTCTTTCTCTGGATTTTGCTGCCTTGAATTTTGTCAGGCCGGAAAATAACCAGTATGCTTATAAGCTGGAAGGTTTTGATCCGGATTGGGTTTATGCTTCAGCAAGAAGATCCGTTACTTATACAAACCTTCCTGACGGTACTTATACCTTTTTGGTAAAAGGTTCAAACAATGACGGCGTTTGGAATAATGTCCCCACTTCTTTAGAAATAGTCATTTTGCCACCTCCTTGGAAAACTTGGTGGGCAATGTGCATTTATGCTTTTATGATTATAGGAGGATTTTTGCTGATAAGGTATAATGCTGTGAAAAGTACCCAATTGAAAAGTACCTTGAAATTGGAACAATTGGAAAAGGAGAAATGGAAAGATATCCATGACCTCAAACTCAAATATTTTATAGATGTCTCGCATGAATTCCGTACACCTCTGACTTTGATTTTGAGTCCTCTGGAAGAGATAATCGCTACCAAGACAGGAGATTTTTGGTTGAAAAGCAGATTGAAAATCATGTTGTTCAACTCCAAAAGACTTTTACACCTGATTGATCAGATTTTGGAAATAAGGGAAATAGAAACAGGTCATCATACCCTGAACCCTAAGCCGCTTTATCTTTCAGAATTGCTGGAAGAAGTGGTTGGAAGTTTTAAAGGTTTAGCTGATAAACAAAAAATCAAGCTGGAATTTCAACTGATTGATGTTCCTGCGGTAGCATTGATGATCGATCAGGATAAGGTAGAAAAGATCCTTTTCAACCTTTTGTCAAATGCCTTCAAATTTACCCCTGCTGGAGGAGAGATTTCAGTGGTGGTATCCAAAGCTGAAAAAGGATATCATTTTTCGATCAAGGATACGGGAATGGGAATTGGAAAAGAAGCATTACCGAAAGTTTTCGATAGGTTTTTCAAAGAAGGTAAGGGACAATATGGAGCAGGAATAGGACTATCTCTTACACATTCTCTTGTTGAGATCTTGGGAGGTCAGATTATAGTTCATAGTGAGCCTGGTGAAGGTTCGCAGTTTGATTTGATTTTGGATTTTTTACCTTTCAAAAAAGGGGAGGATGTTGTGAAACCTCCCAAGCCTTTTGTGAAACCCATTCCACTCGAATACCAGCATACCACGCTGATTTCTTCAACAGAAATCAATAATGACCAAAATGAAGAAAAACAATTACTGCTGATAGTAGAGGATAACGTTGAATTAAAAGGATATTTGAAAGCAGAATTCAAAAAATCTTATGATATAGTGACAGCGAAAAATGGCGTTTCAGCATTGAAAAAGGCTATCGAAAAAGGGCCTTCTTTAATCATTTCAGATGTGATGATGCCAGAAATGGATGGATACGAATTTTGTAAATCTATAAAAAGCAATCCGATCCTCAGTCATATTCCAATAATTCTTTTGACCGCAAAAAATGCCCAGCAAAATAAGTTGGAAGGTTTGGAAAATGGTGCAGATGATTATATTAGCAAACCTTTTAACATCATCGAACTCAAGGCGAAGGTGAAGAGCATCTTACACAACAGAAAGCTACTTCAGGAAAAATACCTTAAAGGCAGAGGTGCAATCCCCGAATTCAAGACAAAAATAAGTTGCCAAGATGAGCTTCTGATGGATAAAGTTTACAAGGCTATTCTGGGACAACTTGACAAGCCAAACTTGACAGTTGACGCTCTTGGTGATGAAGTCGGATTGAGTAGGGTACATCTTTTCAGGAAATTGAAGGCTATGACAGGGTTATCGCCTTCTGACTTGATCAAGGAATTTAGGATGAAAGAGGCAAAAAAAATGCTTTCTTCCGGGAAGTACAGAGTAGCCGATGTTTCCTATGCCGTAGGTTTTCAGGATGTAGCCTATTTTGGTAAAGTTTTCAAAAAACACTATGGTCAAAGCCCAAAAGAGTTTAAAACAGAAGAGGATTGATCTTAGGTCGTTTCTTATAGCTACATAGCAGTTTTTTGGGTGAAGCTACCTAAGAAGTAATCAATTTTGGAGGCAATGATGGTTAATCTACAATATTTTAACTTAAGCCATGCTACTTGCTATTTTATCCTGTTTTTATGATCATTTCTGCCCTTCTAATATTATTTTGTGCTGGATTCTCTGATCAAAAGTTCTGTTTTTATTGTTACGATTTCTGTTTGGATGATATCTTCTTCCTCCTCAATTTGTCGGATCAAGAGCCTAGCCGCTGCCATACCCATTTCAAAAGCCCTGTCATTGACAGTGGTCAGATGGGGTTCAATGATTTTGGAAATAGGGTAATTACTAAAACCAACAATAGCAATTTCTTGAGGGATTTTGACCATGTTTTTTTGAAAAACCTGTATGGCACTTACAGCTGTGTAGTCATTTGAACAAAATATACCATCAGGCCTGGATTTTAAAGCGAGTAATTTTTTGGCTACCAAAGCACCTTCTTCATAGCTCAAGTCTTTGGTGAAATGAACAAGGTTTTTTTCCATAGGAAAATCATGTTTGACAAGTGCAGCCTTGTAACCCTCAAATCTTGCTTTAAAAATACCAGTAGATTGGCTTCCGCCTATATGAGCTATTCGCTTACATCCGACTTCAATAAGATGTTCTGTAGCCTTGAAGGCAGATTCATAGTCGTTGATTATGATTTTGTTTGCCTCGAATCCTGTGGGAACTCTATCATAAAACACCAATGGTATCTTCATCCGATTCAGTTTTTCAAAATGTTCGTATGAATTGGTTTCAGTTCCAAGGCAAATGATTACACCTTCTGACATTTTGTTTTGAAGGATTTTGGTAATCTTTGATTCTCTTTTGATGGAATCCCTAGATTGGAATATGGTCACATTGTAACCAGCTTTATAAGCATACTCTTCAATACCACTGATGACAAGAGAGTGGAAGTGAATGTCTATTCTAGGAACAATCACCCCAATGGTCAAGGTTTTGTTCTTCCTAAAGCTAGAAGCTATTGAGTTTCTGGTAAAACCCAGCTCTTCTGCTTTATTGAGTACCTTCTCCTTGGTTTCCTGGCTGATACCAGGATGGTCATCAAGAGCTCGTGAGATGGTAGAAGCAGCCAAACCGAGTTCTTTAGCCAAGTCTTTGAGGGTTGTTCTTTTTTTATTCATTCGATTAAAATAACAAACGTTTGCAATATAGTGAATTTTTGAACCAATAAGAAAATTTATAAAATCAAATTTATAGGCTCAAAAAACACTTTAAATTAGGTTTTAAGCATATTTTCTGAATAAACTAAAATGCAAAATTTGGAAAATTTTATGCAAACGTTTGCATCTTAATTACTAAAATTTTACATTTGAAACAGGTACTTAATTAAAATTCTATTGAAACACGTTTAACATCAATTCTATGAGCCAAAGAATCAGAAATACCCTATATAAATTGGAGGGTAAACAATTCGCATCCAAAATAGGTCTGTCTCTTTTGGTTTTGCTCTTTTTTGCCTTTTCAGTAAATGCACAGGACATTTCTATAAAAGGGAAAATTACAGACAGCAAAACAGGAGAGCCGATTTTTGGAGCTGCAGTCATTGTGAAGGGGACTTCAAATGGTACATCTACTGATATAGATGGATTTTATTCATTAAACAACATATCAGATCAAGATATCCTGAGATTTTCATATCTAGGTTTTGAAACCCAAGAAATCCAAGTTGGAAATTTCAGTGAATTAAATGTCTCTCTTGTTTCATCTACAAGTGACTTGAATGAATTCGTAGTCGTCGGATATGGAGTTCAGGAAAAACGAAATTTGACGGGGTCAATTGTATCGGTAGGAAAAGATGAAATTTCACAAACAAATTTTCAAGACCCTATTTCTGTTCTTCAAGGTCGCGCTGCTGGTGTGCAGGTAACTTCCAATTCGGGAGCTCCCGGTGGTGCTATGACGATCAATATCAGGGGTAATTCTTCTCTGAATGCGGGCAATTCACCATTGTATGTCGTAGATGGTGTACCCATAGAGACTAATGTTACTTCTTCACTCAATGGAACTGAAAATTTTGGTCTCAACCCCCTTGCTGATATCAACCCGACTGATATCGAATCCATAGAAGTATTGAAAGATGCTGCATCTACAGCAATATATGGATCTAGGGCGGCAAATGGTGTTGTTATGATTACTACCAAAAGAGGAAAGTCTGGCAAGCCACAGGTAGATTTGAATATACATTCTGGAATCAGCACTGTTTCCCGAAGGCTTGGCGTACTCAATGCCAGCCAATATAGAAGTGCGGTTTTGGATTCTTATGCGAATGCAAATAGCTCAGAGCCGATCATTCCCGCAGTCTTGGATTCTCTAAGTGCTGTTAATAATGGGGATTTTGATTGGCAAAGTGAAATGTTTCGAGTTGCACGGCAAAATAATGTTGATTTTTCCATAAGAGGAGGTTCCGACAATGTGCGTTACGCTTGGAGTTCTTCATTCTTTGACCAAGATGGAATCATTCTCAATTCGAATTACAAAAGAATTACTTCTCGTTTGAATGTGGATTTTGACGTTTCGGACAGACTTACAATTGGGCAAAGCGTATCTTTTACAAATGCAGTGAATAACAGGTCCAATGCAGCTGGTTCTGGAAACCTGAGTATTGTAAGGGAACTTTTGATTAGGCCTCCTACATTTGCAATGTATTTGCCTGATGGTTCACTGAATGGGTATCAACTTGGTAGGAGAAATCCTGTAGGTTTGGCTGAACTATCCACTAACCTGAACAAAAGCAACAGAATTATTGCTAGTCAATATGCGGAATTTAGAATTGCTGAAGGACTAAAATTCAGAAGTAGCATCAATGTTGATTTCGTTTCAATGAAAGAAGACACATTTATACCTTCAACTCTTGATTTCAGAGAAGGATATAATACAGGTTCAGTCAGATCTTCAAATAACATGACTTGGGCAAACGAAAACATCTTGACCTACCAAAAACAGTTTGGTACTAGCCACAATTTTGGTGCATTAGCAGGGTTCAGTTATCAAGATTGGAAATACGAAAGAGCTGGTTTAGACGGACTATTTTTCGCCAGTGATAATATCAGGACATTGAATGGTGCAGGTACAATCTCCAATCAAGATGTCAATATTGCTACTGAGCACTCTATGTTGTCATATTTTGGTAGGGTTTCTTATGATTTCGAAAGAAAGTATTTGTTTGAGGCCAATATCAGAGCTGATGGATCTTCAAGATTTGGTAGAGACAATAGATTTGGATTTTTCCCATCTGCTTCTGTGGGCTGGAGGTTTTCGGATGAAGGGGTTTTTGACAATTTGAATTTTCTTGATGACGGTAAATTCAGATTCAGTGCCGGAAAGACTGGTAACGAGGCCATAGGGAATTATACTTCGCAAGGTGAGTTTATGGTTGGGACCAACTATCTTGACTATTCCGGTGCCTCCCCAACAGTAATGCCTAATGCCGGACTTACTTGGGAGACTACTACTCAATACAATGCTGGTTTGGATCTTTCATTTTGGGAAAGCAAATTGATGATCAATGTAGATGCATACTTAAAGAATACAGATGACCTTCTCTATAATGTCCCAATTCCACGGGAGACTGGTTTTGATTTCATAACACAAAACATAGGCAGCATTCAAAATAAGGGGATTGAATTGATGGTCACTACCCGAAATATGGATAGAGGTGATTTTAGTTGGAGTACTAATTTCAATATAAGCACCAATAGAAACATGGTCAAAAGTCTTCCTGAGAATGTGCTTACTAATGGTTTTATCCAAAATGGAGCATATCATATCCTTCAGGAAGGTTACCCAATAGGAACCTTCTTCGGTTGGAGGTTTGATGGGGTCTATGCAAGTGATGAAGACAATGTAAATGGAATCACAAATGGAGCCCAAGGGCCTGCATATAGAGGCGGAGACCCAATATGGAATGACCTCAACGGTGATGGATTTATTGACCAAAATGACAGACAGATCATCGGTAATGCTACACCTGACTTCTTTGGCGGGATCAACAATGATTTTTCCTACAAAAATTTCAGCTTGAGTCTTTTCTTCCAATTTTCATATGGAAATGATATTTACAGTGAAATCAACCATCAAAGAAACTCCATTGTAAGGTATAACAACCTTTCTACAGATGCTTTGAACAGATGGAGACAGCAGGGTGATATCACTGATTATCCTAAGCCAGTAAGAGATGACCCTTTGCAATCCATGAGTCGGATCCAAAGCAGATGGGTAGAAGATGGTTCATACATCAAACTCAAAAATGTTCATTTCAGATATAGCTTACCAAACAAAGTTTTGGAACGCTGGAAAATATCAAAACTGGATGCATATGTCACTGCTACCAACTTGATCACTTGGACCAACTATACAGGATATGATCCAGATGTAAATTCATTTAGCGGATTGAGAGTAGGTGTAGATGAGGGCTCTTATCCACAGAGCCGTACGATTATCCTAGGTTTAAATATTGGCTTATAAAGATGACAGTTATGAAAAATACAATAAAAATATTTCTGGGGGTTTTGTTACTGGCCACTTATTCATGTTCGGAGGACTTGTTGCAGAGAGATCCTGTCAGTAGCTTTTCAGCCCAAGGTTTCTATCAAACTTCAAGTGATGCACAGGCTGGAGTATATGGTATCTACGATGCTGTCCAAGCCACATTTTCCACTAATTTCTCTTATTGGGGAGAAGGTCGTGCGGATGCTGTCAGCACCAATCAAGCGGGAGATCCATTTTTGCTTCAGCAAAATACGCTGAACACTATATTGGCTTCTGCAAGATGGAACAATATCTATGAGACGATCAGTAGGGCAAACTACGCAATCAAATATGTGCCTACCGTTTTTGAAGAGGATAGTGAATTTGGAAGACAACTTGTTGCCCAAGCCAGGGCTTTGAGAGCATTATCTTACTTCTATGCTGTGAGGGTATGGGGAGATGTTCCCTTGATTATCGAACCTTATGAAAGTATCCAACAGAATATCTTTCCTGAGAGAACCGATCAAGAACTCGTATTGATGCAAATTGAAGCTGATTTGATTTTTGCATCTGAAAATTGCAGAGCAAGCTTCGGTGGAGAGCGGGATAGGATTTTGATCACGAGAGGTGCAGCGGATGCGATGCTTACACATCTTTACATGTGGAAAAATGATTATGCAAATGCCATTGCTTCTGCAGATAGGGTGATGTCCAACAGCCTGTACTCTTTGGTAACCATCAATGATTGGTCAAGGATATTTACTCAGGGGTATACCAATGAGAGTATTTTTGAAATAGGTTATAATGAAGTCCAAAGAAACTCACTGAGAGTGTTATATGCTTTGGGATCAGATAGTAATTTCTTCCCAAGTCAGTCTTTTAGGGATTCATTTGAAGAAGGAGACTTGAGACAGAACTTGATTTATGACGTTACAGAGACACAGCCAAGAAAAATCTGGAAATTCTTCGGAGAGGGATTTAGTGATGAAAGTCCTGAGCCTTCAGACAAAAATATAGTAATGTTTAGGTTGGCGGATATTATGTTGCTAAAAGCCGAAGCCCATCATCAGTTGGGGCAGACAGCTGAAGCACTTACACTCCTGAACACCATCAGGGTAAGGGCAGGTCTACCCAACTTAGATGAAGCTGCTGCCATCAATCTGTATGGAGATGTGGAATCGGCAATCCTACATGAAAGACTAATAGAATTATCTTTTGAAGGGCATAGATGGTTTGATCTGGTGAGGACAGGCAAAGCGATAGAAGTCATGAATCCTATCAATGGACTGAGTGATGAAGCAAATTTGGTTTGGCCCATTCATGAAGATGCCATAAACAGAAATCCTAGCTTGGTGCAAAACCCATTTTACCAGTAGAACGATGGTTTTGTCAAGGCAAAATTTAAATAAAGTATGATGAAAAATATAAAATCAAACAAAATCATAACCTCTTTGGCTATTAGCTTAGTTGGGGTTAGTATGTTTTTCAGTTGTGTAATTCAGGATAATTTTGATTATCAGGAATCAGGCGTAACTGGCGAATTGGGAGTTTCGGCATTGGAATTTTTTCAGACAAATGATTCTTTTTCAATGTTGAGAAACGCTATTGAGCTTACTGGACTGGAAGCGGTCTATGGAGGAGGAGAGATCAGGACATTTATAGCACCGACAAATGCAGCATTCAATGCCTACCTTCAAAGTAATGGTTACGGAAGTCTTTCTGAAGTACCCGTACCGATACTGAGAAATGTCTTGAGGTATCATATTGTAAAGGCAAGAGTGATCTTTACGGATCCAGAATTGTTTGAGAGTAACCGTCCTTTACCCTACGAAACAGAAAGTGGTCAGACGATGTTTCTTTCGCATAATGCCAATTTTATTGGGCTTATCAATCAGAATACGAGCAGGCAATGGGAGATAGCCACTTCTAACCTTGAGCCGACCAATGGTGTGATTCATGTAGTAAATGCAATCGTATTCTTTTCCGCGCAATCAGTAAATCTTGACGCCCTTGATCCATCAGTCAAAACAGATACAATTTTCCCGATCTA
The DNA here is from genome assembly GCF_022549695.1 of Belliella calami. Classification (GTDB taxonomy): domain Bacteria; phylum Bacteroidota; class Bacteroidia; order Cytophagales; family Cyclobacteriaceae; genus Belliella; species Belliella calami. The sequence continues at coordinate 36,470 of NZ_JAKZGS010000005.1, read as the reverse complement.
TGATGCTTTTGTCAACGGAGGTTCTTTTGCAGGTACCAATTATGGTACGAATCCTCTTTTGAGAGTTAAGAATGTGACAGGTGCTGGTGATTTTGATAGAAGGGCATATTTGCTTTTTGATCTCAATGAGTTTCAGAGTGAAGGTGTAATCACAGACTTAAGGTTTCAGATAGGAGTGGTATTTACGCATGCAAGAAATGACCTGTTGGATCTTTACAATGTCAATGATACTACATGGACTGAGATGGGTTTGAACTGGAACAATGCAACCATGCCTGATGATGGCCCAATTGCTTCATTGAGGACGACCAGAATTCCCGCCTTCAATTATGACATTACTGAGTTTTTTGAAACTAGGGAGTCTAGGGGCAAAATCACACTGATGCTTGATGGGGAAGCTACCAAAGATGAGACAAATGATTTGGCATCAAAAGAACACCCTACTTTCCCACCACCAATGTTAATTGCCACCATAGCAACTGGGAATAGTGTTCTTGAATTTGTCACCAATGCAGGGTTTTCTGTAGAAAGAGGAGGATCAATAGCCTGGGACAATAGTATTCTTGAGATTTCAGGTGCAGGAGCCAATGATATCATCTATACGGTAGAAGAAGTACCAGAAAACGGCTGGATAGTTAGCGGAGCCAGTATTTTGCAAGTTGGAAATAGATTTACCCAAAATGACATCAATGTCATGAATCTTTCATACGTCAATGATGGGAATGGTGCTACAGACAAGATTGTGTTGTCAGCTAGGGATAGAGCAGGTGCCAGGTTAGATGCATTTGAAGTAATGATATCAATCCAATAAATATTCTTTTCACATTCATATGTAATAGGGCTGAAGATAATCTCAAGGACAAATTTTGTCTTCAGCCCTACTGTTTCATAAAAACCTAATTAAAATGATAGATATTCAAAAAGACATTTATGTCTTTTCAGAACGAAAGCAGGTAGGAATTGCTGCAGGGCAGGCGGTTGAAAGATGTATTCTGCAATTACAGGAGAAGCAAAGCGAGGTGAGAATTGTATTTGCCGCTGCCCCTTCACAAAATGGCATGCTGGAATATTTGGCTGCTTCAAAAAAAATTAAATGGCACAAAGTAGTCGCTATGAATATGGACGAATACATTGGCTTGCCTGAAAATTCAGACCAATTATTCTCTAAATTTCTAGAAGAAAAGTTGTTTTCAAAAGTATTTCTGAAGGAGAAAAATGTGATCAATACTCATGCCCAAACAGCTAATGAGATCGAAAGATATACAAAATTGATCAATGAAGACATCATCGATATAGTTTGCCTGGGAATAGGAGAAAATGGTCACATAGCCTTCAATGACCCTCCTGTTGCAGATTTTGATGATCCAGAAGTCATCAAGATAGTGGAATTGGACGATGACTGCAAGATTCAGCAGGTTAATGATGGTTGTTTTGGATCCATAGAGGAAGTTCCCAAGACCGCACTTACACTTACCATACCTACATTGATGAAAGGAAAAAACTTATTTTGTGTTGTTTTGGGAGAAAACAAAAGTGAAGCAGTCAAAAACACCCTGTCAGGTTCAATAGCTACATCCTGCCCTGCTTCCATCCTTACGACACACCCCAACTGTAAATTCTATTTCGATCAAGAGGCCGTAAAAAAAATTGAAGACTTGTTAGAATAAAAACATATGGTCTCAAACCCACAGTGGAAAATGAAACTTTACACTGTGGGTCTTTACAGTAAAGTAACATCGAATTTTAACAATATATTAGCTAATAAACCATATTAATTCCCGATAAACATGACCAACAAAAAGCTTTATATATTTATAGCCATATTTGTAGTTTCAATATTTAATGCAACTTTTGGTTTTGCAGCAAATGTATGGGATAAAGGAGAAGAGGATTTCAAAATCAAAGGTTTTCACCTTGATCTGAGAATTCAGGTAATGACACCTCAGGCACTCAAGGATTTTGCAGAAGAAATGCATGGCTTTGGCTTGAATACATTGATTGTAGAGTGGGAGGGTACTTACCCATTTTCCAAACACGCTACTATATCGAATGAATATTCGTACTCGCGCCAAGAAGTTGAAGATTTCATTTCTTTTTGCGAGGAGTTGGGAATCAAGGTTATACCCCTTCAGCAAAGTTTGGGGCATGTGGAATACATCTTACGAAATCCAAGGTATAGTCATTTGAAAGAAGACAGGAAAGATATCTCCCAAATCTGTCCTCTAAAAACAGAAGAGAGTAGAGCGCTTTTTACAGATTTGTTCAGAGATTTGGTAGAATCGCATAATTCTGATTACATCCATATCGGAGGAGATGAAACCTATCTACTGGGACATTGTGAGCTATGTAGTCAAAAGGTAAAAGAAGTAGGTAAGTCCAAGCTTTTTGTAGATCATATGAAAATGATCACTGACATTGTCATAGAAATGGGTAAGACCCCATTGATGTGGGCAGATATTATTTTGAAATATCCAGAAGCTGCTTCAGAGTTGCCAAGTGAGACGATATTTATTGATTGGAATTATGGGTGGAAAATCAACCATTTTGGGGACATACCCAATCTTCAGAAATTGGGCTATTCCTTTTGGGGAGCGCCTTCCATCAGAAGCCATCCTGATAATTGGTATGTGACAGATTGGCCAACGCATTTCAAAAACCAGAAGGAGTTTATTCCCCATGGAAGAAAAAATAACTACAAAGGAATGGTCATGACTTCTTGGTCTACGACTGGACTTTATGGATTTACTTGGGATGTAGGTTATGACGTTGTGGACATGACACAGATAAGAAATACCTATCCTATGTCTGGATTTAGAATTTTGATCGCTAGCTATGCAGCATCTTTGGAAAAAGAAGAGCCTATTGATGCCAAAGAATTCGTTCTTGCTTATGCTTCCGAACGCTTCGGTATTAAAGAGAATGAGGCTTTGAATTTATGGTCATTTTTATCTTTTCCCCCAGAACTGATTGTGAATGGCAAGCCGGAAAAAAGTGATAATGTAGAAGAGATGAAAGCAAAATTTGCGGAAGTCAGAGATGACTTGCTCAAAGTTGCCCCCAAGAGTAATATTATGGAATTTGAACACTTTAAGTTGATGGCTGATTTGAGAATGCACTATTTGGATTACAAGCAAATTGAAGCAGTCTACAATTCGGAATCATTTTCCCAAGATATGACCTCCCAACTTATCGGTCAACTAGATGAAGTTTTGGAAGATGCAAAAATATTGAGTGAAAGGTTTGTTGATCTGAACAAAGGGTTTTTGTATGAATCTGAGCTTGAAGATCAAAATATCCTAAGGACACAACAAATGCTTGTGCTCCATAACCGTTTATCCAAGCTCAAATAGAAATGGAATTACTCGACTGGATAGTTCTGTCCGTATATTTCCTGATGCTCCTGTCTATAGGTCTTTGGGCTTATTTCCGTGTCAAAGATTCAGCGGATTTTTATACTGCTGGAGGAAAGCTGCCCTGGTGGCTTTCTGGTATTTCACATCATGTTTCCGGTTATAGTGGGGCAGTTTTTGTTGCCTATGCAGGGATTGCCTATACACATGGATTTACGCTGTATGTTTGGTGGGCTTTTACAGTAGGGCTTTCTACCTTGATAGCTGCTTTTTATATAGCACCAAGGTGGTCGAGATTGAGAATATATGCAGGGATCCAATCGCCAACAGAATATTTGCTGATAAGGTACAATTTATCCACCCAGCAACTGATTGCATGGACTGGTACAATTATCAAGATTTTTGATACGGGTGGCAAACTAGCAGCAATTGCTGTGCTTTTGAATGTATTCAGTGGCACGTCCATTACAGTAGGGATTCTTTTGGTTGGGATAGTTTCCTTGGTTTATATCACCATTGGGGGACTTTGGGCTGATGTGTGGAATGATTTTGGACAGTTTATAGTACAGCTGCTTGCCGGCTTGACGATGTTTGTGATGATTTTGCTAAAGCTTGAAGATGGTATTGCTGGGGTTTTTTCGATGTGGGAAAGACTTCCTGAGGGTAACTCTGACTTCTTCAATGATCCTTACACCATCTTGTTTGCACTAGTAATGTTGATGATAAATTTTTTCAGTTATAGTGGAGGTACTTGGAATCTAGCAACTAGGTTTATCTCTACCTCCTCTGGAAAAGTAGCCAAAAAAGCAGCCATATTATCATCCTCGCTTTATTTTGTTTGGCCTATAGTTTTGCTTTATCCAATGTTTGCAGCTCCGATATTTTTCCAAAATATCGCTGACCCTACGCTTTCCTACGGTACTATGGTATTGGAATTTTTGCCTGCAGGTCTGGTTGGTTTGGTTTTGGCATCTTTATTTGCAAATACTTTGTCAATGACTGCATCGGATTCCAATACCGTGTCGGCTGTCATCAGTAGAGATATATTGCCTGTAATTTTCCCTTCATTCAAAACCTTTTCCAAAACCAAACTTTTGAAAGTTGCCCGAATTACAACCTTTTGCTTTACGGTATTGACAATTATTACAGCTTTGAATTCAGGATATTTCGGAGGTGTGTTTGGTTTGATCATATCTTGGTTTGCAGCACTTCTGGGACCGATAGCAATTCCGATGATACTAGGCTTATTACCAGCTTTCAAAAAAAGTGATGGAAGGATAGCAATGATTTCAATAGTTGGAGGATTATTTACATTTGTTATGCTAAAAATATTTCCTGTTGATTCTTTGTCAGCTGAGATTGGTTCACCAACAATAGTTTCATTTTTGCTCTTTGTGATACTTGGGTATTTAAGCAATAAACCTGTACCTCAAGAAGTAAATGATCTACATGCCAGTTTAGGAAATAATGAAGAAAATAGATAAACCATGACACAATCCATAAAAGGCATCCACTTCAAAACGCAAAAACCTGTTAGTGTTTCTTTTGAAAAGAATAGGATTTTGGATATTTCTGAAAAAGAATCAAACACCGATCTATTTTGGATAGCACCGGGGTTGGTGGATCTTCAAGTAAATGGTTTTAAGGGTAAAGACTTTAATGAAGAAGTACTCAAGGTAGAAGATGTTAAGGATATCACGAAGGATCTTTGGGCTATTGGGGTGACTACTTATTTTCCGACTTTAATTACAAATAGTGAAGAAAAAATAGGCCTTGCGATAGAGAAGATTATAAAAGCTTGTGAGGATAAATCAATCGATGAAACAATCGAAGGGATTCACTTGGAGGGGCCATTTTTGTCCATGGAAGAAGGTCCAAGAGGTGCTCATCCCATTGCGTATATCAAAGCACCAGATTGGGATCTTTTCTGCAGGTGGCAATCATTAGCCAAAGGAAAAATCAAAATGATCACCCTTTCTCCAGAATGGCCTGAATCAGTTTTCTTCATAAAAAAATGTGTAGAATCAAGAGTGAAAGTCGCAATAGGTCACACCGCAGCGAGTCCATCTCAAATCAGTGAAGCCGTAAATGCAGGAGCTAGTTTATCCACCCATTTGGGAAATGCTGCCCATGCCTTTCTCCCGCGACATGCTAACTACCTATGGGAACAACTGGCCTCAGATAGTCTCTGGACTACAATGATTGCTGACGGTTTTCATCTACCCAAATCGATTTTAAAAGTGTTTTTGAAAGTGAAATCAGAAAAAGGCATATTGGTGAGTGATGCCACAAAATTTGCTGGAATGAAGCCTGGGATTTACCAAAGCCATATTGGTGGGGCGGTAGCCTTGGATGAAAACGGACGGTTATCTATGAGAGATTCTCCAGGGTTTTTGGCGGGATCTGCCAAATCTTTACTGGATTGTATCGATCATCTGACAAGCAATCAAATTTTGTCGCATGAAAATGCGATTGAAATGGCATCTGTAAAACCTATGGAAGCTATGGAAATCAGGACAGATTGCGGTTTGAAGATTGGGAACAGGGCAGATTTGATAGTTTTTGGATTGGAAGAAGGAAAAATATCTATCAAGCAAACCATAAAAGCTGGCGAAGTTGTCTGTTCAAACATTTGATGGAATCAAAAGTATTTTCAATAATTCACAATAGAAAAAATTAAAAAATGAATATGAAAAAGAACCTCTTGTATTTATTAGCCTCTTCCTTGATAGGTTGGGCTTCCTTATTCAATGCAAAGGCTCAAATCATTCCGCAGCCTCAACAAATGGAATTTGATGGTGGAGAATTGATCATAGAGGCTGGTTTGAATATAGTTTCATCTCCAGAATTACATAATGAAGCAAGATTTTTGGCAGATTTTCTGGATAAAGGATTTGGAAAAAGACCTGAAATACTTCAAAAAGGAGAAGGAATCAAGCTTTTGATCGATAAGGGATTAAGGGATTCACTGGGAGAGGAAGGTTACCGACTTAGTGTCGAAACCGATAGGATTAGCATTCTGGCTAGCTCTTCCACAGGTATATTTTATGGTATTCAGTCCTTTCAGCAACTTTTTCCAGCGGATTTTGGATTTAAGTCAGGTCATCAGAAAGTGGCAATAAAAATGTTAGAAATCACTGATAAGCCAAGGTTTGGGTGGCGTGCATTTATGTTGGATGAATCAAGGCATTTTATGGGAAAAGAGCAGGTCAAAAAGCTTTTGGACCAAATGGCTATGTTGAAAATGAATGTTTTTCATTGGCATCTCACAGATGATCAAGGTTGGCGGATAGAAATTAAAAAGTATCCCAACCTAACGGCAATAGGATCCAAGCGGAAAGATACACAAGTAGAAAGAGAGAGCGACAAACGCTTTGGAGAGCCCCATGAAGGGTTTTATACACAGGAGGAAATCAAGGAAATTATTGCCTATGCAAAAGACAGACATATCACCATTGTTCCCGAAATTGAAATGCCGGGACATGCTATGGCTGCAATTGCTGCTTATCCTTGGCTTGGATCTCTAGGTACAACAAAAGAAGTTCCTGAGACTTTCGGGAAAATGCCTGATTCTTTTAACATAGCCGACCCAAAAGTGATTGCATTTCTTCAAGATGTTTTGGATGAAGTGATTGATTTATTTCCGGGAAAAGCGATTCATATTGGAGGAGATGAAGTGAACTATGAGCCTTGGCTAAAGTCTGATTTAGTCCAAGAGTTTATGGTAAAAGAAGGGCTAAAGTCACCCGTTGATTTACAGATATTCTTCACCAACCAAATTTCAAATTATCTTGAAGGCAAAGGAAAACGCATGATGGGATGGAATGAAATCATGGGAGATGATATCCATGAAGAGCGGGAAGAATCACCTCAGGACATTGGACAAAAACTAGGGTCATCATCCATAGTCCATTTCTGGAAAGGAGACTTATCATTGATCCAAAAAGCAGTGAAGGAAGGTTATCAAGTGGTAAACTCAAACCATTAGGATACTTATCTTGATTATACTTATGAAAGGTTGCCGCTTTCCAAGTCCTACGCATTCAACCCCATTCCCGACGGTTTAGAGGAAAAATACCACAAGAATATCTTAGGAAGTGGTACCCAAATATGGACTGAATATACTCCAAATATCGAATCGATGGAGAAACAAGTCTTTCCAAGATTGATAGCATATGCAGAAGTGGGATGGACAGAATTGGAGAATAAAAATTTCGAGAGATTCAAAGAAAATCTGTTTATCTACCAGAAAAAGCTAAGCTTACTTGGGGTAAAATTTCACCAAAACATAGAATGACTCGCATTGGTATTGATTAAAAAAGCTAAGTCTGGCCATGAAATAATGGGGTTTAAAAAGGTTGAGATCTGCTAAAGTTTATTTTCTTTCCAGAATCTCTGATAGTAACCCAAAAATATGTATTTTGAAAGTTAGTTTTTCTAGGAAGGTTGTTGTGTATTGGAAAAAAAATTAGGTTCAAAATCCTGAAATACCAAAAGGGTTTATGTTGGAGTGGTTTTGTCTAATCAAAATGAAGACTGGAAGCTAAATGAAATTAAATTTGAATTGAAGAAAGTATTTATTGTCGTTGATGTTAGACATAATTCAGGTGGTTATGATTCAGCCTAATATCCATTGATGGTAAATATTTTGAGTGGTATTATCGAAATCCCAACTTTTTTTGTCATTATCTAAGTGCCTACTTTAAATCCCAACAAGATTTAGGAGTGAATGAGCAAGATATCCATGAATTGGAAGATGAGAAGGATAAAGCAATGTTGAGATTATTTTTTGATAACCAAGAGACTTTGGTCAGCTTTAGCAATGGGAAATATTATAATTATAGTCCAGCCACCTTTTAAACACAGCCAAAAAAGGTTGCTATTTTGATAGGAAAAGAGCTGTCAGTTCAGGAGAGACTTTTGTACCCAACACAAAATAAACTGAGAAAGTGATTTTGTATAGACAGAATACTGCAGGAATAATCGATGTTTTTAATGGATTGGAATTGGAATTAAGTTGTTTTAGCCTCCGTTTATGTTCTAGTGTTAGGAGTATTGATGCTGCCTAAAAGCGGATAGGCCCTCACACATAATTTTTCAATTTGATTAAATAACCCCTTTTTAATATGTCTAAATCTTAAAACAGTGTATTAAATTTATCGCAAGCGATTAGCTGTGTTAAGGCCATATGAACATAATTTTAATATGACTTAACATGTTAAAATTTAACATTTTTCTGGGATTTACTCAGCAAGATTTGTGGGAGTAAACCATTAATCTTATGTACAATTTATCTACACAACAAAAGAAAAAAGCCACAAAAGTATTTGTCTTAACATGGATATTTTTGTTGGGAATCTCAATTCATTCAGTCTTTGCCCAAGCAACCAATGCTACTGTAAGTGGCCTGGTACTGGATGATTCAAATGAACCACTTATTGGGGCAAATGTGCTTGTCAGAAATGAATCTACAGGTTTCGAAGCAGGCACAGTAACTGGTGTTGACGGAAGGTTTCAGTTTCAACAGTTACCTTTGGGGAAACCCTATTCAATCACTGTAAGTTTCATCGGTTTCAATACCCAAAAACTCACAGGTTACCAGCTCAACCAAGGTGATAGAATTAACCTTGACTTGAAGTTGGATTATGGGAGCAGTGATTTGGCTGAAGTAGTCGTGTCGGGTGAAAGCTTCAAAAACCAGGTTGATAAGCTTGGGGCGGTAACTGCCATAGACTCAAAACAGATCAAAAATCTTCCCACGGAAGGCAGAAACTTTACAAATCTAACAGCACTATCCCCACTTCAAGGAGGTGGAGGGCTTAACTTGGGAGGACAAAGAAGAACCTCTACCAATGTTACCCTAGATGGGGTAAATGCAAGAAACCAGTTGACTGCAGGCGAGATAGGAAGGGGGCCATATACAGTTTCCATAGAAGCAATCCGTGAATTTGAAGTAGCCACAAACTCTTATGATGTAACACAGGGGAGACAAGCCGGTGGGGCACTCAATGCAGTGACCAAAGCAGGCACCAATACACTTGAAGGATCTGCCTTTGCATACCATAGAAATGATAATCTTGCCAGTCCTTATGATATCAGAGGAAATAGAAGGGAAGTAGCATTTAACAACACCCAGTGGGGATTTAGTCTTGGAGGACCAATTATAAAGGATAAACTCCATTTTTTTACTGTTTTTGACAGGCAGGATGCAGGTGAACCCGTATTTATCGCTGACATTAGAAACGAAGATGACGAAAGAAGGCTAAGGATAAGGAAAGATACTTTGGACAAGTTTATCGATGTAGCAAGAAGACTTTATGGAGTAGGCCAAGAGCAACAGGTTGGTGAGTTTAGCAGAAAAACTGTAGCCAACACTTTTTTTGCAAGATTGGATTGGCAGATCAACAAAAGAAATAAGCTGACTATTAGGAATAACTACACAGATTGGTCAAATCCTTTCTCTGTAGATGACAATACAGCTATCAACCTTGCGGAAGTGAATGGGGATTTTACCTCCAAAGAGAATAGCTTATTGCTTTCTTTAAGGACAATTGTCAATCCTAATACCACCAACGAATTGAAAGTTCAGTTCCAACATGCAGAAAGAGCTTTTGCAGTGAATAGGCAATTACCTGCCACTAACATGCCTAGGGCAATCGTCAGGGTGGTATCTCCTTTTCCAACAGAAAATAATCCTGATGCCGTCCAAACTACTAACGTTCAGATAGGTGGGCAAAGGTTTCTTCCAGAGACCAATTTGGAACAACAGGTACATATTGTAAATACCACCTACACGCAAATGGGTAAGTTCAATTTTACTTTTGGTACAGACAACATGGTTACCTATCTAGAAACCTTGTTGAGCAGTGAGCAAAATGGTAGGTTCTTCTACAATAGTTTGCAGGATTTTGAAAACAACAATCCTTTCAGGTATGCCAGGGAAGTACCGCTTCAAGGGCTTCCTATCGTCAAGCAGACAGTTGTTGACCTATCTGCTTTTGCCCAAATGGAAGTCAATCTCCACAGAGATGTGAATTTGGTTGCAGGGCTAAGATATGATGCCACAATGTTTATGGACGAGGCTGCTTTCAATTCAAGTGTTTTTAATGAACTAGGGATAAGGACAGATAATAAGCCTATGGATTTTAGAAACCTTCAGCCTAGAGTTCAGGTTTCTTGGGATATCAAAGGCAGGAATACGGATGTCCTCAAATTTGGCGCTGGTATTTTTGCAGCACAGCCTCACTATTATGCCCAAGTAAACAATATTCAAAACTCAGGATCCATGCTTGCGGCAATTGATGTACAGGGAGAACTTGTACCCGAGGCGGATTTTATAGGATACAGGAATGGAGTTCCTGCACCTGGTATTCCAGAAGGAGCTGATTTTATATCTACAATCAACAGTGTGTCTGATGATTTTAGAGTGCCAAATACAATCAAGGCAAACCTGAACTATAACAAACTCTTGGGAAACAGATACAGGTTGGGAGCAAATATTATTTATTCCTATACATTCAACAACTATGTCTATCTAGAAAGGAACTTAGTTGATGAACCATTCTTTAGGTTGGAAAATGAAGCTAATAGAGGAGTTTTTGTTCCGGCAAACACCATTGGTCAAAATGGACAGACCAATTGGCTGAATTCAAGAAAATCAAATGATGTAGGTAGGGTATTGGAATTGAATTCCGTTGGGGCAGGCTACCAATACGCTTTGATCCTTGATGGTAGCATGAGGATAGGCAAAGATGGTTACCTTACAGCCTCCTACACCTTCAACCAAGCTTTTGACAATACCTCATACAATTGTTGTGTGGCGAATACCTCAACTTTTCTTCCGGTGGTAGATGATTCCAGAAAACTGAATTGGGCATACTCTGATAATCAATTCAAACACAAAATAGTATTGAACGGTGCATCACCTACATGGAAGGGTTTTACCATGGGTGCAACACTGATTGGTGTCAGTGGTTCAAGGTACTCGTTCCTTGTTTCCAATGGATCCTTACAGGGGGATTTTCCACTAAATAATGCCCTTGCATTTGTATTTGACCCAAATGATCCAAACACACCGGATAACATAAGGGATGGATACAATGCAATCCTAAATGATCCAAATACCTCCGAGAGCACCAAGAAATACCTAAGAGAAAGTTTTGGGAAAATTGCAGAAAGAAATGGTGGTGAAAACCCCATGTTTTTTAACCTTGACTTAAGACTGTTAAAACAGATCAGTATTGCAGGTTCCCATAGGTTTGAACTGTCAGGAGATGTATTCAATTTTATGAATTTGCTAAACAGGGAATGGGGTGTCAACAATAACCTAGGAAGCTCAAGAAACCTGCAAAGTATTAGGGGATTTGACCAAGATACAAGACAATATGTATATAATGTAGAGCAGGGTGTAGGTGTACTTCCTATCAATGGAACACCTTGGAGGATTCAGCTGGGATTAAGGTATTCATTTTAGTCTGTTAGCTTTTTGGGAATAATGGAACTTTATGTTAAGTGCGGTTTAAGTTATCATGAAGTTTTAGGAAGTGGGGTGATTATGTCACTACACTTCCTGAATTTTGAAGAAAAAAGCCATGGATGTCCTCTCTTATTTTCAGAGCCAACTTTCCAAAGAAGAAGCCAGACAATTGATAAAAGAGCAATATTACAAAAAGGGTGAGTATCTGTATAACCCTCCGCATAAACCTAATGAGATGTTTCAAATCTTTGAGGGAGCTATAAAAATCGGGACGTATTCCGAGGACGGGGAAGAAGTATGCTATGACATCCTTTACAAAAATGAAGTGTTTGGTAACCTCAGATATCTAAATGGGCAATTCTTTGAATTTGCCAAAGCATTGACTGATTGTAGGGTTGTATCTTATGAGCTTTCATTTTATAAGAAAATGATAGTCTTTGACCCGAAGGTGTCTGATTGGTTCAACAAGTCTGTCATACAGCGTTGGTGTCGAATGGAAACCCGCTTGTTCAAAATATGCACACTCTCCCCATCAGAAAGGATAAAAGCTATTTTCAAAGAGTTTGATGATACTATTATTGATGCCCGGTCATGTAAGGTTTTTATACCAGATCTATTGCATAAAGTTGATATATCTCAAATGACTGGGATCTGTAGGCAAACTGTCTCAAAATTGATGAAAAGTATGGAAGCAAAAGCTAAAACGCACAGATTAGAAACTGACTTATCTAAATAATTTGAATTAATAAAAAACATGATAACTATAAAATTAAAAACGATTGGGCTGTGCATCATTACAATGCTAGCCATAGAATTTTCTTCCTTTGCCCAACAGATCAGCAAAATTGCTTTTGGATCCTGCAACAAGCATGATCTCCCGCAGCCACTTTGGGGACCCATCGGTTTAGATAAACCAGATGTGTTTCTTTGGTTGGGAGATAATGTGTATGGTGATACCGATGATATGGAATTGCTAAAATCAAAATATGATGCCCAAAATATGGTAGATGGATATCGAAATCTTAAAAAGTCGGCCAAAGTTATCGGTGTTTGGGATGATCATGATTATGGTATCAATGACGGAGGAAAGTTCTATGCCCAAAAAGAGGCTTCCATGGAATTGATGCTTGATTTTCTAGATGAGGCAAAAGATAGTCCACGTAGAAAGCAGAGTGGGGTTTATGCTGTTCATGAATTTGGTGGTGGAAATGAAAAAGTCAAGGTTTTTCTTTTGGATGCCAGATATAACAGGGACTCCCTATATCGTGAAAACGGTGAATACCTACCAAATTTGGAAGGGTCCATTCTTGGTGAAGAACAATGGGAATGGTTGGCTTCAGAATTGGGTAAAAGTAAGGCGCAAGTAAATATTATTGCTTCAGGAATTCAATTTATTCCAACAGCACACCCATTTGAGAAATGGGAGAATTTTCCCAAAGAACGAGAAAGGTTGTTTAAGCTAATTGAAAGCTCAAAAGCTAAAAATCCTGTATTGATAAGTGGAGATAGACATATTGCAGAAATATCAAGACTGAAGGACAGTAGGTTTCCTAATGCTCTGTATGAGATCACATCAAGTGGGATGACTCACGTATGGAAGACTTACAAAGAAGAGTACAACCCATATAGAGTTGGAGGGTTGATTGCTTCACTTCATTATGGCTTGGTAGAATTTGACTGGGAAAACAGTCAGATGACCTACCAAATAAAAGGAGAAGAAGGTCAAGTTTATTTGGAGCAGCTTATTCAAATACGTGATTGACTTTGCCAACAAAGAGCTTAGAGCATATTAAATAAAACCCATTCAATTGAGTATTGGATGGGTTTTTTTAATTTTCCAATCCTGATTGGTTAAATCCAATTCATCGATTTACTTCTTAACTAATCTCAACTTTCTGTTCTAAACAAAATAAAATGACTCCACGGATGACGCTTTTTAAATAGAGGGATTTTTGAAAAATTTGGTTGTTTTACCACCAAAAATCAAAAAGCCCACCTCGTCAACCAAGGGGGCTTTTGAAAGACCAAATGTTAAATAATTGATTAAAAAAGTGCCTTTATTACTTAATTTGGCGCTTTTTAGCTTTTTCTTACTTTCTTAAATCTCAGGAAATCGAATTGGAAAAATCAATTTTGAAAGATTTAACGGCAACTTTAGTGCGCTCGGAAGTCTTTTTCTTTATTTGGATTTGGGTCTATAAAATGATTCAAAAATACAATCAATTAGTGTTTTCTTGGAGAGGGATATTCAATGTTTAAATGTAAACATAATCTTCTTATTTGCATCCTCCAATGAATACTTGCCATCCTCCATGAGACTGAGTTTTCCATAATGATGATGTTATCATGGGAATGCATCATCTTATCTTTACTTAATTTGTAGTTACTGTCAAACCTTAATAACAATAAAGGATTGTGAATTGCATTTTCTTCTTTGTCTAAATCAAAGATACTTCTATCTTTTTCTCCATTAAACCTAGTATACTTTTCTAAAAGTGTTTGATACAATTCAATTATTGGGATTTGTTCTGTGATATAGTACAAATCATAAATGTCTTTTTTGGCAGGTCGACTTGAAGCACTGAGCAATTTAAACAAACCAATATCCCTTAATGAAAATAATCGGATACCTTCGATTTCCTCAATAGGATCCATTGTCTTCATATTTTGTATCAAGTCTACTTTGATTACCACTGAGTTGCACTTGATGAAGAATCGCAAAAAAGTATATTGGTCGTTAATGTTGGTAGGGTCAATAAAACTAAATGCATTGTCTCTAAAATAATTTTCAACTTCCTGTTGAATACTCTTGAAGCCTTTAAATCCAATTATCTCTGTACAAAACAGATCAATGTCAACAGATTCACGATGGTTGAAGCGCAATGCTAGATTTGTACCTCCAGCTAAAGAAAATTTTTCAAGACTTTGTAAGCTTTGTAATTCTTTTATGGTGTTGAGCAGTATGGATGATACTGCTTTTTTCATAGAGTGTACCGGAAAAATGGCTTGGTATTGTAGCGATCAGATACAAGGGTGCAAACTTCATTACTAATAAGCTCTTTTGTGTTTCTTAAAATAGAAACAATGACTTCATGCGAGTACAGGTTTTCCAATTTTTGGATATCTTCCTCAAAACTATTTTTTGTGGTTGCAAATAGAGCCCTTGGAATAATAAGAGCCTTGTCTTTTTTAACGGATAGCTTGTTGGTATCCATATCCCAAAATAAATACTTTGGGAACAGTTCTGCTATGTTGATCCGCTTTTCCACGCTATTTTTTTTACAAAGGTATAAAATATTGTTGTATTATCTCAATTTTCATACCAGTTAAAAGTAATGCTTAGTTCTGTTTTTGACCAAAATGATTTAGATGATTTCAACCAAAATTTTCAAGTAAAATGAACGAGGCAAAAATATTATGTTTTTCCGGTATCAATAATTAAGAATTTCTTAAAAAATCAGGAATACCAATTGGAATTTTTATCAAGTTTTTGAATCCTAAAACTTGACATTTTGATAGTTCTCAACTTTCCGTTTTAGGCCGTTTTTCCAAACGCAAAATCATTTTTGCAAAAGGATTTTTCTCCCACCTTCAGTAGCAATACTGATAAATTTCATTTCCTGTTTCCAAAATTTATATCCAACCAAACTAAAACAAAACCATGGAAGCGGTAAGTATGAAAACCCATTTTGAAAATAGCATCAATGTCTATCCAGCGATTGGACAAATCCAGTCATTCTTTTATGAAAGAAAGGTACCATTAGAGGAGGCAGAACTGTTTTATTACTTCCATGAATCAGTAGGGTGGAGAACAGACAGCGGAGTACCAATTTTAGACTGGAAACCTTTTGCCAAACAGTGGATAGGAAACCTTGGATACTGATGGCTTGAAGTGGGTTCTAGTTAAATCAAAATCTAAGAATCCTGTAAAGCCAAAGCCCCAACACAGTTCGAGACGATAGTTAAAGACCTTAATTCTCAAATGCAAATACATAATGCCAGAAAACAAAATAAACAACCTGACCCGAAGGGTAGAAAGCAGAATCTCAGAAACCAAGTTCCAAGAATTGCTGACCATACTTTCCCAGAACCAGACGATGAGCAGCCTTATCAGAGACATATTATGCAAGCAGAAACTGGTGGTTACCACCTACGACAAAAGTCTTGATGTGTTTCTTGATAAACTTTCCCTGATCCACCAGGAAATCAATGCCATCGGTGTCAATGCCAACCAGGTAGTAAGGGTATTCTATACCACAGATATCGGCAATTTCTTTTAAGTAAGCATTCATTTTTTGGTTACTCAATACAGGAAGAACATTCCCACTAGCTAAACATTCCGCATGATCCTTGTATTTTTCTACAATCTCCAGCGCTTTTGGTAACAGTGGTAACCGAGTAGGTGATTGAGTTTTTTGTCTTTGCGTAAATATCCATTTCTCACCGTCAATACCATTAATAATCTGTTGCCTTTTCAGGTTTTTAACATCTATGTAAGCTAGACCTGTATAACAAGAAAAAAGAAATATATCTCTAACATTATCTAACCTGAATATTGAAAACTCTTTCGATTTTATTAAATCTAATTCCTCTTTAGTGAGAATTTCTCTTATAACTTCCTTGCTGGCTAAATTAAAATCAATAAAAGGATCACGAAGTATCCAACCTTTTTTTACACAGAGTAAAACTATTTTCTTGAAATAGATTAAATATTTAACAGTGGTATTATGGCTACAGTTTTTCACACTTCTAAACCAATAAGAAAAGTCAGCCAAAAATTCATAATCTAACTTTCTGATTTCAATATCTGGTTTCCCAAACTTCCATTGGATAAATGAACGTGTGTGCCTAAATGCTGTCATGTATCTTTTGAAAGTTCCATGTGCGAATTCTTTGCCAACAAGGCTTTCCATCCTTTCATTGTGTTCCTGAAATAATTCCAAAATCATCTTTCGATCGTCTGTAATACCGAGCAATACATTCTTTAAATTTATTGCAGAAATCTCCTTTTCTGTATCCATAAGGTGTTTTTTTGCTTGCAATACTTTAAATTGATATGAATCTAGAAATGTATTTAGGATCCTGTCATCTTCGGTTTTTCCAGTTGCACGGCCCAATCGGCTATTCCATTTACTAGGGACCCATGTTCTTTTAGTCGATAACTCTACTGAACTTTTATCCACTGTTATCCTGATATAGATATAATGACTTTTAGCTTTTTTTGACTTGGAGGTTTTCAAAAAGAAAAACATCCCGAAACTTGACTCTAACATGGCTTTTACAATTAAGAATTAAACATACTAAAACAGGGTTCAAAACACAAGATGTTCGATCTTAGAACATGCTTATAATCAGGTTTTTATCTATGTTTCGTTGCGTCTTTTTTTCAAAATAAAATGACTCCACGGATGACGCTTTTTAAATAGAGGGATTTTTGAAAAATTTGGTTGTTTTACCACCAAAAATCAAAAAGCTCACCTCGTCAACCAAGGGGGCTTTTGAAAGACCAAATATTAAATAATTGATAAAAAAAGTACCTCTATTGCTTAATTTGGCACTTTTTAGCTTTTTCTTACTTTCTTAAATCTCAGGAAATCGAATTGGGAAAATCAATTTTGAAAGATTTAATGACAACTTTAGTGCGCTCGGAAGGATTCGAACCCTCAACCCTCAGAGCCGAAATCTGATATTCTATCCAGTTGAACTACGAGCGCTAGAAAAGGGACTGAATCAAGTTCAATCCCTTCTAAAATATGGTTTTATATTAGGCGATTGCCTCTTTTACTCTTTCTGCAGCTTCTTTCAAAGTGATCGCAGAAGAAACTTTCAATCCTGATTCATCGATGATTTTTGCACCTTCTTCAGCGTTTGTTCCTTGCAACCTTACGATGATAGGTACTTGAATATCACCGATAGACTTGTAAGCTTCTACCACACCATTTGCAATTCTGTCACATCTTACGATACCACCGAATACATTGATAAGGATAGCTTTTACATTTGGATCTTTCAAGATAATTCTAAATCCAGCTTCAACAGTAGTAGCATTTGCCCCGCCACCCACATCTAGGAAGTTAGCCGGTTCTCCACCAGAAAGCTTGATCATATCCATAGTCGCCATCGCTAGACCAGCGCCATTTACCATACAACCTACGTTTCCGTCAAGTTTCACATAGTTCAAACCTGATTCAGCAGCTTCTACCTCCAAAGGATCTTCTTCAGCAATATCTCTCAAAGCTGCAAGATTTTTTTGTCTATATAATGCATTGTCATCTATGTTAACTTTAGCATCAACTGCCAAAATTTGATCATCTGATGTTTTCAATACTGGGTTGATCTCAAATTGAGAGGAGTCAGTTCCTTCATAAGCAGCATAAAGAGCTGTGATAAATTTCACCATTTCTTTGAATGCATTTCCTTCAAGACCAAGCTTGAAAGCTACTTTTCTAGCTTGGAAACCTTGCAAACCAACTTTAGGATCTATCCATTCCTTGATGATTTTTTCAGGAGTTTTCTCTGCAACTTCCTCGATGTCCATACCGCCTTCAGTAGAAGCCATGATTACATTGCAACCTTTCGCTCTATCCAAAAGGATGGATAAATAATATTCTTTTGGTTCAGAAGCACCTGGATAATAAACATCCTGAGCTACGAGCACCTTATTTACTTTTTTTCCTTCAGGACCTGTTTGGATTGTCACCAAAGTTCCCCCAAGAATGTTTTTGGCTTTTTCAGCAACATCTTCCAATTTTTTGGCAAGAACCACACCGTTGGAATCTGTTTCCTGAACTTTGCCCTTACCACGTCCACCGGCATGGATTTGTGCTTTGATCACATACCATGAAGTGCCTGTCTCTGCATTGAGTTTTTTGGCCGCTTCAAGTGCTGCTTCAGGAGTATCTGCTACGATACCTTCCTGGATTTTCACTCCATAACTTTTTAAAACTTCTTTTGCTTGATATTCGTGTATATTCATCCTTGTGAAATTTTTGCACGAAGTTAAGGCCTTCAACTCGATTTTTCAAGTTAAAAACAGTCTGTTTTGGTAAATATTTAGCAATTTTGACGGAATACTTCTTATAGGTTGTAATTTTGAATGTTTTAAAACTTGACTATGCTGGTAGCAAAAGGAATAGAGAAATATTATGGTGATCTGCATGTGCTTAAGGGAGTGGATGTTATGATCAGTCAAGGTGAAGTGGTTTCTATAGTAGGGGCTTCGGGTGCAGGAAAAAGCACACTTTTACATATCTTGGGCACCTTGGATGAAGCCGACAAGGGTGATGTGAAAGTTGGGGAAACCAATGTCACAAAACTTAAAGGCGATAAATTAGCAGAGTTTAGAAATAGGGAAATAGGATTCATTTTTCAATTTCACAACCTTTTGCCTGAGTTTACAGGAGAAGAGAACATCATTATTCCAGGTTTGATCGCTGGAAGAAATGAAAAAGAACTTAAAAGCAGGGCAAAAGAACTTGCCATGATCTTGGGAGTAGAAGGAAGATTGCAACACAAGCCTTCGGAACTATCTGGAGGAGAACAACAAAGAATTGCTGTAGCTCGTGCGCTGATCAATGACCCTAAAATCATTTTTGCTGATGAACCAAGTGGAAACCTTGACTCAAAGAGTGCACAAGATCTACATGAGCTGTTTTTTAGGCTTCGCGATGAGTTTGGTCAATCCTTTGTAATTGTCACCCACAACCAAGAATTGGCAGAGATGGCAGATAGAATGCTGACGATGCAAGACGGGAAGATTGTTTCGGGGCTTTAATGATTCAATAAAAGTATTATTCCCTTTTCAATACTCCCAACATCTCATCAACATGTTTTTTTGACTCAAACATGTCTGAATATGCGCCTTGAACAATATGATTGCTATCAAGTAAATAGGTAATCCTTTTTGGCATTCTGACCAAGGGAATTAAAGCATCATATGCTTTGCAAACATCTCCTTTTCCATCGCTCAGTAGCTCAAAGGGTAGTTTGAATTCTTTTTGGAACTTGAGATGGGTTTCGATTGAATCCCGACTGATGCCATAGACAGGAATGTCGAGATCTCTAAAAGCTGCAAATTGATCTCTAAAATCACAAGCTTCAGCTGTACATACTCTGGTGAAGTCTTTTGGATAAAAGTAGATGATGCAAGACTTACCTGCTGCATCTTTATTTAATGTAAAATCATTTCCAGATGTGGAAGGTAAAGTAAAGTTTGGTGCTTTTTGACCGATCTTGAGTGCCATGTTATTTGTTTTTGTACATGGTTAAACTAAAATTCGTTCATAATGTTCAACTTAAGTCAATTTGGAACTAAAGCCATTCAAAAGGGTTATATCATCAATTCATAATTTTAAAAATTAAGCTTTGAGTAAAAAAAGTGTACAGCACATGCTGTTGGCAGGATTTCTGTTTTCATTGATGAATGTTGCGGTAAAATTGATTCCTCACATCCCTGCAATTGAGATTATCTTGTTCAGATCAGTTATGAGCTTTTTTATGACCTATTTTGTCTTGAAAAGACTCAATATTCCACTTTTGGGAAATAATAGATCTTTATTGATCCTTCGAGGTATAGCAGGTTCTGTTGGTCTCATAGCATTCTTTTACAATCTTCAAACGATCCCTTTGGCAAGTGCTGTGACGATAAATTACCTAGCTCCGATATTTACCACCATACTGGGGATTTTTATAGTTAAGGAAAAAGTAGCTAAAAGGAAATACATTTATTTCGGGATTTCTTTCTTAGGAGTGGTCATTATCGAAGGTTTTGATCCTCGGATTAGTGCATTTGACTTGGGGATTGGATTGATCGCGTCCTTGGCAATGGGTGTGGCTTACAATGTGATCAGAAGATTGAAAAATTCAGAACATCCATTGGTAATTATGTTCTATTTCCCTTTGATCACCACGCCAATAGCAGCGATAGTATCCTACTTTTTTTGGGTGATGCCTACTGGTTGGGATTGGTTGGTTTTGGTGATTGTTGGTGTTTTGACACAGGCAGCCCAATATTTTATGACTTTAGCATATCAGAATGCGAATCTTTCCAAAGTGGCAAGTTTGAGCTATGTAGGAATCATCTATGCCTTGAGTTTTGGTTTTTTGATTTTTGATGAGACCTATAGTTTGATTACATACATGGGGATGGTGCTGGTTTTGGCAGGAGTGATTTTGAATGTAACTTCGAAAAAGTAAAAACACCCATCCATTTTTACAGATGGATGGGTGTTTATTTCTGGATTCTAATCTCGTTTTATTCCTAATTTTTCAATTCGATTTCGATATCTGCAAATTCCTCTATGTTATCACTTACTCTATTGTAAATGTTTCTATTTGTATTCCTGTTGATAAGTAAAGTTCCATTTACCAATTCTGCACTCTCAAAATCAGCGTCTGAAATTCCCCTAAACCAATTATTTGCATTGATTTCGAACAATGCAAGTGGATTATTTCTTGCATCAATCGTAAAAAACTGACCCTCAGATTCTATTTCAACTTCGAAATCAATATCATCACCAAAATACTCATAAATCAATGGTGCAGTGGAACCATCTGCAAATGAATAGGTTCCTTCTATGAATATCGAAGGTTCGTTTCTATAATCAATCAGGTCCAATTCTATTTCAATCTCCCTGTACTCACCAGCTTCAATATTGATAATAAAGTCTGTGGACTCGTCGAATTCGTTAAAGGAAATTTTCCTGATATCATTGAATTTGATCTCAATTTCTTTGGAGAAATTACCCGACTCTCTTCTTCCCTCAACTTCCAATTCCAATTCTTTGATTTGAATGAAACCACTTTCAATAGTCAGATTGCTGTTTGCAACTCTACCATTTTGAGACGATTGAGTCCCATTGTTTAACACAAAGGCAAAGCCAAGTTTCCCTTCACCGCTTCCAAGCGGATCATCGTCATTGTTGCATGATGTAAAGCCAATTGCTAACGCAAGCGTTAGAAGCTTAAGGATGTTTTTAGAAATTTTCATGTGATTTTGGTTTTTAAATTTTACAATTCAGGTGATTGAATTATTTTTTGTTGATGTTTTAATTTGCTTTTCAATAACTGTACTAGTTTTTTAACAATTTTTCACATCATAAACAAAAGGTGTATAAAAATGTATATGCGAAATTAATATGTGATCAAGTTGCATTTATCAGTCATTACATTTGTGAAAAAATCATAAAAAGTAGTATTATATTTATCGTGGTATAAGTCTAAACTTTACCAATTTTCAAAAACTAAAACATACTAATTTTTTTTTCAGAACGTAATAATTTCTTTGCTTTTGTCAATTAAGTAAAAAAGAGATGATAACTGCTATATTTGAGAATTCCAAAGCTGAAAGTCATTTGAAAGTTAAGTGTAACATTGATTTAGATAACTTTTTTTAAGTGATTTGATTTGGATTATTCTAAATATGGATTTTTAGGATAATATAATGAAGGATGGTGTAAAAGCATTAATATTGATCAAAAGCATGCTTTAATAGCTATTTAAAACAGAACCTATAAAACTTAATCCAGCCAAAATTCAAAAAGAATGAAAATCACAAAAGACCTCTACCAAGGTTCCTTAGCACTTTTGACAGACTTTTATCAGCTTACCATGGCTTATGCATATTGGAAGTCTGGAAAAGCAGAACAAGAAGCCATATTCAACCTTTTCTTTAGGAAAAACCCCTTCCAAAGTGGATTTACAATAGCAGCGGGTCTTGAATATGTGATAGATTTCTGCAATAGTTTCGCTTTCAATAAGGGGGATTTGGATTATCTGAGCGAGATGAAAAATTCCGATGGCACGGTGGTTTTTGAGACTGATTTTATTGAATATTTGAGTGAAATGAGATTCACTTGCGATTTGGAGGCAGTGGAAGAAGGAACAGTTATTTTTCCCCACACACCTTTGATCAAAGTCAAAGGACCTCTGATCCAATGTCAGCTTTTGGAGACGGCTTTGTTGAATATTACCAATTTCCAAACTTTGATAGCGACAAAAGCTGCAAGGGTGGTTTTTGCTGCAAAAGGGGATGCTGTTTTGGAGTTTGGATTGCGTAGGGCACAAGGGATAGATGGGGCTTTGGCAGCGAGTAGAGCTTCATTTATTGGTGGATGCTCAGCTACCAGTAATGTGATGGCGGGGAAACTATTTGGCATTCCTGTATCTGGAACACATGCTCATAGCTGGATTATGTCATTTGATACTGAGCTAGAGGCTTTTTACGCCTATGCAGAAGCTTTTCCTGAGAAATGTGTTTTTTTGGTGGATACTTATGATACCATCAATGGAATAAAAAATGCGATTGAAGTAGGTAAGTTTTTGCGGGAAAAGGGAAAAGAGATGGTTGGAGTAAGAATTGATTCTGGAGATTTGGCTTACTACAGTAATATCGCCAGAGAAATGCTCGATGAAGCCGGTTTTCCCGAGGCCAAAGTAGTAGCTAGCAATGATCTTGATGAGCATATTATCACCTCTCTGAAAGCGCAGGAAGCATCAATTGATGTATGGGGTGTAGGTACCAAATTGGTGACAGCATACGATCAGCCGGCTTTGGGTGCTGTTTATAAACTCGCGGCAATCAAAGATCAAAATGGAAATTGGGAACCCAAAGTGAAAGTTTCCCAACAGTCCATCAAGATCAATATCCCCGGTGATCATGATGTCATCAGGTTTTCTAAAAATGGTAAGGCCGTAGCAGACATGATCTGTTTGAAAGAGGACCTAGCGAAGAAGAATACCTACACCATTATTGACCCGATCGATCCGACGAAAAGAAAAAAGATCAATGGTGAATATATAGAACAAACAATTCTTTTGAAGTCTATTTTTGAGAATGGAACACTAGTATATGATCCGCCGGCTATCGAAAAGATCAAAGAAAACACCCAAAAGAATCTTCAATTTTTTGACAAAACCCACAAAAGGCTAGTCAATCCACATATTTATCCTGTTGGTTTGGAAGAAAAACTATATCAACTGAGAACAGATTTGGTATTCAAAATGAAAAATTACGACAATGAATAAAAAGATTGTATTTTCCACGCAGGCCTATTGCTACCTGAGAGATCAGGTTTTGAATGTTGGAGATTTTGACAAAGGAGAAATAGAAGTGATGAAATTTCCTGATGGGGAAAGATATCAGCGGATACTTACAGATGTTTATGAAAGAGATGTAGTATTGATAGGAGGGACGATTTCTGATTCCGATACACTGGAAATATATGATTTAGCATACGCCTTGATTAAATATGGTGCGAAGTCTATTTTTATTGTATTCCCATATTTTGGGTATTCCACTATGGAAAGGGCAATCAAAAAAGGGGAAGTTGTCACGGCAAAATCTAGAGCAGTGATGTTTTCTTCCTTGCCTAGAACAAGTCAAGGTAATCATTTTATGTTTTTTGACTTACATTCAGAAGGAATTCCCCATTATTTTGAAGGACAAGTGTTGATCAACCATGTATATTGCAAATCAATCATCACTAGAGTTGCTCAAGAATTGGCCTCTAAAGATTTTGTGATGGCTTGCACAGATGCTGGCAGGGCAAAATGGGTAGAATCCTTGGCAAACGATATGGGCGTAAATGCGGCTTTTGTCTTCAAAAGGAGAGTTTCTGGTGACCAAACAGAAGTGACCAGTATTTCTGCGGATGTCGATGGGAAAGATGTGGTAATCTACGACGATATGATACGAACAGGAGGGTCATTGATCAGTGCAGCCAAAGCCTACAAATCAGCAGGGGCAAACAAAATCTTTACTATTACAACCCACGGTTTGTTTACAAATGATGCATTGCAAAAAATCCAAGATTCTGGAGTAATCGAAAAAGTGATTGCAACAGATACCCATATAAATAGTTATTCTTTGCAATCTGATATATTAAGAGTGGAAACTGTGGCCAATTTGATTGTAGAAGAACTGAAGTGAGAAAAAAGTGAGTTTAGAAGCAAGAGAAGAGAAAAATGATTAGCAAGAAACGACACGCGATAAACAAGACAAAGACAAGAGTAAAGAAAGCAGTAAAAAGATGAAAGAGACCTTTGGTATGGTACGGTATATCAAAGGTCTTCGCTATAAAGAATAAAACAAGAACCCAATCAACCCATCTCCCATGACCAAAAGAAAAAGGAATATCCTAGCATTTGTTTTAGTAACCAGCCTGTTTTTTATGTGGGGTTTGGCCAACAATATGACAGATACTTTGCTAGCAGCTTTCAAGAGGGTTTTGAGCATTTCAGATTTTCAAACATCTTTTGTTCAAAGTGCATTTTATGGAGCATACTTCTGCTTGGCTCTTCCTGCAGCATTTTTGATTAAGAGGTATAATTATAAGACAGGAATATTAGTTGGACTTGGGTTGTTTATTGCTGGTGCATTGCTTTTCTTCCCTGCAAGCAATACAATGGTCTATGGACATTTTCTATTGGCTCTTTTTGTTTTGGCAGGAGGCTTATCTATTTTGGAAACAGCAGCCAATCCATACATCCTTGAGTTGGGACCTCCTGAGAATGCTACCCGAAGGTTGAATTTGGCTCAATCCTTCAACCCGATCGGATCTATTTCAGGAGTTGTCTTGAGCAAATATTTTATCCTTTCCAAATTGGATTCAGCATCTTTTGAAGATAGAAGTAGTATGGATTTGGATGCGCTTCAGTTTATTCAGGCCAAAGAACTTCAGGCGATTATGGGACCCTATGTAGGAGTAGCTATCGTATTGATCATTTTATGGATCATTATTTATTTTACTACTATGCCTCAGGCCAAAGACGACAGTAGATTGCATCTGAGTGACTCTTTTAGCAGATTGATGGTTAATAAAAATTATGTCATGTCAGTGATAGCCCAATTCTTTTATGTCGGAGCACAAATTGGCATTTGGTCATTTACTATCAGGTATATTATGGAAGAATTGGCACTTGACGAAGCCGATGCATCAACTTACTATATTGCTGCCTTGGTTTTGTTTTTGATTTTTAGGTTTGTATTTACTTACTTGATGAAATTTTATAGTCCTGCATACCTTCTTCAGATTTTGTCAATAGTAGCCATAGTGTTAGTTGGGTTATCAATTGTCGGGAATGGTTTTTTTGGGGTTTGTAGTCTTTTGATGGTTTCAGCATGTATGTCATTTATGTTTCCGACTATCTTTGGTCTGGGACTGAAGGATCTTGGAGATGACGCCAAAGTAGGAGGGGCCGGACTGATCATGGCGATCTTAGGTGGCGCTATATTGCCAGCGATCCAAGGGCAGTTTTCAGATTATTTTGGAAGTATCAAAATCGCCTTTATTGTACCTATGATTTGTTTTGCAGTTGTATTCTATTTTGGTATGATATCTAAAAGAGTTGCTTCAGGAAATGTGTCGTAGCTGTCCCTTGGCAGTTGATGATTCAGCTTATTTGCCAGTAGTTTTAGATGTATGGTTGATTGTCAGCTTGTGTTCAATATCCGTGAGTATCAAATATTATCGGAAATAAGCTGTGTCAGCTTTTTATTTATTTAGTGGCAAAATTCCTTAAATCCATGTTTAGAAATCAATAAAATGCCCAACCTACAAATAATCCATAATTTGGTTTGAAAGTTTTTTGGACTCCATATTGATCCAAATTTGCGGCTAAACCAAAGTTAAAGTCTTGTTTTTTTAGCCCTGCCCTAAATTGAATAAAACTTCGTGCGTGATGATTGTCCTTTGTATTGTGGATATACATAAATTGAATCCTTGAATAAAGATTTGTAGATTGTGATAATTGAGGCTTGTATTCATATATCCCAAAGAGCTCTATATTCTTTGATTCGTTCAGAAATGCTGAAAAAATGGTTACAGACACCCATTTTTTGTTTGTAAATGAATGTTGGGCGCCAATTAGGGGGGCTACACCAACGCTATTGTTTACTGTGATTCCACTTACCAACCCGAATCCTTTGTAGACTTGATAGGTCATCAGTACTGGTATAGCCATATCCAATTCATCCAAATCATTCTGGTAGCTCACAGAAAGTGATGACACACTCAAAATCCCAAAATTACTTTCAGATGTAAATTTTCTTTTGACTACCATTTGATAGAACATCCTATTATTACCAATTAGAAATTCTGTAGGGATTGGGATTTTCTGAGGAGTTTGTTGGGCTAAGACTGGCTGTAAAACAGACAAAAGCAATAGCAAACTGAGTAAAAAATATTTTCTACTAGTTTTTTCTAAATCGAAACTTTGCATAGATCATTTTTAATATACTATGTAAAATTCGACTATGTGATTTTGAAAAATGTTGCTCTATGGCAATATCTCAGTTTTTAGAGATTTATTTTCAAACGGCTCAATGTATAAGGGGTAATTCCAAGATAGCTTGCAATTACCTTATTGGAAAGTCTGTTGAATACATCAGGCTGACGTTTGAGAAGCCACCTTAATCGTTCGAGACTATCTGATCCTTGCAGATCATAAATGCGTTTTTGTGTAGTGATATAAGCAGATTCAAGGATGTTTCTATATATTACGTTGACTGCGGGTTCTTTCTCTACTAAGTGGTAAAAATCATCTTTCCTTATGGCCAGCAATGTAGTTTTCTCCAAACTCTGAATGTATTCAATAGATTCTTCGCCTGTAATCAGACTTGTAAATGAAGTTCCGAATTTGCCTTCAAACGCAATATATCTTGTGTTTTCAATTCCATCTGTATTGACAGAATAAAATCTTAGACAACCTGCTGTCACAAAATATACGTACTTACAGACTTCTCCTTCTTTGAGCAAAAATTCGTTTTTGCCAAAAGAATACTCTTTAAAAAAAGATGATATATTGGATAAATTGTCATCACTGACTTTGATTTTGTCCAAAAAGTAAGTTTTCAAAATTTGATGCATAACTCAATTTAAGAATAATTCCTAAAATATAGAATCCTGCTCAAATCCATCTCTTTTTTTTCGATTATTATACCCTTATTTTGGATACTTTTCTTTGGTTAATAGTTTAATTACATATGTCTTACAATCAGTCCTTTTCCTTTTAGTTTATAGGTTTGAGTGAAATTTGATTTTGGTGCCATTCATCTTGATTGTTATGTTTTTTTTATCTTCTTTGATTTCCCCATCAACATGACAGGAGGCGTTATTAAGATTTTCTATGGTGATTTTTTCTGTGGTGTAAGTTTGTACAAAACCCAAATCAGATAAATCTTCTTTCATAAATGCAATACTGAGGGCTATCCATTCCTTAAGACTGTCAGGATTGAGCACAACTATTTCAAATTTCCCATCATCCATTTTTCCATTTGGGTTTATTTTAACCCCAGTGCCGTATCTATCACCATTTGCTATGACTAGCATTTTGGCGCTTATCGTTTTTCTTTCTCCATTGACATGAATGTTGAATTTGTATTTATTGTTTTCAAAAGCCTGTGCTAACGAACTTTTAAAATAACTGCCCATGCCCCTTTCATCACTTTCTTCAAATTTCTTTATCAATCCAGCATTGAAACCAAAGTCACAGACATGAAGGCAAATATCACCATTAACGTCCAGTACATCCATATTGATGATACTTCCACCATACAAAGCCCTTATGCTATCTTCCCACGTTTCTATACCCAAACAAGAACACAGTCCATTTGCCGATCCGAAGGGAATGGGAAGTAAGGGTATATTTATACCTTCCATTTGGGATCCTACAAGTTTGATTGTACCATCGCCACCAGCCACCATGATCAAATCATAAGTGCCATTTTCTAATAATTGTAGTATCTTTTGATCATCTCCTTCACCCGTTGTATTCCATTCGGTGATGGAATAGTCCGTAGTGTTTTTTGAAATTTCTTCAATCAGCTCAGTTTTGTTGTCAAGATTTCCTGAAGCAGGATTTACAATAAGCAATGCTTGTTTTTGCATTTATAAGTTTGGTTAAGGTTTTTGATTTTGATTTTGAAAATCTTACGTACAAGGACAACTTTGATCTAAAGGAAGTTTTTTGCATGTGATATCGCTTCCAAAGAATCCTTTACCCAAGCCACTGGGATTTCGGAGTTGTATTGGTTGAGTTGATTCTCTCGTTTTTCATCCACTTTTTTTATTCTTCTGATATATACTGCTTTTACCCTATCAGGGAATTTTTCTATGATCCTAATGTATAGTTCAGGATCATGCTGACCACTATCTCCAATCAGGATAAACTTCATCTTTGGAAAAAGTGACATGAGCTGGCTAATCTTTTCAAGCTTATGGTCATGATTTCCACCACCAGACTTCCAGATATTTTTCAAAGACACATGTGGATCTTTGAGTAAAATAGGACCTTTGGGAATAGTCCTGAAATCAAGAAAATCTTGAATCAGATCAAAAAGATTCCAATCACTGCTAGATACATAGAAAACTGGATTTTGACCATTCTTTGAGAGTAAATCATAGAACTCACTCACTCCTGGGAATGGTCTTCGGGTATAGGCATTTTTGGAAATCGACAACCAAAGTTTTTTTCCTAAGGAAGTCGCATGGGATACAACTATCGTATCATCTATATCCGATACAATACCTGTGGGATGATTTTCGGAAATCCTGTTAATACTTACTTCTATGGAATTTTTCTCAGCGGTGATTCCTTCATCTTCTATCAGGGTCAACGTTGCAATGTCCCTTTGCCCATTTTTAGGAGCTGGGACAGTCAGATGCGTTTCAAACAATCCTTCTTCGTTGCTTACCAATATTTCTTTGATACCTTGATATTGTAGAATAATTCTTCCATCTGAAACACTGTTTCCAGCATATCTTCTTAATGTGCCAAGAAAATTCTGTAATGCTGTATTTTTTTCGGATGGTTTGCTTTGTTTATAGGCTTCTACCAGTCTTCCTTTTATGAAAATTACTCTTTCATTTCCAAATGCCAAAAAAATTTCCATTCGGACAAGATCTAATTTCCCTATCCTTCTTTTGAATTTTGAAAAGAAATATCGAAAGGGAAAAGTAAGCCAATGGGTGAAATTCATTTGTGTTTTTTTCAAATACTGTGCAAAACCCAAGCCAAGAGGAAAGACTATTGAAAATGGAAATTTGGATATGTTTTTACTAAAAATTCCTTTTCCTAAAAGAAAATTTGTGGAAATATATTCCCATGTTTTCAAATAGCTTTAATCCCAAAAGACATAAGCAGAGGTGGACTCACAAGCCATCAGCTTGAAAAAATATTGAAATAGTGTTGCTTGAATTTTCCTTTTTTCATGAAAAATATTGTTCCTTTTAAATTGTTACATAAAAATATTTTTTGAAACATCATTTTTTGACTAATATTTTCTGCATTTCAATTTCCTAAAAATGAAGTTCTCTAACTATGTGTTTCAAAAACCGATTTTGAGACATATTTATCGAACAAATATTGAGTCCTTCAATTACTTTTATCGCTGTAAAATGTAAATTATAACTATTGAACCACACAGCATATGAAGAAAATTTACAAATCTAGTTTAAGACACTTTTATTCAAAATGTATTTTGTTTTCACCAAAGCAAGAATACCTATCACCTTATACTTCGATCTTACACTTCACTTTGACGATTAAGTATAACCTGTAATTGGCATGTAATTGCCTTTTAGTTCACCCAATTTAATATTTATTTCCAATCCTTTTTTCTACTTCACTTTGACCGCGCGAGTTTTTCCGCATCTGACATTGATTGTCAAAGCTATCAAGGTAGTATAGGAGAAATAGTAATTATTTATCAAAATTTTCTAAAATGAAAAAAACATTTACAATACTCTATTTGATTATGGGATTGTTTTGTTCAGGTTTGATTTTGGCCGACAACAAAATAAAGATTCAAAAAGGTTTTGAATTCCATCATCCATTTTCATCCAAGGCCGAATCTCCAATTCTTGAAGACTTCGAAGATGAATCTATCAACTCAAAGACATTCTCAAGTAATGGGCAGGAGTTTACCATATCATCAGGCAACTCAAACTTGTTTGATATTTATAATTCAGGAGGGGATTTATATGGTTGGAACGGATCATCGGCAGATTCAAAATTTATAGATAATTCCTCAAGTGTAGATAATAATATAGACTTAACTATTGCTACTAGCGATAATAAAGCATTTATATTGAAGAGTTTTTACCTATTTATAGCTCAAGGGACTGGTGTAATTACTGGCGTCAATGGTGATATTACGATTGTCGGAAGCAAGAATGGAGTTACTCAATTTACGAATACGGTCAATTCTGGCTACAATACTTCTACAAACTCGCAAAACGGCTATACTTTTATCAATATGTCCACTTTTGGAGGGGACAACAATAGTGAAATTGAAATTGACAAATTTACAATTTTAAGCACTGGAAATATCAGATATATAGCTCTTGATGCTATGAGTTGGGCACCTGGTGTTGTTGCGGCAAATTGTGCTCCTAATCATGGAGTTACAGATTTTGAAGGGTTTTATAGCACTTTTACAGAATTGAATTCTGGAACAGGTTCGGCAACTGCTACTGTAGCTTGTTTTGATATTACTTCAGAAACATTGAACCCAAGCCATACAGCTAGGGTAACAGGGACTTCAATAAGCGGTAATGAGCTGTTGATTATCCAAGGGGTTGGAACATCACCAAATGCTAATTTAAAAAGAGCTATCATCAAATCAAATGATGGAAGTTCGTTTTCCTTTAAGTCAATAAAAGTTCAGCCATTTGGGACTTTTAGTGACTTGCAAATAACCTATGAGGGATACCTTAATGGAGTTCAGGTTTCTAATGCTAATTTGGATAGAAGTAATATGACAACGGGAACTATTTATAATGATAGTTTTTTGTCTATTCCTGCATTTAATGAAGTAGATGAAATTAGGATTGAATTTAATTTTGTGGGGTCTTCATTTCAGAATTTCAGAATAGATGACATAGAAATAGGGCCAGCAAATACTGCAACTTCTCCCACAGTACTCACCAATGCGGCTACTTCCATTTTAGCTTCCGAAGTAACTCTTAATGGAAATATCTCTGATGATGGTGGGGCAAATGTTACTGCACGAGGATTTGTCTATTCAAGTTCGGACAATTCGCCAATACTAGGTGAAGGAGGTGTGACGAATGTAACCATTGGTAGCGGTACAGGAGCTTTCCAAGAGACGATAGCGGGATTAAGTCCTTCGACTACTTACTATTTCCAAGCTTATGCCACCAATAGTGAGGGGACGAGTTATGGAGGAGTAGAGATTTTTACTACTTTGAATCAAGTAAGTGCTCCGACGATCACAAGCACGCCAATTTTGACAGCTCCATATAGTCAGCAATACAATTATTCCATTGTTGGAACAGTTGACAATGAATTGGAGACAACCTTATCTGCAACGACTTTACCTAATTGGCTAACATTCAGTAGTGATGGCCAAGGTGTTTCTTCAAGATTTGGGGATATTCCAGCGTGGGTAGCCCTTTCAGGTGTTGCGGGTGACGGTGAAGGAAATGTCTTTGCCATTCGTAATAACGGAACAGAAATATTTAAGATAGAACCTGATGGAACGACGACTAGTTGGAAGTCAGGGTTAACGAGTAGTACTGTCTATGCACTACATATAGCAAATGGGTTTGTTTATATTCCTAGATATGGTAATTCAAGCCAATCCATCACTAGAATTCCTTTAGACAATCCGAATGCACCAGAGGAAATTTTTCTTTCAAGATCTGGTGGCGCTTTGTCTTTGACAGATAAAGATGGCTTTATATATGCGGCAATCTACAACAGTAGAGAAATAATAAAGATTAATGAAACGACCAAAGATTTTGAAATTCTAATCAATAACCAAACTGGCCTTTCATCTTATAGTCCCTTTGGAATGACTTTTGATAAAAACGGCGATTTATTTATAGCTACCTATGGAGTAAGATCTATTATAAAATATGACGGATCATCTGTTACCCCCGTATTGACTAATTTACCGAATAATGTTTCTTCAATTAGAAATGATGCTGCAGGGAATTTTTATTTGTCAATGTCTGGTGGAGGTGTTAGAAAATATAATGCTGACTTTAGTTCTTTTGAAACAGTTTCAGTAAATGCAAACGACAATGTCTGGAGTTTGTCCTTGACTGCTGCTGGTTCACTGGTGTATTCAAGACAAGGTACAAATGAAGTTTACAGACTTCAGACTGGAGCAATATTAACAGGAATCCCGGCAAAATCAGATATCGGTGAACATCCTGTTGTTCTTCGTGCAGCAAATGACAATGGCTATACAGAACAAGAGTTTACCATCACAGTAACTGACGAAACAGCGCCTTTACTTACCACATTTAGCCCAGAGAAAAATGCTGATGATGTAGAATTGACACCAGAGTTAACGTTGACTTTTGATGAGGAAATTGTTCTTGGTAACATTGGAGTTCTTTCAATTGAAAGTGGTGGAAGCATCTTGCAATCTTTTGATTTAGCTATTCAAGAAGAAAGGGAGTTGATCGAAGTTTCGGAAGATAGACTTTCTATTTTGGTAAAAATAACCAATCCCTTAGCATTGAACACAACAATTTCAATAGGGATTACTGAGGGATTTTTCAAAGACGATTTTGACAATGACTTTGCCGGCTTCCTTGCTTCTTCTAACACATGGAATTTCCGTACTCTCAATAAACAAAACCAAACAATCTCGTTCCCTGAAATTTCCGATAAAATCTATGGAGATGATGCTTTCATATTGGGAGCTGAAGAGACAGATCAAGGTTTGACCATAGTTTATACAGCAAATGATCCAAGTATTGTTTCAATTTCAGGAAATCAAGCGACGATTCTGAAAGCTGGTTCAACTGAGATTACAGCAACCCAATCAGGTGATGATAATTTTATCGAAGCAACACCAGTGATTAGGACTTTAGCAATAGATAAAGCAATTGTTACAATCACAGCAGAAGATCAATCCAAAGTATACGGTGAATCAAACCCAAGCTTGACCTTTGCATATGATGGTTTGGTGAATGGTGATACAGAAGTTTCCACTGAACCAAGCATTTCTACTACAGCAACAGCAAGCTCCACTACAGGAACTTATCCAATAACCTTATCAGGTGGATCAGATGCAAACTATGCAATCACGCTTGTGGATGGAACATTGACAGTTGACCAGAAAGCAGTAACGATCACAGCTGATGACAAATCGAAAATATACGGTGAATCAAATCCAAGCGTGACCTTTGCATATGATGGATTGGTAAATGGAGACGAGAAAGTTGCAACCGAACCAAGCATTTCTACTACAGCAACAGCAAGCTCCGATGCAGGAACTTATCCAATAACCTTATCAGGTGGATCAGATGCAAACTATGCGATTACGCTTGTGGATGGAACATTGACAGTTGGTCAAAAAGCAGTAATGATCACAGCAGAAGATCAATCCAAAGTTTATGGTGAATCAAACCCAAGCTTGACCTTTGCATATGATGGTTTGGTAAATGGAGACGAGAAAATTTCCACTGAACCAAGCATTTCTACTACGGCAACAGCAAGCTCCAATACAGGAACTTATCCAATAACCTTGTCAGGTGGATCAGATGCAAACTATGCAATCACGGTTGTGGATGGAACATTGACGGTAGGGCAGAAAACATTAACGATCACAGCAGAAGATCAATCCAAAGTTTATGGAGAAACCAACCCAAGCTTGACCTTTGCATATGATGGATTGGTAAATGGAGACGAGAAAATTTCCACTGAACCAAGCATTTCTACTACAGCATCAGCAAGCTCCAATACAGGAACTTATCCAATAACCTTGTCAGGTGGATCAGATGCAAACTATGCAATCACGGTTGTGGATGGAACATTGACGGTAGGGCAGAAAGCAGTAACGATCACAGCTGATGACAAATCGAAAATATACGGTGAATCAAATCCAAGCTTGACCTTTGCATATGATGGTTTGGTAAATGGAGACGAGAAAATTTCCACTGAACCAAGCATTTCTACTACAGCAACAGCAAGCTCCAATACAGGAACTTATCCAATAACCTTGTCAGGTGGATCAGATGCAAACTATGCAATCACGCTTGTGGATGGAACATTGACAGTTGGTCAAAAAGCAGTAACGATCACAGCAGAAGATCAATCCAAAGTTTATGGAGAAACCAACCCAAGCTTGACCTTTACTTATGATGGATTGGTAAATGGCGATGAGAAAGTTTCCACTGAACCAAGCATTTCTACTACAGCAACAGCAAGCTCCAATACAGGAACTTATCCAATAACCTTGTCAGGTGGATCAGATGCAAACTATGCAATCACGCTTGCAAATGGAACATTGACGGTAGGGCAGAAATCATTGACGATCACAGCTGATAACAAATCGAAGATATACGGTGAAGGAAATCCAAGCTTGACCTTTGCATATGATGGATTGGTAAATGGAGACGAGAAAGTTGCAACCGAACCAAGCATTTCTACTACAGCAACAGCAAGCTCCGATGCAGGAACTTATCCAATAACCTTGTCAGGTGGAACAGATGCAAACTATGCAATCACGCTTGTGGATGGAACATTGACAGTTGGTCAAAAAGCAGTAACGATCACAGCAGAAGATCAATCCAAAGTTTATGGAGAAACCAATCCAAGCTTGTCCTTTACATATGATGGATTGGTAAATGGAGACGTGAAAGTTGCAACCGAACCAAGCATTTCTACTACGGCAACAGCAAGTTCCAATACAGGAACTTATCCAATAACCTTATCAGGTGGATCAGATGCAAACTATGCAATCACGCTTGCAAATGGAACATTGACAGTTGGTCAGAAAGCAGTAACGATCACAGCAGAAGATCAATCCAAAGTTTATGGAGAAATCAATCCAAGCTTGACCTTTACTTATGATGGTTTGGTAAATGGAGATTCAAAAGTTTCCACTGAACCAAGCATTTCTACTACAGCAACAGCAAGCTCCGATGCAGGAACTTATCCAATAACCTTGTCAGGTGGAACAGATGCAAACTATG
Organism: Belliella calami; assembly: GCF_022549695.1. Classification (GTDB taxonomy): domain Bacteria; phylum Bacteroidota; class Bacteroidia; order Cytophagales; family Cyclobacteriaceae; genus Belliella; species Belliella calami. Next base: position 690 of record NZ_JAKZGS010000005.1, on the reverse strand, counting down.
CAATCACGCTTGCAAATGGAACATTGACGGTAGGGCAGAAATCATTGACGATCACAGCTGATAACAAATCGAAAATATACGGTGAATCAAATCCAAGCTTGACCTTTGCATATGATGGATTGGTAAATGGAGACGAGAAAGTTGCAACCGAACCAAGCATTTCTACTACAGCAACAGCAAGCTCCGATGCAGGAACTTATCCAATAACCTTATCAGGTGGATCAGATGCAAACTATGCAATCACGCTTGCAAATGGAACATTGACAGTTGGTCAGAAAGCAGTAACGATCACAGCAGAAGATCAATCCAAAGTTTATGGAGAAATCAATCCAAGCTTGACCTTTACTTATGATGGATTGGTAAATGGAGACGAGAAAGTTTCCACTGAACCAAGCATTTCTACTACAGCAACAGCAAGCTCCAATACAGGAACTTATCCAATAGCCTTGTCAGGTGGATCAGATGCAAACTATGCAATCACGCTTGCAAATGGAACATTGACGGTAGGGCAGAAAACATTAACGATCATAGCTGATGACAAATCGAAGATATACGGTGAATCAAATCCAAGCTTGACCTTTACTTATGATGGATTGGTAAATGGAGACGAGAAAGTTTCCACTGAACCAAGCATTTCTACTACAGCAACAGCAAGCTCCAATACAGGAACTTATCCAATAGCCTTGTCAG